>JAKQNF010000006.1 GCA_029565935.1 Bacillota bacterium | reverse complement strand
TCCAGCTTCCATTGGGCACAGCCCATCAAGTCCGACAGCTTGAAGAATACGTCCTCCTTAGTGGTTATACCGAGCTGAGCCGCCCTGACTTTCCCTCCTGCCATCTGTTCTAGTTCTTTCTGAGCGGTGATCTTCTCCAGTATCCCTTCGCGCCCGAACCGCAGCACCGCGTCGGCAAGAGCCCCGGCGTAGACTGCCTGCAGTAGCTTCACCTTTTCAAATAGTTCCATATTAACGCCTCCTGATATAACGTTCGTTATATTTATTATGAACGAAGAGCCCGCGCCCAATTCGAGATGGATCAGGCCAAGATTCTCCAATCGTTCCAACCAAAGCCCCCCGATCCACGTGTTTGCATGACATAGCAGGACGTGTCGTCATAAGCCCATAGCGAAGAGAAGGGATATCTGTCTTCTTACCTTGTCTTCGTCTACATTCTCATCAAGCAATATTATCCTGTTCACCATATTCTCGATGTAGTTTATTAGTATCTCCATGACGTCCTCGCGCAGGGCTTCGTTGGCTATGCCCCTCGCCATGATCCGCCTGTTCGATTCGGCGCGCTTGTTCTCCCATTCCAGCACCTTTTCCCTGGCTTTTCCGCTGTCCTCGAAGCCGAGCCATACCTTAAGCGCCATCTTGTATACATCCCTGTCGAAGCCCTCGAGATTGATGCGGGTCCTTATGACCTGCAGGTATATCTCCTCCGGCTTCTTCGTAAAATCGACCTGCTTGTTCATCTTCTCCGTTATCTTGAGGAACTGGTTCACGACTATCTCCTCGAAGAGCTCGCTCTTGCTAGAGTAATGGTAATAGAGTGTCGGCAGGCCGCAACCCGAGGCCTTGGCTATCTCCCGCATGGAAGTCCCGTGGAAACCCTTTTCGCTGAACATAGATACGGCGTTTCTCAACAGCCTGTCCTTGGTGCTGGTCCCTTCTTGCCCGGATGCTTCCGCCCTGTCCATGTGTTACGCCCCCGATACTGATATAACGTTCGTTATATAGTATAATAAGACCATAGCCGGCTCGTGTCAACCATCAAATATACTTAGAGCTAAAATCATGAAAGAAGAGCCGCGTGAGCAAATAGAAAGGTGCAGGCCGTGATGCCTGCACCCATATGCTCTTCCCATCGAGGAACATCTCTAGAACAATACACCTAATCCGCCTTTTATATAAAAGTTCGGAGTCGTGTGCCCGAAAATATAGAGCATGCCGCCCTCGAGCCCGACTCTTAAGTGTTCCCATCTGAAATCGAACCCCGGACCAACCTTTATCGTCCCTTTGACGCTCGGCGGCACGCTAGAGAAGACGATAACCATGCCTGGATTTACGGCCGCATAGAAATCAAAACCTAAACCGAGGGGAACGTAATATCTTCCGAAAATCCCCATCTCCATCGCGCCTCCGGCCCAGGCCACGTCAGCTCCTCCCGCCCATGGGCCGTTCTTGTATTCGAACTCGAGCTCAAGTAATGTATACGGATAACCCGAGTTCAACCCTATCATGAACTCGTTAGGCGCGGCCGCTGAAGATGACACGTTAAATGCGATCAACAACAATAATGCCATCAAAATCGCGATTGCCGTCTTTCTCATGATTCACCTCCTGTCCGTAGCATCCCAGATTTCTTCGTCATTGCCGAAGGGGCGCCCGGTGATGCCCGGCGCCCCTCCTGTAGAACTTCTATTATCCCTAGAATATATAGCCTATGCCGGCTTTCCCGTATCCGCCATGGCTTGGGCCCCACAAAGTGTCGAACATGTATCCACCTTCGATGTACACCCTTAGCTGGTTCCACCTGAAGTCGACGCCGGGTCCTACTTTAAGCCCGAAGCCGGCGCCGAACGAGGGGGTGAAATCCAATAGGAGCGAAGGAGTGATACCAGCAAACACACTCAATCTGTACTCAGCGGGTATGTTCAGATAACTGTTGAGAGGGAAGTAGTACCTTCCAAACGCGCCTATCTCCAAGCCATAGCCATAGCCTACCTGAGCGCCGAACGCGAACGGATCCGTCTTGTACTCCAGCTCCAGCTCGACCCATGTGAAGGAGTATCCGGAATTGATGTTGATGGACATCTCGGGAGCTTCGGCCAGGGTCGTCGAGGCAGTGAATAACATCATGATGACTGCCAGTGATGCGATGAGAGCTACCTTTTTCATTCTCTTACCTCCCTTAACAGAATTTGTCGCCTTATCTGTCGCTCGGGCTTTTGGCGGGAGTCTGAACGATCAGAACACGAAGCCCAGGCCGCCCTTCGCATAGAACCCGTGGCCCCTGGTCGCCGAATAGGCATAACCGCCCTCGACTATGGCCTTGAAGAAGCCCGACCTGAATTCTATGCCAGGACCGGCTTTTATCCCGAACTCCACCGAAGGCCCCGCGAACCAAACCAACGCAGCGGGATTTACGTCCACGTAGAAGCTGAAGCCGTTGCTGATGGGGACGAAGTACTTGATAGGGACGCCTATCTCCAGAAGAAGGCCGTCAGACCCTACGTTAAGCCCGATCGCCCCCAAGCCCTCTTTGTATTCAAGCTCCAGCTCACCGTATGTGAACATGTACCCGCCATTGGCGCTGATCGAAAAATGTCCCGGCAACTTCGCGGCCGCCGTACCCGATATAGCCAGCACCAGAGCCGCTGCCAGGATGATGGCTGAAATGTTCTTTCTCATTTTGACCTCCTTGCACCTTTAGGGCGCCATCGCGCCCCGTGTGGCCCATGTTCCGCACATAAAATTATATTTGATATAATTTGCCTATAACCTCTTTCCAAGCGAAATTTTCTGGGAGGAATAACATGGCAAGCAAGGTTTTCTTTACGAATGCCAGGACTAAACCGGGCGTAAGCCTTCTGGACAAGATGGACGCCCTTTGTGAAGCTTCAGACCTAAAAGGTATGCTCTTAAAAGGGGACTTCACGGCGATAAAGCTGCATGTAGGAGAACCTGGGAATCTGAGCTTCGTCGCACCGCAGCTTGTGCGCAGGGTGGTCGACAAGGTGAAGAGAGCGGGCGCAGTGCCTTTCCTTACCGACACGAACACTCTTTACAGCGGACAGAGGAACGACGCGGTAAGGCACAGCCTCTCCGCCAGCTTGCATGGCTTCAACATCGAGACGGCCGGTGCTCCTTTCATAGTCGGTGACGGGCTGATTGGAAGCGACTACGTCTCGGTGCCACTTGAGGGCGGACAGCTCAAGGAGGCCAAGATAGCATCATCCATATACAACGCTACCGCCCTGATATCTATTGCCCACTTCAAAGGCCACATCTCGGCGGGCATAGGAGGGTCCTTGAAGAACCTGGGCATGGGCTGCGCCTCCCGGGCGGGAAAGCTCGTGCAGCACTCGGACGTAAGGCCTGTGGTAAAGCAGGAGGCTTGCTTAGGATGCGGGAAGTGCATCCAACACTGCCCCGCCTTGGCGATAAGCTTCACGGACGAGAAGAAGGCGTACATCGACCCGTCGATATGCATCGGCTGCGGCGACTGCCTCGCCATGTGCCCGGCCAGGACCATAAAGAACAAATGGGCCAACAGCACATCCGCCCTGCAGCGGAAGATGGCCGAGTACGCGGCTGGAGCGGTGTACGGCAAAGCGGGCAAGGTGCTGTTCTTCAACGTGATAATCAACGTCAGCCCGCAGTGCGACTGCTTCGGTAATAACGACGTGCCCATCGTGCCGGACATAGGGATAATGGCATCCAAGGACCCCGTGGCGATAGATTTCGCGTCAGCGGAGATGGTCCAAGCCTCAGAAGGCGCCCCGGGCAGCGCGGTCGGCCATGTGTGCTGCGGGGAGGACAAGTTCAGGGCGCTGACCCCCGATTCCGACTGGAAGGTGCAGCTTACCCACGCGGTCAAGATGGGATTGGGCACGATGGATTACGAGATAGAGGAAATCCTGAAAGTTTAGCATGGGCAGCATGCAAGAATAGCCAAACCTGGCGTGGCAGATAAATCGCCTTGGGCTTATCGACGAAAGACCGCGGACCTCCGCTTTTAAGAGCAGGTCCGCGTCTTGATTCTCTATCGGGCTCTTAATGGAGGTGCTAGACGGAAACAGGCTGGCTATCGTCGCCTTGGGTACCGCGACGATCCATCCCCGCGATCAGCTCTGCCGTGATGCGGCCCACTGGGTCGGCGTTTCCGGCCAGCCAGTTCGCTAGGTAGATATGGAGGCACTTGATGTTCTCAAAGGATCTTATGCCGCCCGGTCCTGCGCTAAGGAGGTCCTTCGTGGCATTCTCGTTGATCATGCCTTTCAGCTCATCCGGAATGCCTTCGTACAGCCTGGCCCTGTCCGCCCTGTAGTTCGCGGCAGAATCGCGGGCGCCCTCCCTGAACGTGCCGTCCTTGCGTATCAGCCCCCTGATGCGCCTGAAGGCAGGGCCGCCCTCGAGCCTTCCTATCATGTCGCGAAGGAAAGGGCACGACAGCCAATAAACTGTCGGGAAGGGTTCAGCGTTCCCCCCGCCCCTCAATACGACGGGAGAACATACAAGGACGGTGGGGGCGCCATAGGCGCATCTCGCAGCCACGCCCAGCATGCCTTCGGGCTCCCGCCCGAGCTGGAAGCGTGCCGTCTTCCTGTCGTCGCCGACCGGGCATCTCCGGTCGGGGCAAATCAGTCTTTCTTCCATCGGCCGTCCTTTCGACGAAAAAGCCGGACCCTCGAAGGGTCCGGCAAGGCTCACTAAGCCCTCAGAACATCCTGCTTCCGCGGCTGCCCCTCCCGCCTCTCTTCGAATCTTGGCTTTTCCTGAGGTCGGAGTGCCGTTCTTCGCTGTCCTTCATGAACTTCGCCAGTTTGTCCTCGAAGTTTTGCAAATTGGATGCGTCCCTCGCCCTGTTCCTGGCCTCCTGCCTTGCTATGAAGCTGGGGAGCGTCTGCTTGATCGACAGGCCGACCTTCTCCCCGTTGATGTTGATAACCTTTACGTTGACTATGTCACCTATCTTCAGATGGTCGCTGATCTCCGTTATGTACTCATCAGCTATCTCGGAGATATGGACCATGCCAGTGTGTCCGTTCCCTATGTCAACGAATGCTCCGAATTTCGTTATACCGGTTACTTTACCGCTAACGACCTCTCCGACGGTCGGAACCATATATGATTTCCTCCATTTAGGGTTTTGTTTGATGTTTTGTCTGAATTATATTGCCCGCGGGTTAACAAGTCAATCCGGCACCCTGTCCATCCTTATGCAGGATATGCGCCTTTGTCAGGCAATCGACGCTATGTCACTTGTCCTTGGGCATGTATACCGTCTCGCCCGGCATCACGAGGCCCAGCCTCTCCCTTGCTATGCGCTCGATGGTCTCGTCCTTCGTGGCCTCTTGTATCGCCTTCTCGACCTCGTCCAGCTTGCCCTGCCAGTAGGCGAGCTCCTGCTCGAGCCTTGCAGTCTCCTTCTTGATCTCGGAAAGCCTCCACATTGAGGATATCGTAATTCCAGCAAGGCAGACGACTATCACCGCGATGCTTATCGCGAATATGGCCTTCTCCAGCTTCTCTCGTCTCCTGCCGTTCTTTTCGGCCATGCCGTCACACCCCCGGCCTATACCTTAGAGCAGCCCACAGCAACATCAAGCCGGTCAGTCCTACCGCGACGTATCCGAGCACCTTCCTTATGCTCATCAGCCTCAAGGCTGCCGCGACATCGCTGGATCCTTCCGCCGACCTGGCCTCGCGCCAGAACGTCAGCACCTGCCTCAAGGTCCCGTAGTATTCGCTGAACGCCGGCGCCGGCGGCTCTCCCGTCCCCCCGGCCTGTTCATAGGCTTCGACGTAGTCTATCCCGCTCGCATAAGCCGCCAGGGCGAGGGTTATCCTTCCTCCGTACATGTCAATCAGGTTCCTTAGGTATGAACACCCTGTCCTTATGTTCTGCTCGACGTCGTATATGCAATCGGTGCCCGTCTTCGGTGACGGGTGCTCCCCGTTGCAGGCCGAGTTCGGATTGAACTGCCTCCATACGGAAGGGGTCACGTTCATCAGTCCCCTGCCGCCCCTCCATGACACGTTCTCCGACTGCCAGCCGCTCTGCTGTGATATCATCGCCGCCACCAGTGTCGGATCGACTCCTGCCCTCACGGCCTCAACGTTTATGATGTCGGCGAACGGCACTCCTTTCACCTCGACGGAAGCTTCGGTGTACCTTCCGAGCGCCTGCAGGTTCCTATCCATCCAGCCGTCCACCGCCGAACTGCCAGCCCATGCGAATCCAGCCGCTAACATGCCCATTATCAGCACGGCCACTATGTGGCGCCTGCCCGGCACTACCCTCGGTGTGAAAACCCCTGCCAGTACTATGAACGGACCGACGAGGAAATGTCCCAACGCCGCCAATGCCGAAAGAGCCGGCCTCTTATTTGTGGCCGCACCGTATCTGGTCCTGGTCGTCCTTCTGTCCCTCGTCTTACCGAACATCGCGGCCTCCTCGCCGTCTATCCTCTGCCCGGCCGATGAGGCCGTCAGGCTCTACTATTTCATTATAACCTTTCCTAGGCGTTTCCCGCACAATATCAGAGCTTGTCAGCGCTTCTTACAATAGCCCTCCTGGCTGCGGCGAAGGTGCCATGACGATGCAGCCGCACGGCCCTTTCTAAAAGTGTCCTCGATGAGTCGTACGACTGCTCCTATACGCACGCCGTCGCCATATTTTTATTCATGCTTCGCAGGATAGTGATCGTATTTCATTGAATTAGTGAATTAATGAATAATTATCTTCGTGAAGGGGGTCTTTTATCTTGGCATTGATCAAGAAGACGTCGAAGATTTTGGCCATATTCGCCATCTTGTTTTTCATGATGATTAACATGGCAGGGTGTAAACCCAAGGCAGTGCTGCTATATGATGATTCATTGTACCATTTCGCCGCCGAAGCCCTGGACCGTCTCAACTACGCTTATACCGCAACCTCCGACTGGACGACGTTCAACGATGCTTTCCAGGCATCGGAATGGGACATCGTCGTAGTCGACAATCCTAACAGGGCGGATACGACCCTTGTTGCAGAAGCACTTATGTACGACTACATCACGAAGGGCGGCCGCCTCGCCATAAGTTCGTGGATGTTAAGCTGGGATTGGGACAATGCGCTCTGGAACGCCCTGGGCTACGCCCATGCGGGCCCTACCGAGTATTCTCCCAGGCCGGTATACAAGACCAAGGGACCCAACAGGCTCTGGACCAGCCCGTTAGCCATCCCTGACCTCAACTTCGCCGGAGCCGATGACAATTATGGCACCAACTGCTATCCCGGTTCCGTTTTCGGCGACGGGGAGATCCTGGCGGTGTTCGACAAATCGTCGCCTGAGACCATGGGCGCGCTGTTCGTGGCGAACGATGATCGCACGATACTCAATGCCTTCAAGTTCGATGACGGGATAAAAGGAGGCGTCCCTATCGACGAGGACGTAGACGGTTTGGCAGATTCGGTGGAGTGGTGGATAAACGAGATCCGCTACATCAACGCGTCATGCGGCAAGTCGGTCATGCCCGTGGCACCGGCCGTACAGAGCGGACTGGGTGGGACCCCGGTGGCTGACAACTAACGTCTGTCGATAAGAGAAGGCATTTTTCGGGCACTTGCCGAACAAACCGGCGGGTGCCCTTTTCAAAATTGGTTCACAGAACTTCAAATACGCGCAAAACGAGACATTCCCTGAACCGGCGCACGCATCCCTCCGAGTGGATGCCCGCAAGCGGTACTCATTCTCCTTGGTTTCCCCGTGAGGATATAATATCCATGAGGCGATGTCCGAAGGGCGGGTGATGCTACATGATCGAGGCCAAAGGGCTATCCATGGCCTACAGCGGGGGCAAAGGGGTGTTCGACCTCGACTTCTCCATAGCCAAGGGCGAAGCGTTCGGGTACCTCGGTCCCAACGGATCGGGCAAGACGACCACGATCAGGCTGCTCATGGGCTTCATGAGGCCCGACAGGGGCGCATGCGGTATAAACGAGCTTGATTGCTGGAAGGACGCAGCCGCTATAAAGCGCGTGCTGGGATACCTACCGGGCGAGCTCGCCCTGTTCGATGAGATGACGGGGACCGGATTCCTGAGGTTCCTCCTGGAGCTGAGGGGGCTAAGGAGCCTCAAGAGGGCGGACGGGCTGTGCGACCGCCTAAATCTGGACCCGTCCGGGCGCATCAAGAGGATGTCGAAGGGCACGAGGCAGAAGCTTGCCATCGTCGCGGCATTCGCGCACGATCCTTCGGTGTACCTATTGGACGAACCGACCAGCGGCCTCGACCCTCTTATGCAGAACGTCTTCATAGAGCTGGTCCTAGAGGAGAAGAAGGCCGGCAAGACTTTCCTGCTGTCCTCGCACAACTTCGAGGAGGTGGACCGTTCCTGCGACAGGGCCGCCATCCTGAGGGAGGGGCGGCTCGTGGCGGTCGAGGAGATGGCGAAGCTCAAGGCGGAGCAGAGGATGAGCTACATAGTGAAACTTGCCGTTCCCGAAGATGCAACGAAGTTGAGGGCCGCTGGCATAGAGATCGTGAAACAGACGAACGGGAATGTGGAGGTGTCCGTCAGAGGGGATTATAACGTCTTCTTCAAGGCGCTCTCCCAATGCGACGTAAGGGGCCTTTACCCTGGCGGAAGGGATCTGGAACAAGCCTTCTTGAAGTACTACGGGAAGGAGGCGTTATGAATGAACCGCGCCCTCTTCAAGCACGACCTTAAGTCGAACTGGCTGCTCTTCCTCATCATACTGGCGATCATGCTCATGTACATCTCGATAATCTCCTTGATGTACGATCCCGGGAGCGTCGAGGCGATAAACCAGCTCATGGCAGCGATGCCCAAACAGCTCGTATCGGCCCTGGGCTTCGATACCATAGGCTCAACGCTCACTGGATTCATATCGGGGTACTACTACTCGTTCGTCGTGATCCTCTTCCCGATGATATATTGCATAATCCTGTCCGGCCGGCTCGTCTCAAGGTTCGTAGACCGCGGCTCGATGGCATACCTCCTGTCCGGCCCGTTAAAAAGAAGCGCCATAGCCGGCACCCAGGCCGTGTACTTCATCATAAGCCTTACGGTATTGTTTTCAGTGAACACTCTGATTGGCTATCTCATCTGCGAGGCGAAATTCCCGGGCCTCCTCGATATCGGCAAGTTCCTGGCGCACAATTACCTCGCTCTGTTCATCTTCTTCGCAGTTTCGGGCATGCTTTTCTTCTTCTCTTGCGCTTTCGACGACGCCAAGCTATCATCATCGCTCGGCGCTGGGATCCCCTTGGCGTTCTATGTCATACAGATGCTGTCGAAAGTTGACGACAAGCTGTCCTGGCTCAAGAACTTCACGATCTTTACCCTTTACGATACGGAGAAGATAATGTCGGGAGGTCCTATCCTGGTAAACAGCATCGTTCTCCTCGGCATAGCCGCAGTTATGTTCACCGGCGGCATACTCACGTTCAGCAGGAGGGACATAATCCTCTGATCGCAGCCGGCAGTAAAAAAGGGCTCCTTGGAAGGAGCCCTCTACATTTCCTGTTGGTCCGGCTACCGTGGGTTCACATCCCGTTCTCCTTGGCCTCGTCCCAGAGCGCATCCAGCCTCTCAAGGCCCATGTCCTCCAGCTTCTCGCCCATCTCAAGGGCGCGCGCCTCGATGTACATGAAGCGCCTCTTGAACTTCTCCGCCGTCTTCTTAAGGGCCGCTTCGGAGTCTATCTTCGAGAGCCTCGCCACGTTAACAACCGCGAATATGAGGTCTCCGAGCTCTTCCTCGAGGGCTTCCCTGTCGCCCGCGAGCACAGCTTCGACCTCCTCTACCTCCTCGTGGACCTTCGCCATCGCCATCCCGGCGGTCTTCCAGTCGAACCCTACCCTAGCTGCCTTGTCCTGCATCTTGGATGAATACCACAAGGCCGGCAGCGAAGTCGCCACTCCGGACAGCAGCGACGGCGGTCCCGATTCGCCTTCCTGCATGCCCTTCGCCGCCTTCTCCTGCTGCTTAATGTACTCCCAGTTCCTCAGCACCTTCTCTGCGGTGTCGGCCTTCACGTCGGCGAATATATGAGGGTGGCGCCTTATGAGCTTATCCGATATCGAATCGACGACGTCCGCGAAGTCGAAGCTGCCCTCCTCCTCTGCCAGCCTGGCCTGGAACACCACCTGCAGCAGCAGATCGCCCAGCTCTTCGCACAGGTGGTCCATGTCGCCCTCGTCTATGGCGCCCGCCACCTCGTACGCCTCTTCCAGCACATACGGCCTTAGGCTTTTAAGGTCCTGCTTCTTGTCCCACGGACAGCCGTCCTCGCCCCTTAGCCTTGCCATGATGCCTACGATCCTGTCGGCCGGCCAGCTACACGGCCTGGCAAGCCTTGCATCGGAGGCTTTGGGCACGAAGACCGATGTCAACGGCCCGAAAACGTCGGTCCTGTCGAGCTCATAGGCTTTCATTTCCCTTACCGTCGCCTTATCGGGATCCCCTGCCGCATCTATCACCATGACAGGGTGCTCGTCCCCGTAGGCGTCCGCCACAACGAGCTTCACCCTGCCGGCCATCATCCTGTCGTATACCTCTCCTATAAGGAGCGGAACCGGAAACGGCAACCGCTTGCCCTTATCTGACGCCGGCCACTGCTCGTCCAGCCTGAAAGCTCCTATCACAGCGAGCCCGTCGAGCAGGATGTCGTTGCCGGCGGCGACAGCGCACGCATCCACGAAGCTTGCCCCTTGCACCGCCTTCACTTCGATGCCCAGCTCCTTCGCCCTTCCGATCACCATCCGTACCGCCGACTCCCCTGCGGCTGGGCTTCCTGGCACCACGAAGGCGACTCTCTTTCCCTTCGCGGCGGCTCCGACTACCTCTTCGGCCATCCTGCCGTAGGCCTCCTCGAAGCTCGCGGACGATTCATACAGTCCGTCGAAGGATTCCCACATGCGCCCGAGCGAGGTGAACCGCCCCGCCCCGGGATGCTGCAGCGTCCTTATGAATATGATGTCGCACGAGGATGCCTCCTCCATCGCCGCAGGAGGTATCGCCCCTTCGGATCCCGGGCCCATGCCTATTATCCTTATTTTCCCATCTGCCATTTTCTTCCCCCGTCCCCAGGCCCTCAGCCCCGGCTTCAAGGCCGCTGCCTTCAGGCTCTGCCCGCCATGATATGAACCGGACCGATTCCGTCCGTGCCTAGTCCTTCTTCCCGTCCTTATCTTCCGATGCCAGCCTGAGCCGCTTGTTATAGGGCGCCTTAGCCGACCCTGAGGTCTTCGGCGTTTCCTTTGCGCCCCTCACGACAGTCGCTTTGCCTGCCCTTCCTTCTTTCTCCTTCTCCGGACCCTTCCTGCCGACAAGCGCTCCTTCAGGCGTCGCGGCCCTTATGGCCTCCCCCAGCCCGTGGCCGGCCTCCAGCTCGTCCATGAAGGCCGAAAGCCTCAGGTACGAATCCCTTAGCTGGGCCAGCAAGGACCTCAGTATGTCTATGAGGGCGGCCGGTTCGAGGTCCTTGTAGCGGACCATCAAAGGGGCGGTCGCCGTCCTAGGTATCAGTATACGGTTTCCGAACAGCCTCGCCACCCTGATGCTCTCGTCCAGCGGCAGCTGCATCCTCGGGGCGAACCTCAGCGCTACGACCTGCATGCCGGAGTAGTCGTCGTTCTCGAGCGACAGCGAACATATGTTGGCGAGCCGCGCCATCGCCTTGAGCTCGACGACCGCGATGAGGTTCGAGACTTCCGCAGGCATGCGACCGAACCTGTCGGTGAACTCCTCCGCCAGCTCGACCGCCTCTTCCGGGGTGGACGCCGCGTTTATCTTCCTGTAGGCCTCTATCTTCTCGGATTGGTCAGAGATGTAGGACGACGGTATGTAGGCGTCGAAAGGCATGTCGATGCTCACCGCCAGCTTCTCTTCCGGAGGCTTTGCGCCCTTGAGCTCCCTTACGGCCTCTTCCAGCATCGATGAGTACATCTCGAATCCCACCGAGGTGATATTGCCGCTCTGTTCCCTGCCGAGCAGGTTGCCCGCCCCTCTTATCTCCAGGTCCCTCATCGCGATCTTGTAGCCCGAGCCTAGCGTCGAGAACTCCCTTATCGCGGCTAGCCTCTTATCCGCCGCCTCAGAGAGTACGTTGTCGCGCTTGTAGGTCAAGTATGCGTAAGCCACCCTGTTCGACCTTCCGACCCTTCCTCTGAGCTGGTAGAGCTGAGCTAAGCCGAACCTCTCCGCGTCGTTGACGATAAGGGTGTTGACGTTGGGCATGTCCATGCCGGCTTCGATTATCGTTGTGCAAACAAGCACGTCGAAATCGTGCCTAAGGAAGCTCATTATTATCCCCTCGAGCCTGTCCTCGTTCATCTGACCATGCGCGACGCCTATCCTCGCCTCCGGCACCAGGCCTGCCAGCTCCTCTGCCACGTGGTTGATGCTCCGCACCCTGTTGTGCACGTAGAAGACCTGGCCCCCGCGGTCGATCTCCCTTAATATGGCCTCCCTGACCATCCTGTCGTCGTACTCGGTCACATAGGTCCTGACCGGGAAGCGGTTCTCGGGTGGTGTGCCTATCAGGCTCATGTCCCTCGCACCGACCATGGACATGTGCATCGTCCTGGGGATGGGAGTGGCCGTGAGCGTAAGGACGTGCACGTCCGTCCTCATCTCCTTGAGCTTCTCCTTTTGCTCGACACCGAAGCGCTGCTCCTCGTCTATGACGAGAAGTCCCAGGTCCTTGAACTTCACGTCCTTCGACAGCAGTCTGTGGGTCCCGACCACCACGTCCACCATCCCGTTCGCGACGTCCTTGAGTATCAGCTTCTCATCCTCGGGCTTCGTGAGCCTGGACAGCAGCTCCACTCTCATGGGGAAACCCTCGAAACGCTCTTTGAAGGTGTTGTAGTGCTGGTAGGAGAGTATCGTGGTCGGGGCGAGCACCGCGGACTGCTTGCCCTCGGCCGCCATCTTGAAGGCCGCCCTCAAGGCGACCTCCGTCTTGCCGAAGCCGACGTCGCCGCAGACCAGCCTCTCCATGGGATGGTCCTGCTCCAAGTCCCATTTCACCGCGTTGACGGCCTCGAGCTGGTCGGGCGTCTCGTCGTACGGGAACTTGTCCTCGAAGTCGGCCTGCCAGGGACTGTCCGGCCCGCAGGCGTAGGCCTTGGCGGCGAGCCTCGCAGCGTACAATCTTACCAGCTCCTCCGCGATCTCCCTTACCGCCTTGCCGGCCCGCCTCCTCGCCTTGACCCATTCCGTGCCGCCCAGCTTGTTGAGCTTGGGCGAGGCGTCCTCGCCCCCTATGTATTTCTGCAGCATGGCGACCTGGTCTGTCGGTACGTATATCATGCCGTCCCCGGCGTACTGCACCACGAGGTAATCCCTCGTCACGCCCAGCGCCTCCATGGGCCTCATGTCCAGGTACCTTCCTATGCCGTGGTTGACGTGCACCACGTAGTCGCCCGGGGTGAGGTCCCTGTAGCTGGATATTTTGGCCCCTTCGGCGATCTGCTTGTAGCTCTTCTTCTTCTTCGCCGTGCCGAAGAACTCGTTGTCGGTCAGCACCGCAAGCTTGGCGGAATTGGATATGAAGCCGGAGGACATGCCGGCGACCGATACCTTCACAGTACCCGCTGCCGGCTCGAGGTCCTCCCAGGGCTGCTTCTGCACGGGAGAGCCGGCATCCAGGAAGGCGGCGTAAAGCCTTGCGGCCCTGTCCTCGGTGGACGCGGCCGCCACCACCGCGAAGCCCTTCCTCCTAAGCTTGTCCACCTCTTTTATGAGATCCGCCAGGTCGGACGACTTGAACGAGGGCTCCCTCATGCTCATCATGATCTCGGGTACGGCCGAAGGGCCCTCTTCCTCCCTGAAAGGCGCCGCGGACATCTCGATCCTGCGCATGCTCTGGCTCACAAGGTCCACATAGCCCGCCCCCAAGTGCGCCCCCATGTTGCCCGGCAGGACCAGGCCCTGCTCAGCGAAGCTCACGTATGCCTCCGACGCGTCGCGGTCGAAGCCTACGAGGCTGTTATGGGCCCTGTCCGGCTCGTCCACGACAAGGAGCATCCCCTCGGCGTAATCGAGTATCGAATACGGCCTTTTAAAGAAATAGCCGATGTACTGCTCGTCGTTGTCGAAGGCGCCGAAGCCGGCGAGCTTCTCCAGGTGGCTTTCCACCCTCTTGGCGAGGCGCTCGTACAGGCTCTCCTTCGCGCCGTCCCCCTCGGACAGGTACTCCTTCCTCGACGCTTCTTCCAGCGCCTCCGATATCCCGGCCATGCCCCCTTTAAGATCGTCCTCCGAAAGGCACATCTCCCTCGCCGGAGGTATGACGGCCGTCTCCATCTTCCCCACGGACCTTTGCGTATCCGGGTCGAACCTCCTTAGCGATTCGATGTCGTCGCCGAAGAACTCGGCCCTTACGCCGGTGTCGGACCCTGCTGGTATGATGTCCAGCACCCCGCCCTTGAAGCTTACCTGGCCCTCGCCCTCGCACCTGTCGGTCCTTTCATAGCCGAGCCTTGCCAGCGACTTGACCGCCGCGATCGGATCCAGCTCCGCCCCTTGGCGTAGCACGATATGGGACATCTCGAACCTCGCCGGGGGCATCAGCCTGTAGGACGCGGACCTCGCCGCGAGGACGTAAACCCCCGGCTGCTTCCTCGAAAGGCCGGACATGGCCTCTATCCGCTTCGCCACGAGGTCCGAGGGAGCGGAGGCCTCCTCATAGGGAAGCAGGTCCTTGAATGGGAACTCATACACTTTGAGCGAGCCTCCGAGTATGGCGGCCATGTCGGCGGCCAGCCTGTCCGCCTCCTGCTGGTTGAACGTCATGAGGACAAGGCCGCCTTCCGCCTCTGCCAACGCTGCGAGCGCGTATGCTTTCTGCGTCCCCGACAGGCCGGTCAGCCTCGCTAGCCCGGCCCTGCCAGAAGGGCCCGCCGCGGCGAGCAAGTCCTCGAATTCCCTCGTGCTTCTCAATAACCCTGTAAGGTGGGGCATCTTCTCCTCCTCGTCAGCATGATCCAATCGGCGGCTTCATGGAAGCGTATTTTGTCGAATCACAAACGCCGGCAGGGGACGTACCCTCCCCCTGCCGGATTGCGCTTATTCAAAATCTGAGTCTCCTATCTCCAAAAGCTCTTGGCCGGCTCTAATCTTCCTTTGGCACCGCCTGGCCGTTGAACTTGGAAGCCGCGGCTTCCACCCCCGACACTATTATTTCCTCGACCGCCTCAGCCGCGGTTGCGATGCCGAAGGCCAAGATCTTCGATTCCTGCCTGTTTGGCCTTTCAAGGACGTAGTCCACGGTCTCGGCGTACGCCGGGGGGTGCCCGATGCCGATCCTCACCCTCGCGAAGCAGTCAGTGCCCAGCGATGCGATTATCGACTTCATGCCCTTGTGCCCGCCCGCGCTGCCGGACGGCCTCACCCGGATCTTGCCGGGCGCCAGGTCCATGTCGTCGAACATCACTATAAGGTGTGCCGGATCCACGTCCAGCGCACACATCGCGGCGCTCACGGGCCCGCCCGACAGGTTCATGTACGAGTGCGGCTTTAGGACCACGACCTCATCGCCAGCGAATTCGCACTTCGCGGCCACGGCCTTCCACCTGGACCTTACGAAACGGCCCTTGAGCCGCCTCGCCAGGAGATCGGCGGCCAGGAAGCCCATGTTGTGCCTTGTGGTCTCGTACGCGCTGCCGGGGTTTCCCAGGCCGGCCACAAGCCATCTTGCCATCGGGACCTCCTAGTTGAAGAGAATGGAGACCGACAGCTCCTCGTAGATCCTGCGGATCGCCTCGGCCATCATCTGGCCCACGGAGATCACCTTGACCTTGTCGCATGGCGAGTTCAGGTCCCTCGGGACGCTGTTGGTTATCACGACCTGCTGCAAGCAGGAGCCGTTTATCCTCTCTATGGCCGGGCCCGAGAGCAACCCGTGCGAGCAGGCGGCGTAGACTTCCTTCGCGCCGTGTTCCATCAGGGCGTCGGCCGCCTGGCACAACGTGCCGGCCGTGTCTATTATGTCGTCGACGAGCACGCAGACCTTGCCCTGCACGTCGCCTATTATATGCATCACTTCGGATACGTTTGGCTTCGGGCGCCTCTTGTCTATGATCGCAAGCGTCGCGCCTATCCTCTCGGCGAGGGCCCTCGCCCTGGACACGCCGCCGACGTCCGGCGAGACGACCACACAGTCCGAAAGCCCGATGTCCTTGAGGTAGTCCGCAAGGAGCGGGGCCGCCAGCATATGGTCGACCGGGATGTCGAAGAATCCCTGTATCTGGGGCGCATGCAGGTCAAGGGTCAGGACCCTGTTAACTCCTGCGGTAACGATGAGATTGGCGAGCAGCTTCGCCGTGATGGGCTCCCTCGACGAGGACTTCCTGTCCTGCCTGGCATAGCCGTAGTATGGGATGACGGCTGTGACCGACCGCGCCGATGCGCGCATAAGGGCGTCCGCCATGATCAGGAGCTCCATTATGTTGTCATGTACAGGGCTTCCCAGCGACTGGATCACGAAGACGTCCGCCCCTCTTACCGTCTCGAAAATCTGGACCCTGATCTCGCCGTCCGAAAAGCGCGTGACTGCGCTTTTCACAAGCGGTGTTCCGAGCACGTCGGATATCTCCTGTGCCAGTTCCGTGTTTGAAGTTCCAGTCATTAGCTTGAGCTTCCTGTGGCATGCGACCATCTGAGCGCCCCTCCTAGTTGTCTTTGTCGGCCTTAGCGAGCCTTCTTTTCCTTTCTGCCCAACCTTCCTTGTTCTCCTGCCTCGCCCTCGCCACCGCCAGGGCCCCTTCGGGCACATCCGCGGTTATGGTGGATCCCGTGGCGATGTAGGAACCCTTACCCACTTTCACAGGCGCAACCAGATTAGTGTTGGAGCCTACGAAAGCATCGTCTTCTATGACCGTCCTGTATTTCCTGAACCCGTCGTAGTTGCAGACGACCGTCCCGCAGCCGATATTCACGCCCGAGCCCACGTCTGCGTCGCCTATGTATGACAGGTGGGGCACCTTAGAACCCTCGCCTATCACCGAGTTCTTTATCTCCACGAAGGACCCCGCCTTGGCCCCCTGCTTCAGCTCGGTGCCCGGACGTATGTAGGCGTACGGGCCGACCTTGCAGAACGGTCCGATGATGCACTCGCGCGCATAGGAGTGGCATACGTCCGAATCGTCGTCGACCTGGGCGGACAGAAGCGTCGTGTGCGGACCTATCTCGCAGCGCCTGCCGACCACGGTCCTTCCGGTCAGTATCGTGTACGGGTGTATCACCGTGTCCTGTCCGATCACCACGTCGAAATCTATGAAGGTCGTCTCCGGGGATTCTACTGTGACGCCCGACGACATGACCTCGTCGAGCTTGCGCACTTTAAGCACCGCCTGGGCCGTCGCCAGGTCCTGCCTGCTGTTGATCCCGACGCCCTCGTCGCTGTCATCGAGAAGGACGGCCTGTATGCCATGGCCGGCCTCGTACAGTATCATCAGGGCGTCCGTCAGGTAGTACTCGCCCTGGGCGTTCTCGTTTCCGATGTACTGGAGCGCGTCCTTCAGCTTCGCCGGGTCGAACGCTATTATACCGGTGGAGACTTCCTTGATCTGCCTTATCTCGTCGCTCGCGTCCTTGAATTCAACTATCGCCGTGAAATCGCCGAACGCGTCGCGCACTATCCTACCGTAAGCGGCCGGATCGTCGAGCTCCATCGTCAGGACGGTCGCCGCGGCCCCGCCGGCTTCGTGCTCCGCCACCATGCGGCTTATAGTCTCCGGCCGAACGGCCGGCACGTCCCCGGGTATGACGAGGATGGTCCTTCCGTATGTATCGAGAAGGCCCTTGGCCTGCATTACGGCGTGGGCTGTGCCCAGCCTCTCATGCTGCCAGAATATCTCGGATCTATTGCTGATATGCTCCGATACGAGCTCACCCATATGGCCGACCACCGTAGCTATGCGCTCGCAGCCGGCTTTCTGCAGGTTAGATATGACATGGTCGATGATCGGAAGGCCACAGACCTTGTGGAGAACCTTGGGGGTCTCTGTCTTCATCCGCTTCGACATCCCCGCGGCAAGGATCAGCCCTGCAAATGGCATACCCTATTCCTCCAGGAGCGGGCTTACGCCCACGTAATGGCACCCCGTCGCCGCTGCATCCCTCATGTGGGACCAGCTTCCTGTCCCCGGGGCATAAATATTATAGCACGTTAACTGCCCCGGTCATGTGCCGGGCGGCCGATTCGGCCAAGAAGAATGACGCGCTGCAAACGGCCTATCAGCGGCATCTATTCTATGTCGTGGATTCTGTATGCAATATGCAGTTGATTCGATGGAACCTTCTTCAGTCCCTTTCCTCTAGATGTATCCTGAACCTGCACCTGTCGTCCCCTGCCAGGACAGATTCCAAGACCTCGCATTTTACTGGGCGCCCCAGCGCCGCCTCCCACGGCTTCTTGTGGAAGCCCGCGCTGCAGCGGCAGAACTCCGATGGTACGGCACCCTCCTCCGAGAGTATCGATTCCCTTGCCCAGGGGCAATGGCAGTACAGGTACCTCCTCATCAGAGGGTCCTTCTCCTCCAGCCACATCCTGGCCCTGAAGGGTATCTTCGTTACGTAGACGCCGCTGCCGTCCCTTCTGCCGAAGGCCATCTCAGGATCTGACACCACGAGCTTTATCACCGTGGGTGTTATCTCCTGGCCGAAGAACAGCCTGCCTTCTTCCATGCAGCTCCTTAGCTCTCCTATGAATTCCGACCTCTTGGCCTCTATGTAGCCGTCGACGCCGCCTAAGCTCTTGAGAAGTCCTGCTTCCGAAGAGAACCGCTCATCGCCAAGGTCTCGGAAGCTCGATGCGAAAAGCTCGTCGAGCTTGTCTTCGTCCAGCCTGGAAAGGACTTCCCCGATGACGGTCCTCATCGCAGCGGCTTTCGCCTTGAAGTCTGTGCCGGGCGAGATCGGTCCTACCATGGAGAATATTTCGTCCCTCTCATCCTCTCCTGCGATTCTGCCCAGCCTGTCGTAAAGGTTGTCCATGGCCTCTACTCCGTCGAGGAACATGAGCGCCTCAACGTAAACCTCATCGTTTCCTACGAAGTAGCCGTACCTTAGTATGGCAAGGATGTTGTCTATTGAATCCTCGCCCGACTGTGCCAGGGCCTCGATAAGGCTCCTTGCCGCGCGCCTGCCGCATCCGGAGCCTTGTGCGGCGTTCCTCGCCGACATCATCGTGTCCAGATGGTCCGCGATGGCAAGCTGCCTCTCCGCCGCTTCGTCGTCCAGGCCTTTCTTCTTAAGGTATCCGAGGAAACCCATTCTATCCATGAGATCACCCCGTAAAAAGGAGCAATAGGTGAGCCTATATGGATATTATTGCATACAGTTGCATATAGTGCCATATGCCATCGCTGCTCTAAATAGGACTTCCTGTCCCCTTGCGCCGCGTCCTGCATGCGCCGTCACGCCGGTCGTGACATACTTTGGCCCGGATTGGCGCCCATGCTGCGATCGGTCACATGCGACATTTTTCTTGCGTCCGTAACATATGTTACCGCTTACCCCATGCCCATTCCTTACTATATTAGTAGGAATTAATCGTTAGAAGATCACCTGAGGAGGGAAAAGATATGAGCGAGATGATACACAACGGACCCGGGAAAGTGGATATGGCAAGACAGCACCATCTGAGCAGGCTTATCAAGGGCCTTCACCAAGGACGCGACCCCGAGGAAGTAAAAAGGGAGTTCAAGGCCCTTTTCGCGAGCGTGAGCTCCGAAGAGATAGCCACCATGGAAGCAGCTCTGGTGGCCGAAGGGATGCCCATCGAAGAGATACAGAGGCTATGCGACATCCATGCTGCCGTAATGGGCACGTCCGTGGCCGGGGTGCACGGCGATGACGTTTTGGTGAATACGCCCGGGCATCCGCTAAACCAGCTTGAAGAGGAGAACAAGGCCCTGGAGGGACTGGTGGGTACGACCCTTGAGGAAGCAATCTCGGCATATAGGACAAATAGGTCCGACGAGAATTCCTACAAGCTTCTTGAGGCGATCAATACGCTAACGGACGTCGACAAGCATTACCTAAGGAAGGAGAACCTCATCTTCCCGTTCCTTGAAAGCGCTGGCATCACGGCACCTCCGAAGGTTATGTGGGGCGTACACGACGAAATCCGCGCCGACATTAAGAAGGCGAAGGCCCTCGCTTCCAGCAAGGACCCCGAGGCCGCAGGCGTGGCTGGCATGGCAGGCCAGAAGGTGACGGACATGATATTCAAGGAGCGCAACATACTATATCCGATGATGAAGGACGCGCTCTCGGAGGATGATTGGATCAAGGTCGAAAGAGAATCCGATGACATAGGCTACAGCCTGGTGGCACCGAAAGCCAGATGGACTCCGGCAAGGGCCGTATTGTCCGCAGAGGCACATTCCGAGGAAGGAAAGCCTCACTCAGGGGGCATAAACCTCCAGACAGGGGTCCTTACGGCGAAGCAGTTGGAGCTGATGCTGAATACCATGCCGGTGGACGTTACCTTCATAGACGCGGACGACATCGTCAGGTACTTCTCGAATTCGAAGGAGCGCATCTTCGTGCGCAGCAAGGCCGTCCTCGGAAGGCTAGTGCAGAATTGCCATCCTCCCAAGAGCATGCCCATAGTCCAGAAGATACTCGACGACTTCAAGTCGGGCAGGAAGGACCACGAGGATTTCTGGATCAACATGGGAGGAAAGACTGTATACATAAGGTATTTCGCCATAAGGGACGAGTACGGCAAGTATGAGGGGACTCTTGAGATTTCGCAGGAGATTTCCGGCATAAAGGGGCTTGAAGGGGAAAAGCGCATGATGTCGTAACCCACGCGGAGATAAGAAAAGGAGGGCAGCTATGATGCTGCCCTCCCGCTTGGACCTTTCTACTTCTTCGCCCTTCTCTGTATGTATACTTCGGCGGCCTGGACGATCTTCCCGAATCCCATGGTCATGACGCCGCTCACCACGAATGCGAGGAAGACCGCGAGTCCGATGACTGTCGAACTGAAAAATCCCGAGAATCTGGGCATGCTGTAGTAGTAGTTATAACCGTATCCTCTGAATCCGGCCATGTTGACGAAGAAAAGCACGACCCCGAGCACCGCCCCTGCGGCCATCTGTATTATCCCCATGATGTATATGAAGTTGGAGAGCCTAAAGTACTTACCTGCCCTCCTGATGATCGCCTCGGGTTCTTTCGCCGACGCCGATGCCGCAGAGGACACCGTCTCCTCGGCCGCTCCCGTGGCCTTTTCCTCCTTGATTTCCTCCAGCATCTTATTCCCTCCTAAATAACCTTGGGATGTACGAGGTTTATAACTACATAACGTATATTAAGGTTTGGTTGTTGCCGGATCCCTACGCCTGACGAGCACGTCGGTAATGTTGGCCAGGAGACTATCGCTTCCTTGGGATTTCCGATAATGCCCCGGCCGGGCGCTATCATGCTATACAATCGAATCGTGGTTCTACTTCTATCCCGACCCTTGAATCTTGTTGGGGAGGTGCTGTGATTGTCGTTATTACTATTATCGAAGACCCTGATCCTGGCCGGCATCGGCGGTTATATCGGCTGGAGGCTGAAGATTCCCGCCGGCGCCATGGTTGGCTCGATGTTTGCGGTAGCGGCGGGTTCATTGCTGAAAGTAGAGCTCGGGCCTTTGCCGGCGTATTCCAAGACGATCGTGCAGGTCATATTGGGCGCGATTCTGGGACTAGGCCTGAAAAATACCAACCTGGACCTGCTCAAATCCCTCCTGCTGCCTGCAGGTTTGATCATCGCAGTGCTGATGGCGGCGGGATTCCTTACCGCCTTCATTCTCAACAGCTTCTTCGGTTTCGACATGATGACGGCGATATTCAGCTCCACACCTGGCGGCATGACCGAGCTTTCCATCGTCGCGACCGAGATGAACGCAGATTCTCCCGTCGTTGCGATCCTCCAGCTCATAAGGTTGATGAGCGTAATCGCCCTTGTGGTTCCCATCGCGAAGCTGATCGCCAGATGACGTACCTGCCCCGGCGCAGGTCGGTCGATATATGAATCCAATGTGCCGGTGTCTTTACGATCACCGGCACATCAAACTTTTGGCTGGGGAGGCAGGATTCGAACCTGCGATACAGGATCCAAAGTCCCGTGCCTTACCGCTTGGCGACTCCCCAACTTTTCGGAGCATAGAGATTCTACCACAGCGGCAAGGCTTGATAAAGGTTTGTGCTAAGCTTCTACGGTTTCTGTGGGTATCTCGTCTTCGATCTGGTTGTAGATCTCGATGATCCTACTTTCGATGATATCCCTGAATTCCTGCTTGATAGGGTGGGCCACGTCCCTGAACTGGCCGTCAGGGGACTTCCTGGATGGCATCGCCACGAAAAGCCCGTCCTGTCCGTCAATCACCTTGATGTCCCGGACAACGAAGCAGTCGTCGAAAGTAATGGTCGCTATTGCCTTCATCCTGCTATTGGTTACCACTTTCCTGACCCTTACGTCAGTGATATCCATTAGTGCACCTCCGATGAATCGCGTAATCGGTGCTTATATATTTCTACCAAATTCCAAATATAACCTTCTACTGGAATATATTTGTCCAAAATATCTTCGCAGGTATGGATGTTGTTCCTAATCAAGTACAACTACGGCCTCTATTTCCACCAATGCGTCCTTAGGGAGCCTTGCCACTTGTATCGTCGACCTCGCCGGTGCGGGAGCCGGGAAACGCCCGGCGTAGATCTCGTTCATGGCGGCGAAATCGTTCATGTCCTTCAAGAATACCGTCGTCTTGACGACATCCGCCATACTCAGTCCTTGTGATTCCAGTATACCCTGTATGTTGTCCAAAACCCTGACCGTCTGTTCCTTTACGTCGTTGCCCACCATCTGACCCGTCTTGGGATCAAGCGGCGTCTGTCCAGAGACGAACATCAGCCCCGGCACCTTGATCGCCTGGCTGTAAGGGCCGATGGCCTTAGGGCCCCTGTCCGTCGATACGGCAGTCTTCTTCATCCTACAACCTCCGTTCTCGTCCTATTCTCCTCTACCAAACCGCATTCTCCTTCGCCAGCTCCAGGTCCGACGGTTTGTCGACGTCCATGGCTATGGAAGCGTAGGGGGTCTTTATCCCCCTGCCTTCCAGCCCGAACGATCTCCTCGCCACCTTTTCGATGTCGGCCACCGAAACCAGACCCAGCAGGAACTTCAATATCATGATGGGCCCTATCCCCAAGGCTGCCGCCATCGCCAGCGGGTTCTTCCTCCTGTCGTACATGTCCTTGATGACCTTCTTCCTGGCGAGCAGGGCCTCCTTCGAAGCCATGAATATGTTCGCCCCGGTCAGTACGCCGTCTTTTAGATTGACGTACGTCCTCTTTCCGCCCGGGTATGACTTTTCGTAATCATCCTTCATGACGAGGGCGTAGTATACCTCGGCTACGTCGGCCTCGCACCTTTCGACCATGTCCCTTATCGCCTCGCCGTTGATCAGGGGTATGTCCGCAGTCCCTATCAACACCTTCTCTCCCGTCGTCCTGTCGAGGGCGTTCATGAGGCTGTCAAGCAGGTTCTCGCCCGGCTTTACGAGCTCAACCCTGCCGCCGAAATCCGCCAGCGCGCCTTCCAGCTCGCCGGGGCCTGATATCACCACTTTGGAGATCCTTCCACTGTCCAGCAGAGCCTTGATCACGTATGCCGCCATGGGGTGCCCATTTATGTCTATCATGGCCTCCCACTTCTCCGTCGTGCACTCAGACAGCCTTCCCTTGTTCAGGCCGCCCGCTAGCAATACCGCCTCTATCATGTCCGACATTCTATCACTCTTCTCTTTCATCGTTAATGGACATGTGCACCTTCTTCATGACCTCTATGAGGCTGGCCTCCGCGCTGTCCATGTGCTCCAGCGCGGCTTCCGCGGCCTCTTGCGGCTTATGTTCCGTAATCGCCTTTACGATCGCCCTATGCTCTCCTAGCGCCACCGACATGCGGCCGGGATACGACAGGGACATCGACCTGTAGCGGTGTATCTGCTCCCTCAGGTTGGACAGCATCGATACCAGCCTTGCGTTGCCGGAGGCGCTGAACAGGACGTCGTGGAAAGCGATGTCCGCTTTGACGACCGCTTCTATCTCGTGCGACCTGATCTTCTCCTCGAGATCTGCGAGCTGCCTTTTCAGCTGCTCCAGCTGGACTTGGGTGATGCGCTCCGCGGCCAGCCTCGCAGCGAGGCTCTCCAGTGTCGACCTGATCTCGAAGACGTCCCTTATCTCCTTTGGCGAAAGGCCGGCGACATATGCGCCCTTCCTTTGCATCATGATGACGAAGCCTTCGAGCTCCAGCTTCCTTATTGCCTCCCTGACCGGAGTGCGCGAGACTCCCATCTCGTCGGCCAGCTTGATTTCTACCAGCCTCTCCCCGGGGGCGAGGCGTCCTGAGACGATGGCCTCCCTCATGGCCTCGAACACTATCTCCCTCAGAGGCTTGTAGTTGTCCATATTGAGGATTATCCTGCCGTCAGTCATCGAAGCTCACCTCATTCTAGCATTGGAATATGGCGTCTGGGATCCAGCCTTGTACATGCCGTGAAGATATCCCCGTGTCCGTTCCTAAGGGCTTCCATGGCCCTTCTTGCGTCGTCCTCTCCATCGAATATCCCGAATACCGCGGTCCCCGAACCGCTCATCGCGCAGGCTACGGCGCCCGCTCCTAGCATGATCGCCTTGAATTCCGATATCTCGGGGACGGCGATAGCGGCCAGGTCCTCGAAATCGTTATGGACGTGCTTAATGGCGCCGTCAGGCCCTTTCCCCGCCAGCTCGCTAAGGAAGGCCCTCGAACTAGTATCCTTTCCGATACTCTGGGCGCGGCCGGCCTCGTGCTTCTCATCCCACGCCCTGTACATCAAGGACGTCGATAGCCCCGTCGTAGGTTTCGCTATCACTACCGGCCTGTCCATGAAGCAGTCCAGGACTGTCAGCCTGTCTCCGATACCTTCGGCGAATACCGCGCCTCCCGTCAGCAAAAACGGCACATCGGCCCCGATGCCAGATGCCACCGCCGCAAGCTCTGAAACTACGAGCGGCCTTCCGAAGACCTCGTTCACGAGATGGATCACAACCGCCGCGTCCGAGCTGCCGCCCGCAAGGCCCGCTTCGAACGGGATGTTCTTAACGAGCTCGACTTCCACACCGTTTCCGGCGGCGCTCTTGCCCATTATCGCCCGAAGGGTTGCGTCGGCGGCCTTCCAGGCGAGGTTCCTCGGGTCCTCAGGGAGCTCGGCCCCCATCACCCTGAGGCTCACCAAGGGCCCTTCGGACATCCTTACGCACACTTCGTCCGCAAGGCCTATGGTATGCATCACGCTCTCGATGTCGTGATAGCCGTCAGGCCTTCTGGCGACTATGTCGAGGGTGAGGTTTATCTTCGCCCTCGCGGCCGCCCTTAGCCATGCCATAGCTCACGACCCCTTCCCTCTACCCACGACAGAAGCCCCCACCGAAAGGACGATGGCGGCGAGCGGGTAGTAGAACGCCATATAGTGCTTCCCGAGCTCGCCTCCCCCTGAGAGGTAGGTGTAAGCGAACACGAGGGCTGCCAGCGCCGCCAGCGACCCGAAGAATACCGCCGTTACCTTAAGGCCCCGACTCTTTGGCATGTCTACATCAACCCCGCTTTCAAAAGGCCCGGTATCAGAAGGGCGAACTGCTGCAAGAAGACCCAGAGAAGCATGAACGCCAGCTGCATCAGCGAATCAAGCCACCAGTCAGATTTCGCTGCCCTCATCAGCGTAAATGCCAGCAGCCCCGCGGCTACCGACACTATCGCATGGAAATCCGGGCCGTATACGCCGGGCATCGACACGAACAGAGGCGTCGCCTGAAGCAGCAGCAAGAACGAGATGATCGCGGTTGCCATGAGCTCCGGCCTCTTCTTCAGCCCTTCGTCGAAGCCCATGCGGCTAAGCAGCCATACGAACCCCATCGTTAGTGCAAAGGAACCTACGTTCAGCATGACGTTGAGCGCGCTCCTCAGCACCGCCATCGCCAGGGTGAAGGCGATGTGCTTGACGGGTGACGCCTCCTCGATGCCCAGCTTGAAAAGGATACTCGGATTCGCCGGGTTGAATTCGGACATCAAGTAGGCCTGCCTCGGCCCTTCGCTCGTGAACCTCTCGTACGCCAGCACTGCTTTCCTGTCGATGGAGCATATGATCGGCTTCATCGAGGCCATGAGGCTGTAGTCCGCCTTTACGGGACCGTATGAGAACCCTCCGTCAGGATTGGGCTTGCCTATCCATACGTGCGGGCTCCTCTCGCTAAAGTCGTGCCATGCGATGATCATCTCCCCGCCCTCGGCCGCAAGCGACGGGGCCGTCTGGTTCTCCGGCATTTCCACCAGCTTCCCCGACCACATCTGCTCGTGTCCGGTAAACCTTGCCATCATGATGTCCGACGTCTTCGTGGCGGAGAGGGAAAGCTCGTTTATGTCCTGTGGCCAAGCGACGAACAACTGTCCATCCTCTGCTGCGGCTATCGCAGGATAGGCCCCAGACGCCGTGGTGAAAGACCCCAGGTCTGAATGGGCCCTTACGGAGAGGTCGGCCGGGTCTATCCATGCAAGGATAAGCTTCGCTTGCTCGAGACCGGATTCGACCCATACGAGGGTTATCTCGTCCTCATTTCCAAGATAGGCCATCCTTGGGGTGGACATGGCCTTGTCGGCGTTCATCCCTTCGTATGTCACCTTGCTTGCGAGCCTTGCGCGCCCTTCTTCTAGGAGCACCTTCCCGGCCATCACGTCAAGGGTCCTGCCCCTCCAGTCGGACCAGGCCAGCACGAGGGCATCGTCCGAAAGCTCGACGGCCGTAAGGTCCCTTATCGGACCCAAGGCGCTTTCCAGCAGCGTGTCCGGCACTAGGACGCTTCCGTCACCGGCCAGTTGCGAATACCTTATCGAATACCGCTCCTCGTCGGGCCTCTCCACCCAGAAGATGTGGAACCCCCCCGCGGACGCCGGGACGATCAAGGGGGTTATATTGTGCGTCTTCTCTTTGGAGACTTCGTTCGACCAGACCTCCTCCGGCCCGTTCCTGCCGAGCAGGAATGCCTTCGCCGATATTCGGAGCCAGTCGTATTCCCCGTCCGAGTAGGCGATCGCGAAGATCGACCCGTTGGCGCTTGCGCTGAACGAACCCGTAAGCCTTGAGTACTCGCACAAAAGCTGCTCTCTGGACCAGCCGGCCGGAGGGAAGCCAGGCCCCTCTTCCACGGCATAAGCACGGCCCTGGCCCATCGCCAGCACCAGCAGGAAGGCGGCCAACATGGCCTTCGTCCTTGTGAACGCCCTCATACGGCAGCACCCCCGCTCCCAGGAAAGTGGTCCTTCAAGAAACGTCCCAGCCCGATCGCGGCCCTCGCTCCGCTGGACCCTGCCACTAGCGAGCCTAGGTCGCACCCCGCCTTCGTGGCGGAGGCGATGTCGCCCGTCGCCAGGTACTTGCACACGAACGCAGCCCCGAAAGCATCCCCCGCGCCGTTGGGATCGACTGCTTCTATCCTCGGCGGACGCACATGCCCACTTCCGCCCCTTCTCGTGGCGAAGAGGGCCCCTTCCGGCCCCAGTTTTATGACGACCGTGGGGAAGCTCCCAAGAAGCCCGTCTAATATCTTCCCCATCTCCTCCTCGGAGGATAGGAGCCTGGCCTCGTCAAGATTAGGTAGGATCACGTCCGCGCCATCGACGGCCTCCATGAAATGGGATACCCCGAGCGAACCTATCAGATAGCATGATCCGGGGTCCACGGATACGGGGATCCCGTTCGCCTTCGCTGCCCTGATGCATTCCACCACGGCTTTTCGCGGCCCTTCCTCTATCACCGTATAGCCGGATATGTGGATCCAAGAGGCGGCCGATATCTCCTTCATGGGCAGATCCTCCGCCGAGAAGCGGGCATTGGCCTTCCTGTCGCAGATCATGTCCCTGCTAAGGCTGCCTCGGCGTCTTACCGTCACAGTGCCGGTGGGATAGGACGGGTCCCTCGCCACCAGAGGCAGCACGCCCTCGGATATGAAGTCCTGCACGGCAGCGTCGCCCACGAAGTCCCGGCCGAGCCTTCCGACGATCGCAGACGGCATGCCCAGCCGCCTCGCCCATACGGCGAAGTTCGCCGCAGAGCCGCCCCAGGCCAGGTTGGTCCGGCCGATGGTGTCGGTGTCGGCGTTTAGCGATCCGGGCTCATCGATGTATATGTCGAGCATTATGTCGCCCACTGATATAATCATATCCAGCCCCCGTACCGTACTGGCGGAAACGCGAACAATAATATGTAAAATTGTTTTGTGTATACATAATACCATTTATTGTATTGTTGAGCAATCAGAACAGGAGGAAAGCATGGAAATTGTGCTGTGGTTAAGGTCGTTCTCCACCGCGGCCCTCGACGGTGTGCTTGGTTACATCACTGAGCTGGGCTCCACGATGTTCTATCTTGCTGCTGTCCCCATAATCTATTGGTGCATCGACAGGACGTCGGGATACATCGTAGGGCTTACGGTACTGTCCGGAGGGATCTGCACGGACCTTGCGAAAGCGGCCATAAGCGCGCCCAGGCCCTTCGAGCTCGACTTGAACGTCAAGCCGAGCCCGCACTTCCTGGAGACCGCGACGGGCTCGGGCATGCCTTCCGGTCATGCCTTCAATTCCATGGCCTTTTGGATGGCATCCTCGCTGAGGTGCAGAAGGGCATGGTTCTACTTCCTGTCCGCCGCGCTCGTGCTTCTCATAGGCTTCACGAGGGTGTACTCTGGCGTGCACTTCCCTTTGCAGGTCCTGTGGGGCTGGGCGGGAGGTATCACGGCCGCCGTTCTTGTCGCGGCGGTCACAGGTTTTGCGCAGAGAAGGATGAAGGGCGGTCTGGAAAGCCTCGCCCTTGCGATAGCGGGATCTGTCCTATTGCTCTATGCCTTCGTTCCCGCCTTGTCTTCAACGACTATGGAGGATTACGTAGGCCTCATCGGGATAGCAGGCGGCATGTCGCTCGGATATTACCTTCATATGAAGCTCGTAGGGTCCTCTGCAAGAGGTCCTTTCCTGAGCCAGCTCATCAAGCTTATGATAGGATTCGTCGGATTCCTTGGCCTTAGATATCTTGTAGACCTCGTCGCCGAAACAGATCCGGCCTTCTATCTTCCTCTGTACTTCATCCTCGGCCTCTGGCCCACATTCATCTCCACCGCCCTCTTCAAGGCGTTGAAGCTGGAAAAACGGGGCTAAGGCACTATGGCCGGCATTTCATCGCCGGCCATGGCCATCATCTGGACATGCCGGAACCAGCCTACCAGCTAAGCGTAGCAGGCTCGGCCTTGGAATCGAACGTGCCGTCCCCTAGCTGTCCACTGCCGTTCTCTCCCCAGCACCACATGGTCTTGTCGCTTTCGAATGCGAAGGTGTAATCGTATCCTCCATAAACATTGACGATGTCTGCCAGGTTCTCCACTTGTTCGGGAACCATGACCTTGCTGCTCGTACTGCCTGTCCCGAGATAACTGCCTGAGTTGCTGCCCCAGGCCCAAACTGTCCCGTCGCTTTTCACCACGAACGTCGAATCGCCCTTTGCGACGAAATCGACGGCGTCGTCATAACCTGCGACATGCTTCGGCGTGGCGCATTCTGTCAAGCTGCCGTCACCAAGCTGGCCCTGCCAGTTGTAGCCCCAGGTATACAGCTCGCCTGAGCTTTTCTGCACCAGCGTATGGAAGTCGCCGGCAGTCACTTTCTCCACGCCGGTTATTAGCACGCTCACGGGGGTGGACGTATAGGTCGCCGTATATCCTGCACCGAGCTCCCCATAGTAGTTGGTACCCCAGGCGACCATGCCCCCGCCGCTCATGAGCACCAGCGAATGTGAATCTCCCGCGAACACCGCGACTGGGATGGCCGGTAGGAATGCATCTAGGTTCACTGCTCCGGGGAGATTCGCGGGGTGCTCCTCGCTCGGGGTCCTGCCCAGCTGCCCGTAACCGTCGTATCCCCATGTATACACCACGTGCGTATCGGTAAGGGCGATGGTGTGATCCCCGCCGCAGGCCACGTCCGCCCATTCTACGTCCGGTACAGCGGTCACCATGGTGGGCACGGGAACGTCGTCCGTCGTACCTCCGTCCCCGAGCTGCCCGCTAAGGTCGCTCCCCCAAGTATAAAGATCACCGTTGCTTATCGCTGCCGAGTGGACGTCCCCGCATGCTATATCTGTGACGCCCGAGATGTAAAGTACTTCCACCGGGACCTCGCTGTCTTCGAAGGAGTTTATGCCAAGCTGTCCTCTTCCGTTATCGCCAGCCGCAAGCACATGCCCGTCGTCCTTAATCGCCAGCGTATGCCATTCGCCGCCGCACATGCTCACTATCGACGGGCCCGACGTGATCTGCGACCCGACGAAATCGACGGTAGCAGACGGCCCCGTAACTGTCCTTTCCGTCGGAGTGTACGTATAGCCCTCTTTGTTCGCCACTATCTTTTTGGTGCCTTTGAGGTCGGTAATCGAATATGCCCCTGAAGTGTCCGAGAGCGCGGACTTCGCGGTCCCCATGACCGATATGTCGACGCCGTCGATGCCTTCTCCCGTGATGGTGCCCGAGATCGAATACGTAGTGTTCGAACAGCCCGACGACAGCGCCATAATCGCAACGCAAAGCAGAGCCGCTATTACGAACATGCGTGATAGCCGTTTCATCATGACCGTATCCCCTTTCGTTTGCCTGTGGGTCAAATGAATGTTATGAACTAGAGATTGGTAGATTGGTCAGATATTCTTCGGCTTTATACATATTCCTGCATGTGAACATTACAGTAATGTATATAAAGGGCATGGCAGGAATTACTCCCCGCCATGCCCTCGGTGTCGCTTATCCTTGGTCTCAGCTGCTGTGGAGCACCTTGCTCAGGAAAAGCTTGGTCCTTGCGTTCTCCGGGGCCGTGAACAGCTTCTCCGGCTCCGCCCGCTCTACGATCAGGCCTTCGTCCATGAACGAGACCATGTCGCCGACCTCTCTCGCGAAGCCCATCTCGTGCGTGACCACCACCATCGTCATGCCCTCGAAGGCCACCGCCTTCATGACGTCGAGGACCTCGCCTATCATCTCCGGGTCGAGGGCGGAGGTTGGCTCGTCGAAGAGCAGCACCTTCGGTTTCATCGCCAGGGCCCTCGCTATGGCGACCCTTTGCTGCTGGCCTCCTGAGAGCTGTGCGGGATAATCGTTCGCCTTCTCGGGGATGCCGACTTTCTTAAGGAGCTCCATTCCGGCCTGGGTGGCCTCGTCTTTGCTCATTCCCCTTACTTTCATTGGAGCCAGGATTATGTTGTCGATCACCTTTATGTGAGGGAACAGGTTGAAGCTCTGGAACACCATTCCCATCTCCTTGCGGACTTCGTTGATGTCCACGCTCTTGTCGTTTATCTTCCTGCCCTCGAAGATGACGTCTCCTTGCGTCGGTATCTCCAGCAGGTTCATGCATCTAAGCAGCGTGCTCTTGCCGGAGCCGGAAGGTCCGATCAGAACCATCACCTGGCCCTTCTTTATGTCTATATCCACGCCTTTGAGCGCCTCGGTCCTCTTGAACTTCTTGTGGAGGCCCCTGACCTCTATTATGTTATCTTTCATCGGTCGCGAACCTCCTTTCGCTCCACTTCACGAAGAGCGATATGCAGTACGTCATAACCAAGTACATCAGAGTAATGACTATGTAGATCTCAAAAGGCTTGAAGGTCCTGGTGACTGCGAGCTGGCCCTTCCTTAAGAGCTCCTCCATGGATATCACCGCCACGAGTGAAGAGTCCTTCAGCATGGCGATGAACTCGTTGCCGAGCATAGGGATTATCCGCTTGAAGGCTTGCGGGAAGATTATGTGCAACATCGTCAGCTTCCTGTTCATCCCGAGAGAGAACGCCGCCTCGAACTGGCCCCTGTCCACCGAATTGATACCGCCCCTTACTATTTCGCCGATGTACGCCCCCGAATTGATGCTAAGCGCCATTATCGCGGCCAGAGTGGACGGTACGGATGCTCCTATCAGCGCCGGGATGCCGAAATAGATCAGGAATATCTGCACCAGCAGCGGCGTACCCCTGATCACGTTGATGTAGAGCTTCGATACGATGCCGAGGAGTTTGCTCGTCCCCGATGCCATGATGCCCATGAAGGAGCCGATTATGAAGCCGATGCCGACGGCGGCCGCCGTCAGCCAGAGCGTCACGCCGGCGCCTTTAAGCAAGCTCGGCAGGATCCGCGGTATGAATGTGAAATCCAGCATTTTACCCTCCACCGCAGAGAGCGGTTGTGATTTGATATTAATAATAATACATTGGGACTATTTATGCACCGTACATAATGAACCGCCGGCCCTTCTAAGGGGACCGGCGGTCTTGTGGCTGCTTACGTCCCTGTTACTTGACGAACCACTTCGCGAAGATCTTGTCGTACGTGCCATCCGCCTTGATCTTCTTAAGCCCTGCGTTCAATTCCGTCAGAAGCTGGGTGTTCTTCTTCGTCACCGCGAAGCCGTAGTCCTCGTTCGTGCAAGGGGCGCCGAACTGTATGTTGGTGAATTGTTTTGCATACGCCAACGCCACGGCCTCGTCTATGACCATCGCGTCGACGTTTCCGTTGAACAGCTCCTGAAGCGCCATCGGCACAAGGTCGAACCTCTTGATCGTAGCGTTCTTTACTTCTTCGCTGACTACTATGTCGCCCGTGGTGCCTATCTGTACCGAAACCTTCTTACCTTCCAGCTCGGACAGCTTGTTGAGAATCTTGGCCTTCTTCATCGTTATGATTACCTGGCTGGCCTCGAAATATGAATCGGTGAAGTTGACCGCCTGCTTGCGCTCGTCCGTGATCGTCATGCCTGAGGCTATCACGTCATAGTTGCCCGCCATGAGCCCCGGGATGATCCCGTCCCAGGCTACGGCCGCAAACTGCACCTCATAACCCGCTGCCGCGGCTGCGGCCTTGATGATATCCATGTCGAAGCCGATTATCTCGCCTTTATCGTTGGTGGACTCGAAGGGAGGGAACGCGGGGTCCGTGCCGACCTTGAGCACTTTGGCGCCCATGGCGCCTCCGGAGATGAGAGCGAATGTCATGATTACGATTGCCAGGACGAGTGCCTTCTTCATTAATAGCGCCTCCGATTCAATATTATTCAGTAAAAGTAGTTTGATTATACATACGGAGGTCGCCTTAGTCAACTATATTTCCGAAAAATCTTTAGATTCGTGAATATTATTTGTATATGTTTCTCCTAGCACCATCGGCTGGCTTGAAATACGACAGACGGCAGGCGAACGCATAATCCTGCCGTCTAGCTTGCCCTTATTTATAACCGTTAAAAGAAAATGGGAGAGAGCTGGCCCGGCTGCTAGCTCATCAGCAACGATGCCAGCTCACATATCCTGACTTCCTCGATCTCCTCGGCCCTTTCGGTGCCGGTGAGGCCGACGGCCCCCAAGGCACGGAGCAAATCATCGTGGTCAAGCCCCAGCGGGCTGCTTAAAAGGGCGTTCTTGATGTTCTTCCTCCTAGCCATGAACGCGGCGTCGGTGAACTTCATCAGCTTGTCGAAGGGTATCGTGCTCTTCGGCTCGGTCCTCCTTATGATGACTACGGCCGATTTTACGCTCGGTGCGGGCTCGAACGCTGACGGTGGCACCTCGAACAGTATCTCGGCGTCATGGCTGGCCCATCTTGCCACCGCCAGAGGGCCGTAGCCGTCTTTTCCGGCCGTAGCGCATACCTTATTGGCCACTTCCAACTGCAGCATGAAGACCATCCTCTTGAAGGCGGCCTCCTGGAACGCCTTCCTGAGCATGGGTGTGGACAGGTAGTATGGAAGGTTCGCTACGAGGACGGCGCCTTCGCCGGAACCTCCCACGATGCCCCTGAAATCGGCCCGCAGCGCGTCGTCTTCCATAACCTCCACGTTTCCGAGAGGCTCTGTGGCCTTCCTTATCCCCCTCGCAAGGGCCTCGTCCATCTCTATCGCCGTGAGGTTCTCGACTCTACGGGCCAGCATGAAGGTTATGGCCCCTTTCCCGGGGCCAATCTCGACCGCTATCTTAGGGGCCAGCGCCGTAGCCGCGTTGACTATGGCGTTGGCGACCCCCATGTCCTTGAGGAAATTCTGGCCCAGCCTCGATCCATGGCTCCAGGCCCCGCGGTGGTTCTTGTACATGGGACACCTTCCTGAACGGCTGCTACTTATGATTTTCCAATATGTATATGCGAACTTTCCTGCGCCCGAAGTTCAAAGCTTCCCTTACCGTGTCGAAGCACACGTCTATCCGGTTTCCTTTTATGGCGCTGCCTACGTCCCCCGCTATGGCATAACCGTAGCCCTCGACGTAGACCTTGGTCCTCATCGGGATCACCCTCGGATCCACAGCTATGATCCCGGGTCCGGCCTTGAGCCCTATCGAAGTGAACCCATCAGCGTATTTGCCGCAGGATACCTCGCTGGGTTCATAGGCGGTCGCCGTGACTATGAACGATTTCCTATAATAGTACGTACCGGACTTCGTGACAAGCTTCTTCAAGGGCGGCAGCGTACCGTAATGCACTATCTCGGTGACAGGCTCCCTTATGACCCTTTCGGCCACCTTGCTCTGGGATACCAACCTGGTCCCTATCCTGGTCTCCACTACCGTCTTGGTTATCAGGCCCTTGCGCCCCTCGATGACGGTCCTGCTCTTGCCTTTCTCCATGGTGGAGTCGGCTACCCTCTTCACCGTGTAGTTGGTCTTGACGCTGTATGTCATGAAGTCCGCCCTTAGCGACGCCCTTTCGTGGTATCTCTTCAGGGTGAAGCCGGGCATGTACTTGCCGGTCGTGCCGGTATAAAGGTATCCCATCCTATTGTAGTTAAGCCAGTCGAGGTCCATCGAGACGTCGAGGTCCGTGGCCAGCAGGCTCGGCCCTTCCGTGGGGTACTCGACTCCGCCGCTGCCCATGACGACGAAGGAGACTATCCCCAACATCAAGGCCAATATGATGGCAAACGTCCTGTTCGCCCTGCTTATATGCATGATTGCCTCCTTGGGCGGCTTTTTATACGAATAGATTATGCCAACTTCATCTCCGATGTCAAATTTGCGGTTTGGTTCACATACACTCTGAGACGGCAGGAATGGGGGCCAATCGTGCCGCGTAAGATGTTAGTATTAGATTATCAAGGGTTTATGCCCGAGTGTTGGGAGGCTGGTTTCGATGGGTCACGACAGGGAGAGGGAGATCCTTCTCGAACTGGTCAGGGTTACCGAGACCGCGGCTCTTAAGGCGGCACGTTTCATGGGCACCGGAGACAAGAACGCGGTGGACGGGGCCGGTGTCGACGGCATGAGAGGCATGCTGGACCTGGTGAGGATCAACGGTACGATAATCATAGGCGAAGGCGAGAAGGACAAAGCTCCCATGCTCTACAACGGCGAGAAGGTCGGACTGGGCGGGGATGAGGTCGAGATGGACATCGCGGTGGACCCCATAGAAGGTACAAGCCTCGTCGCTAACGGCATGCCCGGGGCGATATCCGTCATGGTGGCAGCCGACAAGGGCACCTTGATGCCGTTCCCGACTTTCTACGCCCACAAGATCGCGGTAGGGCCGGAGGCCAAGGAGGGCATCAGCCTGGACGAGCCCGTAAGGGTGAACCTGCACGTAGTGGCGGCGAACTTGGGCAAGAAAGTTCGCGACCTTACCGTCGTAGTCCTCAACAGGCCCAGGCACGAGGCCCTCATAAGGGAGATCCGCGAATGCGGCGCAAGGATCAAGCTCATACAGGACGGGGATGTAGCGGCGGCGATAGCCACTGCCCTGCCCGATACGGGAGTAGACATGTTGATGGGCATCGGAGGCGCCCCGGAGGCAGTTATAACGGCGGCCGCTATGAAATGCCTCGGAGGGGAGATCCTGACGAAGCTGTACGCCCCGGACAAGGACCAGAAGGAACGGGCGGTAAACGCAGGGTTCAAGGACCTGGAAGAAACGTTCTGCGCGGACGATCTCGCCAAGGGAGATGGGATCGTATTCTCCGCGACGGGAGTCACGGACGGGGAGATGCTAAGGGGCGTAAGGTTCGAGGGCGACAAATGCATGACCGAATCGATAACCATGAGATACCGCACCGGGACCATCAGGAGGATAATCACTACCCACGACCTGAGTAGGAAGACCATAAGGGGAAGCTCCGGACAGGAGCTCAGGGTCTAGGCAAGGCCGAAGGTAACGCAGATAATATTGGAGAAGGGCGCGGCTTCGTAAGCCTGCGCCCTTCTTATGTATTGTACTTGAAGGCTCTTCTGCGGCTAGACATGTCCGATGCCGAAGAAGCCCATGGCGTTCTCGTATGTCCGTGAGGCGACCTCCTCCGGGGGCATGCCCTTTATCTCGGCGATCTTCTCGACCACGAACTTCGTATATGCCGGTTCGTTCCTCTTACCCCTGTATGGCATCGGGGCCAGATACGGCCCGTCCGTCTCCACCATGAGGCTTGATAACGGCACTTTCAAAGCCACTTCCCTCGCCTTTTTGGCGTTGTTGAAAGTCACCGGACCGGCGAGAGATATCATGCATCCGAGCTTCACATAGTCCATCGCCATCTCCGCGCTCCCGGAGTAGCAGTGCATTACTATGCCCGGCACTTTCTCCCTGTTGGCCTTCACTATCTGATATGTCTCATATGCGGCGTCCCTGCTGTGCACTATAACCGGAAGGTCCAGGCCGCCGGCCAGCTCCAGCTGCCAGAGGAACGCTTCGTGCTGGGCCTGCTTGGGCGATTCCATCCAATAATAGTCGAGGCCGATCTCGCCTATCGCCGCTACTTTGGGCAATGTTGCGAGCCCCTTCAGGCCATCCAGGCTCTCGGCGTTATGCTCGGTACCCTTCTGGGGGTGTATACCTACGGCCGCCCACACGATCTCGTGAAGGCCCGCGAGCTGTACCGCCCTTCCGCTCGATTCTATGTCGTACCCTGGATTCAGTATCCTGTCCACACCCCATTGCCCCGCCCTTGTGATGCACTCGGCCCTATCCGCCTCATATGCCTCGTCGTCGAGATGGCAATGCGAGTCGAAGATCCTCATCTCATTTCGCCCTTGAGCCGCTAGGAAGCGGCCTGTCGACGGTGAGCACCGCAAGTTGCTCATGGCCCGGCGTGGATGCCGCCAGCAGCATACCTTCAGAGACGTTGCCCCTGAGCTTCGCCGGCTGGAGGTTCGCGACTATCACTATGTGCTTGCCCACCAGCTCCGATGGTTCATAGAACTTGGCGATGCCGGCTACGATCTGCCTCTGCTTGCCGCCTACGCTCACTGTGAGCCTGAGGAGCTTGTCGGCCCCTTCGATGCGCTCAGCCGACAGGACCTCTGCCGTCCTTAGCTCTATCTTGGCGAACTCGTCTATCGAGATGAGCGGCATGGGCTCGTCTTCGGTCTGAGCCTTGGCAGGTTCCTTCTTGGCTTCCTTGCCCTTGGACGCCGCTTCCCCATTGGCCTTGGATTCCTCTTTCTTCACCTTCTCCTCGGCGTCTCGCTCCAGGACGGCCTTTACGTCTATCCTCGGATAGACCGGCTCGGCGCGCCTTACTTCGGTCCCCGGGACGAGGCCGCCCCATTTGGCCGACGCAAGGCCGGCTTCTGCCGGAGTGCCCTCAAGGCCCAGCTGGCGCCATATCTCGGGCGCTCCTTTAGTCAGGACGGGCGAAAGTAGTATCGAAGCCACCCTGCAAGTCTCGGCGACGTTGTAGAGCACGGTCCCCAGCCTCTCCTTGCCGGCATCGTCCTTGGCCAGGCTCCAAGGGGCGGCCTCGTCGATGTACTTGTTGGCCCTTCCGACCAGCCTCAGGACTTCGCCGAAGGCGCTTTGGAAGTCCATCCTGTCCATCGCCTTGATGTAATTGGCCAGCACTTCCCTAGCGAGCGGTTCGAACTCGCGGTCCATGTCATCGAACAGGCCCGGCAGGGGCACCAGGCCCTCGCAGAACTTGCCGATCATTGCTGTCGCCCTGCTCAGCAGGTTGCCCAGGTCGTTGGCCAACTCGGCGTTCGTCCTGTGCAGGAAGTTGAGCCTGGAGAAGTCGCCGTCCTGTCCGAAGGATATCTCCCTAAGGACGAAATACCTTATCTGGTCCGACCCGAACTCGTCTATGTACTTTCCAGGGTCGATCATGTTCCCCTTGGACTTGGATATCTTCTCTCCCTCGGCGGTCCACCATCCGTGTCCGAAGACTGATCCGGGAAGCTCTATTCCCAGGGACATCAATATCGCAGGCCATATTACCGAGTGGAACCTGACTATCTCCTTGCCGACCACGTGGAAGTCCGCCGGCCAATACCTCCTGTACAGCTCATCGTCATCCTCCGGGAAGCCGAGCTTGGTGATGTAATTGGAAAGGGCGTCTATCCATACGTAGACGACGTGCTTCTCGTCGAAATCGACCGGCACTCCCCATTTGAACGTCGTGCGCGATACGCAAAGGTCCTCCAGCCCCGATTTGATGAAGGCCACCATCTCGTTCTTGCGGCTCGCCGGCTGGATGAAGTTCGGCCTGTCCTCATATAGCTTGAGCAGCCTGTCGGCGTATTTCGACAGCCTGAAGAAATAGGCCTCTTCCTCGGTCCACTCTACCTTCCTCCCGCAGTCCGGGCAGTTGCCGTCGACCAGCTGCCCCTCGGGCCAGAAGGACTCGCAGGGCGTACAATACCAGCCCTCGTACTTGTCCTTGTATATGTCGCCGTTGTCGTATATGCGCTTGAATATCTTCTGTACGCGGCGCACATGATAATCGTCCGTGGTCCTTACGAAACCATCGTTGCTTATGTCGAGCCTCTCCCAGAGTCTCTTGAAGGCACCGGCTATCTCGTCGCAGTACGCTTTCGGTGCCACGCCCTTTGATTCTGCCATCCGCTCTATCTTCTGTCCGTGCTCGTCCGTTCCCGTGAGAAAATATACATCGAATCCAGCCAGCCGCTTGTACCTGGCCATTACGTCGCAAGCTATCGTTGTATAGGAATGGCCTATGTGCGGCAGGTCGTTTACGTAGTATATGGGAGTCGTGATGTAGAAAGCCTTGTTCTCCATTTTAACCTCCAGATGCATGGCGCTAGGCCATTAGGCTATAATACTTGTTTTAGTATATATGATGTATGATAGTATCTATATGTTAGTTTCCGCAATTATGCATTGTCAAATGAGCTAAATCAGAGCATGTCGGCAGCAACCGTCGCGGGAATTGAAAATATTCACGATTTTTCCGAAGAACTCTTCCAAATATTTGATTGTCTTTTGCTAATTGTGTATTAATATATTGATTAACAATTTCTTATCAAGATAGATTTATTTGGATACAAGGAGGTGACAGCATGTTCAAGAGCAAGGCGGCGCTTAGTGTGGCTGCGCTCTGCATCTTGTTGATCTCTTCGCTGTCGCCGGTAGCTACGGCCACCGTAAAGGCTACGTCGCCGCTTACACTGGCAAAGCTGTCTAAAACGAACGACAAGGTGGAGCTCGCCCACAGTTCGGGATTCACCCTGGATCTGCCCAACGAGTATGATCTCACTATCTACGAAGCAAAGGACTCCAACGGCCTCAGGAAAATGTATGTCTCGTCAAGTCAGGGCCCCCTGGTCGAGATATCGGCATCGGTCCTCGATTCACTATCGTTCGGCCCCATAGACGGCATCTCAGCACTCTTCTTCAAGGAGGACCCTTCATCCGCTGAGGATGTAGCCCAAGTCCGGGTGGCCGGCCTCATAGGGCTTAATTTCAAGCTGACGGGGAAGGCCACTGCTACATCAGGTTCCAAGACGGTGAAGCTGTTCACGCTGCTCACCGACTACGAACGGGCGATAATTATAATTGTATATGCACAAGAATCCAGCCTTGTGCATGCACAGGAACTAGTCAATAAACTAATATCGACAATGCATCTGGACAGTAGCTGGAAGAGTATATCCGTGTAGATCAACTTGACTCGGCAACTAAGTGACGGAGGTGTTTACTATGAAATCTACTGGCATCGTTAGGAAAGTTGATGAGCTAGGTCGTGTCGTAATCCCCATCGAACTTAGGCGTACGATGAACATCCATGAGAAGGATGCGCTAGAGATCTTCGTGGACGGAGAGCGAATTATCCTGAAGAAGTACGAACCCGCATGCATATTCTGCGGCAATGCTGACAATATGCGCAACATCATGGGCAAGAACATCTGTACGGATTGCCTTAGCTCGATAAAGTCGGCCAAGTAGGATGACGTTCTCGCGAAAACCATAGAACCTTCCCTGTATCGGCAGGGGAGGTTCTATTCTCCATAATAGATCCGGTCCGTCTCTTCGGTGTACTTTCCGTCCTCTCCGTAGATCACAAGAGAAGGGCCGATCTTCAGCCCGGGGGACGCACCTTTTATTGACGTTACCAGGACGAGCACGGGAGGTTCCGATGCTTTGGTATGGACCGTGCGCATCCCTTTAGGTTCTAGTCCCCACGACCTTAGCGAGCACATTATGTCCGCTAGCCTGTCAGGCCTGTGCACGAGGGCGAACCTGCCCGCCGGAACGAGTAATTCCGAAGCGGCCTTGGCCACGTCTTCGAACGTGCAGCCTATCTCATGCCTTGCCAGCGCCCTTGTGCCGCTCTCTCCCTTCAGCCCGCCGCCATGCTTGATGTAAGGCGGATTGGAGACGGCCAAGGTACAGGACGCCTTGCCAAGAAGCGAGGCGGCATCCTTAAGATTGCCGCTGATGATCCTGATATTCCCATCCAGACCATTGAGCTTGACGCTCCGGCCCGCCATATCGGCGGTAGGCACGTCAAGCTCTAGTCCTATAATGGACTTCGGATGCCATTTGGCCCAGACGAGAAGCGGCAGTATCCCAGTACCCGTGCCCAGGTCAACCACCCTGTCCGATCTCTTCGCCCTGCAATAGGAGGACAATAGGACCGCGTCCGTGGAAAACCTGTTCCCCTTCGGATCCTGTATGATCCTTAGCCCGGACCTCTGGAGGTCGTCGATGCGCTCATTCCCCCTGAGCAGGTCCTTCGCTTCCTCTGTTATCCGCGGGCTTCCTGTGTCCACGCCTTCTTCTCCTATTCTTGTTATGAGAGCCGGCCCTTGTCTCTGCCGTTTCGCCGTGCTCGCCAGCCACATTATGCGGATGAGGCTGGGGCTCTGCCGGACCCGAGGTCGTACGTGCCGGTCCTGGCGTTACCGCCTTCTTCTCCCTGGCCTCGTATTCCTGCCATTTCGGGTTCTTCTTGCGGAAGGGCCGCCCTGCATCGTCCCTGCGCTGCTCTTCTGCATGATCCTTCTGTCCTGGGGCCCTGCCAGGTTCATTGGGACGTCCGGCCGGTTCTGCGGCCGCTTCGGGTCTATATCCCTTACCGCGCCTGTCATACCTTCCATTATGCCTGCCGCCATCAGGCCCGCGTCTTTCCGCTGTGCGCCCTTCTTCGGGAGTGCCTGTGCGCATTAACGGGGGACGCTCCTTCTCTTTGCCCACAGCTGAGGCCCTCTCTTGAATATCTGTCGCCCTTTCAGGCGTTACAGCCTCTTGCGCAACGGGTTCGTCCGTTTGCCGACATCCTGACGAGTTCACACTGTCTTCCGATTTCGAAGATACCTGGATGGCTTCTTCAATGGTTTCTTCCGGCCGCGTAAGTTCATTCGTGCTCTCTAGCAGCGTGCCTTCAACATCCTCTTCGATGATGCGTCCTAGGAGATTTCCACACTTCATGCACTTCTCCGGCTTCCCTTCGGTTGCCGTCTCCCTCATGAGGTATGAGTCTTCCTGATCGGCGCATCCACCGGTCACTGGTACGCCCTCATACATGCCAGATTCGAATTTCAAACAGCACATGAGCCTTCCGCATATGCCCGATATCTTGGCAGGGTTCAGCGAAAGGTTCTGCTCTTTCGCCATCTTAATGGAAACCGGATCGAAGTCCCCCAGCCATGATGTGCAGCACATCGGCAGTCCGCAAGGGCCGAGGCCACCTACCAGCTTCGCCTCATCCCTCACGCCTATCTGCCTGAGCTCTATCCTCATCTTGAAGACCGAGGCCAAGTCCTTGACGAGCTCTCTGAAGTCGACCCTTCCTTCTGCGGTAAAATAGAAGATTACCTTGCTGTTGTCGAAGGTGTACTCGGCGCCGACGAGCTTCATCGGTAACTCGTGCACCCTGATCTTCTCATGGCATATCTCGAGCGCCTTCGGTTCCTTCGCCATATTGTCCATCGAATGCTTGATGTCGTCCGGGGTCGCAGCCCTTATCACCTTCTTGAGGGGCTGTACCACCGCGTCGTCCTCCACCATCTTCGAGGCTATGACGACATCTCCCATCTCTATACCGCGCACAGTCTCCACTATCGCCTTCTCGCCCAGCTTCAGCTCCAGCTCTCCAGGGTCGAAGTAGTAGACTTTGCCCGCTCTTTTGAACCTAATCCCGGTTATCCTTACCAAATCATGGCACCCTTTCAAATAGAATCGCCCGATGCCAAGAACATGGCCTCATCGAGCGCAAGTCTGAAATTGGCGTTCGCCGTTACCGCTGTCGAAAGGTCGAAGGCTCTAGTCGCCCGCCTCAGCCACTCATCGGCCCCCATCCTCGAGGAAGCCTCGGAAAGGTCGGCCACGCGGTCCACGTTCGTTACTGCATCGATCGGCATCCCGGCTCTCAAGTATGCTAGGTCCTTAAGGAATGCCGCAATATATTCAATTATACCCCCTCCGGAGGCCAGGCGCCCCGCCTCGCCGTCCGGATCGGCCGGTTCCGAACCGTTCAATCCCTCTTCCAGGGCCGTTGTGCCGAGAAGCTGCATCTTGTCAGCTCCTCTTTGAGCGGCGAACAACCCTCCTTCTAGCACCGCATCTAATAGTGTGTTGAGCATCGCCTCTCTCAGCGGCCAGTAACAAGGGTCGTCCGCCATCACAAGGGCCCTGCCGGGCAGGTGGTCGGCGGCTTTCGCTATCAAGGCCGCCTTCTTCGTGTCGATCCCTCTTTCCGAGGAAAGCCAGCCAGCTAGCTCGCCCTGGCCAGGCCTGAGCATCTTCACCTGCCTGCAGCGCGATACGACCGTCGGCAACAGGTCGTCAGGGGAATCTGCTGTCAGGACCACCACTGAATCTCCCGGGGGTTCCTCCAGCACCTTCAGAAGGGAGTTGAGCATCCGCTCCTCCATCGTGTGCACGTCCTCTAGCACCCAGAACTTCCTCTTGGCCTCGTTGGGCTTCAGGTAGATGTCCTCTATCATCTCCCTGACGTCCTCTATCTTTATCGAAGACTTGGATGATCTGATCTCGGTGCCCCTCTCACGCCTTAAGGCGCGTGTGGGCCTCTTTACGTTGTAGTCAACCAGGACATTGTCCATCATCTTGTAACAGCTCGGACAAGTGCCACAATAACCCAGCGGACCCTTCCTCTCCCCCGTGCAGTTGACTGCCGTGGCGAACCTCTCGGCCAGCTCGGACTTTCCTATGCCCCTTGGGCCCCATATGAGGTATGAGTGTGAGACCTCCCCGCGGGCTATGTCGGCTTCAAGAAGGTCGGGGGCCTTTCCTTCGAAGAGGAACCGCTCCGACTTCACTTCGAAACGTCCTTGGAGGAAAAGAATCCCATGACGATGTCGCACACCTTTGAATGAACCGACGCGACATCCCCGGAAGTAGCGTCGACTACCTTTATCCTGTCGGGTTCTCTCGCCGCCATGTCCAGATAGGCTTTTCTGACCACTGCGTGGTATTCCAGGTCCCTGGCTTCTATGCGGTCCACCTGCGCCTCAGCCTGGCCCTTGGATTTCGCCTTCTTCACGCGGGAGATCCCGGTCCGCGGGTCGACGTCCAGAAGTATCGTAAGGTCGGGCCTTAGTCCTCCCGTGGCGATGTCGTTGGCCGCTTTCACCTCGGCCATCCCTACGTTAAGGGCCACGGCCTGGTATGCGAAGCTCGAATCCACGAACCTGTCGGATACTACGACGCGACCGGCCTTAAGGGTGGGCCCGATAATTTCGAACACATGCTGGGCCCTGTCTGCGGCATAGAGAAGGGCCTCCGCTATCGGACTCATGCCCTCGTTGGCGTTTGACAGGACTATCTGCCTGATCTTCCTCCCGATGTCGGTGCCGCCGGGTTCTCTGGTATAGACCACCCTGTACCCGGCAGCTTCCAGCTTCTCGGCCATTAGCCTGGACTGTGTAGACTTTCCGCAACCGTCAGGACCTTCGAATGTTATGAACATATCCGCCTCCACAATTGTGCTATATACCGGTCTTCACTACTCTGATGCCGAAATCCTCCGAACCTCTGAGACCTTTGATGAAATAACCTGAGCGGGCTAGGTCGATTATCAGCACCGCCTTCTCCGCGGTTATCTCCTCTCCTGGTATTATAGCGGGGATGCCGGGAGGGTAGACGGAGACGGTCTCCGTCGCGACATAGCCCACCGCCTGGGTGAGCGGCACCGTCTCGCTGTCGCAGAACGCTGCTTCCCTCATGGTCATCCTGACCGGGCTGGACTGCATCGCAAGCCAGGTGGCCGCTACTTGTCTTCCGATCTTCGAGCGTTTCTTCGGATCCGCCTTGAACCTTTGGCTTATATCCGTGAGCGCTGCAAGGAGGGCTTCCATCGTGTCCTCGTCGTCAGCAACGGTCTGGATTATCACGACATTCTCAAGGTCTGCCATCTCGGCGCAGACCCTGTATTCGTTTCTAAGGACCAAGTCCAGCTCGATGCCGGAAAGTCCTAGGTCCGACGCCGATACCGTAATCCTAAGAGGGTCGATTATGGAATCTTCTATAATTCGCACGCCCTTGAGCTTGTGGGCCTCTTTCCTAAAGGCCTTGTTGAGCTTGTACTGCCTGTTCATTATCTCCTTGCCCCATCCTCCCATCAGGTAGGATGTGAGGTCGAGGGTGGCCATTATTATGTAGGAAGGGCTTGTGGACTGCAGCAGCGATACCATCCTGGAGGCCTTGTCGGGATCGGAAAGCGGTCCCTTGAGGTGCATCCATGAGCCGCCGGTGAAAGCCTGCAGAGTCTTGTGGGCGCTCTGCACTACGTAATCGGCCCCTGATTCCAGGGCCGAATCGGGCATCGATGAGTGGAACGCCATATGGGCACCGTGCGCCTCGTCCACCAGCACAGGGATGTTCTTTTCGTGGCACAGCTTCACGACCTGCTTGATGTCGGGGCACATGCCGTAATAGTTCGGCCTGGTAATGAAGCACGCCGATATATCCGAATGCGTGGACAGGACCCTTTCGTATTCGGCGTAGGGTACGCCTTTCGTCACGCCCCATTTAGGGTCGACGTCAGGGTATACGAAGACCGGCTCGGCGCCTGACATTATCATCCCGCCGAAGGCCGACATATGGGCGTCTCGGGGCATTATCAGCTTCTGCCCGGGCTTCGTGTTCGAGAGTATCATCGCCTGGCAGCCCGACGTGCTGCCGTTGGTCAGGAAGAACGTCCTGTCGCAGTCGAAAACCCTGGCGGCGTTCTCCTGGGCTTCCTTGATCGGGCCCGAAGGTGCTAGAAGACAGTCAATGTCGGGCTGTTCCGTCAGGTCTATCCTCATGGCATAGTCCCTTAGCCATTCGTATATCTCCTTGGGATATGCCTTGCCAGCTTTATGGCCCGGCACATGGAACTGGTACGGCTCCATGTCGGCGTGCTTTCTAAGGGCTTGGAACAGAGGCGCGCTTATCTTGTCTAGGTCCATCTTTTGTATGGAACACCCCCTGGATCATTGACATAGAACATATGTTCGGTATAATTGAGTTGGATGGATTGTGAGGTGATCGTCATGCCTAAGCTACAAGGCAGACTGACCGCATACGTAGACGCTTTCATAAGGCACGACTCTGGGGCGAACGTCTGGGCGCTGATCCTGGGCCCCGACGGACGCTCCGTGTCCGAGATAGTCAAGAACGTATCCCTTCCGGTCAACAACATGAGATCGGCTAGGCTCGCCGCAGTGCGGATCGCCCTTGAAGAAGCGTACAACGCCGGTGCCAGGGAGGTCGACATCTTCTTGCCTGACGCTTCCCTAGCCATGTCGCTCGCCGTACCCAAGCCAGTGGAGACCGGGTTATTCGGGCAGTTCATCAGCATCATGGCCCTCAAGCACGCTTTCAAGTCGGCCACTTTCAAGGCCGGAACCATAGACACCCTCAGCAGCCTTAGCCTCGGGATGGCGTGAACCTGCGATTATCAGGCTCGTCCCCGTCATCTCGACAGGCTTTTCTATTCCGAATAACTCAAGGATCGTCGGCGCCACGTCGCCGAAATTGCCGTCCTGCCTAAGTTTCAGGCCACCCTCCCCGATCAGTATGAAAGGAACCGGGTTGAGGGAATGCGCAGTAGAGATTTCTCCGCTGGAAGGATCCTTCATCTCGTCGGCGTTGCCATGGTCCGAGGTGACTATCACTGTCCAGCCCACGGCCCTGGCCTTCTCGACCACTCTTCCGACGCAGAAATCCACAGTCTGTACGGCCTTTACGGTCGCTTCGTAAGATCCCGTATGGCCCACCATGTCACAGTTGGCGTAATTCGCGACTATGAAGTCGTACTTCTCGGAATCGAGCGCCTTTATGACCGCATCGGTGATTTCGTGCGCGCTCATATCCGGCTTGAGGTCGTAGGTAGCCACCCTGGATGAAGGGACGAGAACCCTGTCCTCACCTTCGAACGGCTCCTCCCTGCCTCCGTTAAAGAAGAATGTCACGTGGGCGAACTTCTCGGTCTCGGCCGTATGCAGCTGCTTCAGGCCATGTTTGGACAAAGTCTCCGAAAGTCCTCCTACCGTGTCCGACTGCGAGAAAGCAATGTTGTAACCCGGCTCCTTAAGGTAGTCCATGAAGCATACATAGTGGACCTTCGGCACGATCTCCCTCTCGAACTCCTTGAAGTCCGGCTCGTTGAAGGCCCTCGTGAGCTCCCTTGCCCTGTCGCCCCTGAAGTTAAAGAAGATGACAGAATCGCCGTCCTCTACCTTGCCAAGGGGCTTCCCGTCATGGAATATCACGGTCGGCTCCACGAACTCGTCTGTTACGCCGGCCTGATAGGACTGGTCGACCGCTTCCTCCGCGTTGGCAGCTATCTTGCCCCTTCCGAGCACTATCGCATCCCAGCCGCGCTTAACCCTGTCCCACCTGTTGTCCCTGTCCATCGGATAGTACCTGCCCGATACAGTGGCTATCCTGCCAAGCCCCTCTGCCTTCATCATGGTCTCGGTCTCGGCTATGTATTCTCTTGCGCTCTTGGGCGGAACGTCCCTTCCGTCAAGGAACGCATGCAAATAGAGTTCCTTCACACCGGAGAGCTTCGCAAAACGGACGAGCGCTTCCACGTGCCTTGTGTGTGTATGCACGCCTCCCGGAGAAAGCAGTCCCATAAGGTGTACCCTGCCTCCGGATGCGTTCGCAGAATCGAAGGCGCTTTTTATTACCTCGTTCTTGAAGAACCGGCCGTCCTCTATGAGCTCGTCGATGTATGCCAGCGCCTGCGGTACCACACGGCCCGCGCCCAGGCACAGATGCCCCACCTCGGAGCCTCCCATCTGTCCTTCGGGAAGGCCCACCGCCTCTCCGTGCGCAGGAAGCGTACAATAGGGGAACAGATCCGACATCCTCGTGACGTTCGGGGCGTTTATGGGGGTTATTGCGCTGTCTTCCAGCTTATTCGGGACCCCCCAGCCGTCCATTATCACCATTATCACTTTTTTATCAACCATCATTCACATCACCCGCAGACCAATTTTATCCCCTCGGAGGGGCTTGTTCAAACGTTTATGCCGAAAGCGTCCAGCAGGACCTCCGGCAGTACCGCATCGTTGTGACCTCTCTTCGTCATCCGCTGCGCGATGCCCTTTACTTTGTCCTCGGCGTTCGCGACGGCGTATGACATGCCCGCTCTCATCATCATCTCCGCGTCATTGGGCGCGTCTCCCACGACCACGACTTCGGACAGGTCCACCCCTATTATGGCGCAGAGCTCCTCCAATGCGTGGCCCTTGGATGCCTCCTTGTTCAAGAACTCTATGAAAGGAGGCCCCGAGACTATTACGCTTACCTCCGGGAAGTCCAAAACCGCCTGTCTGGCTAGTTTGTCCCTGTCCTCAGGGCGCACTACGTAGAGCACGTTCGCTATCTTAACGGTCTCCTTCTCGCTTTCTATGAAGGCTTTCAGATCCCCCGTCTCCACGCAGGGGACTCCCTCCAACTTCTCCAGGGCCTCCACCATCTCCCCGCCCCTCTTGGAGATGTAATGCCTGTCACCAATTGCTACGGCAGTGATGATGCCCTTCGAATCGCCCCACTCTATCGCCATTATGGACATCTCTGTGTCCACCAGGTGCTCGATAATCGTCCTGTTCTCATTGAAATCGTATATGCTCATGCCGTTTTGGAGTATTACGGGGGCGTTCGGCGCAAGCTGCAGGACGTGCCTCTCGGCGGCCGCCTTGCTGCGCCCCGTCGCGACTGAGAATATCAGGCCTTCTTCGATCGCCCTTTTGGCCGCCTTTATATTGTCCTCTGGAATGACGTGGTCGTCATTGAGGCAAGTATAGTCCAGATCTGTAACGAGCATCCTGTATCCCATATGAACCTCCTCGGAAAGAAATCGCGCGGGCCGTAAGACACAACCCGCGCCATGCAAGTAGTCTTAGTATATTCTATCAGCGACCGCCCGGCTATTATAGTGGTAAAAACCCCCAGCGCCAAAAGGTAGGCTTGTCGGCATCTTTACCGTTCTAGTGTACGGCCCTGGCATATGGACGTATGACGGTGGACAGGCGACGGTCCATATATGGCATCGTCCGGTTGACATCGCCAGGATGCTTCGGTAGAGGTTGAAAATGCATAGTGCGTCCATTCGGCCGTTTCGTCGCGCCTGGTGATACATGTGATGTATAATTAAAACACGGTTTCATTAAATAACCCGGAGGTATTGAGATGATCCTGAAGGACAGGCCGGACGGCAAGGCACTGAAAGTCCCCAACTTTAAGAAGCTGAATCCATACATGTTTCCGACCAGGGATGAATCCGTGCTGTTCGCCGAGGAGCGCTTCGACATAGACAACGCTATCGCGATGCTCCTTGAGATCAACAAGGGAAAGGACCCCGAGGACAGGATCAACCTCTTCCACATCATCCTGGCCGCGTACATGCGTACTGTTGTGGAACGCCCCATCCTGAACACGTTCGTGGCCGGACAGAGGTACTTCAGGCGCAACGAGCTCTCCTTCAGCTTCGTGGTTAAGAAGGACATTTCCGACGAAGGAGAGGAAACGATACTGAAGATAATCTTCAATCCAGAGGATACGCTCCATGACGTGGCGAGGAGGGTCAAGGATGCGGTTAACCACAGCAAGAGCGCCATCGGCAACACAACCGAAAAAGAAATTGACGTCGTCATGGCGCTGCCGCGCTTCGGGATCAAGGCCTTCATGTGGTTCTACAGGTTCCTGGACTATCACAACTTGCTGCCTGGATTCATGATCAAGACCGATCCTCTCTACGCTACCGCCTTCTTCACCAACCTTGGAAGCATAGGGATGGACTCAATAAGCCATCATCTCTACAATTGGGGCACATGCTCGGTCTTCATTTCCGTCGGTAAGGTCAAGAAGGGTCCCATCTTCGACAACAGGCATGGGAACATGAAGATAGGACACGTGCTGGACATGAAGATGACACTCGACGACAGGGTGGCGGACGGGGTCTATTATTACAACTCACTAACGACGTTCAAGAAATACGTCGAGCACCCGGAGCCGCTTCTTGAGCCCGCAGGCTATACGAAGGAGCACATTGCCGAGCTCGACCTGAAGTACGTCCCCGAGTAGTATCGGGCCTTTAAACCAGGAATGACCGCCCGCAGAAAGGCCGAGCCCTTGCCCTGCGGGCTTTCTTTAGAGTATCAGAATTTCGTTGCGGGTCTTGACGACCCAGGGTCACCCATCATTTTTCAGGGGGATTTGCCATGCTTTTTAGGAACCGCCCGGACGGCACCTACATCAAGGTACCCAGTTTCAAGAAAGTCCTTACCTATACATGTCCCACGAGGGACGAAGCATCCCTTTACTACAAGGACACTATCGTGATGGATGCGGCCATCGCCCTGCTGTTGAAGGAAAACCGCGGCAAGTCGGCCAAAGACAGGATAAACATACTGCACCTCATCGTCGCCTCTTTCGTTCGGACCATCGTCGAAAGGCCGCTCATCAATACCTTCGTTTCAGGTCACTCGTTCTACCAGAGGAACGAGATATCGTTCAGCCTGGTCGCGAAGAAGCAATTGACCGACGAAGGCACGGAAGGCCTAGTAAAGGTCTGCTTCCAGCCGACGGATACGATATGGCAGGTGGCGGAAAGGATGAGGCGCGCTGTAGAGGAGGGCAAGAGCGATCGGGGAAGCAGCTCGGAGCGCGAGGTCGACTTCCTCATGTCCATGCCACAGCCGCTCGCATCGGCCTTCATGTGGTTGTACAGGCTGCTGGACACAAGGAACCTCCTGCCCGGATCCCTTATCGCCAACGACCCTTCATACAGTTCGGGCTTGATCACCAATCTGGGTAGCATAGGGATAGACGGCGTGTTCCACCACCTTTTCAACTGGGGCAACAGCGGCCTCATCATGGCGATAGGGAAGATCAAGAAAGCGCCCGTGAACGACAACCGTTCCGGCATAGGCAAGATCGCAAGCGTACTGGACATATACATGACGCTGGACGACAGGCTCGCGGACGGGACCTATTACGGAAACACTCTGAAGACGTTCAAGAACTACATGGAAAATCCTGACAGATTGTTCGAGCAGCCCTCATATACGAAAGAGCAGATAGATGCACTTATGCTCAAGAAATCGTAAAAGGGGCCTTCCATCGGGCCCCTTCGATACCAAATGTACGCTATTGCCGGCCCTAGCGCCTTCTTTGCATGACCGCCACTATGCTGGGTATAGCAGCAAGCTGTATGGCTATCCCGGGAAGGCTTCCCGTGAAAGTAGCCGCGAAGAAAGCCCAAGGGGCAGGCAGCTTGGCGCCGAAAGAGTTCACCAGCACCCATACCGTAAAAGACGCGGCAAGCCTTCCTAATCCCATCGCAATGACGAGCGATATGGTCCTGTCCAGTTTCAGTTTCCTATATAGCACGCTGGCCGACAGCCCATATATCGCAAGCTCTGCCACCATGAAAGGAAGCACGGGAAACGCCGGGGGCATCCCTGTGATTAGCATGTTCAGTACCGGGCTCAACGCCCCTACCATGAGCGCGTACGCAGGTTCCAGGAAGAAGGCCGCTAGCAGGACCACGAAATTCATGGGCAGGAACAAGGTGCCGGCATTCGGGATACCATGCAAAAGCATCGGCGTCACAATCGCCAACGCGATGAACATAGCGGACAACGTAAGCTGGGCTGTCTTCTTCATCCTCACTATTCCCCCGTAATATCTGTATGAATAAAGCGAATGGCCCGATCTTTACGACCGGGCCACCGGAAAATGCTCTTAGGTAACCGCACGGGAGAAGAGGACGGAGTGGTTATGGGCAAATGGGCATGGCAGGCCTTGACATGGCGGGTACCCTTCTTACGACGGGACCGCCGGTGAAAGGTCAAGCCCTCGACCTATTAGTACCGGTGAACTTAGCGCATTGCGGCGCTTGCATTGCCGGCCTATCGACCTTGTGTTCTGCAAGGGGTCTTACCCGGTTGGCCCGGTGGGAGGTCTCATCTTGGGGCCGGTTTCGCGCTTAGATGCTTTCAGCGCTTATCCGATCCGCACTTGGCTATCCGGCTGTGCCACTGGCGTGACAACCGGTGCACCAGAGGTGCGTCCGTCCCGGTCCTCTCGTACTAGGGACCGAGCCCCTCAAACCTCCTGCGCCCGCGACAGATAGGGACCGAACTGTCTCACGACGTTCTGAACCCAGCTCACGTACCGCTTTAATGGGCGAACAGCCCAACCCTTGGAACCTACTTCAGCTCCAGGATGCGATGAGCCGACATCGAGGTGCCAAACCTCCCCGTCGATATGGACTCTTGGGGGAGATAAGCCTGTTATCCCCAGGGTAGCTTTTGTCCGTTAAGCGATGGCCCTTCCACTCGGTACCACCTGATCACTAAGTCCGACTTTCGTCCCTGCTCGACTTGTCAGTCTCGCAGTCAAGCCCTCTTACGCCTTTACACTCCGTGCGCGATTTCTAACCGCGCTGAGAGGACCTTTGAGCGCCTCCGTTACTCTTTGGGAGGCGACCGCCCCAGTCAAACTGCCCGCCTGAGATTGTCCCGCCCCCGGATTACGGGATGCGGTTAGAACCCCGGCAAAACAAGGGTGGTATCCCAACGTCCGCTCCGCACAGGCTTGCGCCCGTGCATCCCAGCGTCCCACCTATCCTGTACATGCCCTGCCAAGATCCAATCTCAGGTTACAGTGAAGCTCCATGGGGTCTTTCCGTCTAGTCGCGGGTAACTTGTATCTTCACAAGTATTTACAGTTTCGCCGAGTACCTCGTTGAGACAGCGCCCAAGTCGTTACGCCATTCGTGCAGGTCGGAACTTACCCGACAAGGAATTTCGCTACCTTAGGACTGTTATAGTTACAGCCGCCGTTCACCGGGGCTTCGGTTCAGAGCTTCGGTTGCCCTAACCCCTCCCCTTAACCTTCCGGCACTGGGCAGGCGTCAGCCCCTATACTTCGTCTTGCGACTTAGCAGAGACCTGTGTTTTTGTTAAACAGTCGCTTGGGCCGTTTCTCTGCGACCCCCGGAGGCTGTTAACCCCCAAGGGCATCCCTTCTTCCTAGGTTACGGGATCATTTTGCCGAGTTCCTTAACGAGGTTTCTCTCGCGCGCCTTGGGATCCTCTCCCCACCTACCTGTGTCGGTTTGCGGTACGGGCGCCAATATCGCTCGCTGCGTGGCTTTTCTAGTCGGCATGGGATCAACCAGTTCCGCTACTCTAATTTCGCTCCCCGTCACGTCTCGGGCTCACGCACCCCGGATTTGCCTGGGATGCACCCTGCTCGCTTGGACAGGCCATTCCATCGGCCTGATGGTCTACCCTTCCGCCCCCCCACTTCGCTCAGACGCGATGCTGGCGGTATCTGAATTTCAACAGATTGTCCATCGGCTACGCCCTTCGGCCTCGCCTTAGGTCCCGACTCACCCTGAGAGGACGAACCTTCCTCAGGAAACCTTAGGTTTACGGCGGACAGGATTCTCACCTGTCTTTTCGCTACTCATACCGGCATTCTCTCTTCCGTACCCTCCACGAGTCCTTACGGTCCCGCTTCTCCGGATACGCAACGCTCCCCTACCATTCGTAATTAAACAAATCCGCGACTTCGGTTCATGGCTTCAGCCCCGGACATTTTCGGCGCGGTTCCGCTTGACCAGTGAGCTATTACGCACTCTTTCAATGTATGGCTGCTTCTAAGCCAACATCCTGGCTGTCTCTGCGGCTCCACATCCTTTTCCACTTAGCCATGAATTTAGGACCTTAGTCGGCGGTCTGGGCTGTTTCCCTCTCGACTATGAAGCTTAGCCCCCACAGTCTGACTCCCGGCAATCCTCCTTGCGGCATTCGGAGTTTGAATGGGTTCGGTAACCTTTCAGGGCCCCTAGCCCTATCAGTGCTCTACCTCCGCAAGCTTTTTACCGAGGCTAGCCCTAAAGCTATTTCGGGGAGAACCAGCTATCTCCGGGTTCGATTGGCATTTCACCCCTATCCACAGTTCATCCCATGCCTTTTCAACGACAATGTGGTTCGGGCCTCCACGGGATTTTACTCCCGCTTCACCCTGACCATGGATAGATCACCCGGTTTCGGGTCTGCGCCATACGACTTAAATCGCCCTATTAAGACTCGCTTTCGCTTCGGCTCCGCCTTTTTCGGCTTAACCTCGCCGCATAACGCAACTCGCCGGTCCGTTCTACAAAAAGTACGCTGTCAGGCCGCCTTGCGGCATGGCCCTCCAACTGTTCGTAGGCATCACGGTTTCAGGTTCTATTTCACTCCCCGCCAGGGGTTCTTTTCACCTTTCCCTCACGGTACTTGTGCACTATCGGTCGCTGGGTAGTATTTAGCCTTGGGAGGTGGTCCTCCCGGTTTCCCACAGGGTTCCTCGTGCCCCGTGGTACTCAGGATACCGCTTCGGTCCGTCATGTTTTCGCCTACGGGGCTCTCACCCCCTGCGGCCGCGCTTCCCATCGCGTTCGGCTAACATGGCTTGTTCCTACTTCCGCGGTCCTACAACCCCGCCCGGCATCGCTGCCTTGCGGTTTGGGCTTCTCCCCTTTCGCTCGCCACTACTCGGGGAATGCATTCATTGTCTCTTTTCCTGCGGGTACATGAGATGTTTCAGTTCCCCGCGTTCCCTTGCGCACCCTATGTATTCAGATGCGCATGCCGCGGCATTACCCGCGGCGGGTTTCCCCATTCGGACATCCCCGGATCGTAGCCTGTTTGCGGCTCCCCGAGGCTTTTCGCAGCTTACCACGTCCTTCTTCGGCTCCCAGCGCCAAGGCATCCTCCGTGTGCCCTTCGTAGCTTGACCAATTTTCTCTATTACCTTCCCTACGCGCTTTCCCGTCTTATCCTTACTCGCCTTGTCTGCTTTCCTTGCTTCTTCTTTACCCTTTTCCTCTTCGTCTTTTCCCCTATGCGGTTGCCAAAGAGCAT
>JAKQNF010000032.1 GCA_029565935.1 Bacillota bacterium | reverse complement strand
CATCAGCACGACCCACGTCGAATATGCCACGGAGAAGAGGCACTACGCGCACGTAGACTGCCCCGGCCACGCGGACTACGTAAAGAACATGATCACCGGCGCCGCCCAGATGGACGGAGCCATCCTCGTGGTCTCTGCAGCCGACGGCCCGATGCCCCAGACCCGTGAGCACATCCTTCTCGCCCGTCAGGTCGGCGTCCCCAAGATCGTAGTCGCCCTCAACAAGTGCGACATGGTAGACGACCCCGAGCTCATCGAGCTGGTCGAGATGGAAGTAAGGGACCTGCTGTCATTCTACGAGTTCCCCGGAAACGACATCCCCATAGTGCAGGTCAGCGCCCTAAAGGCCCTCGAGTGCGGGTGCGGCAAGCGCGACTGCGAGTGGTGTGGAAGGATCTGGAAGCTCATGGACTCCGTCGACGAATACATACCCACTCCTCTGCGTGACGTCGACAAGCCGTTCCTGATGCCCATCGAGGACGTGTTCACGATCACCGGCCGCGGCACGGTCGTAACCGGTCGTATCGAGCGCGGCAAGGTCAGGGTCGGAGACGAAGTCGCTATAGTCGGCCTTTCGCCTGAGATCAAGAAGAGCGTGGTAACCGGCGTAGAGATGTTCAGGAAGCTCCTTGAGGAAGGCTTCGCGGGCGACAACGTAGGATGCTTGCTCCGCGGAATAGACAAGGACGAGGTCGAGCGCGGCCAGGTCCTCGCTAAGCCCGGATCGATCACCCCGCATACGAAGTTCCGCGGCCAGGTGTACGTTCTGACGCAGGCAGAAGGCGGACGCCATACCCCGTTCTTCAACAACTACAGGCCTCAGTTCTACATCAGGACGACCGACGTCACCGGCAGCATCTCGCTCGATCCCGGCACCGAGATGGTAATGCCAGGAGACCATGCCAACCTCACGATCAACCTCATAACCCAGATCGCTATCGAAGTGGGAATGAGCTTTGCAATCCGCGAGGGCGGCCGTACGGTCGGAGCAGGGACTGTAACGCAGATCATAGAGTGATTAAGACATACGGCGCGGAAGGGCGGAAATACCGTCCTTCCGCGGACCGAAGAATGCGATGAGGCTGGATGTTGCCGGCGGGACCCGAACGACCGGGAGAACTCCAGCGGAGTAAGTCCGCGATAGATCGGGCGATGGAGGGTATCATCGATGGCAAAGAGCAAGGTAAGGATCAAGCTTAGGGCGTTCGACCACAAGCTTCTGGACCAGTCGTCGCAGAAGATAGTCGATACGGCCAAGGCTATGGGAGCGTTCGTATCAGGGCCGATACCGCTTCCCACGGAGAAGAACATCTACACGGTGCTCCGCTCGGTATTCGTCGAGAAGGACTGCCGTGAGCAGTTTGAAATGAGAACGCACAAGAGGCTCATCGACATAATCGAGCCTAACCAGAAGGTCATGGACGCTCTCATGAAACTGGATCTGCCTTCAGGGGTGGATATAGAGATAAAGCTCTAACGTGAGTCCAATGGCCATAAGCTAAGAAACACGTGTGTGAGCGGGAGGTGTACCGGATGGCAAAGGCCATTCTAGGAAAGAAGCTGGGGATGACCCAGATCTTCGCGACCGACGGCAAGGTGACGCCGGTCACAGTGATTGAAGCGGGTCCTTGCGTGGTAGTGCAGAGGAAGACCGAAGCCCATGACGGCTACGAGGCCATACAGGTAGGTTTCGGCCAGAAGAGGGAGCGTCTCTTCACAAAAGCCGAGAAGGGGCACTTCGCGAAGGCGAACATCAAGCCCATGAGATACCTGCGCGAGTTCAGGGTCGAATCCTCAGAAGCATTTACGTTGGGGCAGGAGATCAAAGCGGACCTGTTCACGATCGGCGACAAAGTCGACGTGACGGGCAAGTCCCGCGGCAAGGGTTTCGCTGGCGTCATAAAGCGCCACAACTTCAACCGCGGCGCGATGAGCCACGGCTCCATGTATCACCGCAGGGTGGGTTCATTAGGGGCGACTGACCCGGCGAGGGTCTTCAAGGGAAGGAAGATGCCGGGCAGGATGGGCGGCGAGAGGGTCACCATCCAGGGTCTGACGGTCGCAGGCGTAGACATAGACAGGAATCTTATTCTGGTCCGCGGAGCAATTCCCGGGACTCGTGGCGGCCTGGTGGTCGTAAAAGACTCCGTAAAGGCTTCCAGGAAGTAGCCACGGATAGGGAAAGGAGGCAAGACTTATGCCAAAGGCACCTTTGTTCAATATGAAGGGAGAGAGCCTCGGCACTGTGGACCTGCCCGATGAGATCTTCGGAGTAGAGCCCCATGCGGATGTTCTCCATGAAGCCGTTGTTATGCAGCTGGCTAGCAGAAGACTAGGGACCGCAAAGGTCAAGGGCCGCTCAGAAGTCTCCGGCGGCGGCAAGAAGCCGTATCGCCAGAAGGGGACCGGCCGCGCAAGGCAGGGATCCATCAGGGCCGCGCAATGGGTAGGCGGAGGGAAGATATTCGGGCCCACGCCGAGGAGCTACAGCTACAGGCTCAACAAGAAGGTCAGGAGGCTGGCACTCCTGTCTGCCCTGTCATCCAGGGCACTTGAGGCCAATTTTGCCATCGTAGATACGCTCACGATGGATAAGCCCAGCACCAAAGCAATGATATCCGTCCTGGAGAACCTCAAGTTCGGAAACACGCTCGTAGTAATGAGCGAAAAGGACCGCAACGTCGAGCTGTCGGCCAGGAACTTACCAGAGGCGATGGTACTGACGGTTGAGGGCCTGAACGTATACGACATACTAAACCACGAGAAGCTTCTGTTCACCGCTTCGGCGGTGGAGAAGGCCAAGGAGGTGTTCGCCTGATGCAGCCCACAGCACATGACATCATCATCAGGCCGATAATTACGGAGAAGAGCACGCTCCTGTCGCAGAACAGCAAGTATGTCTTCGAAGTAGCCAAATCGGCAACGAAGATAGATATCGCAAAGGCCGTCGCCGAGGCCTTCAAGGTCACGGTGGTATCGGTCAACACGGTATCGGTCCCGGGCAAGCTCAAGAGGATGGGCAAGGGACAGGGTTACTCGCAGAGCTGGAAGAAGGCTATAGTCACCCTGAAGGCAGGGGAACGCATCCCGATCTTCGAGGGAGCATAAGCCGAGAGCGCAAGGAGGAAAAGATAAATGGGTATCAAACAGTACAAGCCCACATCTCCTGGGCGTCGGCAGATGTCGGTATCCACTTTCGAGGAGATAACCACCTCGAAGCCGGAGAAGTCGCTCACCGTGTCGCTCAGGAAATCAGGCGGCCGCAACAACGCTGGCCGCATCACCTCACGGTTCAGGGGAGGCGGGACCAAGAGGGCCTATAGGATAATCGACTTCAAGCGCGACAAGTTCGGAGTACCCGGCAAGGTCGCGAGCGTCGAGTACGATCCTAACAGGTCCGCCAGGATATGCCTCATAAATTACCTGGACGGCGAGAAGAGGTACATACTCCAGCCCGCCGGCATCGGCGTTGGCGACATGATAGTCGCAGGGCCGGAGGCGGACATCAAGGCGGGTAACGCCCTCCCGTTGGTGAATATCCCCGTAGGCACCGTGGTGCACTGCGTCGAGATGGTACCCGGGAAGGGAGCCCAGATGGTTAGGACCGCCGGCGCATCGGCGCAGCTGATGGCCAAGGAAGGCAGCATGGCCACCCTCAGGCTTCCCTCAGGGGAGATGAGAATGGTAAGGATCGAGTGCATGGCGACCATCGGCCAGGTAGGGAACCTCGACCACGAGAACGTAAGCTTCGGCAAGGCCGGACGCAAGCGCTGGCTGGGACGCAAGCCTCACAACCGCGGTGCGTCGATGAACCCGTGCGACCATCCGCATGGCGGCGGCGAGGGCAAGAGCCCTGTCGGAAGGCCCGGGCCGGTAACGCCCTGGGGCAAGCCGACGCTAGGATACAAGACACGCAAGGCCAAGGCCTCTGACAAGCTCATAGTCAGAAGGCGCAACGGCAAATAGTCTGATATGAGTTAAGAGAGGAGGCGGACAAATGTCCCGGTCGCTCAAAAAGGGCCCGTATGTCTGCCCGAAACTGATGAAGAAGGTAGACGCTATGAACGAGAAGGGCGTCAAGGAGATAGTGAAGACCTGGTCGAGGAGCTCCACGATCATGCCCGAGTTCGTAGGACACACCATCGCGGTGCACGATGGCAGGAAGCATGTGCCCGTATATGTCATAGAGGACATGGTAGGGCATAAACTAGGGGAATTCGCGCCGACGAGGACTTACAGGGGTCATTCGACGAAGTCCGACAAGGCAACAGCTCTTAAGTAGGAGGGTCTTAAGCAATGGAGGCAAAAGCAGTAGCCAAACACGTAAGGATAACGCCTCGCAAGGCCCGTGCCGTAGTTGACTTGGTCCGCGGCAAGAGCGTCGCCGAGGCGCTGGCCATCCTAAAATTCTCGCCCCGCGGGGCCAGCGAAGTAGTATACAAGGTAGTCAAGTCGGCGGCGGCCAACGCCGAGAACAACTTCAGCCTCGACAAGGACTCCCTTTACATCTCGAAGGCTTACGTAGATGCGGGCCCCACCATGAAAAGGGTGCTGCCCAGGCTCAGGGGCATGGCGGACCGTCTCTTGAAGAGGAGCTGCCATGTAACCATAGTCGTCAAGGAAAGGGAGGGTTGATCGTGGGTCAGAAGGTTAACCCGATAGGCTTCAGGGTTGGCGTGATCAAGGACTGGGATTCTGCGTGGTATGCGGAGAAATCCTACGCGGACCAGCTTCACGAGGACCTGAGGCTCAAGAAGTTCATAAAGGAGTACGACTTCAACAAGAGAGAAGGCGTACCCACGCCTAAGGACCCCGCGAAGAGGGAGAACAATCCGGGGAGCATCTCCAGGGTCCAGATAGAGCGCAAGGCCAACAACGTAATAAAGTTCATAATACACACCGGCAAGCCGGGCGTGATAATCGGAAGCGGCGGAAAGAAGTCGGAGGAGCTGAGGAAAGAGCTGCAGGCCATGACTGGCAAGCAGGTGCTCCTTAGCATCAACGAGGTGAAGAACCCCGACCTCGAAGCCAAGCTAGTAGCCGAGAACATAGCGAGCCAGCTGGAGAAGAGAATCGCCTTCAGGCGCGCCATGAAGCAGGCGATGGGCAGGGCCGAGAAGCTCGGATGCCTCGGCATCAAGATGAGATGTTCCGGAAGGCTGGGAGGAGCCGAGATCGCAAGATCAGAGGGCTATTCCGTCGGCAGGCTTCCCCTTCACACGCTTAGGGCGGATGTTGATTACGGTTTCGCCGAAGCTAATACGACCTATGGACGCATCGGTGTCAAGGTCTGGATCTACAAGGGCGAAGTACTTCCGCAAAGGGCGACCCGCCGGAACCAGCAGGGAGGGCGTTAACCATGTTGATGCCGAAGAGGGTCAAGTTCAGAAGGGTCCACCGCGGACGCATGACCGGCAAGGCGACCAGGGGCAACACCATAGCTTTCGGTGAATTCGGCCTCGTTGCGACCGAGTGCGGCTGGGTGACCGACAGGCAGATAGAAGCGGCCCGTATCGCGATGACCCGTTACATGAAGCGCGGCGGCAACGTCTGGATCAGGATATTCCCGGACAAGCCGGTGACACAGAAGCCCGCAGAGACTCGTATGGGCTCCGGGAAAGGTTCTCCCGAATTCTGGGTCGCGGTCATAAAGCCCGGAAGAGTGATGTTCGAGATAGCGGGAGTTCCGCTCGATGAAGCGAAGGAAGCCCTTCGCCTCGCGATGCACAAGCTGCCCGTGTCTTCGAAGATAGTCCAGAAGGGCGATATAGAGAACGTCGAGAAGGAGGGCGAGGTAGATGAAGCCTAAGGATGTGCGCGAACTTACGGCGGAAGAACTCACGAAAAAGCTCTCCACACTCAAGGAGGAGCTGTTCAACCTGAGGTTCCAGCTCGCTACTAACCAGTTGGACAACCCTAACAAGATAGGCGAAGTAAAAAAGAACATAGCCCGTGTGAAGACCGTAATCCGCGAGCGCGAGCTCAAGACGGCGCGCGGATGAGGGGGGAGGGACTGAGAATGGAAGATACCAGGAACGAGCGCAAGGAAAGGACCGGCGAGGTCGTCAGCGACAAGATGGACAAGACCCGCATAGTGGTCATCGAGCGCACTTTCAGCCACCCTCTCTACGGTAAGACCGTAAGAAGGTCGAGCAGGATAAAAGTGCACGATGAGAAGAACGAGAGCCACGTAGGGGACAAGGTCGCCGTCATGGAGACCAGGCCCATTTCCAAGGAGAAGCGTTGGAGGCTCGTGGAAATAATCGAGCGCGCGAAGTAGCCGAGAGGAGGGGCAATAGATGATACAGGTTCAAACGGTTCTGAATGTTGCCGACAACTCCGGCGCAAAGAAGATCATGTGCTTCAGAGTGTCAGGCGGCTCCAGGAGAAGGTATGCAAGCGTGGGCGACATAATAGTCGCATCTGTCAAGGAAGCTACGCCCGGAGGCGTTGTGAAAAAGGGCGAGATCGTGAAGGCGGTCGTCGTGCGCACAAGCAAGCAGCTAAGGCGCCAGGACGGATCATACATCCGCTTCGACGAGAACGCAGCGGTCATCATCAATGACCAGATGAACCCGAGGGGCACGCGCATCTTCGGGCCCGTGGCTAGGGAACTGAGGGACAAGAACTACATGAAGATAATCTCCCTCGCCCCTGAAGTTCTTTAGGACGGAGGAGCAGTGAAATGAAGATCAAGAAGGGCGACAACGTACAGGTGATCACAGGCAAGGACGCAGGGCGCAAGGGCAAGGTCCTTCGCACCGTCCCCGCTGACGAGAAGGTCATCGTTGAGAACATGAACATCGCCAAGAAGCATATGAAGCCTTCGAAGACCGCTCCTCAGGGCGGTATAGTAGATACTCCTATGCCGATACACGCATCTAAGGTGATGGTCGTATGCAGCAAATGCAACAAGGCTACCCGTGTCAGAATGAAGGCTGACGGAGAAGGAAAGTTCTCGCGCACTTGCGCAAAGTGCGGGACCAGCCTCGACAAGTAGGACTGGGAGGAGGATATAACATGCCGCGTCTACAGGACAAGTACAAGGAAGAAGTAGTGCCGGCCCTCACCAAGAGGTTCGGTTACAAGAACATCAACGAGGTGCCCAAGCTCGTCAAGGTAGTGGTCAACATGGGTGTGAGCGAGGCTACGCAGGATCCTAAGGCTTTGGATTCGGCGGCCGCCGACCTTGCCACCATAACCGGGCAGAAGCCCCTCATAACCAAGGCCAAGAGGTCGATAGCCAATTTCAAGCTCAGAGCGGGCGTCCCGATCGGGGCGAAGGTCACATTGCGCGGCGACAGGATGCAGTACTTCCTGGACAAGCTGTTCAACGTGAGCCTTCCTCGAATCAGGGACTTCAGGGGGATTTCCACGAGCGGTTTCGACGGCCGCGGCAATTTCACCCTGGGCTTGAAGGAACAGCTCATATTCCCCGAGATCAAGTACGACAAGGTCGACAAGGTCAGAGGAATGGACATCACGATAGTCACTTCGGCAAGGACGGACGAAGAGGGACTAGAGCTGCTCCGCACATTGGGATTGCCGTTCAAGGCCCAGTAAGGAGGAAGCAAGGGATGGCACGTAAAGGATTGGTAGAATCGTGGAAGCGCGAACCCAAGTTCACCGTAAGGGCGTATAACCGCTGCCAGATATGCGGAAGGCCCCGCGGATACATGAGGAAATTCAAGATGTGCAGGATCTGCTTCCGTAGCCTGGCCTCCCGCGGCGAAATCCCGGGCGTCACCAAGGCGAGCTGGTAAGGCGGAAATGCCGTGAGAGGAGGTACAGCAGATGCCGGTTTCTGATCCCATTGCGGATATGCTGACAAGGATAAGGAACGCGAACATCGTCTACCATGACACGGTGGCGATGCCGTCTTCCAAGATGAAGGTGGAATTGGCCCTCATCCTGAAGCAGGAGGGCTATATAAGGGACTATGAGATGGTTACCGACGAAAAGGGTTTCAAGACCCTTAAGCTGTTCATGAAGTATATGCCCGACAAGAAAAAGGTGATCAACGGACTGAGGCGTATCAGCAAGCCCGGCCTTAAGGTGTACACCACCAAGGACGAGCTTCCCAAGGTCCTGAACGGTCTGGGCATAGCAGTAATTTCGACATCCAGCGGACTGATGACCGATCGTAAGGCCCGGGAAATGGGCCTCGGCGGCGAAGTAGTCTGCTATGTCTGGTAGGGGGTGCTGGAATGTCTAGGATAGGCAGGAAACCGATCAGCATACCCACCGGTGTCAAAGTCGAGCTCGATGGGCACAGCATGATTGTGAAAGGACCCAAGGGGACGCTCTCCAGAGAGCTCCACGAGGACATGAAGATCAACATCGAAGGCGATGTGATACTCGTCGAGAGGCCCTCTGAAGATAAGCCCCACAAGTCTTTGCACGGTCTTACGCGCACGCTCATAGATAACATGATAGTGGGCGTGACCAAGGGTTATCAGACGGACCTCGATATCATCGGCACCGGCTATAAGGCGGCCGTACAGGGTAAGAAGCTGGTTCTCAGCGTTGGGCACTCCCATCCGGTGGAGATCGACCCTCCCGAGGGGATCACCTTCGAAACGCCCAGCCCGGTAAAGATCTCTGTGAAGGGCAGCAACAAGGAAGTAGTCGGCCAGGTGGCCGCCGATATCCGCGCCAAGAGGCCGCCTGAGGTCTATCACGGCAAGGGCATCAGGTACGCAGGCGAGGTCGTTCACCTGAAGGCCGGCAAGACCGGCAAAGTAGGCAAGTAACGCCGCGGCGAAGGAAAGGGGAAATTTGCTTTGTATAACAGGAAAGACAGGAGAGAGGCCCTTGACCGCCGCCATGCCCGCGTCCGCGAACACATTAGCGGAACGCCGGAAAGGCCCAGGCTTGCGGTGCACAGGAGCCTTGCTCATATCTACGCGCAGCTGGTCGACGACACCACCGGGACAACGCTCGTGCACGCCTCCTCGACTGAGAAGGAGCTGGGGCTCGAGTACGGCGGCAATGTAGCTGCCGCAACGGCCCTGGGCAAGGTGCTCGCCGAGCGTGCCCTAGCCAAGGGCATAAAGGTCGTCGTGTTCGACCGCGGCGGCCACATCTACCACGGCAGGGTGTCGGCCTTCGCCAAGGCCGCGCGCGATGCCGGGCTAGAGTTCTAGGAAGGGGGCACTCATTGGAATGAGAAGGTTCGTTCAGGAGGTAAGCGAGCTCTCCGAGAAAGTGGTCAGCATAAATCCCGTCGCAAAGACGACCAAGGGCGGCCGCACGAGGAGTTTCAGGGCGCTTGTCGTAGTAGGGGACGCCAAGGGCAAGGTCGGCGTCGGACTAGGCAAGGCATATGAAGTAGCCGAAGCGATCAAGAAGGCTTCGGCCGCCGCCAAGAAGAGCATGATGACAGTGCCCATGGTCGGCACGACGATACCACACGAAGTCAACGCCGAGTTCGGCGCAGGTAAGGTCGTCCTGAAGCCTGCCGTGCCCGGCACCGGTGTCATCGCGGGCGGTCCTGTCCGTGCGGTCCTCGAGGCTGCAGGGATAAAGGACATCCTCACGAAGTCGATAGGCTCCAACAACCCCATCAACATGGTCAACGCGACCGTTGCAGGGCTCAAGAGCTTAAGGACAGCCGAGGAAGTCTCCAAGATCCGCGGCCTGGACACCGAGGCGAAGTAGGGGGGATGTACGATGGCCAAGTTCTTGAAGATAACTTATAAGAAGAGCTTCATCGGCCAGCCCGAAAGGGTGAGGGCTACGGTGCGTTCGCTCGGGTTCCATAAGTTGGGCCAGACGATAGTCAAGCCGGACACACCGGAACTGCGCGGCATGTGCCAGAGCATCGACCACCTCCTTGAGGTAGTCGAGGTCGACGGGGAATAAGAGGAGTCACTTCGGCTCCATAAGCGGAGGTGCAGAAATATATGAAACTACATGAACTACGCCCTCCAGAGGGCTCAAAGAAAGAGCGCCATCGCATAGGCCGTGGCCATGGCTCCGGTTGGGAGAAGACCGCCGGCAAGGGCCAGAAGGGTCAGAAGTCTCGTTCTGGCGGGGTCAAGGGACCCGGGTTCGAAGGCGGTCAGACCCCCCTGGCGAGGCGCACGCCCAAGAGGGGCTTCAACAACAAGTTCCGCATCGAATATGCCATTGTCAATATCTCCCAGCTAGAGGAGAGGTTCGAAGCGGGTACTGCCGTTAAGCTGGAGGACCTTTACACTACGGGGCTGGTAAAGGGCAGATACAACCTGGTCAAGGTGCTCGGAGACGGCGAGATATCCAAGGCTCTTACAGTCCAGGCGCACAAGTTCAGCGAAACAGCTGCCGAAAAGATCAAAGCGGCAGGTGGGAGCGTGGAGGTAGTCTAAATGATTGCTGCTATCATCAACGCCTTCAGAGTGCCGGAGATAAGGAAGAAGATACTATTCTCAGCGCTGATGCTGCTCGTATATAGGCTTGGTTCCTATATACCGGTACCCGGTGTGGACGCAAGCAAGGTATTCGCGGAGTTCCAGAAAGCCGCCGGGACCGGCGGCACAGGCATTCTGTCCCTCCTGGATATGTTCGCAGGAGGCTCCCTTTCGAGGATGACACTGTTCGCCCTAAACGTAGGGCCCTACATCACGTCATCGATCGTGATGGAACTGCTGAAGGTCGTAATCCCCAAACTTGAGGAGCTTTCCAAAGAGGGCGACGAGGGAAGGAAGAAGCTCCAGGCATACTCGCGCTACATGAGCCTCGCACTCGCAGTCCTACAGTCTGTGAGCTACATGCTGCTGCTCAAAGGCGCCATGATGCCCGGTATCTGGAACAACCTCCTAGTGATAGTAAGCATGACCGCAGGTGCGATGTTCACGGTATGGCTCGGCGAGATGATCACAGAGAAGGGCATAGGAAACGGCATATCCCTGATCATCTTCACGGGCATAGTATCGAGACTGCCCATGGTAGGCACGCAGCTGTTCTCTACGGTGAAGACCGGCGGGTTGAACATACTCCTTCTGATCCTGTTCCTGATAGTATCGCTTGCCGTGATAGTCGGCGTCGTCGCGATTGAAGAGGCCAATAGGAAGATACCCGTACAGTACCCCAAGAGGGTAGTTGGCCGCAGGGTATACGGAGGGCAGAGCACGCACCTGCCCATAAAGGTGAACCAAGCCGGCGTGATACCGGTCATATTCGCCTCCTCTCTGCTGGCATTCCCTGCGACGATAGGCAGCTTCTGGCCCGCGTTCGGAGATCTCATGAACAAGTTCACGAGCAACGTCTGGGCGTATAACTCGGTACAGATAGTGCTGATCATTGCGTTCACCTATTTTTACACGAGCATAACGTTCAACCCCATAGAGATTTCCAACAACATGAAACAGTATGGCGGCTTCATACCCGGGTATCGCCCAGGCAAGCCTACGGCTGAGTACATCGACAGGGTAGTAACGAGGATAAGCCTGCCTGGCGCCCTATTCCTGGGCTTCATGGCGATACTGCCTAGCATAATGACGGCATTGTTGGGCTTCAACATCGGCTTTGGCGGCACCAGCATAATCATCGCCGTGGGCGTTGCGCTGGATACGATGAAGCAGATAGAGTCGCAGCTGATCATGAGGCAGTATGAAGGCTTCATGCAGTAAAGGGGAAATCGGGATGAACATGATCATCATGGGACCTCCAGGGGCAGGCAAAGGTACTGCCGCCGAGAGCATAAGAGCTGCCTACGGTCTCGCCCACATCTCCACCGGCGACCTTCTGAGGGCGGCGGTGAAGGCTGGGACGGAGCTGGGGTTGAAGGCCTCCGTATATATGGACGCCGGCAAGCTCGTCCCGGATGATGTGGTCATAGGGCTGGTCGAGAAAAGGCTGGGGGAGGCGGACGCGGCGAACGGATTCATGCTTGACGGCTTCCCCAGGACCATTCCCCAGGCCAAAGCCCTTTCGGAGATGCTTGATAGGATAGGAAGGAAGTTGGATGTCGTCATAAACCTGAAAGTGGACGACGATGTCATAATCAGGAGGATAGCCGGAAGGCTCATCTGCCCTTCCTGCGGTACGATATACAACGCCTATATGAACATGCCCGCAGACGGGCTCTGTAAATGTGGCGGCAGGCCGGCAAGGCGCAAGGACGACGAACCGGAGGCGGTCAAGACGAGGCTGGTGGCGTACAAAGCCCAGTCGGAGCCGCTAATAGGCTGGTATAGGGAACGCGGCCTGCTGGCGGAGGTTGAAAGCTCAGGAACGCCCGTGGAGGTCTTCGCGAAGATCTCCGACGTCCTTTCAAAGCATTCCGGGGCGGGAAAATGGTGATATTGAAGACATCGCAGGAGATCCTCAAGATGAGGAAGTCGGGCAAGATCACCGCAGCCGTGTTGGCGATGATGGGGCAACTGGCAAGGCCTGGTGTTACAACCGGGGAATTGGACAGGAAGGCTGAGCAGCTCATACTCGATATGGGAGGGAAGCCGGCCTTCAAAGGATACATGGACTATCCGTCCACCCTATGCACTTCAGTCAACGACGAAGTAATACACGGCATGCCGGGGGATAGGGTCCTTGAAGAAGGAGACATACTAAGCATAGACACAGGAGCCGTCCTTGAGGGATTTTGCTCGGACGCAGCGGTTACACTGCCGATAGGGGATATCTCCGAAGATGCGTCCAGGCTTATAGAGACTACCAGAAGGTCCCTGGAGGAAGGCATCGAGGCGGCGAAGGCCGGCGGCAGGCTGGGAGACATCGGATGCGCCGTACAATCAGTCGCCGAGGGTGCAGGATACTCTGTGGTTAGGGAGTTCGTCGGGCACGGCATCGGCAGGAAGATGCACGAGCCTCCGAACGTGCCGAACTACGGGGCGAAGGGGACCGGCATAAGGCTCGTGGGGGGGATGACCCTTGCGATCGAGCCGATGGTGAACCAGTTGTCCCATCAGGTGAAGGTGGATGACGACGGGTGGACCGTAAGGACCAAGGACGGAGGATTGTCCGCCCATTTCGAGCACACGGTGGCGATAACTGATGAAGGAATCATATTGTTGACCGTGTTATAATAATTGATTGGAAGGTGCCTTGGCAGTTGTCTGAATGTGAAGAAGTAAAGCTTGGACAGCTGGTGATTTCTAAAATGGGCAGGGACAGGGGCCGATTATGCGTCATCGTTAGGCGGCTGGACGATCGCGCTGTATTGGTGGCCGACGGACGTGCCCACAAGTTCTCAAGGCCCAAGCGCAAGAACGTAAAGCATCTGATAAGGCTGAACAATGTCGACGAGCGCCTGGAGGAGAAGCTTACAAAGGGCATAGAGGTCACGGACCAGGAGATAGCGGAGACACTGGACGGCTACAGGGCCAAGGATTGAAAGGGGGCTTTAACCCTAGCATGAGCAAGGAAGACTATATCGAGGCAGAAGGTACGGTTATAGAACCGTTGCCAAACGCCATGTTCAGGGTACAGCTGAGCAACGGGCATACTGTCCTTGCCCATGTATCCGGCAAGATGCGAATGAAATTCATTAAGATCCTGTCAGGTGATAAGGTTCTTTTGGAGCTTTCTCCCTACGACCTTACAAGGGGCAGGATAGTGTGGAGATACAAGTAAGCTCATTTCGAGCGAGGCCGACAGGAGGACTTGGGCATGAAAGTAAAGCCTTCGGTGAAGAAGATCTGCGACAAGTGCAAGATCATCCGCAGGGATGGGATAGTGCACGTAATATGCGAGAATCCCAAGCATAAGCAGAGACAGGGATAAGAAACGATCAATACAAGAGAAAGTAACGGAGGTGTTCCGGAGTATGGCGCGTATCGCGGGCGTTGACCTCCCAAGGGACAAGAGAGTTGAAGTCGCCCTTTGCTATCTATATGGCATAGGCCTCAGCACTTCCCAGGAGATATTGGCCAAGGTGAACGTGAATCCCGACACAAGGGTGAAAGACCTTACTGAGGACGAAGTAACAAGGCTTCGTGAGACAATCGACAAGGGCTATCCCGTAGAGGGCGACCTCAGGAGGGAAGAGGCCCAGAACATCAAGAGGCTGATCGAGATAGGAAGCTACCGCGGTCTGAGGCACCGTAGGGGACTCCCTGTAAGAGGCCAGCGCACAAAGACTAATGCACGTACACGCAAGGGTCCCAAAAAGACCGTCGGCGGACGCGGCAAGAAGGCCTAAGGAGGGTTAAGGGATGGCAGCCAAGAAACAGGTAAGGACAAAGAGGCGCGAGCGCAAGAACGTCGAATCGGGCGTAGCCCACATCAAGTCGACGTTCAACAACACGCTCGTGACCATCACCGACCCGCAGGGCAACCTGATATCGTGGTCCTCATCAGGATCGCAGGGTTTCAGGGGCTCGAGGAAGGGCACTCCGTACGCGGCGCAGCAGGCGGCTGAGGTGGCAGCTAAAGCAGCCATGGAACACGGCATGAAGAACATCGAGGTCCTGGTGAAAGGCCCCGGCGGAGGAAGGGAAGCCGCCGTTAGGTCGTTGCAGGCCACCGGCCTTGAAGTCAGCATGATCAAAGACGTAACGCCGATACCGCATAACGGCTGCAGGCCGCCCAAGCGCAGGCGCGTGTAATAGGTGATATGGAGGTGCCGAAATGGCAAGGATGACTGATTCAGTTTGCAGCCAGTGCCGCCGTGAGAGAGTGAAGCTCTATCTCAAGGGCGACCGCTGCTACTCTTCTAAATGCGCCCTGACAAGGAGGAGCAAGAGGTTTGCCCCCGGTCAGCACGGTGAAAGGCAGAGGAAGCTGTCGGAGTACGGCGTGCAGCTTCGCGAGAAGCAGAAGCTCCGCAGGATCTACGGCTTGATGGAGACCCAGTTCAGCAACACGTTCGTGAAAGCTGAACGCATGAAGGGCATCACCGGCGAGACCCTTCTCACTTTGCTCGAGATGAGGCTCGACAACGTGGTCTACAGGCTCGGCTTCGCCAAGTCCAGGCCACAGGCGAGGCAGCTCGTCACGCACGGTCATATTTCCGTCAACGGCAACAAGGTCGACATACCGTCATACCTTGTCGGCGTGAATGACTTGATAGCCGTACGCGACAACTCCAAGGATTCGAAATACTTCAAGGCAGGCCTCGGGATCACCCAAAGGTCGATGCCCGGATGGCTTTCGGTCGACCTCGACAACCTGAAGGGGACGATCATGCAGGTTCCCAGCAGGGATATGATAGACACGGACGTGAAGGAGCACCTAATCGTCGAGTTCTACTCCAGATGATGACGACCGCCGGTCCGGCGCGCGGCATTATGCTGCTAAGCTGTAGGAATAGGAGGGTGCTTGATTAATGTTGGATACGATCAAACCCAGGATAGAGTGGGTGGAAGAGAAAGAGGAATATGGAAAGCTGGTGGCCGAGCCGCTAGAGCGCGGCTACGGCGTCACCCTCGGCAATTCGTTAAGGCGGATATTGCTTTCGTCCCTACCGGGTGCCGCGATAACCTCGGTGAGGATCGAGGGCGTGCTGCACGAGTTCTCCACCATGCCGTATGTCAAGGAGGACGTCACCGATATAGTCTTGAACCTCAAGGACCTGTTGATCAAGCTCAACACCGAGGGTCCCAAGACCCTAAGGCTCATAATCGAGAACAAGACGGACGAAGAGCTTGAAGTCACGGCGGGGCATATAGAGGAAACGGTGGACGTCGACATCCTGAATCCGGATTTGAAGATCTGCACCCTCGAGCCCGCATCGGATGGCAACACACCCAGCATCGTCGCAGAGATCACCGTTGACGGAGGCAGGGGTTACATCCAGGCAGATAAGAACAAGAAGGTGGATCATTCCATCGGCGTAATCCCCGTCGACTCGATCTTCACGCCGGTGCAGAAGGTAAACTATACGGTGCAAAACTCCCGAGTGGGGGACATCACCGACTACGACAAGCTCATCCTGGAAGTATGGACCCATGGCAAGACATCGCCAAAAGAGGCGGTGAACATGGCCGCGACCATACTGAGAGACCAGCTGAAGCTGTTCATAGCCGATGAAGGCGAAGAGCCGGACGCGGCTGATTCCGTGGACAGCAAGGACGAGGAGCATCAGAGGGTGCTCGAGACCCCGATCGATGAGCTGGAGCTTTCCGTAAGGGCTTACAACTGCCTCAAGAGGGCGAACATAGCAAGCCTCGGCGAGCTTACGCGTAAATCGGAAGAAGACCTCATGAAGGTGAGGAACTGTGGGAGGAAGACCCTGGACGAGCTCAAGAAGAAGCTCGAGGAAAAGGGCCTTTCCCTCAGACTGACAGCTGAGTAAGTAAGGAGGAGACTCAATTGAGGCAAGGAAAGCTTGGCCGCGACGTCGGCGCCCGCCGCGCTCTGTTAAGGAGCCTGGTCACCAACCTTTTCCTTTATAACCGCATAGAGACGACGGAGGCGAAGGCGAAGGCCATGAGACCGGTCGCCGAGCGCCTTATAACCAAAGCTAAGAAGGGCAATCTACATAATACGAGGTTGGCTGCCGCTTACCTCACTAGCCCTGAGGCTTTGAAGAAGCTCTTTGAGGAGATAGGACCCAAGTTCGTGGAGAGGCCCGGTGGATACACCAGGATAATGAAGACTGGCATGAGAAGGGGCGACGCAGCTCCGATGGCCATTATAGAATTGGTGGGGTTCGAGCCCGTGGCCGTCAAGGAAGATAAGAAAGTGAAGAAGGCCGCCCCCAAGAAGGCCGTTGAGAAGAAGGCCGAACCGAAGGTGAAATCGCCGCTCAAGAAGGCCGAAGCACCTAAGAAGACCATGATCAAGAAGGCGGGCACAAAGGTGCCGGCGGCCAAGAAGGCCCCTGTATCAGGGGAAAAGTAAGTTGCGCGGACCCTCGTCCTTAATGGAACGGGATCCGAACATAAAGAGGTGAAAGTGCGCTTCAGTATAATAGAGCGCACTTTTTACACATGGGGTGCTATCAAGTGGAACCTGTCATCAGGATAAGAGGATTGAAATACACTTACGACGAGGGAAGCCCGGATGAGGTGGAAGCCCTTTCGGGAGTAGACATGGACATCTTCCCCGGGCAGTTTGTGTCCGTCATAGGCAGGAACGGATCGGGCAAATCTACCCTGGCCAAGGCGATGAACGCCATTGTAGTGCCCGACGAGGGCGTAGTGATAGTCAACGGGATACAGACCTCGGATGAAAACAGGCTCTGGGATATCAGGCGCGTGGTTGGCATGGTGTTCCAGAATCCGGATAACCAGCTCGTGGCGACGACAGTCGAGGAAGACATCGCATTCGGCCCCGAGAACCTGGGAGTCCCATCGAAAGAGATCGCCGAAAGAGTAGAAGAGGCCCTGCGCCTTACGGGCATGGAAGGTTTCAAGGACTTTCCTCCCCACATGCTGTCGGGTGGCCAGAAGCAGAGGGTCGCCATCGCGGGAGTGATAGCGATGAGACCCAGGTGCATAGTGCTCGATGAATCTACCGCGATGCTCGATCCTCTCGGCCGTAGGGAGGTCCTTGAGGCCGCCTACAGGCTGGCAAGGGAGGAAGGCATAGCGATAGTCCTGATAACGCATTTCATGGAAGAAGCGATGCTCGCAGATTCCGTATACATAATGGATGCGGGTAAGTTTGTAGCCCAGGGAGATCCGTCTGAGATATTCTACAAGGTCGATGACTTAAAGGGCCTCGGGCTGGACGAACCGCAAGTGGTAGAACTTTCCAAGATGCTTAAGCATGAAGGACTAGACATAGCCGAAGGGGTCTTGTCGGCCGAAGAGATGGCAGACAGGCTATCGGCTCTAATCGGCCCTGGTCCGCGCGAGGGGATCGGAGGCACGTTATGATAATCGAGATCAAGGGAGTATCATTTACGTACAACGCGGACAGCCCGCTGGCAAGGAAGGTCCTGGATGATACAAGCGTCTCGATCGCCAAAGGCGAGTTCGTAGGCATAATTGGAAGGACCGGCTCCGGGAAGTCCACTCTCGTACAGCACATGAACGGTCTGCTCAGGCCTGATTCCGGATTAGTGATGGTCGATGGGCTTGACATTTGGTCCAAGGGAGCCAAGCTGCAGGATGTAAGGAAGAAAGTAGGCTTGGTGTTCCAGTATCCCGAGCACCAGCTATTCGACGAGACGGTCCTGGGCGACGTTGCGTTCGGGCCCCGCAACATGGGTCTTGGCGAAGAAGAGGTAATTGATCGAGTGGTCGAAGCCATGGACATTGTCAACCTGGACTTCGAGGCTATCAAGGACAGGTCGCCTTTCGAGCTGTCCGGAGGCCAGAAAAGAAGGGTGGCGATAGCCGGGGTGCTCGCCATGAAACCCGAGGTGGTCATCCTCGATGAGCCTGCCGCGGGAATGGACCCTGCGGGCAGGGACGAGATACTGGGCGAGATAGACAAGATGCACACCAAGGGGGGCTTCACCGTAGTCCTGGTATCGCATAGCATGGAGGACGTGGCGAAGCACGCCGAGAGGCTCATAGTCATGGATGCTGGCAGGGCGGTGCTTTCCGGAGATCCGAGGACGGTGTTCTCCGAGGAGAAGAGGCTGCTGGAGATGGGCCTGGGAGTGCCTCAGACCGTAAGGATGTACAATATGCTCAGACAAAGGGGTATAGAACTCCCGATGATACCTTTAACGGTAGAACAACTCGGTGAGATGATCCTGGACATGACAAAGACTAAAGGACATGGAAGGGAGGTCGCTGCCTTATGAAGATGTCCAGCCTTGCGATAGGGCAGTACATACCGGGCAGCTCGCCTCTCCATAAGATGGACCCGAGGAGCAAGATACTGGCCATGGCTACGGTCGTCACATGCCTGTTCCTTATCAAGTCCGGATGGGGCTACTTGGCGATGGCGGCGATGCTCCTCGCTGGGATCCTCGTATCGAAGATAGGGCTTAAGTTCATCATCAAGTCGATGAGATCGCTTTTGGTGATAATGGCCTTTACTTTCCTTCTCCATGTCTTCATGACCGAAGGGACCGTTATATTCAAGCTGGGGCCCCTGACCGCTACGTACGAAGGAATGAGACAAGGCGCCCTGATGGTCATAAGGTTGGTTTTATTGATCATCGCCACTTCGCTCGTGACGCTAACGACGTCCCCGCTGACTCTGACAGATGGTCTCGAAAAGCTCCTCAAGCCGCTCTCGGCGATAGGTTTCCCGGCTCATGAGCTGGCTATGATGATGACCATAGCCCTGAGGTTCATACCCACCCTGGTCGAAGAGACGGATAAGATAATGAAGGCGCAGATGGCAAGAGGGGCGGATTTCAGCAGTGGTAACTTGATCAAGAGGGCGAAGGCTATGCTGCCTGTACTGATACCGCTTTTCGTCTCGGCCTTCAGGAGAGCCGATGAACTAGCGCTTGCGATGGAAGCTAGATGCTATAGGGGCGGTAAGGGCAGGACAAGGCTGCGTAACCTTGCATTCACGTTAAATGACCTGCTAATCCTACCGATCGTCGCGGCATCGATAACAGTAGCGGTGCTGGCATGACCAGGACGATATACGTCAAGGTACAATATGACGGAAGCGGTTATTCCGGTTTCCAACGTCAGAAGGGTTTCGTAACGATTCAAGAGACCATAGAGAAGGCCATAGAACTGCTGACGGGCCAGCGGACGACGATCACGGGATCGGGAAGGACGGATGCAGGCGTCCATGCCCTCGCGCAGGTCATCAGCTTCAAGACCGCATCGAGCATACCGCCCGAAAGATGGCGCTTCGCGTTGAACACCAAACTACCGGACGACATAAAGGCCGTAGAATCGGGCCAGGCATATGATGGATTCAGTGCAAGGTTCGATGCCATATCGAAGACCTATAGATATCTTATCCTCCCGTCCAGCAACCTTCACGCAGTCATGGACAAGTACTCATGGGTGATGGAAAAAGGCTTGGATGTAGATAGGATGTCACGAGCGGCGGGATACCTTAAGGGAAGCCATGACTTCAGCTCCTTCAGGTCCGCCGGATCGATAGATGGCAGCGCAGTGAGGAAGATGGACAAGCTTGATGTGACCGAGGGTATCATCGACCACCTCGGAACAAGGTATGTCGCGGTGACGGCCAGGGCCGATGGCTTCTTGTACAAGATGGTCAGGAACATAGTCGGCACGCTGGTGGAAGTGGGCCTTGGAAGGACCGAGGGAAGCGATTATACACAGAGACTTCTTGCATCTAGGGACAGGACCCTGGCGCCTCCTCCAGCGCCTCCCTCTGGATTGTACCTAGTAAAAGTAGAATACCCTTGCGGCATGATAGAGAGCTAATAAATTCACATATCCAGATTTACGGATATAATATGCTAAGTATGAAGGCCCGGGCCGTATTGGCATCGGGCCTTCATCGATTCCGCCTTATTTGGTCGGGGCTACATAGTTGCTCCAGCCGCGTACATCGCTTGAACCGAAGTCATACTTGAACATCATATCTATCCACTCTGCAGGATATCCTTTGCCGTTGACTTTGCCGTTCTCGGTGACGAAGCCCATGTCGTATTTCCACATCAGGTAATCGACGGTCTCCCATATAGCCTCACGGAAGCTATCGGCTAGTTTCCAGCTGTAGTCGGTGAGGAACCTGATTCCTGCATCGCGATCCTGCTTTAGGATCTCCACGGCCGCCGTTTCCACTGCCTTCTGGTTCCTAAACGCAGCACCTTCGTACTTATCGCGGAATTTGCACATATCGGCATACATCGGTGTGTACTTAAGGTTCATATAAGTGGACAGTGAACCTACGGCCCAACGAATGGACTTACGAGAGAAATCGAAATGGTCTCCCGCTTCTTCTCTATAAGTAGGATTCAACGCAGTAACGCTAGCATAGATCGGTAACATCCATGCGGCGTCGGGGCATACGGGAGAGAACCATAACAATCCCTTAAGGGCCGGATCTACATTCTCTCTGCATTGGACCAGAGTAAGGTACTCACAGTTCCTGACCGAGATGATCCTCTGGAAGCTGTATGATTTCCCGTCGGCCTTTACCGTGCCGTAATAACGGCGGGGATTGCCCCAAGGACCGGCGCCTATGCCTTTATGAAGGTCGAATTCTGTGCCGTCATAATGGTCACGGTGTATCTCGAGCACTTGCTGTGCGGAAACCTTTTCTTTTACAGGCACCTGGAAAGGAAGGTTATTTTCATCCAATGTAGGTGCGAGGTCAGGATTTAGGAGTGAGAATACTCTCCATATCCTCCTATTGGACGGGGCGGAACCTCTTACGAAATGAAGCCTCCACTCAAAAGGCTCGCCCTTGGAAGGATCGTACCAACCGTTGGCGATGGCATATTCCATTATTCCAGGTGAGTACATGAACTCGTCCTTGTTATCCCACTCGATCTGCCTTATAGCGGGGGTGTTAGCAGATGCCGATACATAGCCGTCCTTGACCCTCTGGGCCACCCAGAAGGCGCCGGGTTCCTTGTCGCCGACCTGCCATAGCGGGCCGGGGCCGATGATCTCGAATATCCAAGCTTCCTTGCCGTCGATTACCGTCAGCTCCTCGCCGCCGTCGCTGTAGCCATACTTCTCGGCGAGGCTCCCCATCACCTGGATGGCTTCCCTTGCGGTAGCGCCGCGCTCCATGGCGAACATGGAAAGGTGGGTGATATCAAGATAACCATTCTGGTTCGATAGCTCGCGACGCCCGCTGATGGTGGTCTCGCCTATGCCGACACCCATCTCGTTCACATATCCGAAAATGGACGATTTGATGTAGCCATAGGTCTTCTCCGCCTGCTCTACGAACTGTCCGGTAGGCTGGAGAGCCACCTTGTAAAGCTGGAGTCCGTTGCTCATCTGAGGTACGGTCAATAGTTCATACATCGTACCAGGTGCATATTCAGCTGCGGGCACCTTATGCATCTCGTAAGGTGTTGCTCCCGAGTCAGCGTTATGGGTAGCAAATGAAGATCCATCGGTAGTAGAGCCCGGAGGCAGTGCTATCGAAGTGCAGGCCAAGGTACCTACGCTGAAGACCATTAGCGCCAATGCCGCAGCACAGGCGATCATGAAAGCTCTGTAGACACTACGCATCATATACGTCCTCCTTATCAAGAGCTAACTGCTGCTTTTATGACGTTAGTTATTTGTGATCTCACCAGGCTGTCCAGGCGGGTCAGCCTTGACCATCGTCCTAACGAAATCCTCGTTCCATACACCAGGAACCCTCTTCTGAGTCTCGGCCACATAAACATTAGTCATGTCATATTTCCTGAAAAGCTCGTCCAGGAGGGCCCACCAGGCATCCCTGGCAGAGATTACGTTGTTGTTGCAGTAATCCGTAAGGTATTCACGGGCGGCCTTAGGGCTGCTCTTAAACAATTCGACAGCTAAAAGGTCGATTATAGGCTGCTCCTTCATGAAGCGCCCGGTATATTTTTCTATCATTACCTTGATGTCCTTGGAGATGCTGTTGTACATCAAATCAGCGAATGTGTTGACAGTCGATACCGCCCAGCGGAAGGACTCGCGGGTGAACTCCTGGTGCGAGCCGGCCTTCGAGTTCATAGCCTCGGTCACATAGTTTACACCGGCGTAGAAGGGTACGTAGCAGGTTAGGTCGCCATTACTAGGGCCGTACCAGACCACGCCGCCCACTTCGTCGGGCAGCCATCTGCGGCTCTGTGTTATGGTCACGTACTCAGTCTGCACTTGGGAAATACCGCGCTGCCAGCCGTAGCTCTTGCCGAGATAGCTGAAGCCGCTCGGGCGGTAGCGCCTGGGGTTGCTCCAAGGGCCCGCGGTTATGCCGTCTGTCAAATCGAACTCAGTGCCCTCGTAATGGTCTGCATGGATGGCCATGATGTCAGCGAGGGTGAGCTTCTCCTTTACCGGCACGCTGAAGGGCAGGTCCTTCTCGTCGAGCTTGCCCACCAGGTCCGGGTTGCACAGCGTCATCACGCGCCATATCCTGCGCCCGCAAGTCTCGATGGATGCGTAGGCGAGGAAGTTCTCCCTCCAGCTGAAGGGCTCCTTGCTGTCAGCCTTCCACCAGCCCTGGGCGATGGCGTACTCCTTGATGCCGGGTGCGAAGAGGAAGTTCTCCGGGTCGTCGAAGTTGATCTGGTCTATCACCGGCTGGTTCGCCGAAGCGGCGACGTGTCCGTCCGGTACCCTCTGTGCCACCCAGAATGCGCCGGGCGCGTCGTCGCCGACCTGCCACAGCGGGCCGGGGCCGATGATCTCGAATACCCATGCTTCGTACGGGTCCGCCACGGAGAGCTCCTCGCCCCCGTCGCTGTAGCCGTACTTCTCGGCCAGGCTGCCCATTGCCAGGATGGCCTCGCGGGCCGTAGCGCCGCGCTCCATGGCCAGCATGGACAGGTTGGTGATGTCGAAGTAGCCGTTCTGGTTCGATAGCTCGCGGCGGCCCCCTATCGTGGTCTCACCGATGGCCACCTGGTTCTCGTTCATGTAGCCGAATACCGACGAGGTCAAGTATCCGTAGGTGTGAGGCACCTGGGGGATCTTGTTTCCCGTCGGCTGTCCGGCCACCACATGTAGCTGGTTGCCGCTGGTCGTTTGGGGTATGTACAGGACATCCACCATCGAGCCCCGCTGCCAGTTCTTCGCCGGTACCTTAAAGAACTCGTACGGTGTGCTCCCGGAGTCGGCAGAGTGGGTTACCGATGAGAAGCCCTCAACGGTGGAACCCGGCGGCAGTACTACCGAGGTACAGGCCATGGCAACGGATGTAGATAGCGTAATCGCGAGTACCAGGAAAGCGATCGTCAGCTTCTTAGCCATGTATTCAACCTCCCAAGTTTATTCTCTTTTTACTTAGGTGCTGAACCTAATACAGCCTAAACACTCCCTTTGAGAGAATAACTGTATATATACACCGATGTCGTATGGAAAAGTAAGGGCGCATGAATGTTTGACAGGCAAAACAGCATTATAGCGATTATCACTATGTATAATTATATCCCTGAATCTGTATGATGCAACCATAACTGGTAGATATTAAAAGACCGGCCCGATAATTCGGGCCGGTCTTAATCGATACACTATTAGGTTTCTACTTGGTTGGGGCTACGTAGTTGCTCCAACCGCGGATATCGCTGGTTCCGAAGTTGTACTTGAAGAGTTTGTCGATCCATTCCGCCGGGTAGCCCTTGCCGTTGACCTTGCCGTTCTCGGTCACGAAGCCCATGTCGTACTTCCAGACGAGATAGTCGAGGGTCTGCCATACGGCTTCACGGAAGGTGTCCACGTTCTTCGAGCAGAAGTCCGTCAAGTACTTGATG
>JAKQNF010000025.1 GCA_029565935.1 Bacillota bacterium | reverse complement strand
TACATCATAGGGCTCACCACGTGCGCCGTCCTTCTTCTGGTGCTGTTGCTTCCTAAGGGAGCCGTCCTTGGGCTATTGATACCCTTCTCGGTGGTGATGGGCCTTGGCATATCGGCCCTTCATATCATGCCTGTCGCGATCGTGCCCGAGGCGATAGACGCTGGAATCGCCGAGGGCCTTGCTGCTTCGGAGGGCATCTGGAACGGGGTCATCACTTTCGCCCACAAGATATCCGCGGCCATCGCGGCGTTCGCCATGGGAGTGATACTCGACCTGGCGGGATACGTGCCGGGCGTGGAAGCACAGAAACCCTCGGCTATAGCAGCGATACTGTTCCTCGTGTGCATCGCCCCGGCGGCGCTTTCATTGGCGGGCGTAATGGTGGGCAGGGGTTTTAGCATAGACAGGTCGGAGGCCAAGAGGATAGAGGAGAAGATAGGATGAGCGTACTGACGGTAAGGGAGATACCGCCGGCGGGGCTGAGGGAATTCGTCATGCTCCCCTTTAGCATCTACCGCAAAGATCCGAACTGGGTCGCGCCGCTCATAGCCGACCAGTTGAAGAGCCTAAGGGGAGGAAGCAAGTTCATATCGGGATCCGAGCATGCGTTCCTGATGGCGTACGAAGGCAGGCGTCCATGCGCCAGGATCCTGGTGGGCCGCTACGCGGGCATGAAACCGGAGCTTGCAGGATGCTGCTATTTCTCCCTGCCGGAAGCGACGAACGAGGACGCCCTAAAGGCCATCCTAGACGCCGCCGAGGACTGGGCTTACAAAAGGAGGCTGGGCAAGCTCATCGGGCCCTGGTCGCCCACGGACGGAGAGGACGACAGGTGCTTCCTCATAGACGGATTCGACGGGCCCCCCACCTTGATGGGCACCTATAACCAGAGGTGGTACCCCGATGCGATGGACAAGCTCGGATACAGCAAGGAGATGGACCTGTGCACCTTCCTTCTGACCGGCAAGGCCGAGATAGAGCCTAGGATCGCAAGGGCGCTCGAGCTAGCCCTGCTAAGGAGCAAAGCGGAGATAAGCCACGTGGACCTAAAGCACATGGACGAGGACGCCAAGGCCATGTTCGAGATACTGAAGGCCTGCTCCGCGGACGACCCGCTCCTTCCCGACCCGACCTGGGAGCAGTTCATGAACGAGGCAAGGCAGCTTGCGAAGCTGGCCGATGAAAGGCTTATACTCATCGCGAGGAAGAAAGAGGACAAGACGCCTGTGGCCTTCGTGGTTTGCATGCCCAACTGGAGCGAGGTCCTGAAGAAGATGAGAGGCAGGCTCCTGCCCTTCGGCTGGGTGCATGTGCTCGGCGCGAAGCGCAAGATCGAGGGCATGAGGGCGCTCATGCAGTTCTGCGTGCCAGAGTACAGAGGCTCGGGCATAATGGCAGTACTCTACTGGAAGATATTCGAAGAGGCCGTGAAGGCGGGCTACGCCTATGGCGAAGCGGGGATAATAAAGGATGACAACTTCAGCTCCAGAAGGCCGATCGAGGCCATAGGAGGAAAGCAGTACAGGACGTACCGATGGTACAGCAAGAAGGTCTGATAGCATGCCTTGTTAGCGAATGACGCATTTTGGCCGCGAGCCATTCAGGCCTCACAACTTGTATAATCATCGTATGGAGCATAGGGGGTAACCCTTCCATCAGGAGGCGCAGATGTCTGTATCCAAAGGAAAGGCTCAGCTGACCACCTTACAGAGGATATGCTACGGCGCTGGAGAAAGCTCGGCTACCTTGGCCAACACCACGATAGGCTTCTTCTTCCTGTTCTTCCTGACCGACGTCATCGGACTTGCGCCCGCTCTGGCCGGCGCGGTCGTGATGATAGGCAATATCTGGGACGCCGTCACCGACCCTTTCGTGGGCTGGCTGTCGGACAGGAGCCACAACAGATTCGGCAGGCGCAGGGTATGGATCTTAGGGTCCGCCATACCTCTGGGGATCACGTTCGCCCTCATATGGAGCGCGCCCGGGTCGGCCCTGGGGCAATGGGCCACATTCGCCTATTACACGGCCTTCTACATGGCGTACATCTTCGTCATAACGTCCTATATGGTGCCATATACTACCCTTGGCATGGAGCTTACGAACGATTATGACGAGCGGACGTCCCTGGCCATGTGGCGCATGATCTTCAACATCGGGCTCTCGCTTCCGGCCACCGTGCTGCCCAAGATCCTGGTGGACATATTCGACCAACCGAAGCAGGGCTACTTCGTGATGGGGTGGATAATAGGGGCGGCCATCATGGTATTCCCATTTTTCGTCATATTCGCCGGCAGGGAGAGGCCGATGAAGACCGGTGACACGCCATTCTTCAGGAGCTTCGTCGAAGCCTTGAGGTTCAGGCCCTTCAGGCAGGCCGTACTGATGTACATATTCGCCTGGCTGCCGATCAAGCTGCTGATGGCCGTCATGCTCTACTATTTCAAGTACTACCTTAATATGGCGGGCTCCTTCGAGCTTGCGATGGGCATAATGATGGTGGTGGCCACCCTAGCGCTGCCGTTCTGGAATTATGTGTCGGGCAAGCTGGACAAACGTCGCGCCTATATGGTGGGCCTCGCGTCGTTCACGGTAATGATAATGGTCCTTCTGCTGCCAAAGGATTTCCTCTCCGGACTGCTTCCGGTGATAGCCTTCCTGATCGGATTCGCCGTATCCTCGCTGCACATAATGCCGGTGGCTATAGTGCCCGAGGCCATAGATGCAGGCATAGCCTCAGGCGTTTCGGCCTCCGAGGGCATCTGGAACGGTGTGGTCACATTCGTCCAGAAGACTTCCTCTGCGCTGGCAATCTTCATGATAGGCGCCGTGCTGGACCTCGTGGGGTATAACGCCGGTGCCGCCGTGCAGACCGACGCCACGCTGGTCGCGCTGAAGGTCCTGGTAGCAGTGGTGCCGGCCCTGCTTACCGTTCTTGGAATTATCGTCGCGGCGGGCTTCAAGATCGGCCGCAGCGCGCAGACAACAGGAAGGGTAGATGCTAGATGAGCGCGATTGAGATCAGGAGACTAGGGCCGGAGGCGGTGGTAGAGTTCGTGCTGCTGCCCTTCAAGCTGTATCGGCACGACAGGAATTGGGTGGCCCCTCTGATCGCGGAGCAGGTAAGGCTCCTCAAGGGAGGCAGCCACTTCATATCAGCCACGGAGCACGCCTTCTTCATCGCCTACAAGGACGGCAGGGCCTCGGGAAGGCTTCTCGTCGGCAGGTACGACGGCATGCGCAAGGACGCCTCCGGTCTCGCATATGTATCGTTGCCTGCGGCGAACGATCCGATTACGCTGGGCTACCTACTGGACGCGGCGGAGGGCTGGGCCAGGATGAGGGGCCTTCCGGGCATCGTGGGCCCGTGGTCTCCGACGGATTCCGACGACGACAAGGGCCTTCTCATAGAGGGCTTCGAAGGGCCTCCTTCTTTGATGGGATCCTATAACCTACCGTGGTACAAGGATGTTTTCGAAGGCCGCGGATATGCGAAGCTCGTGGATTTCGTGTCTTACACGCTGGTCAAGTACCCCACCGGGGACGACAGGGTCCAGAAGATGCTCGACATAGCCTTCAAAAGGACGAAGACGACCGTGTCCACATTGAACAGGAATGACCTCTTAAAGGACTTCAGGGACATCCATGCCGTCATGCTCGCATCCGTCGGCGACAACCCTGACCTGCCCTCGCCCACCTGGGAGCAGTTCCTTCCGGAGGCGCAAAGGCTTGCGAAGATGGCCGACGACAAGCTCATCCTGATAGCCAGGAAGCAGTCCGACGGCAGCGCCGTCGCATTCGTGGCCGCGATGCCCAACTGGAGCGAGGTGCTCAAGAAGATACGGGGGAGGGTCTTGCCCTTCGGATGGATACATGCGCTGGGCGCGAAGAGGCGCATCAAGGGCGTGCGCGTGCTCATGCAGTTTTGCGTCCCCGAATATCAAGGCTCGGGCATACTTCCCGTGCT
>JAKQNF010000024.1 GCA_029565935.1 Bacillota bacterium | reverse complement strand
CAGCCTTTCGTACGAGCCGTGGGCCTTGATCACGGTGAAGTCCGTGTGGCCGCCCGATACCGTAAGGCACAGAAAAGGCGGCTCCAGCTCCTCCCTGCCCAAAAAGTTGGCGTAGATGTGCCCTTCGATGTGGTTCACGCCCACGAACGGCACCCCCGTGGCCCATGACAGAGCCTTCGCGTAGGCGAGCCCGACTAGAAGCGCCCCAACGAGGCCCGGGCCCCGCGTCACCGCTATGCCGTCCAGCTCCTTGAAATCCCTTCCGCCCATCGCCTCTTCCACGACCGGCACGATCGCCTCGACGTGCCTCCTCGACGCTATCTCGGGTACCACCCCGCCGTAGATCCTATGCTCTTCCATCTGGGAGGCTATCACGCACGATACCACGCGCCGGCCCGCCTCGACAAGCGAGGCTGACGTCTCGTCGCAGCTGCTCTCTATCCCCAGCACCAGGGCGCCTTCTTTAATCATTTCCTCATCTTCTCCTAGAACCGGCACCACATGATGACCGCGTCCTCACCGTTATCCTCGTAGTAGTTCGGCCTTATGCCCGCGCTGACGAATCCCATCGAGGCGTACAAAGTCCTCGCGGCGAGGTTCGATACCCTCACCTCTAGCGTCATGGCGGACACGCCCTCTGACTTCGCCAGCCTCATTATCTCCTCCATGATGCGACGGCCATGGCCCTTGCCCCTCATGTCGGGCCTTACGGCCACGTTGGTTATGTGGGCCTCGTCGAATATCCTCCAGTAGCCGACATATCCGACCACCGCGCCATCTTCAAGGGCTACGATGTAGCGGGCTGCGCGGTTCGTGAGCTCCGCTTCGAATGCCGCCTCGCTCCAGGGACAGGCGAAGCTCTGGTTCTCGATTCCTGCGACCGCCTTTACGTGCCTTGCCGACATCATCTCGAAATCAAGCAGGTTTAGCACTTCCCCCCGCATTTAACCTCGGCTTCCGAACGCTTTATGTAATAGGGCGAAAGCCTAGCGGCATCCACCAGGCAGCCCGCTTCCATCTTCGTAATCCCGCACATGCCGACCTTGGACGGCCTTATCGTGGCGTCCTCGCCCGACGGGACGATCAAGAGCCCGCCAGCGAGCGTCCTTAGAGCTTCGATGTTCGCGACCGCGCCGTCCCCCCTGACGTGGTACTTGATCCCGCCCTCGGCAATCGCCGTTCCGACTTCCTCTGCCGACATCACCGAAGGCTCACCAAGGAGCTTGGGGGCCTTGCCTGTGCACAAGTACTTCGCCGCGTAGCTGAAGCCGTGCTTTGCGTCGATCATGGCATATGCCAAATCCCCTTCGGGAAGCCCGTAGCACAGCGCCTCCAGCCCTGTGACCGGCGCCACCTTCACTCTGAGTGCCATGGCCATCGCCTTGGCGCTGGCGACGCCTATCCTTATACCCGTGAACGAGCCGGGGCCCACCGCGCAGGATATGAGCCCTATGTCGGACGGTTCGAGCCTGGCGTCTTGCATCACCATGGCGAGCGACGACATCAGCCTCTCCGAGTGCGTCCTCTTCACCGACAGCATGTACTCGGCGACGAGGCTAGTACCGTCCAGTATCGCCACCCCGCCCGTCATGCACGATGTGTCCAAAGCAACGCTTATCATTTGCCCTCCCTGCCGAAAGCCACATCCTCTGGTATGTCCATGTTTATGTCCCGCACGTCGTCCGATTCCCCGACGGTTATCCCTACCCTTATGGCGTCGGGGCCGAACACGCCCGCTATGGGCGCGGGCCACTCCACGACCGCCACGGCGTCCTCGGAGAAATATTCCATAAGCCCGCCCTCTTCGGCCTCCTCAAGGCTACTTAGCCTGTAGAGGTCCATGTGGTAGAGCCTCCTGCCGTCCTTGTGCTCATGCACGAGCGTGAACGTGGGGCTCGCCACGTCCTTAGGATCGATGCCCAGGCCCTTGGCGAGGCCCCTGGTGAAGCAGGTCTTGCCCGCCCCGATCTCACCGTCTATGAGCACCACCGCCCCGTCCTGAAGCGCCGCGCCCAGCCTTTCGCCGAGCGCTTCGGTCTCCTTTTCGGAAACGGTCCTGAAGAATAGCTTAGGCAACGTCCACTACCCCCGCGCGCCGCCGAACCAGAAAGGCGCGGCGGAATAGAGCTTAGTCATGGTGAGCAGGGCCCTCTCGTCGATGTTGAACCTCGGATGGTGGGCATCGTTCCAGTAGGCGCCGTCCTCGTTGGCGGAGCCTATGAACATGAACGTGCCGGGCGCCTTCTTTAGGTAGTAGGCGAAGTCCTCGCCTCCCATGGTCGGCTTCGCCTCCACGACGTTCGCCTCCCCGAGCATCCTTACGGCCAGCTCCCGCATGGTATCGGTCACGGGTCCGTCGTTTACGAGGCAAGGGTAGCGGTCTATGTACTCCAGCTCGGCTGAAGCTCCCATCGACTGGGCTATGCCGCAGCATATCTCCTGCATGGTCTTCTTCACCGTCGCCTGCACCGAAGGGTCGAACGTCCTCACTGTGCCGGTTATCAAGCTCGTGTCGGCTATGACGTTGTACCTGTAGCCGGACTGCACCGTGCCCACCGTGACCACGCACGGTACCCCGGGCTCGATCCTCCTCGATACTATCGTCTGCAGGGCGTTGAGCATGTTCGCAAGGATCGGCACCGTATCGACCGCGGTGTGCGGCGCGGCGGCGTGACCTCCCACGCCGTGTATGGTGATCCTGAACTCGTCCGGCGCCGCGAAGAGCGGCCCGGGCTTCAAAGCCACCTCACCTGGCTTGTTGTCGCCCCAGACGTGGCCTCCTATCACGGTGTCCACGCCGTCCATAGCGCCTTCGGCCACCATGGGTTCTGCGCCGCCGGGACCTTCCTCGGCCGGCTGGAACAGCAGCCTTGCGGTGCCCGATAGCTCGCCTTTGAGCTCAGATATGACCTTTGCCGTCACCATCAGGCCCGCCACGTGGGCATCGTGTCCGCAGCCGTGCATCCAGCCCTCATGCTCGGACGAGAACGCAAGGCCGGTCTTCTCGGTTATGGGAAGCCCGTCCATGTCGGCCCTTATGGCGATCGTCGGCCCGGATCCGGCGCCCTTGATGTCCGCTACTATTCCTGTCTTGGCTATTCCGGTCCTGATGCCGTCGATTCCGAGGTTCTTGAGGTATTCGAGCACGAACGCCGACGTCTTATGCTCCTTGAAGCCCTCCTCGGGCCACCTGTGAAGCTGCCTTCTCAGGCTTACCGCCTCGTCGTAGAGCTGCTCGCACCTTTTGGATATCTTGTCATAAATGCTCATCTAGCCGCGCGCCTCCTTTGCGAAGTCCAGCTTGAAGGCCGGCCTCATATCCCCGACGGTGTCGCCCTTGGAGTTCTTCACGTCCCTGACAGCATACAGTGTCGATCCTTCGTCCTGCCTTATGCCCAGCTGGTCCAGGCAGCCGATGACAGCGCTCTGGTAGGCCCTCTCGGCGCCGTCTTGGATCTTCAGCGCAAGGCCGAGCCCCGTCTCGGGTACGCCGAAGCAGAACACGCCCTCGGCCCCGTTCTTGGCGAACACCCTGCCCTTGTAGGCCTTCATGAGCTCTGTAGTGAAGGAGCCGCCCTGGCCCCCTACCATCTCGGGGTATGCCGTCATGACTTCGACGACCTTCCTGGCCGCCTCCCTGTATTTCGATGGAAGTCTGTCGGGGGAGGCGAGCTTCGCGTAGCACAGTGCCATCGCGCGAAGGGGCAGGTAGAAAACCGGTACCGAGCAGCCGTCCACTCCAATTCCTATCTCGTCCTTCGCAACTTCTGATATCTCGGATATGGCGTCCAGCGTTGCCTTCTGCAGCGGATGGTCCGGCCTGAAGTAGCCCTCGGTGCTCCAGCCCATCTTCCTACAGGTCATGAGCATCCCGGTGTGCTTGCCGGAGCAGTTGTGGTGCAGCTGGGTGGGTTTTATTCCCGCGCTTACAAGAGCGTTGGCCGCCCTCTTTGAGAAGGGGTAATGTACTCCGCAGCTAAGGTCCGCTTCAGTGAGCCCGATCTTCCCCAGCATCGAGAGCACGGCCCTGGTGTGTATCTCCTCGCCGAAATGGGAGGCGCACACGACGGCGTACTCCTCGTCGCTGATCCCATATTCTTCCACGGCCCCGGACATGAAAGGGATGAGCGCCTGGATCGGCTTCGCCGCCGACCTCCAGAACGTCCTCATACC
>JAKQNF010000014.1 GCA_029565935.1 Bacillota bacterium | reverse complement strand
CTAAATCCGTTTGTCCGTTTGACATCCTGATATCTGAGACCTTAATCTTTGTTCTAGAGAGCAATCTAATGCTATTTGAGTATCGGATGTCCCCGTTTCTGTGTCCATCAGAGGGGAATACACAAGAATCTACACACTCTCGGGCATCTGGATCGGGGAAAGCGAGAGCAGCAAGTTCTGGCTGTCTGTGCTCAACGAACTGAAGAACCGCGGCGTCATGGACATCCTGATCGCCAGCGTGGATAACCTGTCTGGGTTCTCAGAAGCGATAGCGGCCTGCTTCCCTGACACTGAGATCCAGAAGTGTATCGTTCACCAGGTTCGCAACAGCGTGCGCTATGTATCCTACAAGGACCTCAAGAAGGTTACGATAGATCTTAAGCCCATCTACCAGGCTTGCAGTGAAGAAGTGGGCAGACAGCGGCTGCAGGCCTTCAATGAGAAATGGGGTGCCAGGTACCCGTTGATAGTCCGCTCCTGGGAGAGCAATTGGGCGGAGCTGTCGACCTTCTACAAGTACCCTCCGGAGCTGAGGAAGATCATCTATACGACTAACATGATCGAAAGCTATCATCGCCAGCTAAGGAAGGTAACCAAGGGCAAGAGCATCTTCCCCAACGATGAGGCGCTGTTAAAGTCCCTTTATATGGCGACTCAGGATGTGCTCAGGAAATGGACCGGCCGGATACAGAACTGGGGCCAGATCCTGTTACAATTATCAGTGTTCTTCCCCGAACGGGTCGGGAGCTCTTTACGGTGATGGGAATGCTAATAGCACAGATTATTGGACACACCCAATAAATGGGCAATTGTTAGGGCTGAGTAGGTTCTATGAAGCAAAAGGAAGGATTATATCTGTTCACAGAGTTCGTTCTTTACTAGTTCTCCATATAGCCATGGGATGATATTTGATTCGATCTATTATCTCGGGATTGTCAAAAAGCAGTTCTGGTCTATAGTCTTTTCTCCTAAAGCTTTCTATGAAAGACCTCTCTTCATAACCTAAATTCAGCAACTCTGACAAATAACTCTCTACGTCTGCCACTGCATGCCTGAACTCGAAATCGTCTGTCCTTCTAAGCATAGGGGTCAAATCAGTCTTAATTTTACGGCTGTTTATCTGGCCTTTCCAGCGCATAGGATTTTTATCGGTTATTAAACCCCCGCTGATGGCGTCATAAAAGACAACGCATTTCCTGAGAAATGGTATTTGGCTTTTGTCGAATATCCCCGAGACAACCATGCGATATGTGTCGTAAAGGTCCCTTGCTGCACCTCGATTTAACAAGGCTACGATTTTACTTGCGAATATCTCATGTTCTGATAGGGAACGTATAGAGAAATCACCTAAAACATGATCAGAACAAGAGTTGCGCTTTTCGGTTGGGAGTATGTGAGCCCGTAGTAGGTAGTTGATCTCAATTCTAATGTTATCGTTTGCTCCTGCGGAGTTGTTATAAATATATGCGGAGGAGATAAGGGAGTGAGAGTTCCTGGACTTATTACTTTCAACATATCCATCATTATGCATATATTTTCCTATCAGATCCGAAATTGCTAGCTTTGAGCCGTCAAGCTCTTCGCGGCTTACATTAACAACATAATCAAGGTCGATATCCACTGAAAGCCTTGGAAGGTCATTAAAGATAAGCAGGTTAATTGCAGTGCCACCCTTAAGGGCAAGGGTGTTCCCCAATAATTGATCACCTTCAAGTATGCCAAGTATCTTCACTAGGCGGCAGACTTTCTCATAGGGGTCTCTTGAAAAACCCAAGGCTTTTGCTTTTTTCCCCAGGTCTTCCTTTTCAAATTTCGTCAAATTCGCTCCTCGCTCATATGTATTTGTCAGTAAGCGATTCAGGTACCACCAGTTGCCAACGCCTATCAAAAACGGGCTTCTCCATGCGCACTCCCTGGTATAGATATCGGACACTCTTGCCGATAGCGGCTTCACAAGTTTCGAATATGCCTTCCGTCAAATGTAGCTGTTCTTTGAAGCGATCCAATATGTACCCTGCCTTTTGATACATAAAGCAGCTATTATATAGTTTGAGATACTCCATGAGCTTCCCTTCATCTACATTGAGGACCAGCTCAATGCAGCGAAGGAGCTCCTCGAATCCCCCGATCCTATCGAAGTCGTTTATACCATCAAGTATGGTCCTTTCCATATCTGTTACCATAACCCCATCGGGCTTTTTTATCGTCCCTGTGTCTATCCTTGGGGCTATATAACGATATGTATAGCCATCATAAGCGAAAGGCTGGAATTTCCTTGCGCTGGCAACGTATACTTCGAAGAACACCTGATTGGCACATCCATGGTATTCGAAGGCGGTATGGTGCGTTATATACGAATCATCCTTGATCCGTGAGGCTATCTGGAACCTGTTGGCAACGGGCTGTTTGGAATAGGGGCTGATCGCTACATATAGATTCCTCTTCACGGAGGCTATATATCCCTTCCTTATGTAGTTATAAAGAATGGAATCGGCAGACTTGGCATTATTGTAGAGACTTACCACTTCATTCCTGTTGAATATCTCCATAGATAGGAGCTTTTCATACCTCTTCAATCCTGCCGCCCCCCTCGCTTTAAATATAGCATGTTGTACTTGCTTTATGAAGTACAATGGGCCTGTATTAAAGTATACTTCATATTACGCCTGTATTACTTTAAATATAAAGGTTTATCGTTCCATTATAAAGTAATTTCAGTACTGAGCCCTCCAGGTCCCCTATAGGCTCATTTAATAATCAAGGGATAGATGAACAATAAATTGCGCGTGAACAAATTTCGTGGCGACTAATGTGGCCAACATATCTGACTTACATCCATATGCTAAAATGAGTATTCGTTGTTCTTATATTAATGCAGTGTTTCCATTGCAAAGGGAATATATGCCAACCTTCGACATGTTACATATTATGACAAAAGAAGCCTATCAGCACATACCTTCCGCGGCACAATCAATTCTTTATACGTTTTGCTCTTATGCGCCCCGTAGGCGGAGTAATCCGGCTGGCTTTAAAAGCAGCTCAGAGGAGGGTTGTTGGATCCCGAGCACCCCCAACATTCTTTATCGTCGATGAAAAGGCAGCAAGATGGCATATTCAAATATGAATGGATTTACCGCCTATAGGCGAAGGGAGAAAAGAAACAAAAAGCCATGGGCATTGCACATTGTATACAAAACGATACTTGCCCAGAACATGCATATTTAATATATTGATAATAGGATATCAATAAAGAATGCGCGAATGGAGGTAGACGCCGTGGAAGCCATGGGACAGAAGAGCGCAAGCATCCAGACTATAAGAAGGCTGCCGGCATATCTGGTGCTTCTCCGCAAGGTACTTCATAACGGCAGGGACGTGGTATCGAGCGCCACTATCGGCAACATGCTCCAGCTGGACGCGATACAGGTCAGGAAAGACCTGGCGGTCACCGGCATCGAGGGCAAGCCAAAGGTGGGCTACATGGTCACCGAGCTGATAGAGGCGATAGAGAATTTCCTGGGATGGAACAACACCAAGGAAGCGTTCATCGCCGGGGTGGGAAATCTAGGAAGGGCGCTAATCGGATACCCCGGCTTCGCCAAGCACGGTGTCAAGGTGATTGCCGCGTTCGACGACGACGAGCGGATAATCGGCCAGGACATATCCGGCGTCGAGGTGCTGCCCATCGGGAAGCTCTCTGAGCTTGCCGAAAGGATGCACGTGAAGATAGGCATAATAGCCGCGCCCGCCGAAGCGGCGCAGGCGATAGCGGATTCCATGGTGGAAGGTGGCATAAGGGCCATCTGGAACTTCGCGCCCGTCAAGCTGAGCGTACCGACTACGGTAATTGTGCAGGACGAGGACCTGGCGCAGGGCCTTGCCGTGCTCTCTTACAAACTAGGCCAGATTAGCAAGGAAGTAGGAGTGTAATGATGATTTCTCAAAACGTAGAAGCTTCTTCGCTGAGGAAATTCGAGAAGGTCTGCCAGATCATCGAATCCAACGGGTCGAACCCCGGCAAGCTCATCCCGATACTGCAGCAGGTGCAGCACGAGTACAGATACCTCCCCGAGGAGGTCCTCGCCTATGTGGCCACCGCCTTGGGCATACCGCCGGCGAGGGTATACGGCGTCGCGACGTTCTACGCCCACTTCGCCCTCGAGCCGAAGGGCAAGTATGTCATAAAGCTGTGTGACGGCACGGCATGCCACGTTAAGCGCTCCATACCGATATTGAACGCGCTAAGGGAGAGGCTCAGCCTCGACGAGAAGCGCAAGACCACGCAGGACATGCTCTTCACGCTCGAGACGGTCTCGTGCCTGGGCGCGTGCGGGCTTGCTCCGGTCATGGTGATCAACGACGAAGTGCACGGCCAGATGGCGCCCGACACTGCGGTCGCACTGGTGAACGAAATAATAGCGAAAGAGGGAAAAGCATGAGCATCATCAATCTAGAAGCCATTTCCGAGGCTTTTCTAGCGAAGCAGGGCAAGCTGCCCCACCGCGTCATCATATGCGCAGGCACCGGATGCGTGGCCAACGGTGCTTTGAAGGTCTTCGAGGAGTTCAAGAAGCAGGCGGAGGCCTCCTCGATACCATACGTGATAGAGCTCAAGAAGGAAGACGTCGAAGGCAAGCACGTGCACATATCCAGGAGCGGATGCCAGGGTTTCTGCCAGATGGGCCCCCTGGTGACGATAGAGCCCGAGGGGATACTCTACACGAAGGTAAAGCCGGCCGACGTGGCCGAGATAGTCGGGAAGACACTAGCCGGCGGCCAGATGGTCGAAAGGCTTCTCTATAAAGACCCGCGCACTCAAGAGTCCTACAAGGGCAACGACGACATCCCGTTCTACAAGAAGCAGTCGAGGTCGGTCCTTAAAAACAGCGGACACATAGACCCCGAGTGCATAGAGGAGTACATAGCCAAGGGCGGATACTTCGCGGCCCGCCGCGCCTACGTCGACATGACTCCGGCCGCGGTGGTCGAGGAGATCAACTTCTCAGGCCTCAGGGGAAGAGGAGGAGGCGGCTTCCCTACCGCCCGCAAGTGGGAGCTCTGCCGCGTACAGCCCGGCCCTAAGAAGTACATCATCTGCAACGGCGACGAGGGAGACCCCGGAGCCTTCATGGACAGGAGCGTAATGGAGGGCAACCCCCATGCGGTGCTCGAAGGCATGATGATAGCCGCGCGCGCGATAGGCGCCGACGAGGGCTACGTATACGTCAGGGCCGAGTATCCTTTGGCGGTCGAGCGCGTCAAGAAGGCCATAGCCGAGGCGGAAGGGCGCGGCATCCTGGGCGACGGGATCTTCGGGAGCGAACACAGTCTCAACATCCACATAATGGAAGGCGCGGGCGCGTTCGTCTGCGGCGAGGAGACCGCCCTTATAGCATCTATAGAAGGCCTTCGCGGCATGCCGAGCCCCAAGCCGCCGTTCCCGGCGCAGTCGGGCCTGTTCGGCAAGCCCACGGTCATCAACAACGTCGAGACCCTCGCCTCGGTACCGATCATCATCGGCCAGGGCGCGGCGGAGTTCAGGAAGTACGGCACGGCCGCGTCCCCAGGCACCAAGACTTTCGCGATAACGGGGCATGTCGCCAACACCGGGCTCATCGAAGTGCCCATCGGCACGACCCTGGGCGAGGTAGTGTATGAGATCGGCGGCGGCGTCACAAACGACGCGGGCGAGCCGACCGACGAGCAGTTCAAGGCCGTGCAGATCGGCGGCCCGTCGGGCGGGTGCCTGACTCCGGAGCACACGAGCCTTCCTTTGGACTTCGACTCCCTAAAAGGCGTGGGCGCCATGGTAGGTTCGGGCGGCCTCGTGGTCATGAACAAGAACACCTGCATGGTGAAGATCGCCCAGTTCTTCATGCAGTTCACACAGAACGAATCGTGCGGCAAGTGCGTGCTGTGCCGCGAGGGCACCAGGCAGATGCTCGCCATGCTCGAGGACATAACCGAAGGGCGCGCCGACGCGCATACGCTCGACCTGCTGGAGAGCACCGCGAAGGCTGTCGCGAAGGCATCCTTGTGCGGCCTTGGCAAGACGGCCCCTAACCCGGTGCTGTCGACCCTGAGGCACTTCAGGGCCGAGTACGAGGCCCACGTGTTCCAGAAGCGCTGCCCGGCAGGCCAGTGCAAGGCCCTGGCAGCCCCGAAGATCCAGACCGACAAGTGCAAGGGCTGCACACTCTGCGCCAAGAAGTGCCCGGTGGGCGCCATCAGCGGCGAGGTTAGGCAGCCGCATTCGATCGACCCCGATGTGTGCATAAGGTGCGGCGTCTGCTCGCAGGTCTGCAAGTTCGGCGCCGTGACGAACATATAGGAAGGCAGGAAGTCAGATGAAGGGCGAATTTGTTGTCATAGACGGTAGGAGCATAGAGCTCAACGGCGAGAAGAACCTGCTGGAAGTGGCCAGGAAGGCCGGGATAGACATACCCACCTTCTGTTACCACTCTCAGCTTTCGGTATACGGCGCATGCAGGCTCTGCATCGTGGACATCGAAGGCAGGGGCGTCGTGACCTCCTGCTCTACGGCACCCGAGCCTGGCATGAAGGTCAGGACCAACACGGACGAGATAAGGGCCATCAGGAAAGTGGCCGTCGAGCTGCTTCTGGCGAACCACGACCAGAGCTGCCCGACATGCTCGAAGAGCGCAAGCTGCAGGCTGCAATCCTTAGCAAGGCGCTTCGGGATAGAGCAGGTGCGCTACAAGAGGGTGAGCCAGCCCCAGCAGCTGGACAAGTCGTCTTATTCGCTGGTGCGCGACCCCAACAAGTGCATCCTGTGTGGCGACTGCGTAAGGGCGTGCCGCGAGGTGCAGGGCATAGGCGCCATCGACTTCGTGGGACGCGGCTCGCACACATCGGTACAGCCGGCGTTCGGCAAGGACCTCAAGCAGGTGGAGTGCGTCAACTGCGGGCTGTGCGCGAGCGTCTGCCCGACAGGCGCGATAATACCCAAGCCCGAGATCGAAGGCGTATGGAAGGCGGTCAACGACCCCAAGAAGAAGGTCATCGCGCAGATAGCCCCCGCGGTAAGAGTGGCGGTCGGCGAGATGTTCGGCCTGGCGCCGGGCACCATAGCCACCGGTCAGATAGTCGCGGCGCTTAGGATGATCGGCTTCGACGCGGTGTACGACACCTCATTCACGGCGGACCTTACGGTGATAGAAGAGGGCATGGAGTTCCTAAACAGGAAGACCAAGGGAGAGAGGCTGCCGCAATTCACGTCGTGCTGCCCCGGCTGGGTAAAGTACGCCGAGCAGTACGCCACCGACATGCTGCCCAACCTCTCCAGCTGCAAGTCCCCGCAGCAGATGTTCGGCTCATTAGCCAAGCACGTGCTGCCCGAGACTTTCGGCATCAGCAAGGAGGACCTCGTGGTCGTCTCCATAATGCCATGCACGGCCAAGAAGTTCGAGGCCAAGCGCCCCGAGTTCATAGTAGACGGCGTCGCGGACGTGGACTTCGTGCTGACCACACAGGAGCTGGGCCTCATGATCGAGGAGGCCGGCCTTGACTTCGAGAGCATAGAGCCTGAATCGATGGACATGCCGTTCGGCCAGAAGACAGGCGCCGGCGTCATATTCGGAGCCACCGGCGGCGTTACCGAGGCCGTGCTGCGCTTCGCGGCGGAGAAGCTGGGGGCCCCCAAATACGCGCCCGTCGAGTACAGGCAGGTCAGGGGCGGGGAAGGACTCAGGGAAGCCACCCTCACCGTGAACGGTGTCGAGCTCAAGCTGGCGATCGTATACGGGCTGGGCAACGCCCAGAAGGTCCTGGACGATATACGCTCCGGTAAGTGCAAATACGACCTCGTCGAGGTCATGAGCTGCCCGGGCGGCTGCGTCGGCGGGGCCGGCCAGCCGGTCTCCAAGTACGGCGACGCATCCGCGCGCCGCGCCAAGGGCCTGTACGACTCGGACAAGATGCTCGACACCCGCCGCTCACAGGACAACGCGGCGGTGGCCGACACCTACAAGGACACCCTCGGAGAAGTAGGGAGCAAGCTAGCGCACGACCTTCTCCACACCAAGTACAAGAGCCGCAAGCGCCTTTCCGACTCCGACATGGAGCTTCTGTCCGGCACCGGCAATAAGAAGCTGGACGTGAAGGTGTGCGTGGGCACCAGCTGCATGATCCGCGGCTCGCAGCACCTGCTGCAAGGGCTGATGGAGCACATCGAGGACAGGCGCATGAGCTCGTGCGTTGACATAAAGGCGACCTTCTGCTTCGAGGCGTGCGACCTGGGGCCCACGGTCTCTATAGGAGGCAAGGTCATCAGGAAGTGCACCATGCAGCAGGCGCTGGACACCCTGGATGAGGAGCTTTCCGCGATGGGAGCGGTGGCTGACTAGAACGAGGGGCATGGCCCATGCGGCTTAGGCCGGGCCCGGTAAGCGATCCTGCCGGGCCCGGAAGGCCGCCCGATAGAGAACTAGAACCCATGCCCTTGAAGATGGCCGAGAAGGAACGCACTCCCCTCAACGAGGCAGGAATTGCATATTCCTGCCTTATCGGCTATCCTCACGAAGGCAAGGAGGAAATCCTAGATGATTGAGAAGAATCCCGTAATACAGGTCGTCTATACGAACAAGGCGCATTGCAGGGACTGCCACAGGTGCCTCAGGGTATGCCCGGTCAAGGCCATACGCCTAAGGGACGGGCAGGCCTATGTCGTTCCCGAAAGGTGCATAGCGTGCGGCACCTGCGTAAGGGAGTGCCCCCAGGGGGCCAAACAGTACATCAGGGAACTGGACAAGGTGAAGGGCTACATCGATTCGGGCGATTTCGTGGCCGTAAGCCTTGCGCCGTCGTTCGCCGGCCTGTGCACCCCGGCCGAACAGAAGAGGATCGCAGGGGCACTAAGGAGGCTCGGTTTCAGGTTCGTGGCCGAGACCGCGACGGGAGCGTACCACTCGGCGGCCAAGACTGCCGAGATAGCGGAGGCGGACCCGGGAGGATGCCACATATGCTCTGCCTGTCCCACCGTCGTAAGCTACGTCGAGAAGTACCAGCCTGAGAAGGCCGGCCTACTCGTGAAGGCGGCATCCCCCATGGTCGCCCACGGAAGGCACCTCAAGGCCATGCTCAAGGACCGCACCGACGCAGCCGTCAGGGTGGTGTTCATAGGGCCTTGCATAGCAAAGAAGGCCGAGGCCATGAGGCCTGAGAACGTGGACGCCGTGGACGCGGTCCTTACGTACGAGGAAATGACCGAGTGGTTCGACGAGGAGGGGATAAAGCTCATCAACTGCGAGGAATCCCGCTTCGACGAGAGCCCCGAGGGCGAGGCCAGGCGCTACCCCCTGCTCGGAGGGAGCATCAAGGCGTCCGCCATGGACACCGACATACTGTCGGGTGATGTGGTCTCCGCAAGCGGCTTCGAGGAGGTAAGGGACATCATCGAAAGCGCAAGGGCCGACAACGGAATCATATCGGAGCCCATGTTCTGCCGCCAGGGCTGCGTCAACGGGCCCGGCATGCCCAAGGAGGGCAGCGTCTACGAAAGGCGCCAGAGGGTGCTGGACTACGCGGCCGCCGAGGACGGCGCCTGTTCCAGCAAGAACTCGGCGCAAGGCGGGAAGAAGAGCGATTCCGGACCCTGGCCGGGCCTTGAGACAAGCTTTACGCCCGATCCTATGGAAGTAGGGGAGGCGATCACCGAGGAGCAGATCCAGCTGGTGTTCGAAAGCACCGGCAAGGCGCTTCCGGAGGACAGGCTGGACTGCGGGGCGTGCGGCTACGACAGCTGCCGCGACAAGGCCATCGCCGTCATAAGGGGCTACGCCGAGCCGGAGATGTGCATGCCCTACGTCAAGAGGCTCGCCGAAAGGCGCACGGACAAGATATTGGAAACGAGCCCGAACGGCATCGTCATGCTCGACAGCAACCTCAGGATAATAAGCATGAACCCGGCCTTCAGGTCGCTGTTCATGTGCACCGAATCGCTTTGCGGCAAGCACATATCCTACCTGATGGACCCCGAGCCCTTCGAGCAGGTGGCGTCGGGCTTGCACACGCAGGTGACGATGACGGCAAACCACACGAGGTACGGGCTCACCTGCTTCCAGATAATCTACGCTTTGCCCAAGGACAAGCAGTACGTCGGCATCATAGTCGACGTGACGAGGAGCCAGGCCAACAAGCAGAAGCTCGACCAGCTCAGGGAGAAGACGATAGACCAGGCCAGGCAGCTTATGGAGCACCAGATCAGGATCGCGCAGACCATGGCGAAGCTCATCGGCGAGAGCACTGCCCAGGGGGAGGCCCTCGTGGAGAAGCTCGTGGATCTGGCGGGTGAAGGCAACGTAGACGACGGAGGGTCCTCATGGATGAGGGATATGTACACTACGAAATAACGAGGGCGCAAGCTCCCATGAAGCCCGGCACCGTATGCGGTGACATCATGGGCAAGGACAGGACCCCGATGGCGACGACGGTCGTGCTGGTCGACGGGATCGGTCACGGCGTCAAGGCGCACATCGCGGCGCAGCTATGCGTCTCGCGCCTTCTGGGCCTGATGTCCACGGGAGCCGGGGCGAGGCATGCCTTCGAGAGCGTGGTCAGGACGATGGAGCAGGCCAAGGGCACGGACATGCCTTATGCGGTGCTCACGCTGGCCAGGATCCTTCCCGACGGCGTCGCCACGGTCCTCAGCTACGAGATGCCCCCTCCCATCCTCGTGATGAGGAGGTTCTCCCAGGTGCTGCCGCAAAGGTCGATAACCGGCCTTACGGGCGTCGCGCAGGAATCCAACTGCCATCTTGCCGTGGACGAATCCCTGCTTTTGGTGAGCGACGGCATAACGCAGTCGGGCATGGGCCACGGCATGCACTACGGCTGGACCGCCGAGGGCGTGGCGCGCTACGTATCGGACTGCCAAGGAGACGGCATAGACTGGCCGTCGATACCCAACGCCGTGCTTTCCAGGGCGAAGAGGAACTGGGGCACGAAGCTGGGGGACGACTGCTCGGCGGTGCTCATCACCGCGCGCCCTGGGAAGACCGTCAGCATACTGACCGGCCCGCCTTCTGACAGGAGGCTGGACAGGAAGGTGGTGCAGAAGTTCATGGCCCTTAAGGGCGCGAAGGTGGTCTCCGGCGGCACCACGGCGAAAATCGTGGCCGACTATCTGGGCAAGGAGCTCATAGTCGAGAAGAAGCCGGTGAACTTGTTCTCGCCGCCCAGGTACTTCATAGAGGGCATCGACCTCGTGACCGAAGGCGCCCTCACCCTGAACCAGGTCTACAATGTCCTGGACGAGAGCCCCAACAGGCTCGAGCAGGGCGGCGTAGCGCAGCTGCACAGGCTCATACATGAGGCCGACAGGGTCAACTTCATAGTGGGCGAGGCGATCAACCCCGCCAACGCCAACATCGCCTTCCAGCAGCAGGGCATACTGACGAGACAGACCGTCATACCGCTGATATGCGAAAAGCTCAGGGCCTTGGGCAAGCTCGTGGTAGAAGAGCACATCTAGCCGCAAGCTGCCGCCCTGAAGGAAGAGGAGGCCCGCTGCGGCGACGCCATGGCCCAAAACCCATATCTTCTTACAAGCCATCCTGGGCGCCTTATGCGCATGCCGCCTATAGTGCTTCCTTCCCGGCTTCAGCGGGATGAAGTAAAATAATTTTCAATAACGGGATGCGTGAAACTGCAATTTCATCTACAATGGAACCATGGACCGAATATTTCGACGGGGATGATTCCATGCAGACGGGACCGACACTGTCGGACATCATCAAATCCAAGTACGAAGGCCTTACGGCCGCACACAGGAACATCGGCACCTACGTCGCCGGCAATATCGCCGACGCCGCCTTCATGAACATACAGGAGCTGGCAAAGGCCTGCAAGGTGAGCGAGGCAAGCGTCGTGCGCTTCGCGCGCGCCCTCAGTTTCGCAGGCTACCCGGAGCTCAAATCCGCCATACAATCTACGTTCCTCTCGCAGGTGAACCTCGCCACGAAGCTGGACAGGAAGCTCAACGACCTCCAGCCGGACGAGGGTCTCGTACGCACGCTCTTGGAAAACGAGCTGGAACAGCTCACAAGGCTGCCGGCTGAGACGACCGGCGAGGCCTTCAAGGACTGCGTGAGTCTGATAACGTCCGCCGAGAACCTGGTAATCTACGGCGAGGGCTCGTGCGCATCCCTCACGTACCTGATGGAATTCAGGCTCAGGCGCTTCGGGTATAACGTAACGAGGATCAACGAGAGCGGCAAGGATTTCTTCGAACGCGTCATGCATTTCCCGAAGGACGCCGTCGCGGTGGCGCTCGGCCTCGGGCGACCGTCGGAGGAGCTCGTGGTGTTCCTCTCGCAGGCCAAGAAGAACGGGATGAAGAGCATACTGATAACCGATTCCATGTTCTCCTTCATCGCCCAGAAGGCCGACCTCGTGCTGTGCGCGACCAGGGGCACGCTCGGCGTATTCCATTCGCTGCTGGTCCCGACCCTGATGTGCGAAGCCCTTATCCTGGGAGTGGCCCTCAAGCGCCGCGAGGACAGCATCGAGGCGCTCAAGGAGCTCGACAGACTTAGAAACGCCTACGGCTACCCTCGTTACGCGGGTCTGGGGGCGGCAGATGAGGAGAGATAGAAGACGATGCAGCCCACCTTGGCGCTTACCAGCAGAGTCGACGCGAAGAACTGGCAGAAGGTAGTGGACATAGCCAGAAGGGAGAAGTTCGACGCGATAGACTGGAACCTCGACTACTTCAGGATCCCCGCGGCCTCCAACGCGAGGCGCAGGTTCGAAGACATAGCGGATTCGGCAGGGATGCCATCGGGATTCCACGGGCCCTGCCAGGACATAGAGATAGGCCACATCATACCGGAGATCGCCGCGGTAGCGCGCGGATACTTGATGATGTACGTGGACTTCCTCTCCCACTTTAAAAAGACGCACATGACGCTGCACATGGGCTCCAGGAGCATCTCGATGGACGAGATGGATTGGAAGGCCGGGTGCGAGAACCTCAAGGCCGTATCGGCATACGGGAAGTCCAAGGGCGTCACGATATGCATAGAGAACCTCAAGGGCGGCTGGACTTCGGACCCCGTGAAGCTAATGGAGCTTGCGGAGTACGCCGACTGCGGCATAACGCTCGACCTCGGCCATGCCAGGGGCAGCGCCTTCATAAGGGATGGCGCGTACGACCTTGAGGGTTTCATGCGCGTCGTGCTGCCGAGGCTTCATAGCCTGCACGTATACGACATAGAGACGCCCGAGGGCCTCCACGTGGCGCCGGCCACGCTGGACAACATCGGCAAGGCGCTTAGGCTGGCTTTGGACAACGGCGTCGGATGGTGGGTGATCGAGCTCGACAAGCTCGATGTATGCATAAGGACAAAGCAACTCATAAGGCAAGCGTTCTAAGTCAACTAAAGACACCTGGAGGAGGTGGTTGCCTGACCTGTGCTGGAAGTCGCGACCGATCCATGAGGCAGACCAAAGCCAGACCATTATTTAAAACGAGGTGTGAACGGATGAGAAAGCTCCTATTGGCAATCGCCATTACGACGATCCTCGCGCTGACAATCGTACCGATGGCATCGGCCGCCGGTAAGCTGGTGATATACTCTCCCGCGACCAAGGCCACCACGGACCTCATAGTCAACATGTTCAACAAGAAGTACCCCGACATCACAGTCGAGGTCATAAACGCGGGCACCGGAGAGCTCGCCACCAGGATCAAGGCCGAGAAGGTAAGGCCTGGCGGTGACGTGCTCCTTACGGGCGGCACTGAGACCGTGGACACCATGCTGGACTTCATCCAGCCCTACAAGTGCGCCAACGACGCCGACTTCGCACCGGATTTCAAACATCCCGAATACTACTACTACGCGTTCTCGCTCCCGCTCCAGGTGTTCATCATCAACACCAAGCTCGTGTCCGAGAAGGACGCCCCGCAGACTTGGAAGGAGCTCGCCGAGCCGAAGTGGAAGGGCAAGGTCATAATGGCCAACCCCTCGGCGTCCGGTTCGGCCTACGCGCAGCTTAACATAATGCTGCAGCTGTACGGATGGGACATGGTCAAGGGCATGCTGGCGAACACCAGCATCACGTCCTCGTCGAAGCTCTCGTACCAGAACGTGGCCAACGGCGAGTACGCAATAGGGCTCACCGGCGAGGCCAACGTGTACAACCTCATCGAGGAGGGCTATCCCGTCAAGGCCGTATACCCCAAGGACGGCACCGCCCTCAGGTACGACACCGTAAGCATAATCAAGAACGGCCCCAACCTCGAGAACGCCAAGAAGTTCATCGACTTCGTGACCACGAAGGAAGTATACACGCTCATAGCCAACGAAGAGAGCAGGCGCATGGGCAGGAACGACGTCCCCGTGAAGGCCGGGCTCCTACCCACGGCCCAGATCAAGTTCATGAAGTACGACGAGAAGTACGCGGCCGACAACAAGAAGGCCATACTCGAGAAGTTCGACGACCTGTTCGCCAACAAATAGACCAGGAAAAACATGAAAAGGGCGGGGGCTAAAAGTCCCCGCCCGCCGATTAACAGCCAGACGGGGGTTAGCTAGATGGTAAACCTAAGCGTAAGGAAGCTGGTAAAGGATTTTGCAGGTGGCACGAGGGCCGTCGACGGCATCGACTTCGACGTGCCGGCGGGCACCCTGTTCACCCTGCTGGGACCGAGCGGATGCGGCAAGACGACGACGCTCAGGATGGTGGCCGGCTTGGAGAGCCCGACTTCGGGCAGCATACTTTTCGGCAACGAGGACTATACGAGATTCCCGCCCCACAAGAGGAACATAGGCATGGTCTTCCAGAGCTACGCGCTCTTCCCGCACATGTCGGTGTTCGAGAACGTGGCGTACGGCCTAAGGGTCCGCACGAAGCAGGCCGAGGAGGTCAAATCCAAGGTGGGCAAGGCGCTGGAGCTCGTGGGACTATCTCATACCGCGGCCAGGAGGCCGTCACAGCTTTCCGGCGGCCAGCAGCAGAGGATCGCGCTGGCAAGGGCGCTGGTGTACGACCCGGCCCTGCTGCTGCTCGACGAACCCCTGTCCAACCTGGATGCCAAGCTGAGGATACAGATGCGCGAGGAGATCAGGCGGATCCAGAAGGCCGCCGGCGCCACGACCCTGTACGTCACGCACGACCAGGAGGAGGCGCTTAGCATATCGGACGTGGTGGCGGTAATCCACAGCGGGCGCATAAGCCAGATAGGCAAGCCGCACGACGTGTACGAAAAGCCCGCCTCGGCGCTCGTCGCCGACTTCATAGGAAGGGCCAACTTCATAAAGTGCCTAATCACCCACAAGGAAGGCACGGGCAGGGCCGTGAAGGTGGCGGGGTCGACGATAACCGTCGGCTGCTGCGTGGGTGATCAGGCCAGCTTCAACGCCGGCGACGAGGCTCTATTGTTCTTCAGGCCCGAGAAGGCGGCGCTAAGTACATCACCCGTGGAGAGCAAAAGCGTGCCGTGCGTCGTGCGCCAGGTCCTCTACCTTGGAGAATCGGTGCGCTACACGACGGAGCTGCCAACCAAGGAAGTGGTCCAGCTCGCTCTCAACAGGAGGGCGGAAGGAATCGACGAGGGCTCGTCCGCCAACATCGTGCTTGAAGCTTCGGACCTGCGCATCTTCCCCATGGACCAGTACGGCCTCATCAAGAGGGGTAACTAGCCATGGCGAGGGTTGGTGTGCCGGAAGGTACGTTGGTGAAGAAGGCGGGATTCAAGGACATAGACTGGAGCGCCTGGATAGTGCTCGCCATGGTCGCGATCATCCTGGTGCTGTTCCTCATCTACCCCATAGGCAGGATGCTGCTGGAGAGCTTCGTAAGGCAGGACGATCCGATTGCTATTAAGAACCTGACTCTGTACAACTTCAGGCGCTTCATAACATCGAAGCTCTACAAGGACGCGATGATGCACTCTCTGGCGGTGAGCCTGTCGTCGGTGCTGTTCGCGACGCTCCTCGGGCTTCCTTTGGCCTTCATCATGAGCAGGATAGACATACCCGGCAAGTCGGTGCTGACGTCGCTCGCCACCCTTCCGCTGATACTGCCGCCCTTCGTGGGGGCGTATTCATGGATCTTGCTCCTTGGCAAGAACGGCTTCATAACTTTCCTTCTAAAGAAATACCTCGGGATAGACATGCCCAGCATATACGGCTTCCACGGGATAACGATAGCGCAGGCTCTAAGTTACTATCCGTTCGTGTTCCTGATGGTGCAAGGATCGCTCTCGCTGGCCGATCCTTTCCTCGAGGAGAGCGCGGACGTGATGGGCGCGGGGTTCTGGAGGAAGCTGAGGACCATAACCCTTCCGCTGGTGGCGCCCTCCATAGGGGCCGCCGCGATCACCGTGTTCATGAAGGCGATAGGCAACTTCGGCGTGCCGTCGATCCTGGGCGGCGAGTACTACGTGCTGCCCACGCTCATCTATTTCCAGATAGTGGGTTTCTACAACGTCAACGCCGCCAGCGCGATCAGCCTGGTAAGCGTGCTGTTCTCCATAGGGGCGCTGCTTCTGATGAGGCGAGTCACAGCGAAGCAGGCCGCGGTCACGCTCACCACTACGACCAGGAAGGTCAAGCAGATCACGAACCCGGTCGCGAAGACCGTCGGTTTCATCGTGGCGCTTCTCATCATCCTGGTGTCGCTCACCCCTCACATAACGGTCCTTGTGGCTGCCTTCTCCGAGAGATGGGCGGGCACGCCCTGGCCGACCAAGATGTCGACGGCCAATTTCCTCAAGCTGCAAGCACACGCGCTCTCGCCGCTAAAGAACAGCGTCGTTTTGGCCGTGGTCGCGACGCTGGCATCCGTAGCAATAGGATCTCTCGTGGCATACACGGCGGTAAGGCGCAAGTTCAGCGGCAGGTGGATCATAGACCTTGCCGTGATGCTCCCGTTCGTGCTGCCGGGCATAGTCATCGGCGTCGCGCTCCTGACGGCGTTCGGGGCGCCCCCGCTGTACCTTGCCGGCACGGCCTACATACTGATAATCGCGTATGTCATAAGGAGGATGCCGTACGTCTTCCGTTCGGCCTCGGGGGCCCTTCAGGGCATGGACCCCGTGCTCGAGCAAGCTTCCACCATAATGGGAGCCAGCTGGGCGAGGACGTTCGGGAAGGTGACGTTGCCCCTCATAGCGCCGTCCGTCGTGGCGGCGGGGCTGATCACGTTCACGACGCTTATCGGAGAGCTTAGCACCACGATGATGCTCTATTCCGCCAGATGGAAGACCGTTACCGTCGCGATATACGAATACCTGCTGGAGGACCTTTTAGGGCCGGCGTGCGCTTTGGGCACCATAGTCAACGTCATCGTGCTCGTGGGCATCTTCGCGGCGACCAAGCTGCTCGGACAGAAAGTCTCCAACATGTTCGGCGGGAGCTGAGCTCCTAATGGCCCGGTAGGAAAGAGGTCCTTCATTAAGGCCCGGTGCCAAAAGTCGGGCGTAAAGGGCGAGTAAAGAGCAAGATGAATAAGGCGGGCCCGCGCTTTTAATGTGCGCGGGCCCGCCTTTTATTAGTTTCCTATTGGTATCCTAACGTGTAGCCAAGGACGCGTGAAGCCTTACTCTATAGCAGGTGCTTGAGCACATGCCCGTACTTCTTGAGGTACTTGGCGTTCTTCTCGTCCCCGCCTGGCATGTTGGAGCTCACCCACACGGGCGGCTCGACTCCCCTTTTAACGAGCTTCTCCACGACGGTCACGACCAGGCTGTTGATCGTGAACGAGCTCGCCATGGTAGAGCTAGGCCCGACCTTGATGCCATCGAGGCCCTCCACCTCGACTACGGCGTCGCCAAGCGGCATGTGGTTGTCCAGGACTACATCGACTTCCTCCAGCTCGAACAGGTTCTTGCCGCTAGGGTGCCTGGCCGGGTGGTCCTTGGGTATCTGCTTGGAGAACGCGGGCGATGTGATGGCTATGACCTTGGCGCCGAGCCTTTTGCCCTCGATCGCGGCGTCTATCGTCGCGCTGTTTATGCCGTATGCGTTTCCGACGATGAGCACGTCCCCTTCGCCCAGGCCGTATGATTTGATGACGCGCTGGGAATAGCCGGGCAGCCTCTCGATCCAGGTGCTGCGGCCCGCCCCGAACGCCAGCGACACTCCCGCGTCGAGCATCGCGTTGACGGGCACCAGCCCGCCGGTCCTGTAGAACATCTCCTCGGCGCAGATGTAGGAATGGCCTCCCGTGCCGAAGACGTAGATCAGATGTCCCGCCTCGATTGCGTCCGCCATTATCTCAGCGGCCCTGTCCAGGTTCTCGCCCTCGTCCTTGCTGATGCCATCGAGTATGCCCTTGATGGCTGAATAGAATTCGTCCCTTGCCTTCATGATCAATCCTCCCGACCTATCCTGTGCTTAATTGGTCCGATCGTCATCTTGTTATGGATGCTATGAGCTGCTTCGCCTTTCTTAGGGCGATGTCGTACGCCGCTTCGGAGTAGGGGGCCGGCATACCGTAGAAGTGGTACGAGTCGGCGACCTCGTAGCCGCCCTTTATGATCTCTCCCGCCGACGGCACGTATCCCGCCGCCCCGTCGGTGCAAGTCAGCACGAAAAGCGGCCTTCCTTCGGCTTCCTGTCTCAAAGCCACGGCGTATTCGGTCAAGGCCTCGCCCGGGAACGTGACGAACAGCGCCGGGCCTATGGAAAACGCGCTGATATGCGCCTCCACCGTGTCCGGCAGCTGCTTTGCGAACGCCATGAGCCTTGCCCACTCGGCCCTGGTCCTGTCGGCCCTGGCAAGGCCGAGGCCGCTTTTGTCGCCCTGGCTCCTGGCCAGCTCGTCGTACATGGCGGCCATCTGCAGGTACTCTCCTTTGGCGCTTGCCGGCTTGAGGGGAAGCGCGATGACGTCCTCGGCGAATCTTATGGCGGACGAGGCGCCCTCCTCAGAGAGGATCGTCGACCGGACGGCTTCTATCGCGTCGTCCCCAAGCACGAGCCCCAGCCTTTCGGCGTCGGCGTAGGTCCTGCCTAGCGACTGGCCCGCGATGCTGGCCTGGGCGCTGTGGCCGGTGTTGATGTCCCCAGACGCCGACTGGGTGAAGACGGCGCATGAGCCGGGTATGGCCCTTTCGAGCGCGGTCCGGGTGAAATGGATGTAATCCGACGAGTACTTCGTGTTCTGCGGTCCGAGGGCGACGCCGTGGCATGCGTAGTTGAGCACCACAGGAAAGTCCCCTCTGTCCTCGATGCCATCTTCGGCCCGCTTAGGCAGGGCCGTGAGCGTGTAAAGCCTCCTGTCGACGGGCCCGTCGGGCGTCCTCCTGTTGGCTCCGACGCTTTTAGAGACGGACATACCGATGTCGATCCTTCCCGTGGGGACCTCAGCCCCGGCAGCCATGGCGCACGCGTCGGAGGCCTTCTTCACCAACAGGGTGACGTATGATTTATCGACTGCGCCGAGCATGGACTGCGAAAGCACCGCAGGGCCGGCGTGGGTATGGGTGGCCGAGACGATTACGTGGGTTTTAAGCCCGCCCCCGATCTTTATGGCAGCCTCGTCCTTTATCCTCCTTGCCAGCATGTCGTCGACTCCTATGATATCTAGCGCCACGATTACCACGCGCTTCCTACCGTCGGAGAAGGAGGCCGCCCTCGCCCAGAGCTCATCGAGCTTCCCCGTGGAAGGTTCCGTCCTGGCCGCGAAGCCCGACATCGCAAGGCCCACGGGCGGGGTAATGGCGATCTTCGCCGTAGCTGATCTCATGTTTTATATCTCCTATGAAGTATATGATGTGGGTGCCGTTGCCTTCCGGCCGTCCATGCCGGTCGTTTCGGATCGCCGGAGCGCCGAAGTGCCGTACCACCGGAGCTTTGTCCTTGGCTATTTCTCCAGGGGCAGGCCGAGCTCGGCGCAGAGCTTCTCAAGCTTGTCGACCGATTCGAGGACCTGTGCCTCGATATCCGGCACCCTGCCGACGTCAATCGCGACCGCTCCGTCGAAGCCGTGCTTGCCAAGCGCCGTGAAGACGCCCTTCCAGTCCACCGTGCCGCGTCC
>JAKQNF010000003.1 GCA_029565935.1 Bacillota bacterium | reverse complement strand
GGCTTTTTGCTTCCGTCGTAATCCACCGTTATGCTCCGATAGACGACACCGTCCGCGGGTGCGCTCCAGCCCTCCGAATATAGTGAAGGATTGTAGTACTCGCTGTGGTAGTATGTCGATTTCAGGCACTGCTGTATGTATACACCGTTGAGGTAGAACTTGTAGGTGTTGCCCACTTTCTCGACCGTGAGCTCGTTCACGTCGTTCCTTAGGAGGCCGTCGAAGGGGGCGTCCATAGTCAGCAGAAGCTCGCTGCCGCCCATGTAGTCGATCTCGAAGACCTCGAAAAGGACGTTGCCCGTGCTACCGATGTTGTCGAAATATACCCAAGTCTCGTGTTCGTAGGTATCCCCGTCCGTGAAGAACAGCTCCACCATCCCGTCTCCTCCGGGCGAGCTGGTAAGCTCGAACGTCAGCACGCAAGTGAAGTTGCCGGAGAACCTGACGGGCGATTCCACGTAGGCGCCGTTGTCCAGCCACAGGCCCGGCGCGCCGAGCTCGTATTCCCCGTAGGTGTACCAGTCGTCGATGTTGCCCGCCGACGTGAAATCCACGCCCCATGTACCCTTGCACCCGGAGAGCCCGATGACGACCGCAACGGCGAGGATTAAAGCCACTATCAAGTACCTTCTCATCCCCTCACCTCCTTCCTAGCGATAGTATTATATGTTTGGCAGTCAAATCCTTCATCACTAGAAGCAATATGGCCGCGGCGAAGGTACGAAGAAGCGCCGGCCGGAGCCGGCGCCAGCTGATACGGTCCATACCGCGGGCCGCTAGAGCATCGCCTCGCTGACCATCTCCCTCAATCTTGGAAGGTCCGCCTGCCAATAGGGACCGACGAACCCTCCGGGCACCTTCCATGTCTCTATGTTCGAGCTGCCCACCCTCAGGAGGCGCACGCCCACGGCGAACGCCTCTTCGAGGTCAAGATCGCCCATGATGCTCCTGCCGGCCACCGAGACCAGGCCGAACAGCCTTCCTGCGGTATCCCACGACATGGCCTTGGCGGCGAGCTTCTTCACCAGATCGAGCTGCCTGTCCACCCTGCCGATGTCACCTAGCGCGTCGTTCCTGTACCTTATATAGCTTAAGGCCTGGGCCCCGTCGAAATGGTACGTCCCCGGGTCCAGGTCGATGGAATAGCCGGCCGCCTTGTCGGTGTACTTCATCCTCTTCGTGACTTCGACGTCCACTCCCCCGAGCAGATCGACGATGTCGGCGAAGCCCTCGAAGTCCAAGCAGGCCCACCTGTCGATCTTGACCCCCGTGAGCTCGGCCACAGCATCCATGAGCGAAGAGGGGGGTATCGCATCGTAGAGCGAGTTAATCTTCGCGGCCGTCCTCTTGTCCTTTGCGATCACCAGCGTATCCCTCGGGATGGACACGAGGGTCGCCGTCCGTCTAGCCCGCGGCAGCAGCAGCATCATTATCGTATCGGCCCTGCCGTGGGATTTCGCAAGCAGCGCGCCCGTCTTGGAATAGTCCTTGTCCCTTCCTATCACAAGAAGCGAGAAGACGTCGTCGTCGCCCCAGGGAGGGGCCTCGTACGTCGAGTAGTCGTCCGATATCACGCTGACATCAAAGCCCTGGGCCATCTTCGTCGTGAAGGAGTAGGTGAAAGGCGGTCCCGGCTCTTCCTTTCCCGAGCCTGTCCACGGCAGCGCCCCGGGCAGGATAAGGAGGAAATAGACGAGCGCAGAGGCGGCTGCGGCTATGGCCGCGTAGGCCACAGGGATAATCCAGCGTTTCTGTGGCCCGGCCACAAGCTTCCCGTCCATATTCCTGCCCTGGGGATCCTTCCGTAAGCCCTTTTGTTCTTCGGCCGCGGTCCTGGCATCTTGTTCCTGATGCTGCATGGCTCCTCCTCAGGATGGCTTTTATCCTGAAACGAATCATAGTGCAGATTCGGCTCGGCGTAAACCGGACGGGCGACACTGCGCGGCAAGGCACAAAATCGCCCTTTGCGGCGTCTTATAGTATTGGAGGGAAAAGTAGGATTTGACGATAGAAGAAGGAGGTATCGCAGTGAGGAGGAAATGGCAGGTCTTTGTCATGGTGGCACTGGCGGCGGCCCTCATGCTCACAGCCGGTTGCGCGCCCAGATGGTCCGCAGGCGCCACCCGATATGCCATCACGAGCTACCTGTACGACGCGGCGGACGTGTACGGCACGCCTAAGATGGTCGCGGCGGACGGTTATACGTTCCTCGTGGTCGAGACCGAGCTCGCCTACGGCGGGCAGTCCCTTGCCGACATAAGGCAGGAGCTGATCTTCGCGGTATACGACTATTCGACCGTCCCGGCTACGAAATATGGTAACTTCTACAACGGGAACCCCGGCTGGGAGCTGTTCGACGACATCATGAAGGTGTACGGGAAGGGCGCGTCCGACGAAGGTTCCGTGTTCTTCCACATGCCTTCGGACGTAGACATACCAGATTGCGTTTTCAAGGTCATGCGGGCCGATTATGAGGTTCTTTATGAAGTGCCCGTGAGGAACCTCGTCGAGGTAATCGACTACCCGGCCTCCTGGTAGTGCCAAGACGCCGGTTTTTCCGCCGGGCGCGGATTTGCTTTAAAAAACATACGGCCGACAAAAAGGAGTGCCCTTTCATGGGGCACTCCTTCTTACTTCGTCGATCCTTCAGCTATTTCCCCAGGGCATCAAGCACCGCCAGCAGCGCCCCGTACTGGATCTGGACGAGGTCTCTGATTGGCACCACCTCGTACTTAAGCGCCTCCTCGATCTCCTTCGCCCAGCCGTCCACGGCTTCATCCAATTTATGGTAGGCCTCCGCCAGCTTGTCGGACGCTCCCTTCTCCACCTGCATGCCCAGTGCCCTTCTGTACATGGACACGATGAGCATCTTGTAGAAGACGTTGATGTACAGGGCGTCCGCCTCTTGCGCGACAGTGGCCTCATCGTCCATCCCGTCCGCTTCCTTCGCCCACTTCTCCTCGCCTTCAAGGCCCTTGGCCAAGGTCTTTGTGAACTGAGCGGCCGCGTCTTTAAGTATCTTCCCCTCATGCAGCTCATCGATCGTGCCGTCGATGACCTCCTGCACGAACGAGAGCATCTTCCTGGACCTTTCGATGCCCTCCAGGATGACCTCACGCCTTGTCTTTCCTATCTTGGAAAGGTCTCCGATCTTCGGCGACATGAAGTAGGGCACTTCGGTCACGAGGGTGAACGGCTTGGACACCTTGTCGGCGAAGTCCCTGCTGGACGCGCCGCCGAACATGTACTGGGCCGGGTCTCCCTTGCCGTACTTCTCATAGTAGTCGTACGCGTCGGTGACGAGGTTCGTGCGGTAGACCGCAGGGCCGAACATCTGGCAGTAAGGGACCTCAGGCTCTCCTAGCGAAAGCGGCAGGTTCCTCTCGGTGGGGAGCCTATGGAACGTGTCATATGCCTTCTCCAGCGGGTACGAGATGTAGTAGTACGCTCCCCCGAAGCCCGCGTTGTGAAGCGAGTACATCACGGAAGGCTTCGTGTCCTCTATGGCCTTCATCAGGGCCTTGGTCTCGGGTATGGGCCTGTCGAACTTGAAGGTCTTGTACTCTATCGGGAAGCTCCACTCGGCCTGGTCGTCGCCCTTGGGCCTGTAGAAGTTCTTCGCGTAGTTCCTTATGGTGTAGGGCCCTTTGAACCAGCCCTCGTTGAGCCTCGTGCCGTCCGGGTCTATGCAGGGGATTATGTGCCAGGTCCTGCCCTTCCTGAGCTCGGCGTTAGCGATCAGTTCGTCGAGCAGGAAATAGGCCATCATGGCGCCTATCGGCTCGTTGGGGTGCGGGGATGCGAACAGGAGTATCGATTCGGGACCGTCCCCTACGCTCACCATCGGTATCGGCTCATTCGCCTTCGAGCTGCCGACGTATTGCAGCCTGCAAAGCGCCGGGTTCGCATCGGCCACTTTTACTGCATGCCCGTATAGCTCGTCCACGCCGTAGAATTCCTTAAAGTCGGGCACCCTGGCAAGCAAAGCATCTATGTCCATCTGGTTGCCTCCTATCTAAGTTCCCTGGAAAGCCTGGGGTCCATGGTATCCCTCAGCGCGTCGCCTATGAAGTTGAAGCTCAGCACGACGAGGAATATGCATAGGCCGGGCCAGATTATCAGGTTGGAGTTTAGCATTATGAAGTCCTTGCCCTCGCTGACCATCGAGCCCCACTCGGGAGTCGGCGGCTGTACGCCGAAGCCGAGGAAGCCCAGGCTGGCCGATGAGAGTATGGCGCCCGGTATTCCGAGCGTCGCCTGCACTATGATCGGTGTGAGCGTGTTAGGCAGGATGTGCTTGAAGATTATCCTCGTGTCGCTGCATCCGGTGGCCCTCGCCGCCGAGACGAACTCCGAGGATTTCAAGGACAGGACCTGGGCCCTCACCACCCTTGCGTATGACGGCCAGCTCACTACGCCCAGCACCCACATCACGTTGAATATGCTCGGGCCTAGTATAGCCATGACCGCGATCACCAGGATGAGGAACGGGAAGGAATAGAAGACCTCCACCATCCTCATTATCGTAAAGTCCACCCAGCCTCCGTAGTAGCCCGCCATAAGGCCGAGCACCGTCCCTAGGACGGCGGCCACCGAGACCACGACGATCCCTATAAGTAGCGATACCCTGGCCCCGTAGGCCAGCCTTGAGAACATATCCCTCCCGAAGTTGTCGGTGCCCAGGATGTGCCCGGGCGATCCTACGGGCAGGAACGGCTCCTCGAGCTTCATCGTGTAGGGGTCGTTCTTTATCAACACCGGCGCGAGGGCGGCGGTCAGCACGAACGCGAGGAGCAGGACTATGCCGAACACCCCGAGCTTGTGCCTGGCGAATGACCTTATCAGCCTTAGTCTCTGGTTTTCGCTCTTGTTTACTTTCCCGTCCACGTTTATCTCACTCATATCTAATCCTCGGATCCACAAGCACATACAGCATGTCCACGACCAGCATCACCAGCACGAAGCTGACCGCGAAGACCAGGACCGTGCCCTGGATGAGCGGTATGTCCCTGAATTTTACGGCGTTCATCGAAAGCATCCCGAGCCCGGGAAGGGAGAATATGGTCTCGATTATCACGGCGCCTCCCAGAAGGGAGCCGAACTGCATGCCGATGGTAGTAAGCACCGGCAGCAGGGCGTTCCTCAGCGCGTGCTTGAAGAGCACCTTGTATTCCACCAGGCCCTTCGACCTGGCCGTGCGGACGTAATCCTGAGACATGGCCTCTATGACCGAAGCCCTGGTGAGCCTCGTAAGAACGCCGGCGAGCATTGAGCCCAAGGTGATTGAAGGCAACGTCAGGTGCCTCACCAGCTTCACGAAGGTCACGTCATAGGACGGAAGGCCCCTGATGGGCAGCCAGCCCAGCTTGAGGCCGAAAACGATGATCAGTATCAAGCTAAGGTAGAATCCCGGCACGGACACTCCCACCAGTGCGACGCCTGTCGCGAGGTAGTCGAACACGGACCTTCTCTTCGCCGCCGCTATCACGCCAAGGGGTATCGCAATCACGACCGCGACGAGCATGGAGCTCATGGCCAGTATTATGGTGTTGCCGATCTTCTCCCTTATCATCTCCCCCACGGGCCTGTTGTACTGGATGGATCTACCCATGTCGCCTCTTAGCAGCTTTCCCATGTACCTGAAGTACTGCTCGTACCAAGGAAGGTCGAAGCCCAGCTCGTTCCTTAGCTTGTCGACGTTCTCCACGTTCACGTTCTCGTTGCTCAGCATGAGGCTTATCGCGCTGCCGGGCGCGAATGAGACCATGGCGAACACGATGAACGTGATACCGAAAAGCACCGGTATGGTTATCAATATGCGCCTTATCAGATACTTGCTCACTTCAAACCCCTGTCTTGCGGACGGCCGGGCCCTATGACAGGCCCGGCCTGGTCCGGAATCTGGATTATCGCGCCGATCGCCTTATTACTTGCTCAGCCAGACGTTGTTCTCTATAGTGACGAGGTTGAATCCGCCCCACGGGGGCACCAGGTCGTTGACCTTCGTGCTGGCTATCGTGTAGCTCCACTCGAAGTACATCGGGATTCCGATCCTCTGCTCGAACACTATCTTCTGGGCCTTCTTCCAAAGTGCGGAAAGTTCGCTGAACTTTGTCTTGGTCAGGGCCTCGTCCAGGAGCTTGTCGACTTCGGCGTTCTTGTAGTAGTGCGTGTTGGACTTGCCGATCATCGAGCTGTGGAAGAGGGAATGGAAACCGGTCGTCCCCGCGAAGCTGTAGTCGAAGAACAGCCCGGTATTTCCCTGCACGAGATCGTCCGCCCATACGGCGGTGTCCTGCTGCAGGACGCTCGCATTGAGGCCCTTCTCCCTGAGCTGCGTGGCGAAGATCGTAAGGACCTTCACCTGGGAGCCGGCCAGGGTCTTTATCTCGACTTTGAAGGGCTTGCCGTTCCACTCGAGGAACCCGTCGTTGTTCACGTCCTTGAAGCCGTTCTTTTCGAGAAGCTTCAGGCCCGCCGCGGGATCATAGCTCCATATCGACTTGAGCGAGGGGTCATAGCCGTGCGGCACCCAGGGAGGGCACTGCCCGTAAGCGCGCTCGCCGTGCGAGCCTATGACGGCCTTGAACGCCGCGTCGATGTCCAGGATCTTCGATATGGCATCGCGCACCTCGAAGTTGTCGTAGGGCGCCACCGATACGTTGAAGCCCAGGCCGCGGTATGATCCGCCCCTGGAAAGGAGCTGGAAGTTCTTGTTCTTCTCGAAAGTCTGGGCGACTTCGAGGTTGAACAGGTGCTTGACCACGTGCACTTCGCCGGACTGCAGGGCAAGCGTCTGTACGGCGGGGTCGGGGATGGTCACGAACTCTACGGCATCGAGATAGATGGGGAGCCAATACAGGTCGTTCCTTACTATCACAAGGCCAGAATCCGGCGAGAAGTTCTTGAACTTGAACGGGCCGCTGCCTATGGGCGTCTTGGCGAAACCGTCCTCGCCGAGCTTGTCGATCGCTTCCTTGGGTACGACGGACATCCTGGCTAGCCTGTTGGAGTCGTTTACCAGGAACGGCTGGGGCGTCTCGGTCTTGATCTCGACGGTGTAGCGGTCGAGGGCCTTGACGCTCTTGATGGGCCCGAGCACGAAAGAGGTGCTCAGCTTTATCATCCTGTTTATTGAGTAGACTACGTCATCCGCTACGACTTCACGGCTCTTCCCCTTGGGGAACACCGCGTTGTCGTCGTGGAACATCGTGCCCTTCCTGATATGGAACACCCATGTCAGCGGATCCGGGTTGTCCCAGCTCTCGGCGAGGTGCGGTATCGGCTGGAAATCGTTCTTGCTAATTACGAAAAGCTGATCGAAGATGAGCGACGTTGCATCGTTCTCATCGTTGCTAGCCGATTTGTATAGGCCTAGCTGCTGGATGCTCGTAACTGCCACCCTGAGCGTGCCGCCCTTGATGGGCGTCGCTCCGAGCGCTGTCATCCCCAGGGCTGCTACCAGAAGGATCGACAGTGTGATTGCGACCAATGTCTTCCTCATGCGAGTCTCCTCCTTGATGTAATTGGATACGGATGGAATAAACCTGCGTTCTTCCGAATATTAAGTGATATGTTAACACATGAAACGGGATTATGTGATGCCTTTTGGATATTACTTCCTAATTTTCTCCCCATGCTAGCTGCTAAGAGTAAATCATGTGTCATGCGCCATTGCTTTTCTTAGCCGCCCTGGAATCTATTACACGCATAAACTATATTCGTTTATCGCACTCGATGCATCAAATCATAGGACAAGTCAACGGTGCCGACGGCGGCACTTGGTGCGCTGCATAAAGGGGTGCCCCCCCTCAGGACGACTACCATTATTATCGTCTTCCTTATGGGGGAGCACCTTCATTGGTCGGGTCTTACTGTGCCTTGTTTAATGACTCTACTTGCTGATGTCTCCTTCCAGGTTGTTGTACCTGTC
>JAKQNF010000023.1 GCA_029565935.1 Bacillota bacterium | reverse complement strand
AGGACCAACGACGAGTTCGGCACCCTGAACAAGGAGCTGTACGGCTCGGCCTGGAAATCGCAGTTCCTATCGGGCATGATGTTCCCCATCATATCCTTCATAGGCAACATCGGTTATGTCCTCATAGCGATCCTAGGGGGCTGGCTCGCGGTCAAGAAGTCCATACAAGTTGGCGACATACTGGCGTTCGTGCAGTACGTAAGGTCGTTCACCCAGCCCATAGCCCAGTCAGCCCAGATAGCGAACGTCTTGCAGTCGACGGCTGCGGCCGCCGAGAGGGTGTTCGAGTTCATAGACGAAAAGGAAGAAGAGCCGGACGTAAAGGAGCCCGCGAGCACCGCCGACATCAAGGGCGAGGTTGTGTTCGACCACGTGCACTTCGGCTATGACGCCGACAAGCCTGTGATAGGCGACTTCAGCGCCTTCATAAGGCCCGGCCAGAGGGTCGCCATCGTAGGGCCCACGGGTGCCGGCAAGACGACCATAGTAAAGCTCCTCATGAGGTTCTACGAGCTGCAGGGAGGAAGGATCCTCATCGACGGCACCGACACCAGGCAGTTCAGGCGCGACGAGCTCAGGAACGTTTTCGGCATGGTGCTTCAGGACACTTGGCTTTTCAACGGCACGATCATGGAGAACATCCGCTATGGAAGGCAGGAGGCGACGGACGAGGACGTCAAGGAGGCTGCCAAGGCCGCACACGTGCATAGGTTCGTAAAGACGCTGCCTGACGGGTACAACATGGTGCTAAACGAAGAGGCGAGCAACATATCCCAGGGGGAGAAGCAGCTCCTCACCATAGCGAGGGCGATCCTGGCGGACCCGAAGGTGCTCATACTCGACGAGGCGACGAGCTCGGTCGACACCAGGACAGAAGTGCTCATCCAAAGGGCGATGGACAACCTCATGCACGGCAGGACCAGCTTCATAATCGCCCACAGGCTCTCGACCATAAGGGACGCCGACCTGATACTCGTCATGGACAACGGCGACATAGTCGAACAGGGGACGCACGAGGAGCTTCTCAAGCAGAAGGGCTTCTACTCGGAGCTGTACCTCAGCCAGTTCGAGACTGGGCTGGTGTCCTGACGCCCGTTTTCATTCCCCTCCAGCGTGTGCACATATTGTGCACAAGGGCACGGGGAATGGAAAGGTACGGAGATATTCCATACATGTATCAATAATAGAACGAAGACCGCCTTAGGGCGGTTTTCCTTTTACACGGACACCATCCTCGCTTATAATCTCTATTGGTTCTACGTCAAACTTTCTTGCGAGGTGCACATATGGGTAAAGAAGAAAGCGTAATCACGCTCATCGCGGGCTTCATGCGCGCCAAGAGGGCGAGGATGGACAAGTTGCTGACCGGCCAGGGCATACATCCGGGCCAGGCCCCCATGCTGTTCTCCATATTCAAGGACAACGGGCTCACTCAGAAGCAGCTGGGCGAGAGGATGCACCTGAGGCCGGCGTCGGTGACGATTATGCTCAAACGCCTCCAGAGGGCGGGCCTGATCGAGAAGACCCCCGACACGAAGGACCTCAGGGTGTTCAGGATCTACCTCACGGAAAAGGGCAGATCGCTCAAAGACACCGTCATGAACGCGGTGGAGGCCGTGGAACAGGACGCCATCAGCGGACTGGGCGCCGAGGACATAGCGTCGCTCAGGAAGATGATGACGACTATGAGGGGCAACCTCGAGAAGGCCTCCGGGGACTGACCCGGAAGCCCTTAAGGGGCCCTAGCCTGCCGGGAAGAAGGATCCGCTTGAAAAGACTGTTCGGCTATATGAGACCCTACAGGCTGGCGGCGCTGGCAGCACCGCTGCTGATGCTGCTGGAAGTCGCCGCCGACCTGATACAGCCTAAGATGATGGCCAGGATCGTGGACATCGGCATAGCCAACCGCGACCTGGCATACGTATACCGCACCGGGGCCGGCATGATAGGAATCGCCCTCATAGGGCTCATCGGCGGCACGGGCGCCACCATACTCTCCTGTACGGTCGCCGCGAACTACGGCAAGGACCTAAGGGGCGGGCTCTTCGAGAAGGTGCAGTCCTTCTCGTTCGCAGAGCTCGACCGGTTCAAGACGGCATCGTTGATTACCCGCCTCACCAACGACGTTACCCAGATACAGCACATCGTCATGCTGAGCCTAAGGATGCTCGTACGAGCGCCTCTCCTTGCAATAGGCGGCATCATCATGGCGCTTTCCATAAACGCGGGGCTCGCCTCGGTCCTTCTGATATCCCTTCCGCTTTTAAGCGTCGCCCTTGCGCTCATCATGGCCAGAAGCTTCCCGATGTTCTCCGTCGTGCAGAAGAGGATAGACAAGCTCAACAGCGTGATGAGGGAGAATCTCACGGGCGCGAGGGTGGTGAAGGCCTTCGTAAGGTCCGACTACGAGAAGGCCCGCTTCGCCAAGGCCAACGAGGGCCTGTCGGGCGCCTCCCTAAGGGCGATAAGGACGGTCAACCTAACGACGCCCGCGATGATGACGGCCCTTAACATAAGCCTCGTCGCCGTGCTGTGGTTCGGCGGTGTAAAAGTAAACGTCGGGTCGATGAGCCTCGGCGAGGTGATGGCTTTCGTGAACTACATCACCCAGATACTCATGGCCCTGCAGATGGTGGCGTTCCTTACGGTCAACATATCCCGCGCGAAGGCATCCTCCGACCGCCTGGTGGAGGTGCTGAACGCCGAAGCTTCGATATACAGCCCCAAAGCGCCGGTCGGCGTGCCGTCTAAGGGCATGGTGGAGTTCAAAGACGTAAGCTTCAACTACGAGGGCGCATCGGGCGATCCGGTGCTAAAAAGTGTCGACGTGACCGCCTTTCCCGGCCAAACGCTCGCCATATTGGGCGCCACGGGATCGGGCAAGTCCACTCTGGTGAACCTCATTCCGCGCTTCTTCGACCCGACGGCAGGCAGGGTGCTGGTCGACGGCACCGACGTGCGCGACATGGACCTCAAGGCCCTAAGGGATTCAGTGGGCATGGTGCTGCAGGACCCGGTGCTCTTCACTGGCACCATAAGGGATAACATAAGGTGGGGCAAGGCCGACGCGACCGACGAGGAGGTAATTGAGGCCGCAAGGGTCGCCCAGGCACACGATTTCATAGCATCCTTCCCGGAAGGCTATGACACTATGGTGGGCCAGAAGGGCGTCAACCTCTCGGGAGGGCAGAAGCAAAGGCTCGCGATTGCGCGCGCCCTAGTCAGGAAGCCCAGGATACTGGTGCTGGACGACAGCACCAGCGCGATCGACATGGGCACCGAGGAGAGGTTGCAGGCCGCCCTGAAGGAGTACATGAAGGGCAGGACGACCATCGTCATAGCCCAGAGGATAAGCTCGGTGATGGACGCCGACGACATAATAGTGCTCGAAGACGGGCAGGTAGTAGCCGAAGGCACGCACCACAGGCTGATGGAAGACAGCGAAGTCTACAGGGACATCGTCCGCTCCCAGCTCGGCGCGGAGGTTGTCTGATGGACGAGAAGAAGACGAGAGGAACGGAAAACGCGCCGTCAGGCGCGAAGGGCCCGATATCGGTCGAAGCCTACAGCAAGGCCGGCTACGACAGGCCGTCCGCCGTGCCCCCGCCCGTCTTCCAAAGGCCGGGCGTCGTTCGCGGCCCAGGCTTCGGAGGCGGCCCCGGCAGGAGGTTCACCAGCGAGTTCTCCAAGGCCAAAAACACCAGAGGTACGGTATTAAGGCTCTGGGGCTACCTGAGGAAGCACCGGGCCCTTCTGTGGCTGGTGTTCCTCCTCGCGGTGCTCAGCTCGGCCTCATCCCTGGTGGGCCCGTATCTCATCGGCCGGGCCATAGACGCTATGATGGGCGGCAAGGGCGCTGTGGACTTCACCAGGATCGCAAGGATCGGCGCCATGCTCACCGCGATATACCTGCTTGGCGCGGGAGCCTCGTGGCTCACCACCTATTACATGACGGAAGTCTCCCAGAAGACCGTCCGCGGCCTCAGGAAGGACCTCTTCGCCAAGGTGCAGGCCCTGCCTGTCTCCTACTTCGACGCAAGGCCGCACGGGGAGCTGATGAGCAGGCTCGCCAACGACGTCGACAACGTCGACGCAGCCCTTTCCCAGGGAGTGACGCAGGCCTTCACGAGCGTGCTGTCCGTGGTAGGCTCTTTCGCCATGATGTTGTGGCTGAGCCCGCTGCTTACGCTACTGAGCCTCGCCGCCATACCCATAAGTGTGGCCTTCACGGGGGCGATCTCCAAGCGCACGCGCCGCTACTTCACGAAGCAGGCCGGCGACCTCGGGGAGCTGAACGGCTTCATAGAGGAGACCATATCGGGCCAGAAGGTAGTAAAGGCCTTCGGGCGCGAGAAGGCGCTGGAGGACGAGTTCGGTACGATAAGCGAGAAGCTGAGGAGGTCCGGCCTTCTGGCGCAGATCTATTCGGGCATGGTCCCCAGGGTCATGATAATGGTGAACAACCTCAGCTACGCCCTGGTCTCGGTAGCGGGCGGCATCCTGGTGGTAAAGGGCCAGGTCAGCGTGGGGCTCATAGCGAGCTTCCTCAACTACTCAAGGCAGTTCGCAAGGCCCATAAACGAGATCGCCAACCAGTACAACCAGCTCCAGTCCGCGATAGCGGGGGCCGAGCGCGTCTTCGAGGTCCTGGATGAGAAGAACGAGCATGCCGAAAGCGAGCCCGGCTACAGGCCTGATCTTGTCAAGGGCAACGTCAGGTTCGACTCCGTCGACTTCTCCTACGAGAGGGGTGTCCCTGTGCTGAAGGACGTGGACATCGACGCGAAGGAGGGCATGACGGTGGCGCTGGTCGGACCCACGGGGGCCGGCAAGACCACGGTGGTGAACCTGCTGATGCGCTTCTATGACGTCGACGCCGGTTCCATACGAGTGGACGGGCGGGACATAAGGACCCTGGACAGGGACGCCCTGAGAGGTTCCATCGGCATAGTCCTGCAGGATACATACCTCTTCTCGGAGACGGTGAGGGAGAACATCAGGTACGGAAGGCTTGCGGCTACCGATGACGAAGTCGAGGCCGCTGCCAGGACCGCCAACGCGGACACGTTCATAAGGCGCCTGCCGGAAGGCTACGACACCGTGCTCAACGAGGACGGGGGCAACCTCAGCCAGGGCCAGAGGCAGCTCATCGCGATCGCCAGGGCCATACTGGCGGACCCTTCGATACTTATTCTGGACGAGGCGACGAGCTCGGTCGACACCAGGACTGAGATGCACATACAAAGGGCGCTTCTGGATCTCATGCAGGGGCGCACCAGCTTCGTGATTGCCCATCGCCTGAGCACCATAAAAGGTGCCGACACCATCCTCGTCATCAAGGAGGGCCGGATCGTCGAGCGCGGCACGCACGCGCAGCTGATGCAAGCGGGCGGCTTCTACTACGGCCTATACGCCAGCCAGTTCAAGAGGCACGAGGCGCTCACGGCCGGAGTCTAGAGGCAGGACAAAAGGCCGGCAGCAGCTTATACGCCGATGCATAGAACTTGCCCGCGGGGGTTACATAAGGCGCCCCTTACTGGTAGAATTATGTTATAAACACCTTTTGCGGCAGGTTGTATGAATGGAAGAAAAAGGCGATTTCAGCAAGAAGAACGTGGCGGCGGACCTCGCCCTCGTGGTGATATGCATCATCTGGGGCACGACGTTCGCCATCGTCAAGAACACCGTCAAGGTGGTCGACCCGATACTGCTTATCGCCCTCAGGATGATCATCGCCTCGATAATCGTGACCTTCCTCTGCTGGAGGAGGGGCCTACTTAAGAGGATGGGCGGTGAGACCTGGAGGTCGGCGGCAGTAGTCGGGATTTTCGTCTACATGGGATTCGTGCTGCAGACCATAGGCATCTCCCTGACCACCGCGACCAAGACAGGCTTCATAACCGGCCTCGCAGTCGTGTTCACGCCGATGCTCTCGCCCTACATACTCAAGAAGAACCCCGAATGGTACTCCTGGCTCGGCGTAGCCATCGCCGTATTAGGGCTGGGCATGCTTTCCCTGGACGGCTGGCAGATGCCGTCGGTGGGCGACATATACGTGCTGGCGTGCGCGCTCTGCTTCGGGTTCCAGATCGTGCTTTTGGAGAAGTACTCCCCCAGGCTCAACGGGCTGCTACTTTCGATGGCCCAGTTCATATGGATAGGCTTGCTGGCCCTCGCCACGGCGGCGCCGAAGCTGCCCGAGGTCATGGACTTCACGCCCCAGATATGGCTCATCATAATATATCTAGGCGTCATGGCCACGGCCGTGTGCTTCATGGTCCAGACAATAGCCCAAAGATACGTGCCAGCCGTCAGGGCTGCGATCATACTCCAGCTGGAACCAGTGATGGGCTTTTTCTTCGCCTGGCTGCTGCTTGGTGAGAAGCTCAACACGAGGCAGCTTATCGGCGCGCTCATGATACTGGCGGCGGTGGGCGTCTGCCAGTACGGCGACTATCGCAAAACGAGGAGGGAGCGGTTCGATGTACCTTTTGGAAAGGGCCCTGGAACGCGCAAGCCGGCTTGGGGCCTCATACGCAGACGCGAGAAGGGTGAACAGGAAGACACAGGGGATATTGGTTAGGGACGGTGCCCTTGAGACGATAAGCGAAGGGAGCGACGAGGGCTACGGCGTAAGGGTCTTGGTAGACGGCGCCTGGGGCTTCGCGGCCTCGAACTCCATGTCGGAAGAGGACGCCGCGAAGACGGCCGGGCTTGCCGTCGAGTACGCCAAAGCCGCAAGGCCCATGCTCAAGCGCAAGGCCGAGATAGGCGAGTGCCGGGGCGAGGCCGCGTACTGGAAAGCCCCGATTGAGGTGGATCCTTTCACCGTGCCGATAGGCGACAAGGTGGGCCTGTTAATTAAGGCGACGCTCGCCGCCAAGGGATATTCGCCGAAGGTGAGGCAGGCCAAGGCGACGATGGACTTCATTACGGAGAAGAAGCTGTTCATGTCGACCGAAGGGGCCAGAATCGAGCAGGAGTTCACCGAATCCGGCGCCGGCGTCACGGTGATGGCGCTGGGCGACGGGGACATGCAGGTCAGGTCCTACCCGGGATCCTTCGGGGGCAACTTCAAGCAGGCGGGTTATGAGTTCGTGCTGGCCCAGAGGCTGGAGGAAGGGGCGCTCAAGTCGGCCGAGGAGGCCGTGGCCCTGCTCACGGCAGAGCAGTGCCCTTCGGGCGAGATGACGCTGATCCTGCTTCCGGAGCAGCTGGCGCTGCAGATACACGAAAGCTGCGGTCATCCCGTCGAGCTGGACCGCGTATACGGGACCGAGGCGGCCTACGCCGGCACGAGCTTCCTTACGACGGACAAGCTCGGAAGAGGGTTCAAGTACGGCTCGGACTGCGTGGACCTCTACCAGTGCAGCATAACCGAAGGCGGGCTTGGCACTTTCGCGTACGACGACGAGGGCATGCCGTCCTCGAGGACCCCCCTCGTCGAGAAGGGCGAGTTCGTAGGATATCTCATGGGCAGGGAATGGGCGGCGAGGCTCGGGCTTTCTTCCAACGCCGCGATGAGGGCCGACGGCTGGTCCAGGACGCCCATCGTAAGGATGACCAACGTATGCCTCGCGCCTGGCGGCGAGACGCTGGAGAAGCTCATAGCGGGAACCAAGGACGGCGTCATGATGGACGGGATCAAGAGCTGGAGCATCGACGACAGGAGGGTGAACTTCCAGTTCGGATGCGAGATAGGCTGGAGGATAAAGGACGGCAGGATAACGGGGATCGTGAAGAACCCGACCTATACGGGATCGACGCCCGAGTTCTGGGGAAGCTGCGACGGCGTTGCAAGCCAGGACGAGTGGGTGCTGTGGGGCGTGCCCAACTGCGGCAAGGGCGAGCCTATGCAAGTGGCCCACGTGGGGCACGGCTGCGCTCCGGCCAGGTTCAGGAACGTGAAGGTAGGTGTCGGCAGATGGTAGGCAGGGAAAGCATAGAAAAGGCACTGGCAGAGGCCCTGGCCACCGTAAGGGGCGCCGAGGCCGACATAGTGGCCGTCGACACCGAGATAAGGCTCGCGCGCTTCTCCAACAACGAGATACACCAGAACAGCGTACTGTCGGACACCGACTTCACCGTGCGTGTGGCGCGCGGCCAGAAGGTCGGGATGATCAAGACGAACAGGGTATCCGAGCTCAAGGACGCCGTGAGGAAAGCATATGACGTGGCGGGCCTGCTGCCCGATTCTCCCATATTCGCAGGACTACCGGAACCGGCGGAGTACAGGAAGGTCAACGCCTTCAGCAAGGACACCGGAGATTTCTCCTCATACCAGATGGCCGATGCGGCGCATGAGGCGATAAAGAGGGCCGAGGCGGCGAAGGTCACAGCAGGGGGCACGGTGAGGACTTCGATACTGGGTACCCAGGTCATGAGCACTAAGGGCGTGAAGGCCTACAACCTCAGCAGCACCGCGCAGTACAAGGTGGTTGCGATGAGCGACGCCTGGGGGACGGGCCTTTCGAACGGGGCCGCGGTGTCGGTCAAGGACATAGATTTCGGGGCCGTAGCAGCGATCGCAGTGGATAAGTGCCTGAGGTCGGCGGACCCTGAGCCTCTGGAAGCCGGGGAGTACGAGGCGGTGCTAGAGCCCAACGCGGTGTCCACGATGCTCAACGTCCTGGCGATGTGCGGCATCGACGGCATGATGTACCACGAGGGCAACAGCTTCGCGACCGGCAGGATGGGCCGGCTCGTGACCAATCCCATGGTAAGCATAGCGGACGACGGGCTCGCGCCCGACACCGTGCAGATGCCCTTCGACTACGAAGGCGTCCCGCGCCGGAAGGTGGAGATCATAAGGTCCGGCGTGATGTCGGGTATGCTGTTCGACTCGTCCTCGGCCAAGCTGGAGGGAACGGAGTCGACCGGGCATGCCATGATGCCAGGAGCCAAGTTCGCGGACCAGGCCATGCATTTAAGGCTCGCCCCGGGGGACTCCGACGTGGAATCGATGATAAGGGCCACCAAGAAGGGCATACTCATAACCAGGTTCCATTACGTGAACCCGATACACCGAGTGAAGACGATGTTCACCGGCATGACCAAGGACGGCACGTTCCTCATCGAAAACGGCAAGGTGACCAGGCCTTTGAGGAACCTGAGGTTTACGGATTCCATACTGGACGGGGTCCTGAAGAACGTGGAGCTGATCGGACGGAAGACGGAGCTCTTCTCGACCGATGTGACGCTTCCCGAAGGTTACGTAGTACCGGCGATAAAGACGGCCAAGTTCAACTTCACGGGGTCCACCGACCATTGATACGATTGTCAAGACGATGACAATAGCACGCCACTGATACGGCGCTTTTATGCGAACATCGGCGTAAACCTCAGAACAACGTAGGAGGGAAACCGATGCAAAACGCTGATCGCACTCTACCTAGTAAAAAAGCGATGAATAAGGGAGCATATCCCGTAATGGCCGTCCTCGTGGCGGCCATTGTCATCCTAGCATGCATGGCACCTAGGGCTTCGTCTGCTACAGTGAAAGCAATAGAAATCCAGACAGAAGAAGGCTGGTGCCGCGACGTCTTCACCGACGGCACCCTGGAAATCAGGTTCGGTATCGTCAATGCCGATACCTATGTCATGCTTACAAACTACGGGAAGAAGATCATCAGGTTCAACTTCCCAACAGATTCACTGGAGCTGCCAGGCGACGGCAGGAAGACCGTCGTATACCTTGCCGACTTCAGGTTCACGAGCAGCATGAACGTAGTCTATGAAGAGAAATCCCTCTCTGATAAGCATAAACCTGAAGTGGTAAATCCCTGGGAGGAGAAGAAGAAACCGACCTTCTCCCCGAATTATGTCGAGAGGATGCGCCCCCTGGATAATCCATTGTTCATACCTTCAGGCAGGGCCCTGTTCCTGAAGATCGGCCTCACTAATAGGAAACCCGTGTATGAGTCACTGGGAGAATTCGGCGTGGCGGATTATAAGAGGTTCTACGAGAGCTTGGAGGGGTTCGAAAAAGGCGCTTCTTTTAGGTGGAATATTGAATACGAAGCTGCAGGACAGACGTATTCCAGGGTAATATGCCTGAGGCTGTCGATATAGGTTAAATACCATCTCGGCATTAACTCGGACAAGGAGGAAACGATGAAGAAGCACCTTCTAGCATTGGCACTTTTAACCGCCACCGTGTTTCTGGCTGGATGCATATCAGGTTACGGGGTTGAGTTCGTAGGAGAAAAGGGCTCATCGGATGAGTTCGCCAATGGACATCTAGCGATGGACTTCGAATTGGGCAAGTCCGACGCTGTGCTAACGATCAGGAACACCACGGTCGGTACGATAACCCTGTACTGGCCGGAGAATTCCTTTATCCTCCCGGATGGGACCGCCTACACCCTGGTGTATCTTGAAGGCATGTCCTGTTACGGCGCTTTGGAGGATAATGTCGGATACTTATTCTTACTCGAAAGTGGTCGTGACGACATCACCGTGAGCGTCGTCAACGGATCCGGCGTAGACTTGAAAGAGGAGGAGTTTGTTAGCTTCCTGCCTAGGAAGATAAGCGAAAAGGGCCAAATTTCCTTCAGGGTCGCGCTCGTGCGAGACCCTTACGATTTCACGAGTCCGCTAAAAGTCCGCCCGGGCACCGATGACTTCAACCGTTTCCCTGCCAAGCTGGGAAGATATGAACCAGGACAGACGTTCAGCTGGAAATTCAAGTACTCGCTACAAGGATGCGACGAGCTAATTGACGATGAAGTAGTCTTCAGGCTCGTGCGCTAGAGCAGCGCTTGGCCAGTATAATTGGCTTTAGGGGACGTCGCGCTACCGTAATAGCCCGTGTAGAAGACTTGAATGGGCAAGACCGAGCTGAACAGACAGATCGCGCTGGTCAAAGACCCGGATGATTTCACGAGCTCACTGAAGCCGCACCTTTTTGACAACGAATACTGCCTCGTCCATGTGAAGATAGATAAATTCCGACCTGGAAAGCAATTTAGGTGGAGGTTCTAGTACCTTCTGCCGAAAATCGGAATACCTGTCGATGATGAGGTGGAATTAAGCCTGGCAAGATGGTGCGAGCTGGGGATAACGTTTGACGGGTGGATTGCACGGACAAGATGGATGGTCTCGACATGCCGAAGGCCGGCCCGGACAAAGCTCCAAGAGCCGGCCTTCTGATATTTCCGATCTGGTTCGCCCCTAAACTACGGGGATCATATCCCCCTCGTACTTGACTTCGAAATATGTGAAAATGATAGATGTTTCGTCACTGCTCCACCCATAAATGTGAGGACAGTACAGGCCAGATGTATTACCTATGATGGCGTACGGTGCGCCTATGGCCGTCCCGTTGAGCTCGAACTCCAGCGAGTCACCCTTCTTGAATATCTTAATCGTGTTGGAACCCGGGTTATTGATTATGCCTTCGCAGGGGATTTCCTCCTCCACGAAGTACAGCGTATCGTTATCCCGATAGTAGGTCCTGTAGTAAACGCTTGGATCCCCTATGTTATTGATCACAATCCCGCCCAGCCAGTCGCTACCCGGCCAGGACTGCTGCGTGCCATAATAGTACTCTATCATGCCGCTGTCGTCCTCTTCTGCATCCAGGTTGAAGTTGAGCTGCCCGGTGAAGTCGCCGGTGAAGAAGAACGGTGCCGCGACGTAGATGCCGTCAAGTATCAGCCCGTCGTCGAAGTCGTAAGAACCGCTGTATGCGTACCAGTCACCGTCATACCTTTCCAGGTCGCCCTCGTTGACGAAGTTATAGACATACCTCTTGCCGAGGCAGCCCGAGGCGAGCACCAGCGAGAGCGAAACGACTATGAGAACCGAGATCCTCAAGGCCTTCATGCATCATCCACCCCTTTCCAAATCGTTGGCTGACAATTAGTTCTATTTGTACGCCAGGAAACCCTCCAATATGAATTAATGGATAAATGAAAAAAACATAAGATTAAAAATTAGCGTGTCATAGGACGATGCCATACTTTTTAAGCGAGCCCCAATTCCATCTACGTAAAGTACCGCAAGCAATAAGACCGGGCCTCAGCTGTGGTAAATAATATAATTAACACGTATACAAACGGCGCTTTCCAGCGTGGACTGGAGGATCGTACATGGCCGATGGAGATTCCAATACACTGTGCCGGGCAACGATATTCCCAAAGATGATGAAGCAAAATTCAGGTTCATAAAGCGATTCGTTCATTATTTCAGCAACGATACCATCAATCGGAAGTGGGTGATAAGCTAGTCAGTGATAAATGACCTCATAGTTGTGATGAAAGATGATTTATAGTTATGTAAGCGCGGGAATTGCGGTTTTACATTTGACCTAATCAAGGTATTAACAAGATACATGCATATATACTACGGCATCAAAATATAACAAGGCCGGCCCAGACAAAGCTCCAAGGGCCGGCCTTCTGATACTCCCGATCCGTCTTGCCGCTAGATCACCGGGATCATGTCCCCTCCGTACTTGACCTCGGAATAAGTGAGGACTGCGCCCGTCCCCGCATAACTCCACCCGTAGAAGTGAGGGCAGTACAGGCCCGACGCATTACCTATGATCGTGAACGGAGAGCCTATCGCCGTACCGTTGAGCTCGAACTCCAGCGCGTCGCCCTTCTTGACTATCTTAAGCGTGTTGGAGCCAGGGTTGTTGATTATCCCCGCACATGGGATTCCTTCGTCGACCGCGGTGAAAGAACCGTCGTCCCAGTAATAGGTCCTGAAATAGACGCCAGGATCCCCTATGCTGTAGATCGCCGCCCCGCCGAGCCAGTCGCAGCCGGGCCAGGACTGCTGCGTGCAGAAATAGAACTCGAGCATGCTTGCGTCGCCCTCTTCTGCATCCAGGTTGAAGTTGAGCTGCCCGGTGAAATCACCTGTGAAGAAAAACGGCGCCGAGATGTAGTTGCCGGTAAGTATCAGCCCGTCGTCGAAGTAGTAAGAACCGCCGGCGTTATACCAGTTGCCGTCATACCTCTCCAGGTCGCCCTCGTCTACGAAGTTGTATACATACCTCTTGCCGACACAACCGGAGGCGAGCAGAAGCAAGAGCGAAACGACGATGAGAACCGATATCCTCAAGACCTTCATCCATCAACCACCCCTTCGAACATACTTGGCTACGAGGTCATTCTATCCGCACAATAGGAAACCCTCCAATTTGAGCGGTTGGCGGCATGATTAATTGACAGGGGCAGCATGCGCGCGCATGGACGCCCTGGACGGCACCCTCAGCCCAATTCCGTCTGCGTTAAGTTCCGCATGCGGCGCGATAGAGCCTCGGCTATGGTAAAATAATATAATTAATACGTATACGAACGGCGCTTTTTAGCGTGGACTGGAGGATCGTACATGACCGATAGCGTAAGGGTGAGGATCGCGCCCAGCCCGACGGGCAACTGCCACGTCGGCACCGCGAGGACCGCCCTGTATAACATGCTCTATGCAAGGAAGACCGGCGGGAAGTTCATACTCAGGATCGACGACACGGACCTTTCGAGGAGCACCAAGGAATCAGAGGAGGGCGTCCTCGAGGGCCTGCGTTGGCTGGGGATAAAGTGGGACGAGGGCCCTGACGTGGGCGGCCCGTACGCGCCCTACAGGCAGATGGAAAGGTACGATACCTACAAGAGGGCGGTCGAGGAGCTTCTTCATAAGGACCTAGCCTACAAATGTTACTGCACGAAGGAGGAGCTGGACAAGGAGAGGGCTGATGCCTTAGCTTCTGGAAAGCCGCCCCGTTACTACGGCAAGTGCGCGCATCTGAGCGCGGATCAGCAGAAGGCACTCGAGGCTGAGGGCAGGGGCCACGTCATAAGGATCAGAGTGCCCGAGAAGGTATTCTCGTTCGAGGACATACTGCGCGAACATCAGGAGAAGGACATGAGCGAGCGCGGCGATTTCGTCATCGTGAAGTCGGACGGCTCCCCCGTCTACAACTTCGCTACCGTCGTCGACGAGCACCTGATGGACATAACACACGTCATGAGGGCCGTGGAGCATCTGACCAACACGTTCGACCAGCTGGTCGCATACGAGCTGCTGGGCTGGAAGGCGCCCACGTTCGGCCACCTTACGCTCATGCTCAACCCCGACCGCACGAAGATATCCAAGAGGGCGGGTGCCGTGTACATCGGCGAGTTCCGTCAGATGGGATACCTGCCCGAAGCGCTGATCAACTTCCTTGCGCTTCTGGGCTGGAACCCCGGCGACGAGCGCGAGATGTTCACCATGGACGAGCTCGTTAAGGCCTTCAGCCTCGAGAACCTCTCGAAGTCGGACGCGATCTTCGATGTCAAGAAGCTCGACTGGTTTAACGGGGAGTACATAAGGAAGATGCCGGTGGCAGAGCTCGCGGACAGGATCCTGCCGTTCTTGAAGGACGCCGGGCTGCTCCCGCAGTGCTGGAACGGCCACCACAAGCCGGATGTGCTGGGATGCGAGACCGTCCCCGTATGCCATGGGCATAGATATGACAGGAAATTCCTGGAAGATGCTACGGCGCAGATACAGGAGAGGATAGTCAAGCTCACCGAGGCCCCCGAGATGCTGGGCTTCCTGTTCGTCGACGAGGTGGAGCTCAAGGCCGAGACGTTCAGGGACAAGCAGGCGCACGATGCCGCCTTCTCCTTGAAGGTGCTGGAAGCGGCGGAGAAGATAATGGAGGGCATCGTAGACTGGGAGAAGGAGCCGATAGACACGACCTTCAGGGAGAAGATAGCGGAATCCGGCATCAAGCTAGGAGATTTCCTGATGCAGGTGAGGGTCGCGCTTACCGGGAAGCGCGTGACGCCTCCCATGTTCGAGAGCATGCACCTTCTGGGCAAGAGGGCCTGCCTCGACAGGGTAAAGAGGGCCAGGGCCTTCCTGGCGGGGGAGGTAGCCGAGGTTTGATAGGCGAAGACTGCCTTAATCCGAAGCAGCTGGAGGCGGCCCGTCACGTAGATGGGCCCCTTCTGATACTCGCGGGCGCCGGAAGCGGGAAGACCAGGGTACTGACCTACAGGATAGCCAGCCTGATCGCCGACCACGGAATACCGCCCTTCGAGATCCTGGCCGTGACTTTCACCAACAAGGCGGCCGAGGAGATGCGCCTTCGCGTGGAGAACCTGGCGGGCCAGGCGGGAAGGTACGTCACCGTCGCCACGTTCCACTCGTTCTGCGTGCGAGTGCTGAGGAACGAAGCCGAGCTCATAGGCTATCCACGCTCGTTCACCATATTCGACGAATCCGACCAGCTGGCGACGGTGAACCGCGCCCTAAGGGAGCTGAACCTCTCCAAGGACGTCTACAAACCGTCCGCCGTGCTGAACATGATATCCGACGCCAAGAACGAACTGCTCGCACCGGCGGAGTTCGCCGCCAAGGACGCCTGGCAGAAGAGCATCGGCGGCATCTACACCAAGTACCAGCAGCTTTTGGTGGACAACGGCTCCATGGACTTCGACGACCTGATAATGCAGACGGTCAGGCTCTTCAGCGAAAGGCCCGAGGTGCTGGCGAAGTACCAGGAACGCTACCGCTACATCATGGTCGACGAATACCAGGACACCAACCACGCCCAGTACATGCTGGTCAAGCTTCTGGCGGACAAGTACAGGAACATAGCCGTCGTCGGCGACGACGACCAGTCGATCTACACCTGGAGGGGGGCTGACCCTACCAACATACTCGAGTTCGAGGGCGACTACCCCGACGCTACGGTCATCAAGCTGGAGCAGAACTACCGCTCGACCGCCAACATACTCGATGCCGCGTCCGGCGTGATAGCCAACAACCGCGGCAGGAAGAAGAAGACGCTCTGGACGGACAAGGACAAGGGCTCGAAAGTGCTCCTGTACAACGCCGAGAGCGAGCGCGAGGAGGCCTCGTTCGTAGTCAAGGAGATAGAGAGGCTCGTCGTGGCCGAAAGCAGGAAGCTGTCCCAGTTCGCCGTCCTGTACAGGATGAACTCCCAGTCGAGGTCCGTTGAGGAGGTCCTCTTGAAGGACGGCATCCCGTACAGGGTGATAGGCGGGCTCAAGTTCTACGAGCGCAAGGAAGTCAAGGACGTGCTCGCCTACCTGCGCTTCATAGTCAACCCACACGATTCCGTCGCCCTTTCCAGGATATTGAACGTGCCCAAAAGGGGCATCGGCGAGACCACCGAGGAGAAGGTGATGGCGGTATCCCAGGAGCAGGGCTGTTCCATGTGGGACGCCGCAAGGCGTTTCGGCTCACTCGAGAAGAACGCCGAAAGGGCGCAGAGGCAGGTCGGCGCCTTCGTGAAGATGGCGGATTCCCTGTTAGGCCACAAGGGGGAGCTAAGGCTGGGCGACATGATAGAGAGGATACTGGAAGACACGGGCTACTACAGATCGCTCAGGGAGGACGACAGCCTCGAGGCCGAAGCCAGGCTCGACAACCTAAGGGAGCTCGTCTCGGTGGCGAGGGAATATGAGGCGAGGCAGAACATCGCGGCGAGGGCCTTGGACGAAGGCCTGGAATCAGGCAGTGTCCTAAGGAACGGCAACGCAAGGCCCGACCCGAAGGACATAGACGCCTTCCTGGAGGAAGTGGCGTTGCTCACCGACCTGGACAGGACCAACTTCGCCGAGGACAGCGTATGCTTGATGACGCTCCATTCGGCGAAGGGGTTGGAATTCCCGGTCGTGTTCATGATAGGCATGGAAGAGAACGTCTTCCCGCTCTCAAGGTCCCTATACGAGCCCAAGCAGCTCGAGGAGGAAAGGCGCCTCTGCTACGTCGGCATGACTAGGGCGAAGGAGAAGCTCTATCTCATCAGCGCCGCCTACAGGCTCCTCTACGGGACCCCGTCCTCGAACCTCATGTCGAGGTTCGTGAACGAGATCCCCAAGGACGTGCTGGAATGCCTCAATCCTGGCGAGGCGCCGATGTGGCGCACGCCCGGCAGGGACTACTCGTCGGGCAGGTGGAACAGGCCCGAGGGCAGCGCCCAGGGGGCAAATCAGGGTATGGGCGAGGGAAGGTACAAAGATGCGAGGAGGCAAAACCTCCCGAAGGGTGCGGCCAACTCCCAGGGCTTCGCCGAATCCAACGGCGGCAGGGAGGGCTTCAGGGCCGGGGACAAGGTAAGCCACCCCGTGTTCGGCACGGGAACGGTGGTAAACGTTGCGAAGACGACTAGTGACACCGTCGTTACGGTGGCGTTCGAAGGCCAAGGGGTCAAGAGGCTGGCTTTGAGCTTCGCCCCGTTGAGCAAGAGATAGGAGAGCGCGCCCCTACAGAACCTCAAGGAGGTGCGACGATGGACCTTTTCGGAAGAGGAGAGGACGAGGCCGCTAGGATAGGCTACCTAAGACGCGAGATAGAAAGGCACAACAGGCTCTATTACGAGCTCGACGCGCCTGAGATAACGGACGCCGAGTTCGACGCTTTAGTGAACGAGCTCAAGGCGCTAGAGGAGGCCCATCCCGAGCTAAGGTCGGCCGGCTCGCCCACTAGCAAGGTGGGAGGGGCCCCCGCAGGCAGGTTCCCCACATACAGGCACAAGGCCGCGATGCTCTCGCTGGACAACTGCTTCAGCCCGGAGGAGCTCATGGCCTTCGACGCTAGGGTGAGGAAGGCTCTGGGCTCCGAGAAGGTCGGCTACGTTTGCGAACCTAAGATAGACGGCCTTGCCATGTCGCTCGAGTACAAGGACGGCAAGCTGGCGGTGGGCGTCACCAGGGGCGATGGCGTGACGGGCGAGAACGTGACGGCCAACGTGCTGACGGTGAAGGACGTACCGAGGACGCTCTCAAGATGCGAAGGGTGCGGACCGCTCCCGGCCGAGATAACCATAAGGGGCGAGGTCTATATGAGGAAGGCCGACTTCCAGGCCCTCAACCAGTCGAGGGACGAGGAGGGCCTGCCGCCTTTCGCAAACCCCAGGAACTCCGCCGCAGGCTCCCTCAGGCAGCTAGATTCCTCCATCACCGCGGGAAGGAAGCTGTCCTTCTTCGCCTATTACCTTCCCGAACCGGCACCGGCAAGGCTTACGAGCCATTCGGATGCGCTGGCGCTCCTTGAAGGATTCGGCTTCAAGGTGAACCCCGAGATCAGGAGGGTGGAAGGCATCGAGGAAGCGATAGGCTTCTGCGAGCATCTGGAGACGATAAGGGATTCGATCGAGTACGAGATAGACGGGGCAGTGATAAAAGTCGATTCGCTTGCCCTGCAAAGGGAGCTGGGCTTCACACAAAGGAGCCCCAGGTGGGCCATCGCGTACAAGTTCGCGCCAAGGCAGGCGAAGACCAAGCTCTTGAGGATAGAAGTACAGGTGGGCCGCACGGGAGTGCTCACCCCTAGGGCCGTGCTCGAGCCGGTCAACGTAAGCGGCGTGGTCGTACAGCATGCGAGCTTGCATAACGAGGACCTCATCAGGCAGAAGGACATCAGGGAGGGAGACACCGTGCTCGTGCAGAGGGCGGGCGATGTCATACCCGAGGTCGTAGGCCCTATCCTCGAGGATAGGAAGGGGACTGAGAGGCCGTTTAGGATGCCCGACGCCTGCCCCGAGTGCGGCTCGGCCGTATCCAGGGAGGACGAAGAGGTGGCCCTGAGGTGCACGAACGCGTCGTGTCCCGCAAGGCTGAGGGAAGGTCTCTTGCATTTCGCGTCCAGGGACGCCATGGACATCGACGGCCTGGGCCCCGCCGTGATCGACCAGCTGATGTTGAAGGGGCTGGTGCACGACTTCGCCGATCTTTTTAAGCTCGACGCCGCCACGCTGGCATCGCTTGACAGGATGGGGGAGAAGTCCGGGGCGAAGCTGGCTGCCGCGATAGGCGCAAGCAGGGGGCGGAACCTGGGAAGGCTCCTGGCGTCGATAGGGATCAGGAACGTAGGCCCTGCCACCGCAAAGCTCATAGCGGCGCGGTTCGGTGACGTCGAGGCCCTTATGAGGGCTGAAGAGGAGGACCTTCTGGAAGTGGAGACGGTGGGCCCGGTGGTAGCGGAATCCGTAGTCAGGTTCTTCCGTCTGCCGCAGAACGAGGTTTTAGTGGAAAAGCTCAGGGCGGCCGGGGTCAACATGACGGAGCCGAAGGCCAAGGAGCGAGGATCGGGGCCGCTTTCGGGGATGACCGTGGTGTTCACGGGGACGCTCACGCAGATGACCAGGTCCAAAGCAGAGGAGCTCGCCGCTATGGCCGGGGCCAAGGTTACCGACAGTGTATCCTCCAAAACGGACCTCGTGGTGGCCGGCAGCGAGGCCGGATCGAAGCTCGAGAAGGCCAGAAGGCTTAACGTCAGGGTGGCGGACGAGAGGGAATTCATGGAAATGATAGGGGAGAAGGCCGTAAAAGACGAGGGAGGTCTGTTCTGATGGGAATAGGCAGGGATGAGGTAATGAGGATCGCTGAGCTGGCGAGGCTCGAGTTCGGCGAGGAGGACGCGGCTAAGTACGCCAAGGAGCTCGACTTGATACTCGGATACGTCGCCAAGCTGGAAGAGGTCGGCACCGAGGGCAAGGAGGCCCTAACGCACGCCCAGGAGCTGGTGAACGTGATGAGGGATGATGTGCCAGTAGAGGGGCTCAGCCAGGAGCAGGCCCTGATGAACGCGCCGGCCAGAAAGGGCGAGTTCTTCCTCGTGCCCCGCATCATGGATAATTCGGACGAGGATTAGGAGGATGGCGATGGAACTCTATGAATTCGGTGTAGGACAGCTGGCCGAAGCCTTCGAGAAAGGCATTGCCAGCCCCTCCGAGGCGCTTTCCAGCGTACTCGAAAGGATAGCAGGGCTCGAAGGCGAGGTCCGTGCGTTCCTCCTTACAGACGAGGAAGGTGCGAGGAAGGCGGCCGCCAAGGCGGACGGCCTCTGGCTGGCGGCAAGGAAGGGCGGGACGAAGCCCTCTGCGCTGACAGGGATGCCGTTCGTCCTTAAGGACAACATATGTACGAAGGGGACCAGGACGAGCTGTGGGTCGAGGATGCTGGAGAACTTCGTGCCCCCGTACGACGCCACCGTGGCCGTAAAGCTCGCCGGTTCTGTGCTTTTGGGCAAGTCCAACATGGACGAGTTCGCCATGGGCTCGTCTACCGAGAACTCCGCCTTCGGACCTACGAAAAACCCCTGGGACACCAGGGCCGTGCCGGGAGGCTCGTCAGGAGGTTCGGCGGCTTGCGTTTCGGCAGGATTTGCGCCCTTCGCGCTAGGCTCTGACACCGGAGGGTCGATCAGGCAGCCGGCCTCGCTCTGCGGCGTAGTTGGCCTCAAGCCTACGTACGGCAGGGTATCGCGCTACGGTCTGGTCGCTTTCGGCTCTTCGCTGGACCAGATAGGTCCGTTCGCAAGGAGCGTCGAGGATGCGGCCATGGTCTTCGAGGCGATCGCAGGCCACGACCCGAAGGACAGCACGTCGTCGCCAAGGCCGGTGCCTGATGTGAGGAAGGCGTGCTCCAAGGGAGTCAAGGGCATGAGGATAGGCCTGCCGAAGGAGTACTTCGCAAACGGCCTGGACCCCGAGGTGAGGGACCTCGTCATGAAGGCGGTGCTAAGGCTCAAGGACGAAGGCGCCGAAATCGTAGAGGTAAGCCTGCCCAGCTCGATGTACGGGCTCGCTGCATATTACCTCGCCGCCACGGCTGAGGCCAGCTCGAACCTCGCGCGCTTCGACGGGATCAGGTACGGCTTAAGGGACCTGGGCGCGAAGGACGTCGTGAGCGCCATGAAGAGGACCAGGAGCCAGGGCTTCGGCGACGAGGTCAAAAGGAGGATAATGCTCGGCACGTACGTGCTCTCGGCCGGTTACTACGAGGCCTACTACAACAAGGCCCTCAAGGTGAGGCGCGTGCTGAAGGACGAGTTCGACGAGGCGTTCGCGAAGTGCGACGCGATCGCCGGGCCGACGACCCCAGAGGTCGCCTTCAGATTCGGCGAGAGGACTGAGCACCCGCTGTCGATGTACATGAGCGACATATACACGATCACCGCGAACCTGATAGGCATCCCGGCCATCTCCGTGCCGTGCGGCCTGTCGAAGGGACTGCCCGTGGGCTTGCAGCTGGCGGCGAGGGCGTTCGATGAGGAGACGCTGTTCGCCGCGGCGGCGGAGGTTGAAAGGGGCTCCGGCTTCGCCGGAAGGATAGGGGGTGGAGCAAGATGAGCTGGGAGACCGTCATAGGCATAGAAGTTCACGTCGAGCTCTCCACCGAATCCAAGGTGTTCTGCGGGTGCAAGACCAGGTTCGGCGCAAGGCCGAACACTCAGGTATGCCCCGTGTGCCTGGGGATGCCGGGGGTGCTGCCGGTCCTCAACAGGAAAGCCGTGGAATACTGCATGAAGGCCGCTTTGGCGCTTAATTGCGAGGTGTCGGGAAGGACCAAGTTCGATAGGAAGAACTACTTCTACCCCGACCTTCCCAAGGCGTACCAGATATCGCAGTACGACATGCCCATCGGGAAGAACGGCTGGATGGACGTCGAGGTCGACGGCAAGGCCAAGAGGATCGGCATAAGGAGGGTCCACCTGGAGGAGGAGACGGGAAAGCTCGTCCACGCGGGCGATGACATAACCAGCGCTGAAAGCTCCATGATCGACTTCAACAGGTGCGGCATACCTCTCATAGAGATAGTGAGCGAAGCAGACATGCGCTCCGCCGACGAGGCCAGGGCCTACCTCGTGAAGCTAAGAAGCATACTGCTTGCGATAGGAGTGTCCGACTGCAAGATGGAGGAGGGCTCGATGAGGTGCGAGGCGAACGTCTCGATCAGGCCCGAGGGCTCCACGGAATTCGGCGCCCTCACCGAGATGAAGAACATAGCCTCCTTCAAGGCCGTGTACAAGGCGATAGAGTTCGAATCCAAAAGGCAGGCGAAGGTGCTCGAATCAGGCGGCAGGGTGAGGCGGGAGACGAGGCACTGGGACGATCTGAAGTCCGAGACGGTGTTCATGAGGTCCAAGGAGCAGGCGCACGACTACAGATACTTCCCTGAGCCGGACCTCGTACCTCTCGAGATCGACCGTGCTTGGACCGACAGGGTGAAGGATACGATACCTGAGCTTCCCGACCAGAGGAAGGCCAGGTACGTTGCCGACTACGGGCTCGGGCAGAGGGAGTCTTCGCTGATATCCGACGACATGGACCTTTCGACTTACTTCGAGAAGGGCATCGAAGCCGGCGCCGAGGCCAAGGCTCTCGCCAACTGGATGACGGGGGAGCTGGCCGCGGCGCTCAACGCGTCGGGGACCGAGATATCCTCCTCGAAGGCAGGGCCGGCCGAGATGGCCGAGCTCCTTGGCATGGTGGCGAAGAACGAGATCAGCGGCAAGACAGCGAAGGAAGTGTTCGCCGAGGTGTTCGCGAAGGGCGGAAGCCCTAGGAAGATGGTGGAGGCGATGGGCCTGGGCCAGATAAGCGGCGAGGAAGAGCTGAGGAAGGCCGCCGTCGCGGTGATCGATGCGAACCCGGGACCGAGCGCCGACTACATCGCCGGCAAGGAAAACGCGATAATGTTCCTAGTAGGCCAGCTAATGAAGGCCACCAAGGGAAGGGCCAATCCCAAGATGGCAAATCAATTGCTCAAGCAGGAACTTGACGGGAGGAAGAAGAATCTATGATATAAGGCCCATGCCGGAGGACCACCTCCGGCATGCAGGGCCGCATCAGGCATGATTACATATACGGGGTGATGTGCATGTCCAGGAACAGTCTCGAACCTGCATTAGGCACTCTCTCCTCGGAAGCGGAAAGGGAAGCGTTCGAGAACCATTACTATGGATGGTATCTGCAGAGAGTCCCGCCGTTCATGCTCGTCTTCGGTGGCATCATCTGCATCCTTTCCTTGTCATACCTACTGTTCGGGGCCGAGGCGCCGGGCTTCGGCGGCAACTACATCGCCCTCATAGCGGGGCTCATGGGGCTCGTTCTGATAGTCTCGTTCTTCTACCTCAAGCTTCTGATGAAGGATTTCGAATCAAGGCAGAAGAGGACGCTGGCCGATTTCTTCGCAAGCGGCTTGGTACTCTTCTTCTCCGTCATCGTGGGCACGGCGCCCGAGATCCCCGCAAGGTCCGTGCTTTTCGTGCTCGGCCTGGCCTCGCTCCTGATGGTGCCGAGGATGAGGCCGCTGGTAATAGCCCTGGCGGGTATGGCGGCCACCGCGTGCTTCGTGGCGGTCGACCTTGCCATGGGGACCGGGGCGTCGACGGCAGCCTTCTCGGGCGCCGAGTGCGCGGCGGGCGTGTTGCTGACCTTCATGATCTCTTTGGTCTCATACAGGGACAGGGTGGAATCCTTCGACTATGGCTACAGGATGAACCTCGCCAACAAGGCCTTGCGGTCGGTATCGGACGTCGACCAGCTCACGGGGCTGGCAAACGCGAAGAAGTCCGACCTGCTGTTCTATAGGGAGTGGGAGAGGGCAAGGAGGCAGCAGGAGAGCGTAGCGGTCGCCGTGCTGGACATAGACAGCTTCAAGTCCTTCAACGAAAGGTTCGGCAAACAGATCGGGGACGAGTTCTTGTTGCTGCTTACGACGGCGCTGAAGAAATGCGCCAAGAGGAAGACGGACCTCATCGTAAGGGGTGTCGGGCAGGCCGCGCTGAGGTACGGAGGGGACGAGTTCCTGGTCCTTCTACCCAGGACCGATGAAAAAGGCGCCATGAAGGTGGCCAAGGAAGTGATGCAGGAGATCACCGGCATAACGCTGTCCGACGGCAAGGGCGGCACTGTGCCTTCGCCCACGGTGTCCATGGGCCTCGCTTCGACGGTGCCGGGCCCCGATACGGAGATAAAGGACTTGCTCCTGACCGCGGAAGTCGCCCTGAGGAGCGCCAAGGACGCGGGCGGAGGTACGTGCAAGAAGGCGGACTAGGGCGGTAAGCGACGAAATTGCTCGTTAGTTCGAACTTCGCCAGGATGACACGGTCGGATCCGAATGGTTTGATAGAGTAAGGGCGCCCCTTCATGGGCGCCCTTAACTGGTCTTATGACATAAAATGCCAATCTATCTAGGGATGGGCTCGATCACGGCCCTGAGCTCGGAGAAGAGGTCGTTTCCGGAATCGGCGTATATGGACTTCAAGGATATGAGGCCTATGCCGTTGTATGGAAGCGGCTCGAGGGCATACGAAAGCTCGGACGAAGGCTGGACCTTTACCGCCGCAAGGGCCGCTATCGCATAGACGTCGTCTCCGTACTGCCCAAGGAATATGGAAGGTCCCTGGTTTCCGAGGAGTATGGCGCCCGGCACCGACTTTCTCAGTGCAAGCAGCTTCATGTCGGACGATTCGCCCTTCAAGGACTGATACCTCAAGGGCGCCGCCTCCCATCCTGCCAGGCTCATCGGCAGCTCCAGGCCGAAGCAGCGGAATATATCGGATGCCATCACGTAAGGATCCCTTCCTGACGAGCCCATGTACCCGTAGCGGGTCCCCACCAGCTTCATGGACTGCTTGAGGATGTTCTCCCCGGTAAGGGGCAGATATCCCGCAAAGACGTCCGAAGTCCTCGGTATCAGGGCCGATACGACCTGAAGCTTTCCGTCGGCCCTCCTTACAGGGAGCAGTACCGCGAAGCTGTCCGCGCTAGCCCTGCCCCTTACCACGGCAGGTACGTTCGCTGCCGGCATGAGGGGGATCTTCGTGCCCATGGGAAACTCCAGGGTGTCCAGCGCCGGTACGGCATCGTCCTGCTCAACCCTCAAGGACGGGGCCGTCACTATGGCGAACTCTTTCGCGTTAATGTACGAGAGCCAGTGCTCGCGGGTGAAGGCCACCGCTACTTTTAGCGACGCCACCCAGCCGCAAGATCTTGCGGTCTGAACGTATAGCCATGCCTTGTCCTTTGTCTCGGCCAGTATCACACACGGCTCGGCGGGGAGCATCCTTCCCGCTTGCAGCAGATCCGTCCCTCCGGACCTTACCGCATAGAGCCTGTCTGCCGCCGGCAACGACCTCAGGTCCGCAGTCATCACGGCCACACCGTACCTTGCCTTGTACCAGGGCTGTGCGTCCTCAGGCTTGAACTTGGCCTGCAGCTGGGAAATGAGGCCTGCGGGGGCGGGTGTTCCGTCGGAAAGGTACAGATCCTTAGGAAACTGCGCCGAGACGATGGAATCGGCCAGCTTGAAGGCGTCCACATCGGCCGGGTATGACAAAAGGTCGACGATGCCGGCGGCGGGTGTCCTCGCCATGGCTGCGTTCACCGAGTCTATGCTGGCCCCCGAGGCCAGCAGGTCGTACGATCTCGACGACCTGGAGAGCCAGAAGTTTATGTCGTAATTGAAGGCCAGGGCCGGTGATATCGCCAGCCCGAAGACGACGGCCAGGACTACGGCCGCAACGATCCTAGTCCGCAAGATGCATCACTCCTATGACCTGTCATATATCCAATATACTCTAACGGCGCCACGATGCGAAACCTCTGCTTGGATGCGTCCCTGACAGGAGCGGCTCCGTGGGCGTGAAAAAGCGCGGGCGGGGCGCTTTTTGGCACCCGCGTTCCCGCGCTTGTCCCATCAATCGCCGCCGCCCTCATTGCGTGAACTTCAGCGCGCCCTTGTCGTCCAGGCCGATCTTAACCGGAGCGCCGGGCTTTATGCTACCGTCCAGCACCTTCACCGCGAGGGGGTTCTCGACGAGCTTCTGTATGGCCCTTTTAAGGGGTCTCGCCCCGTATGCGAGGTCATAGCCCTCCTGGGCTAGCTTCGCCGCCGCCTGCTCGGTCCACGAAAGGTCGACCCCCTTTTCCGCCACCCTGGCCTTGAGCCTGTTAAGCTGGATCTCCACGATCCCGTCCATCGCGGACCTGTCAAGGTTGTTGAACATTATTATCTCGTCCAGCCTGTTGAGGAACTCCGGCCTGAAGAACTGCCTGAGCTGCTCCATCACCATGGTACGGCCCTCTTCGCCCTTGTGCTCGGCCAGCAGGTTCGAGCCGAGGTTGGAAGTCATGATCACCACGGTGTTCCTGAAATCGACCGTACGGCCCTGACCGTCGGTCAGCCTTCCATCGTCCAGCAGCTGCAACAGCACGTTGAACACCTCGTGGTGGGCCTTCTCTACCTCGTCGAACAATATTACCGAGTAGGGCCTCCTGCGGACCGCCTCGGTGAGCTGGCCTCCCTCCTCGTAGCCGACGTAGCCGGGAGGCGCGCCTATGAGCCTTGCCACGGTGTGCCTTTCCTGGTATTCGGACATGTCTATCCTCACCATGGCCCGCTCGTCGTTGAACAAAAACTCAGCCAGCGCCTTGGCCAGCTCGGTCTTGCCCACGCCGGTAGGACCTAGGAAAAGGAAGCTGCCCGTAGGCCTGTTAGGATCGGATAGTCCTGACCTTGCGCGCCTTACAGCGTCGGAGACGATCCTCAGCGCTTCCTCCTGGCCCAGGACCCTCTTCCTCAGCACGTCCTCTAGGTGTATTAGCTTCTCCGCCTCGCCGGACAGCAGCTTCGATACCGGGATGCCGGTCCATCGCGACACCACGGAGGCGATATCCTCCTCGTCGACTTCCTCCTTCAGGTATTTGAACCCGCCCTTGATGGAGGCGATCTCCTCGTTGGCCTTGTCCAGCTCCGCCTTCAAGCCGAGCGCCGTGCCGAACCTAAGCTCGGCCGCCTTCGCCAGATCGCCAGCCCTCTCTGCTTGCTGCTCTTCGAGCTTGGCCTGGTCCATCCTGGCCTTTATGTCGCGCACTTTCGCTATGAGGGCCTTTTCGCCAGACCAGCCGGCCTTCATGCCGTCGAGCTTCTCCTTGAGGTCCGACAGCTCCTCTTCGATCTTGCTAAGCCTTTCCTTCGAAAGGGTATCCGTCTCTTTGGACATGGCCTGTTTTTCGATCTCCAGCTGTAGTATGCGCCGGTCGACCTTGTCGATCTCCACCGGCATCGAGTCTATCTCGGTCCTCAGCTTGGCCGCTGCCTCGTCCATGAGGTCGATCGCCTTATCGGGCAGGAACCTGTCCGATATGTAGCGGCTAGAGAGCATCACCGCCGCTATTATCGCGTTGTCCTTGATCCTCACCCCGTGGTGCAGCTCGTACCTCTCCTTGAGGCCCCTTAGTATGGCTATGGAATCCTCCGCGGAAGGCTCCGAGATGTAGACGGGCTGGAACCTACGCTCGAGCGCCGCGTCCTTCTCTATCCGCTTCCTGTATTCATCCAGGGTCGTGGCGCCTATGGTCCTTAGCTCGCCCCTGGAAAGGGCGGGCTTGAGCATGTTGGACGCGTCTATCGCGCCCTCCGCAGCCCCGGCCCCCACAAGGGTATGGAGCTCGTCTATGAATAGGATGATCCCGCCCTCGGCCTCCTGGATCTCCTTGAGTACGGCCTTGAGCCTATCCTCGAATTCACCCCTGAATTTCGCCCCGGCCAGCATCGCCCCCAGGTCCAGGGCCACGATCCTCTTGTCGAGCAGGTTCTCCGGCACGTCCTTCGCGACTATCCTCTGTGCGAGGCCCTCTACGACCGCCGTCTTGCCTACGCCCGGCTCGCCTATTAGCACCGGGTTGTTCTTGGTGCGCCTGGAAAGAACCTGGATTATCCGGCGGACCTCCTCGTCCCTGCCGATAACCGGATCGAGCTTGCCCTTCCTGGCAAGTTCGGTCAGGTCGCGCGAATAGCGCTCGAGGGCCTGGTACTTCTCCTCGGGCGACTCGTCCGTCACCCTCTGGGTGCCCCTTATGTCCCTTAGCGCCGTGAGTATCCTGTCGTACGTGACACCGGCGTCCCTGAGTATCCTGCTGGCCTCGTACTTGCCTTCCACGAGGGCGAGAAGCATATGCTCGGTGCTTACGTACTCGTCCTTGAGCATCTCGGCCAGCCTTTCGGACTTCTGGAGCATCACGCTGGAATCGTCGCTTAGATGCAGGCTCGAAGTGCCTGTGATCCTGGCCACCCTCGAGATCGCATCCTCCGCCTCGTTGGCGATCGCCTCGACCGGCGCGCCGAGCTTGGCGAGTATGGACCTGACGGTCCCGTCCTGCTGGTCCACCAATGCCTTCAGAAGGTGGACCGGTTCTATGTACGCATTATGCCGGGACGATGCCTCGTTGGCCGCAGCGCTCAGCACCTCGCGCGCCTTGACGGTGAGCCTGTCTATCGCCATCGGTAGATCACTCCTTCCTTGACCGGGCCCTATGGCCTGCTGGCCCGCCTTAGTTCTTCGAAGGCCCTCTTCACCTGTTCCGTGGTCCTTTCCGGCAGGACCACCTTGATCCTGGCGTAGAGGTCCCCCTTGCCGCCGCCCTTCTTTGTGAGCCCTTCGCCCTTCAGGCGGAAGACCTTGCCATTCTGGGTCCCCTCGGGCACCTTGAGCGTTGCGTACCTTCCTCCTAGGAGCGGCACCTTGGCGTCTGCGCCCAGCACCGCGTCCTCTACGGGGATCTCCAGCTCCATCTGCAGATCGTCGCCCGATGGCTTAAAGAGCCTGTGCTGGGCCACGGAAACCTTAAGATACAGGTCGCCCGGCCCTGCGGGCCCCTTCGCGCCCTGGCCCTTGAGCTTCAGCTTCGCGCCGTCCTTCGTGCCTTTTGGAATCGTTACTTCTATCCTCCT
>JAKQNF010000015.1 GCA_029565935.1 Bacillota bacterium | reverse complement strand
ACTGGAGAAGATCACCGCTCAGAAAGAACTAGAACAGATGGCAGGAGGGAAAGTCAGGGCGGCTCAGCTCGGTATAACCACTAAGGAGGACGTATTCTTCAAGCTGTCGGACTTGATGGGCTGTGCCCAATGGAAGCTGGAGCCTGACAATGAGAGTGATGGGTTTACGGCGGTGACGTCAGGCTGCATGCTATGCGCCATGGCGAAAAGGATGGGTACAGCAAGTCCTTGCCGCATCTATTGCCTCGATCCGATGAAGGGCATGATCGCAGGGTTGGACAGCGAAGCTTCGTTCGATGTGAAAAGCACGCTGTTCGACGGATGTGAATGCCGTATAAAGATATCCGGCTGAAGATGACGACCAATAGAGAAGGCTATGTTATACATATGTGCCCAACTGTGTAGACAACCGCTCATCGTCATCGCATCGCCGGATATGAAGAAGGACGCGGATCTGATGATCCGCGCCCTCCTTTACCTTTCGTAAGATGTGGCCAAAGCCGGCAGCCTTCTAGAGGCCAGTAAGGTCAGACCAGTCTCTTCACGGGCCGGGCCTCGATATAGCCTCGCCAGCCCTGGGGCTCCAGCTGAAAACGCGGCGATTCCTCATCTGCCCATGCATAGCCATAGGTCGACGGCTTGTACTTCTCGATTGATTCCTGTACGAAGCTGATCGCATCGCAGAAGGAAGCGTCGTCGTCGTCGTACGCGGGTCCTTGGAATACCATCATGCTGCAAGGTCCAAGGCCGATGATCTCGAATCCCTCAGGAACGATGCCGGAATAATCATTAGGTACTTCCACCCCCTGGACATATCTGGAAGTACCTGCCGGTATCAGCCTATCGGGTAGCCATGCGCCGATCGGTTCGTAGAGTGCTTCTTTTACGCTGCACAGTATGCCCCATACATCGCAGCCGACCTCTTCGCAGAATTCGAAATAATCCTGGGCCGATTTCCCTCTTTTTAGTATCAGCTTCCTTTCCGGTCGTTCGATAACCTGGACGAAGACAGTGACGGCATCATGTTCCTTTTCCATGGTCGTCTCTCCTCTCTGCAGATAATTGTAGTAGGACAGTACGGAGGAGGGCATGAACAGCCTTATGGGAGACGGCCTCCTTCTGTAATGTGAAGGAGTGATTCCGAATTCTTTTGAGAATGCCCTTGTGAAACCCTCATGGCTGTCGAACATGAAATCCAGTGCGGTATCCAGCACCCTGACATTCCCGTCCCTTAGCCTCAGTGCGGCTTTTGCTAGACGGATCATGCGGATGTACTCGAACGGCGTCCTTCCCATCAGCTCCTTGAAGACACGGATGCTGTGGAAAGGGGAGTATCCGCAATACCGCGCAAGAGCCGAAAGGGTGATGGGAGCCATGATGTTCTCATGGATATAGTCCTGCATCTTCTGTACGGCACAGACTTTTTCCTCTTCCATACGCCCACCTCCGATATGATCTTATCGGCTTGCCGCAGCCAAATCTTGATTTCAATTGCGGTGGTCTCTAGACGAGGGATGGTCATTATGCGGCTTCTGGAGCTCTGCCCTTCGTATCCGTACGACCAGATGCAGAATTGTTATATCGTCTCGCCGTCTTCACCCTTCTTGAACCTTGAGAAGGCCACCCCGACATCAGGCAGCCAATTCATATGGGGCATATCTTTACGAGAGATGGGAATGTATTCGAACAAAACGCGAAAAAAGGGAAGGCCGAGGCTCGCCTATCCGAACATTCTTCCGAGCATACGTTTAAGTGCCTTGGCTTTCTACCGGGCACTTCGTGAGAGGGGCCTTCCGGATAGGACCCAATCTACCAAGGAGCCTGCGCTATCTGGTGCCGGAGGCGGGACTCGAACCCGCACGCCCTTTAGGGGCGCAAGATTTTAAGTCTCGTGCGTCTGCCATTCCGCCACTCCGGCACGATAATAGATTAACACCGTAGGCCCTGCTTGTCATCGCTGTAACAATCCTTGGGCTTATACATTCAGCCCTCTTTTATACATGCCGACCGCTCCTTTACCGCTCCCTTTATCTAAATACCAGCTAACAGCCTGTTTGTTTTTCGAGGTTTTCCGGCAGGCGTAGGGTGTTGCCGACCAGTACGGCGGCACGCCTTTGTGCGTCTGTCGAAAGGTGGGCATATGTCCTCATGGTGAAGCCGGGGTCTACGTGTCCTACCCTGTCGGCTACCGTACGGGCCGAGATGTCCGCGGCGGCAAGCCACGTGATGTGGGTATGCCTGAGGTCGTGGAACCGCATGCGGGGCAATCCCGCCTTGCCGGTTATTCCGCGAAGATACTTCTTGCTCATTATGGACATACATATGGGCCGCCCCGTCTTGCCGACGAACACGGGGTCGGTCGGCTGTGGGCTTCGTCGCGCGTGGAGGTCGTTCAGAACCACTATGGCGGGCGGCGGTAGGCATACGACGCACTGTCCTGCCTCCGTCTTGCCCTTTCGCACGCGCAGTACGCCCTCGGTGAGGTTTACATCCTGCCACGTGAGCAGTGCCATGACTAGCAGGGTGTAATGTTGCGTTCCCTGTGCGGCCTCCAGTAGTCTGACCGCCTCCTCTGGGGTTAGGACACGGGGTGCGAACCGCGGCGCGGGCGGTAGCTCTACCCTGTCCGCTACGTTATAGGGCACAAGGTCGTTCTTCACGGCGCGCTCTAGCGCGGCATGCATGACACGGTGGGTGTTGCGGACGGTGGCGGAGGAGACCTTCTTTCCGATCCTTGCGTACGCCCGCTGCAAGTCCTGCGGGGTGAGCTTCCTAAGCATGGTATCCCCGACATGGGGCAGTATGCGCTTCAGGTTGTAGGAGTAGTTCTCCAGTGTGGACGCTTCCTTGTACGGTTCCACGTAGTCAATGAGCCACAAGTTCAGATAGTCCGCGAGCGTCAGCTCGTACACGTTCAGCTTCACGCCGCCGCCGTGGCGTATCCGCATGTCGCGCTCCGCGGCGAGCGCATCCTGCTTCTTGCCATAGACGGTTGCCCAGCCCCGCCGCTTCCTGCCGTCATACACACCGAGGTATGCGCATACCTCCCACACGCCAGGCCTTGTTTCCCTGACAGACATGCCCACACGCGCTAACCCCTTCCAGTCGTTGCCAATAAAAGAGAGACGGGGCCGAAACCCCGCCTTTTCCTTGCCCTGCCTCTGCCCCGCTAACCTACCGTTTTTAGTAAGCTCTCATCCACCACCCGCCCGCCGTCTACGAACGGCACGGCGATACCCATCTGTTTAGACATCAGGTAGTTCTGCACCTTGAGGTGGTCGCATATTTCGTTGATACGGAAATACCACAGCACTAACGCCCGCGCGATTAGGAACACGAGAATAGCAGCAAGTAAACTCGCAAAGATAAGCACAATAAAAGACCCATCGCTCACCGCACACACCCCCTAATATATTCATATTTTCGGATACATGCATGCTATGATGCCCTTTTAGTCAACGACATACTGTAGTCATACACATCATGCCATGCTTGGAGCTGCTCTCGTGTGAACTGTCCTGTTATAGCGCCTGCCGAGCCAACTAACTTGTACTCCACCACGCCATCAAGCCCGGCGTTATAGATTGCATTTGCGATTTCTAAAACCTCGGGACGAGGCACAGGGTAGATAATGCGTTCTCCGACATATCCATAGGTCGTACCGCCATATACCACTTCCACATCTGTCGGCGTAGCATATCTGGCACCATCGACTAAGAATATGACGTATTGCAGTCCTATACTGCGTTGAGATATATAGGACACCTGCATGTCAAGGCGCAAGTGCTGGTCGTTGTGGTATGCCTCAAGGTATATCCAACTCAATCCATCGCCGGCATATCCATCAAGCGAGGATTTTACTGTAGTCATATCCTCGAACTTGTCATACGTGATCTTAAGCCTGTTTAGAATATCGTCGGATAATGGAGCTGCTTCAACATGAACAACCGTAAGGGCTAAAAGCACAACGCAAAGCAATACCCTTCTCATGCCGATATCCCTCCCGTACAGTACCTTACCAACCCTAGTTCTGCGGCCCTAATCGTTGCTGCTTGTACAGAAACATCGAACATGTGGGCCACATCGACAATGCTACTCGTGACAGCATATACGGTCATAAACGTGATCCGTGGCATTAGAAGCTCGACGGCGAACTTGTCCGCGTGCCTTTCGTGGAGCTTCGCTGATTCTGCCGACAGTGAAACTCAGTTAGATACTGGTATAACAGGATTATATTACCTTTATTATCGAGACTGTCGAGTAGTAACGTCAAGGTGCTAAAGTACAACCACGACTAAAGCGTAAGCAAAGGCCAAATCAAGTAAGAAGTATCGAAATCTGGATTTGTGGACTAGTGCTTGTATTATATCTCGTACTAATTTATTGCCCCTTACTACCCTCCCTCACCACCCCCTAGTAAAGTTATTAGATAGAATTGTGGAAAGCCAAAGAAAGGCTCGATTGGGTAAGAGATCATGCCCGGCCTTGCAGGAACCCATCCCGGGATGTTATCTTTTCAGTATATTTATGTAGAAGGAGGCATCCTAATGCACGGAAGGTCTAACGTAAAAGCCGGGAGGAACGGCTCGCTCAAGCTGGGGAAAGTATCATTGACCAAGCTTGCGGCGAAGTTCGGAACCCCATTGTATATCATGGACGAGGACTACATGAGGGGGCAGTGCAGGGAATACCTGAGGGCTTTCCGTTCCAGGATAGCAGGTACGGAAGTGCTTTACGCCTCCAAGGCGTTCCTAACCAGGGCGATGGCGGCCCTTGTACGGCAGGAGGGCCTCTCGATAGACGTAGTGTCGGGCAACGAGCTCGAATGCGCCCTTTCGGCGGGTTTCGACCCCAAAAACGTGCATTTCCACGGCAATAACAAGACTCCTTCGGAGATTAGGAAAGGACTCGACGTCGGCATCGGACGCTTCATAGTCGACAACTTCGACGAACTGCAGCTGATAGACGATACCGCCGCAGCGCTCGGCAAGAAGGCCGACATACTTTTAAGGCTCGCCCCAGGTGTAGAAGCTCATACGCATAAATATATACAGACGGGGCAGACGGATTCGAAGTTCGGATTGGGGATAGCTGACGGCAGGGCAGACAAGGCGGTCGACATGGCGCTCGGCCTTCGAAATATCAAGCTGCACGGCTTCCACTGCCACATCGGATCCCAGATATTCGATATAGATGCATACAAGCTAGCCGCGGAGAGCATGATAGGCTTCGCCGCGGAAGTAAAGAAGAGGACGGGCTTCGTCTACAAGGAGCTTAACCTAGGAGGAGGCCTTGGCGTAAGGTACGTCGAGAAGGACAAGCCTAAGAGCATCGACCAGCTGGCGGAGCTGATCTGCTCGACGGTGGAGGCCGAATCGAAGAAGCACGGCCTGAAAGTGCCGAAGCTTATGGTTGAGCCGGGAAGGTCCATAGTCGGTGAGGCGGGGGTGACGCTGTACACCATAGGAGCGATAAAGGAGATCCCAGGCATAAGGACCTACGCTTCCGTGGACGGCGGTATGACGGACAATCCCAGAGTCGCGCTTTATCAGGCCGAGTATGACGCGATAGTCGCCAACAAGGCCAAGGACAAGCCGGAAAGGTTATATACGATCGCAGGCAACGCATGCGAGTCCGGAGACATGCTCATCTGGGACATAAAGCTGCCCGAACTCAAAGCAGGCGACCTGCTCGCGGTGCTCACCACCGGTGCGTACAACTATTCGATGTCGTCCCATTACAACATGCATGCCAAGCCTCCTGTGGTGTTCGTAAGGGGAGGAAGGGCCCAGCTGGTCGTAAGGGGAGAGACGGCAAAGGACATCATGAAGCCCCAGCTGCTTCCAAAAAGGCTGCAGGATTAACCTGAAAAGGACGAAAAAGAGCCGGCCGCTGCATTAACGCCTAGCGGCCGGCTTTCAATACTCTTGCCTATCTCTTCATTTAAGCTCGGACGTGCAGTTCGGGCAGCGTGTGGCCTTTATGTTTATATCGGTGAAGCAGTGCGGGCACTGCTTCGTAGTCGGGGCCGCCGCAGGAGCTTCCTGCTTCTTCTCTAGGCGCTCCTTGGCCCTGTTCAACGTCCTTATCATTATGAAGATCACGAATGCGATTATTACAAAGTCGATGACGGTACCTATGAAGCTGCCGTAGTTGATAGTGGCGGCCCCTGCCGCCTGCGCGTCCGCCAGGGTCACATACTTGTTGCCATCCAGCGAAACGAACAGGTTCTTGAAGTCCACCTTTCCTAGAAGCATGCCTATAGGCGGCATGAGGATCTCGTTTACGAAAGACGAGACTATCTTGCCGAACGCGCCGCCGATGATGATACCTACGGCGAGGTCTATCACGTTCCCCCTCATGACGAATTTCTTAAAGTCCTGTAACAAGCCATGCGCCTCCCTTCAGAGTGTTATAGGCTCCATATTCGACGGCAAATCACCACATCCTGCATGATTCTTACATCGTACTGAAGGGGGGAACAAAACCTCCAACAGCCTCGTTCAATTGATGAAGGCAAATAACATGAAACAGTGTGGCAAGATTTATTGACATGTAATTACAACTTTCTTATAATGAGAATGCAAATAATACTTCTTAAAGAGGAGGTAGGGATAATGAACATCGTAAGGTGGAACCCTTATAGGGACGTCAACGACATGATCAGGACCATGAACAGGTTCTTTGAGGACGAACCCACGGCAAGAGGGTACAATCGCGAGAAGGGCTGCTGGGCGCCGGCGGTAGATATCGAGGAGAATGACACACAAGTCATGCTGAAGGCGGAGATGCCCGGCTTCAGCCCAGAAGAGATCGACATCAGCCTAAAGGAGGACATGCTCGAGATCAAGGCCGAGGCGAAATCCGAGGAGGAGAAGGTCGAGAAGAACTACATCAGGCGCGAGCGCAGGTGCGGATCATTCTACAGGGCATTCGAGCTCTCGGAGGGGCTCGATACCGCGAATGCGAAGGCAAGCTACAAGAACGGGCTACTCGAGCTAGTAATCCCCAAGAAGGTCAAGGAGACCGTGCCTGAGATCAAGATCAAGGTCAACCAGGAATAACCAAAACATAGCGGAGAGGGAATATACCTAACAGAGCGACATGGGCCACGCAGCGAAGAGCGTGGCCCTTCGCATACAAAGCGGTTTGCGGATTCAGCAACGGCGGGTAGCCCATGGTAGATGGACGGCCGATGGGACCTTATCTTTGACTGCATGCTCGTTTGTCTTCATAATATATGGGTGGCAAAAACAGCGGAGGTTGTTCGATGAAGGTAGGAATCATAGGCAGGCCCGGATCCGGCAAAACCACCCTTTTTAGGCTTCTTACCGGAAAAGGCGAAGCTGCGAGGCAAGAAGCTTCGATAGGAATGGCGAAGGTGCCGGATAAAAGGATAGATATTCTCACGGAGGCATTTAAACCGAAGAAGACAGTCTATGCCCAGGTCGAGGTCCTCGACCTTGCAGGCGCGGCTTCAAGCGGGCAGGACAAGAAGGCGCTCATAAGGCTGGTAAACCATATGAGGACGATGGATGCCCTTATAAACGTGGTCAAGGGATTCGAAGAGGCCGGCAGCCTGCCCCATCCGTACCAGGACGCGACGCATGCAACTGACGAGCTCATACTGGCCGATATGGCGACCGCTGACGTGAGGGTGGAAAGGCTCGCCGCCCAGAAGAAGAGGACGGCGGAGGAAGAGTCGGAACTCGAGCTCATGACGAGGCTGCTGGGCCAGCTCGGCGAGGGCAAGAGCCTAAGGCAGATCGAACTTAGCGAAGAGGACAGGGCGAGGCTCATAGGATATGGCCTACTTTCGGTGAAGCCGATGATCATGTGCGTTAACCTAGGCGAGGAGGAGCTTCTCTCCGGATCCTACGAAGATATGGAAAAGGTCAAGGAACATTGCTCTTCCTACGATATGCCGCTAGTTGAGCTCTGCGCGAGGGTCGAGGCTGAGATGGCCGAACTGGACGAGCAGGACCGCCTGCAGCTCATGCAGGAGTATGGCATAGTCGAAAGCGGCGTGGACAAGGTGGCCAAGGCCGTATATCAGAGCCTGGGGCTCATATCGTTCTTCACGGTAGGCGAGGACGAGGTCCGTGCCTGGCCCGTCGAGGATGGGTCGACGGCGAAGGAAGCGGCAGGGAAGATACATTCGGATATAGAGAAGGGCTTCATAAGGGCCGAGACCGTCGCATACGAGGATTTCATCGCTGACGGCGGCATGGCAGGGGCTAGGACCGCCGGTCATTTTAGGCTCGAGGGCAGGGATTATATAGTCAGGGACGGAGATATTATGAACTACAGGTTCAGCCACGGCAAATAGGAAAAAGGGTATGAAAGTGTTAAAATATTACTCGGCGAGCGCCCCGCTCATGGGCGCGATCGAACGGAGGTTTGGAAATGCTTGAGAAGGTACAGGCGGTGCTTGACCAGATAAGGCCGAGCCTTCAGGCGGACGGCGGAGACGTCGAACTCGTGGAGGTAACACCGGACAATATAGTCAAGGTGAGGCTGCAAGGAGCATGCAAAGGCTGCCCCATGTCGCAGATGACGTTGAAGATGGGCATCGAGAAGCTCCTTAAGAAGCAGATACCCGAAATCGTAGCTGTAGAATCGGTCTAGGGATTTAAGCCGGCGCAAAATATAGCGCCGGCTTTTATTCGCATATTATGCGTAGAAACTTGAACAAGTAAGATCTCTCAAATTGGATTGGAGGCGCGTTTATCCGTTCATATTTTTAGTATTTGGATCTCCTTGTTGATTTATGCGTTCTGCCATTAGAGCCATATGAAGATTCGATAGGGGGTATGCTTCTGTGGAGGGGACTATGAAGGCCGTGGCGAAGATTGCGCCCGGCCCAGGATTCGATCTCATAACGGCACCGATCCCAAAGATCGGCAGAAGAGAGGTTCTCATCAAGGTCAAGGCGGCCGCAATCTGCGGCACTGACGTTCACATCTATGAGTGGGACGACTGGTCCCGCAAGAGGATAACACCACCACTTATTTTCGGACATGAATTCTGCGGCGACATCGTCGAGGTAGGCGAAGGCGTAAACTCCGTCAAACTCGGCCAGTTCGTGTCGGTCGAGACCCATATAACCTGCGGGCATTGTTACTATTGCAGGCAGGGCATGGGGCATGTCTGCGAAACTATGAAGATAATCGGGGTCGACCGCGATGGTTGCTTCGCTGAATATGTAGCCGTACCCGAGACTGCCTGTTGGCCGTGGGAGATAGAAGTGCCCGTGGAGATAGCAGCGATACAGGATCCGTACGGAAACGCGGTACACACGGCGCTCTCGGCTGACTTGGTTGGTGCGGACGTACTCATCACTGGAATGGGACCGATAGGCCTTGCGGCCATACCTGTCGCGAAGCTGTCGGGCGCGAGGAGGGTGTTCGTGACCGATGTCTCGGAGTATAGATTGAACCTGGCAAAGAAGCTGGGCGCGGATTACGCAATCAACCCCAAGAACGATGACCCCGTCCCATTAATTAAGGATCTGACACAAGGCAGGGGAGCGGACGTTCTCCTGGAAGTAAGCGGGAATCCCAGTGCCATCAAACAAGGATTCGCTGCCCTTAGGAAAGCCGGGACGGCATCATTGTTGGGCATACCGTCGAAGCCGGTGGAGTTCGACATAGCGAACGACATCATCTTCAAGAGCATAGTAGTGAAAGGCATCAACGGAAGGCGTATATGGGATACATGGTTCAAGGGACAGGCATTGCTAGCCAAAGGTGTCGACCTCAGCAAGCTCATAACGCATAAGATGCCCCTCGAGGAGATAGAGAAGGGCCTTGAGCTGATGATCGCAGGTGAGTGCGGCAAGGTGATCCTCTATCCGTAAGCATGCGTAGATCACGAGGACGGTACATCTTGGTAAAAGCTTGGATCATGAACTGTACAGGAGGTATATAGATGGGATACGCCCTAGATTATCTCGCCAAGGAAATTGATAAGATGAAGGAGCAGAAGCTCTTCAGGTACCCCAGGGTGCTCCACGGAAGGCAGCTTGCCAAGTGCGTCTATGACGGCAAGGAGCTTGTGAACCTCTCATCCAATAATTACCTGGGCTTCGCGAACCACCCTAGGATGATAGCCGCCGCCGAGAAGGCGGTCAGGGAGCTCGGGGCCGGGTCGGGAGCCGTCAGGACCATTGCAGGCACTATGGAAGGCCATACCGAGCTCGAAAGGAAGATAGCCAAGTTCAAGCATACCGAAGCGGCGCTTGTCTTCCAGTCGGGGTTCACCGCCAATTCGGGGACAGTCTCGGCAGTGCTCGGCAAGAACGACATCATCATCAGCGACGAGCTTAACCATGCGAGCATCATAGACGGCTGCAGGCTCTCGAGAGCAGAGATCAAAGTGTTTAGGCACGCCGACATGCAGCATCTAAGAGAGAGGCTCGAGGAGAGCAAGGAAGCGATGGCGAAGGGTGCCCATGTGCTCGTCATCACCGACGGGGTCTTCTCGATGGACGGCGACATCGGTAAGCTCGACGAGATGTGCAAGATAGCGAAGGAGTACGGGGCGATAACGATGGTGGACGACGCCCATGCGAGCGGCGTGCTCGGAAGGAACGGACGTGGTACTGTTGACCACTTCAACATCCACGGCCAGGTGGACATACAAGTCGGCACGCTGTCGAAGGCGATTGGTGTGTTGGGCGGATACGTAGCAGGCTCACAGACGTTGATCGACTACCTGATAATGAGAGCAAGGCCGATATTGTTCTCGACTTCGCATCCGCCGGCGGTCACTGCGGCATGCCTTGAAGCGTTCGACCTGCTCGAGCAGGAGCCGTGGCATATGGAGAAGCTGTGGTCGAACACCAAGTTCTTCAAAGAAGGCCTCAACCGCCTTGGCTTTGATACGGGCATGAGCCAGACGCCGATAACACCGGTCATGGTAGGAGATGGGGCCAAGACAATGAAGCTTTCGGACAGGCTGTTCGAAGAGGGTGTATTCGTAGTCGGATTAGCCTTCCCGACCGTACCGGTAGGCAAGGAAAGGGTAAGGACCATAGTAACCGCAGCCCATACTCAGATCGACCTGGAGTTTGCCTTGGACAAATTCGAGAAAGTCGGCAAGGAACTAGGGTTGATATAGAATCTTTTGGCGGTGCCCAAAGAGATTCCTGCGCAGAGCTGAAACGGATAATCAGCTCAAAGGCTGAAATATAGGGCACGGAAGCCTAAGATGCGGACTGAGCTGCCAAAGTATGGAATTGACATAGGCATGCCGAAAATGTAAGATAATTTATGCGTTATGGCGGCGTAGCTCAGTTGGCAGAGCATGCGGTTCATACCTGCAGTGTCACTGGTTCAAATCCAGTCGCCGCTACCAGTAATAGATTTCGGACAACCGGTTTATCTTGATAGAAGTTTTAAAAGGGTATAAAATGTTTAGTGTTTTGCGCCACTAGCTCAGATGGTAGAGCAACTGACTCTTAATCAGTGGGTCCGGGGTTCGAGTCCCCGGTGGCGTACCAGAGCTTGAGGATCGTTTGGAAAATCCAAACGATCCTCTTTCTTTTTAGCTTGGTTGAATTTGGCACGCACGTATCTGAATGTACAATCAGAAGCGCTATGGTTTTTGAGGACGCTTGAGAATTTCGAGCATATATGTAAACTGAACTCTAGGTTACCCTAGTTACAGCGATGAGAAGTGTTTAGGATACCTCAAGTGTCAGTCCAAACAAAACGAAACTAAAAGGCACAGAGTCCGGTATCTTAAGAAGAATTGCGTTCGTAAACAAAAGAATCCAATAACCGAACAACGAGCGGAGTCTTCTTATATATGACAATGTTTAATATGTAGAACCCCCACCTTTGGCGGCACCTTCTTATCTAGACGCCCTTTCCCTACACCATGAAAGGCCGCCGTCAACCCGAAGCTAATAATGTTGATTAAATGGCTGATCTCTCGGTCTATCAGAACGTGTGACGTTCTCTAGGCACTTTCTATGGTAGGTTCTACTGTCTCCTGTTTTGCTACACACAGGATACGTTGTATAATATAAATAAGGATTACTTTTCACTGCATTCCCTTGGCTTGCTAGCCAAATATAGCTTAACCAGGCATAAAGGGCACGACGCCCTCTGGTTCCATCTTCTAAAGGCACAGAACATACAGCACATTTTAGCTTGAGTTTATTAATGTTTGTATAAATATGGCAAAATAACTATAAAGAAAGGTGAGTGAAAGATGAAGAGGATGATTACCGTCCTTGTTTTAGCCGCGCTCATATGCATCACATGGATTACACCGCCCATATACTCAAAAGAGACTGTACCTACCTTACAAGAAGCAGCTTCCGATATAGCATTGGACATACCAGGAGCTAACCAGGTACAGATTAAGATGAGACTAATACCTGCAGGTGTATTCCTTATGGGCTCGCCTGATGACGAGATGGACAGAGATTGTGATGAAGGGCCTCAGCGTCAGATTGTCATATCTGAGCCGTTCTACGTAGGCATCTATGAGGTGACGCAGGCACAGTGGGCAGCAGTGATGGGAACGTACCCTTCCAAATTCAGTTACATACCTGAGAATCCTGTCGAGCAGATAAGCTGGGATGACTGCCAGGAATTCATCGCAAAACTTAATGAAATGGAGATCGGGGTGTTCCGGCTTCCTACTGAGGCTGAATGGGAGTATGCTTGCAGAGCTGGAAGCATAACGAGATACCCTTGGGGTGACGACCCTGACTACTGCGGTTCAAGCGAATATGCCTGCAGCTCGTGCAGTGCATTGGAAAAAACGAATCTTGTAGGACAGAAGAAACCTAACGACTGGGGTTTGTTCGACATGCACGGAAACGTGCTGGAGTGGTGCAGCGACTGGTACGCTGCTTCATACGACGTAGATGACGTGACGGATCCTAAAGGACCCTGTACAGGTTCTTACCGTGTCGTTCGCGGTGGAGGCTGGTACTACGATCCTCAGTATTGCAGATCAGCATATCGTTTAAGCATAATACCCGGCTATATGAGCAGCGGTTTGGGCTTTCGTTTAGTACGGATCGCCCTAGAGAAAGCACCTTCGCATTGATAACTTTGTTCCTATAATGTTGTATTTAAGGGAGCATCGGAAAAGACAGGGCATCGGCCAGGCTAATGGTTTTCGATAAGTGAATCCAGGTTCCAAGGACCAAGTGGCATACCAGAAAGATATTGCACCCCAGTAAAAAGGGCGGAGATGAAAGTCTCCGCCCTTCCATATTGCTGTAAATTTAGCTAAAGTCTAGTTAATACAGTTGCTAGCTCAGGGTGGTTCCCATAATAACGAAATCTAACCTATCAAACGCTGCTCGCATATAGCCTTAAGCGCTTTAATGCTAAGGTTTATCGCGTTAAGTGTCCATAATCGTAAGTCCGTTCTTATTACAACCGACAGAGTGAACCAGTAGGTAGGAAAGAAGGAGAAATTGAACATCTCCATGATTAGGCTCCTTCGCCTACAGAAAGATATCAGCATATCACAGGATCTCGAGGTAATCGAAAGAATAACAATAAAAGGCATCATAGATATACCTGGCGAATAGAAAACAGCACTTAAGATGGAGTTTACTAGAAAAGGCTCAGCGGGGAAGGAGATTCTTATGTTTAGAGACAACAGCAGAATCGAATCCAGTTGGATGCCAAGGTTCTTCATCATCTGGACTGGACAGGCGTTTTCGTTACTAGGTTCGTCTCTTGTGCAGTTCGCTCTGGTATGGTGGATGACTGAGAAGACAGGGTCGGCTACGGTGCTTTCGACCGCGACTATGATGGCTCTTCTTCCGCAGATCGTTTTAGGTACGTTCATCGGTCCTCTTATCGATAGGTTGGATAGAAAGAGGATCATGATTATAGCCGACCTTTCGATTGCACTTGCTACAGGGGTATTGATGGCGCTCTTCATGATGGGGATTGTCGAAGTCTGGCACGTCTTCGCAATAATGGCGTTCAGGTCACTCGGCGGGGCGTTCCATTCGCCTGCGATGACGTCATCGACCAGCCTGCTAGTACCTTCGAAGCACCTTACCAGGGTAAACGGAATCAATCAGTCACTGCACGGCGCTATTAACATACTTTCGCCGCCTCTGGGCGCCCTTCTTATAATGCTTATGCCTACTCAAGGGATACTTGCGATCGACCTGGTAACCGCAATTATGGGTATTGTACCGCTGTTGTTCTTTTCCATACCAAAACCAGTCCGGACAACTGAGGAAGGACATCACGATTCGGTACTGCGAACCTATTTTGCCGACCTAAAAGCCGGCTTGGCCTACGTCGCAAAGTGGAAAGGGCTACTCTACTTAATCTTCCTTGCTATGCTCATCAATTTTCTCCTTGCTCCCGCCGGATCGCTCATGCCTATCCTAGTAACGAAGGACTTTGGTTTGGGCGCTATGCAACTGGCGCTACTTGAGACACTGGTTGGCATCGGCGTAATCTCTGGTGGCCTCTTGCTATCGGCGTGGGGCGGATTTAAGCGCAAGATAATGACGAGCCTTGCAGGCATCATAGGCGTTGGTGTATCGATCACGCTTATCGGGTTGATTCCTGCATCCGGCTTTTGGATGGTTTTAACCGCAAGCTTCGTACTGGGAGTATCACAGGTGTTAACAAACGGACCGCTCCATGCGATTATGCAAGCAGGTGTGATGCAGGATATGCAAGGGAGGGTGTTCTCGCTCCTGCAGGCCGGCGCTACAGCGATGATGCCTTTAAGCCTGCTCGCAGCAGGGCCGACGGCTGATGTCTTCGGCACTAGGATTTGGTTCATCGGTGCGGGTGCGCTGTGTGTACTAGCAGCACTCGCCGCAACGGCGATTCCGGAGATAATGAAAATTGAGACATACAACAAAAAAGGCACTGATCTGGTAACTGAGAAAGATTCATCCGAGTGAACCACATAATCCCCAACTAGAGGATCAGGATTTTGAGCCCTTCATGGCACAACAAGTACATCAGCCAATATAAATTGAGCAGAGGAATTAGAAATAACAGCTCAATATCCTTTCCCTATAGTCTATCCATGTTGGCTGAATCACCCAATTATTGGCAAATTATGCTTAATACGACTTGATGACAATTCGATAATAGCCACAACCTTACTTAAAGAGTTATCGTCCTTTAACATTAATTCTTTGATCGTTAATGTCCTTGTTTACCGTCCTTCTCAAAGACAAGAGCATCGGATCGAAGTGCTTCCTCCAGAATTTATTGGCAAACAAGTTGGCTGTCTCAAAATCGACATGGATACTCTCGATTCCTAGACTTCTGCAGTGATCAAAAACGCACTTTAAGAGAGCCTTACCTAATCCTTTGCCTCTGTACTCCGGTTTTACGTATACGCCGATCTCGTCTATCAACCCACTGTTTATCGAGGACAGTTCGATAATGTTATCCATTGTGGAGACACTTACGTTGATGAATCCTACTGGATTATCACCTTCATAAGCTATGAAGATATTGGAATTGCTGATTACTTCTGCAATAGCATCTATGGAATAGCGCCCTCTTTTAAGGAAAAGGGGCGCCGAGCTGTAGTATTCTCTTGATTCTTCTGCCAGATTGCTTAATATTTCTATATCAGACAACTCTGCTTTTCGGATTCTATGAAACGAATTTCCTGCCACGACATCATTCGCACAAGCAAAAGCATCTACAACGTAAGAACCGAAGCCTAGGTCAAATAAAATGCTCCTCAGTTTGTCATCATTAAAAAAGATCGTCCACATGTGGTTGAAAACGTCCCTGCCTACCCATTCTTTCGAAATGCATTCGTACAGGGACAGATATGCTTCCTCCTTATGTTCATCAATTGCCGCATGCGCTATTGACGGACTGAAAACCGACTTTTCCTCATGAAAGGGAAATTCGTCATATGCCAAGTATCCAAGCAACCTGCCGTCCGACTTAACAACAATTGCGGCCCCCTCATGGACTTTCTTGCTCAAAAAGCCCGCTATCATACTGGTATCATCTATCCAAGTGCGGGGAAATGATTTTGAGCTGCAACAATATTTCTTATATTGCCCGACCCAGATGTCAACGGCCCCAGCAATATCCGCTTCTTGCATCCTACATACCAAATGATCACGCACCATGCTATCCCTCTCCTAATTCTCTGAAGGTGTTATCTTCCGCAATGAATACGAACGGGATACTTCAACGAAAGAGAATTCCTCGTAATTATGTGGGTCAATACTAATTGACATGGATAATCGGCCTCGAGATAGGTTTCGCGGTACTCGGAGATCTTCCTCTCTGTTTCGAATTAATGGGAGATCTTCTACCTATAAAGGCATAGTTCTTGTTAGTAAGTTGAAACCCTTGTGGACAATGGCTTCATTCTAGTTAAAGGGCAAATCATCAAAAACAATGATCCCATCTTACTTTTCGATAGCATAACCAGCAAATTGATCTAGCTTCAAACAATTACCGGGAGTCCACCCCTATAATCTATGAGGACCCCTTGTACTGAGGGAACCAGTTCGTCATCGGTCGATTGACTCCATACGGCAATGGCCACTTAGGCTTGCGTCAATCAATCTCGTTGACAAAGGACATCTTGGAATATATACTCAAGGACAATCGCATATAAATAACCGATGAGCAAGAGTAGTATTTCGGCGGGCGAATCCCAGCGAGTGGCCGAGAGTGCAAGGGCCATATTAAGAAGCTGAATGAATTCACTTGTGAGGGTGACCTTAAAGCGGCTCGCATGCCGACCAGTAGGCGTCAACGGGAAGCCGGCCCGTTATCCAGCGGACACGTATCATGTCGTACGTGAAAGAGAGGGCTTCTTAGAAGTCAAGTTGGGTGGTACCGCAGGACGGCAGTCTTGTCCCAGATTGGGATGAGGCTGTTTTTTTATACACCCAGGGGGAGGAAACAGATATGTCCAAGTTCATCTAGGCAATCGGAGTGATTTGGAAAGTTTCTACCAGTCTAAGAAAAGAGTATGGAGGAGAGAAATTGAAAAGGAATGTAGCTGCAATATTGATGATTACTCTGGCAATTCTGTTTGTCTCCGGGTGTAAGAAGAAGGTACCGACGATAGGAATATCACAGTATGGAGAACACGACGCACTGGACAAGGCAAGGAAAGGCTTCATCCAGGGCCTGGCTGATGCCGGCCTTACAGAGGGCAAGGACTTTGAGATAGATTATCAGAACGCCGGCTTCGATGACGCCATAGCCACCCAGATAGCGCAGAATTTCTCGAGCAACAACGTAGCGCTTATGATGGCGATTGCGACTCCTTCTGCCACGGCATGCTATGCCGCAGCAGAGGATAAGGATATACCGGTCGTCTTCTCGGCAATATCGGATCCGGCCAGGGCCAAACTGGACAGTGGCAACGTAACGGGCACGAGCGACAAGCTGCCGGTCGACGCCCAGCTTGACCTAATCCGAAAGCTACAACCAGAAGCTAGCACCATCGGCATAATTTATACGACCAGCGAGCTTAACTCAGTGTCAACCATAGCCGAATTCGAAGAGAAGGCTCCTATCTATGGTTTCACCATAGTTCCGATAGGGATCACACAACAGTCCGAAGCGACGCTCGCCGCTGATACTCTGATAGCCAAGCGTGTTGACTGCTTTTCCAATCTTACGGACAACAACGTGGTAGGTGTCACCTCATCAATATTGGAAAAGACCCGCGAGGCAGGCATCCCTGTCTACGGAAGCGAAATCGGCCAGGTCGAATTAGGTTGTGTAGCGGCTGCGGGAATCGATTACTTTGAACTGGGAAAACAGACCGGGGCTATCGCGGCGAAGATACTGAAAAAGGAAGCAAAGGCTTCTGAGATACCCTACGAGACTATCAGCGAATACGGTATTTACGTCAACTCGCCGGCGCTGGCGGAGATGGGACTCGTGCTCCCAGCGGAGATCGTAGACAGGGCGATAGAAGTAAACGACTAGGATGATGCTCCCGGGGTGCGGCGCTTGATGCAGCTGCACCCCATTTGCCCCAATACCATAAAACCACATCATTCGCCCCATCTTTTCGGCCCTCTTGTCTAATATCATTTTCTAATCTAATGCAACCTCTACATTTAGACGCCCAATATCAAGCACAGCTAAAAGAATCCTTATTAATGATCCTGCTGATTCTAAATCGCAGCCGAAAACGTATCATCCATAATCATTCGGGCATGTTCGTAAATTGAAATATTCAATTATCAAAGGAAAATAGAGACCTGCAACGAAATATTATTCACGAATATACGGGCGCACTGACCAAACACCAGTTAGACAAGTAAATAGAACATGTAGAGAAAGAAAGGAGGGTGAGGAAGCGGAGAGCTTGGATTTCGAGTAAATAAGCATGGTATAGGCGCTCACGATTCGTTAACGTCTGGAATGTAAACGAGTCTATTCACGGCTCTACAAGGCTACTACTCAGATTGCCGATTAGGAGGATGATGGGATGTATTATCGCAGAGTGTTGGCAAAGCTGCCGCGGGTGATCATGACATTGGTCGTCATATTCGGGCTACTTTGGGTATCTAGCATATACAAGGCTGATGCGACATGGCCATATACCGCATATACGGCAGGAACCAGGGGTATGGTCGCTTCCAGGCGCAATCTTGCGTCCATAGCCGGCCTGTTCGTACTCAAGAATGGAGGAAACGCAATAGACGCGACCATCGCGGTCGCATCCACGCTAAGCCTTACAGAACCATACATGTCCGGTCCCGGCGGCAACGGAGAGATGACTATATTCTGGTCGCCGACGGCCGAAGTCTTCTGCCTTCAGATGACAGGTACGGCCCCTTACGCTTTGGACATGAAGACGAGCAAGGCGGCCGACAGGGACAGGGGATATCTGGCGGGCAAGGTGCCCGGGAATTTCGGAGGCTGGATCGTGGCGTTACAGAGGTTCGGGACCAAGAGCTTGGCAGAGGTGCTTGAATCGGCCATCTACTATGCTAAGAACGGAGTTCCCATGAATGAGGAAGACGTAGACTGGATAGCGCAGAACAAAACGATGATCGAGCTCTATCCTACTACCAAGAAGATATTCCTCCCCGGCGGCAATGTGCCGAAGGTGGGGGAGCTTCTCAAGAACCCGGACCTTGCTCGGACTTATGAGAAGCTGGTAGAAGCAGAAGCCGTCGCCCTCAAGAACGGAAAATCCAGGGTGGAGGCTTTGCAGGCAGCTTATGACAGGTTCTACACAGGCGACATCGCAAAGGAATTCGTAAGGTTTTACAATGAGGTCGGCGGCCTGTTCACGGCCAAGGACTTCGACGATTACGAGCCTATCTGGCGCGATCCTGTTCATACTACCTACAAGGGCTTTGATGTCTATTGCAGCGGCCCGACTTCGCGTACCGGCATAGAGCTGATAATGCAGCTGAACCTTATCGAACCGTTCGACGTCGGGCAGTACGGCTTCAATAGCGCGAAGGCCCTGCATCTTATATCTGAGTGCATCAAGGTAGCCAAATCGGATATCTACCAGTACATAGGAGACCCAAATTTCATCAAGATGCCATTGGAAGCCATGTGCTCCAAGGAGTATGCGGACGAGCGCCGCAAGCTCATCAATATCGACAAGGCCATCCCTTATCCGGGCCCGGGCGATCCGTGGAAGTACCAGAAATCCGACGATGCCTGGCTGCCGGTCCTTCCTAAGGTCGATGCAGCGGCATCGATAAAGGAAGGCGTGGAGATAGGGACGAGCATCGAAGGCTGCACGACGAGCTTCTCCGTTGTGGATCCATTCGGCAACGTGGTAGGATGCACGCCGACCATAGGCAGTATATTCGGTACCGGTGTAGTGGTCGGCAACACCGGGATACTGTTCAACAACGGGACCAGGAACGGATCGTTCTCCCCGTATCCCGAGAACGTCAACTACGGAGCCCCTCATAAGGCGGCTTTGCTGGGTAACGGTCCGGCGATAGTGCTCAAGGACGGGAAGCCGTTCTTCGTGTTTGGAAGCTCAGGAGGAGAGACGATCGGGCAGACCCAGTTCCAGGCACTGCTGAACGTGATCGACTTCGGACTTCCCGTACAGGATGCGGTTTCCAAGACCGCCATAAGCCTGGTGGCGAACCCCGACTTCTACATCCCGGGCGCTACCGTGACCATGCAGATAGACAAGAGAGTGTCCCCGGACGTTATAGCGCAGCTGCAGGCCATGGGGCATAAGACGCAGCTTGCCAACGCACCCGGCAATAACGTGGGTATCCTCATAGACCTGAACTCAGGAGCGCTGAGTGGCGGCACCATCGCTGACAGGAACGGCCAGGCGGTAGGGTTCTAGGATTCCGTTAGGCGCAAAGTAGCGTAAAGGCATCCATCAGGTAAAAGAACCGATGCCCTCCGAGGATCCTTTTCCTTGGAGGGCATCTTCCACAACAAAGACCATGCCTTTATGCTAGCAGCCGTCATGAGAGATGAAACAGTCCTGCACAAATCAGTCGTCTTAAGGATGGCCGTGAGTAAATCCCGGTTGGTCTCTTATTCTCTTATAGCCTGGCCTTCCCGGCAGTAACCACGACTGACGCTCATGCTTGATCCATCTTCCGTGCCGCCTTCCGACTTGATCCTCCCATCGTTGACGGTCTTGAGACGCCTCACCATCAGATGCCATTTATATGTGCTCTCAAGTTCGTTATGAAAGACGAAGCTATAGACGGTGCCGTCATGCAAAAACTCAACTATGCGGTTACGTCTGCCGCGGATCCCCTCGACCGAGAAACCATCGATGTGGTCGATGCGGAACACCGAAGGGCAGCTTCCTGCATGGCTGGTGCGAATTGCATCCTCGTACAACACTATGTCATCGTCGCCGATCACCTCAAGCGGTTCCGACTTATGTTTTCTCCTGATCGTCACACGACACGGACCATAGATCGTATCGCATCCGGGATTCTTAGCTGCCCGGTCCGCCACTTGTCCGATCATCTCTTTCTGCCACTTGTCCTGCTGTTCTAGGTTAGCATGATGCAGCTTGCTGCCATTCATGAGGATGAACTCGCCCCGGTCCCCCCACTTCACGCTGTATCCGCATTTCTTGCATGTACTGAGGTCCCCTTCCGTAAGGAAACAATCGCTTTGGCCGCACTCCGGGCATGCGAACATTATGTTATGCAACCCCTGTGCCCTCTTCTTGCCCTTGTAGCGCAACTTCGGCTGTGACCCGATCCAGTCGAAATCGCTGTTATAAAGGCTGTTTGCGACAGCTTCCTGTATCTCTTCCGGTTCAAGCTCCCTTACCTGCTCCCTCGAGAAGAGCAGCTTCATATTCAGGACGCAACGGCCGCGTCGCGGCCAATAAGCCCAGCAAGGGTGGGAGAGGAACCCTCCTTGAAGCTTGGCGACGACCAAGGGGACGTCGAGCATCTTCGCCAGCCGCCCTACCGTAGGGGCTATGACGTCGGTGTATCCTGCCATGCTGCGCTGCCCTTCCGGGAAAAGGCCGACCGACCAGCCGTGCTTGATGCTGTCGAACATCATCCTGATGGTGGAGGGGTCCACTTTGAACTTGCTCTTGGGGATGGAACCCAAAGCCGACATCAAGTAGTCCATGGTAGGGCTCCTGAACAGCGAATCAGTCGCGACGAAGCTGATTCTTCCAGGGACGCTCGTACCTATGTAGAGAGGATCCATCTCAGTCTGGTGGTTGGACACGAGGAAGAAGGGGGGCCTTACGCCGGCCATGTCGACCCTGCCCTTCCTAAGTCTACCGAACAGCCGGGTATACATCGGAAATATCGATTTGGCCAGATAAGTTATCACCGCACCTATGAACGCTTTCATCTTATCTCACCGTGCCACCCCGAATATCCTTTCATGCCATCGTTTTCGTAGAACGCAATAAGCAACAAAGCTGTCTTTGACATCATTATGGACCTTGGATATCTGGCCACCGCGCGCCAACGAACTTTCGTATCTAATTAATATATTATTTGCAGTCTCCCGCTTGATTTCCTGCAAGTACTTAGCGCATTCGGTCACGAGCCCCTCATGCTCCGACTGCCTAGCCTCGTTGAAGAGGTGCACTGTCTTTTCCTGTTCCTGCTCATCTACGGCTATGCTCTCCAGAAGCAGGTTGACGTCTTCGTTCTTCTTTATGTATCTCGACCCCTCCTGTAGCTGTGCGAAGTTCTCGTCAGAATATGCCAAGAACCACAAGGTTGTTCACATTCACAGCGCCGAGCTTCTTGAGCCTGCGCCATATTGAAGCCTTCGCTCTCGTAGGCCAGGCAAGAAGGTTATATCCGAACATAGGCCATTTAATCATGTTCATGATTAAAACATCAAAATAAGCCATCGGCGCCATGATGGCATGATGCAACGGCAGTAACAAATGAGCGCCATGAAGCCGCATCGCAGCGCGGGGAAGACATATGCCGACATCGGAAGCGCTAGTATGATCAGCGGAGGCGAGATTCCCCAAACAAGGCAATCATGACCTCAACCGGCTAGTAAACAAGAAGTAATTCATCATATGTATCCATCTTATGGGGTACCGGTAGATGGTTTCGATCGTCATATCCTTTTTCGAGCAATGTACTAGCCACACGGATCCTTGACACGAAAGTCCCTGGCGCATATTCGTCGATTGTCTACATACGAATGCCCCGAGCTGCGCGGCAATCGATTTCGTACGGGTAGAACAGTGCATTCACTTTGTACTAAATATGTTTTTCACTATCATCCGAGATTTTTATGCGCTACGATAGAAATGGTGTGATGCTCATACCACTTTCAGTCGATCTTACCAGGAGGTCATCATGACCGTCAGAAGCAGCGGTGTCCAGAAGGTAAAAGTCTCGGACAGCATAGTCGAGCATATAACATCCATGATCAGCAGGGGCGAGCTAAAGCCCGGCGACAGGCTGCCCTCGGAAAGGGAACTGGCCCTTAACCTCGGTGTAAGCCGGACCGCACTCAGGGAGGCCGTAAGGACGCTGAGCCTGATGGACCTCCTTACGGTAAGGCAGGGAGGGGGCACATTCGTGGCCGAGCTGATGCCCGGCTCGTTTATGAAGCCACTCACTCCGATGCTTGCGATGGGGCGCGTGGACACGTTGGAGCTGATCGAAGCAAGAAGGATAATCGAACCTAAAGCGGCCCGCCTGTGCGCTGAGCGCGCCACCGAGGACGACATCGAGAAGATGGGCTCAATAATTGGGAAAATGAAGCAGAGCCTGGGGAATCTCAGGCTCTTCAACGATCTTGACCTCGAATTCCACCTGACGATCGCCGAAGGGTCGAAGAACTCCGTGATAGTGGCGACCCTGGATACGATAAGGGGCGCGCTTTACGAGCAGGTGCAGGAGATCCAAAGCCTGCCCGGTGCCGCCCAGAGGGCGCTCGATTTCCACAGCCAGATTACAGGGGCCATCAGCTCCCGCGATGCCGGCTCGGCGGAGAAATACATGCTAAAGCACATAAAAGACGTAGAGAAAGCAGCGAAAAGATACCTTATGAATAGATAGCGGAAGAGGTGGTGGCAGGCGATAGTTTAGCTTCAGTACCCCGGGTGAATTAGTTCCCGAATATTACGCTGAGGAGGAGTCATTGTGAAGAAGAACAGTCTAGTCGTAAGAATGGTCCTTGCTCTCATGATGGTGGCCGTACTGTTCGTCCCCATGATGGGCAGTGCAGCTCCGGCGACAATCAAGATTGGGACGATCTATCCGTTGACGGGAGCGAACGCGACGACGGGCGCCGACTGCATGAGCGGTGTTGAGATGGCCCTGGATATCATCAACAACTCATATGACATCGACTTCCCGTTCGCCAAGACGGTAGGCATCCCCAACCTGGGCGGAGCCAAGCTTGAGCTGGTGGTAGGAGACTCGAGAGGAGACGCCACCGTAGGCATGGCCGAGACCGAACGCATAATCACGGAGTCCAAGGTATGCGCATTCTTCGGAGGCTATCAGAGCGGAGTCGTCAAGACGACGAGCATGGCGGCAGAGAGGCTGCAGATACCTTACGTGCTGTCCGACGCGACATCGCCGACCCTGACCGAGCGCGGTTTCCAGTGGTTCTTCAGGGTCATACCGCATGATGGCATCCAGGCTAAGAACGCGCTAGAGATGGTAAACGACATAGAGAAGAAAGAAAAGGTCGACCTCAAGAAGCTCGCCATCCTATGGGAGAACACCGAGTGGGGCGCAAGTGTGGCCGTAGAGCTCAGGAAGTGGGCGGCTCATTACGGATACAAGCTCGTCGCCGACATCTCCTATGTGTACAAGGCGACCGACGTCTCGGCAGAGGTGTTGAAGCTCAAAGCCGCTAACCCTGACATCATAGTCCACGCCGCGTACGTTTCCGACGCCATACTGTTCACCCAGACCATGAAGGCCATGAAGGTCGCCCCGAAAGTGTTTATCGGCATGGCTGGCTACCTCGACCCCAACTACGTGGGCACAGTCGGCGCCGACGCCGAGAACATCTTCGTCCGCGGAGTCTATGGCCTTGATCTAGCTGTCAGCAAGCCTTATGTAGCGAAGATCAACGAGCTCTACAAGAAAAAGTACGGGCGTGACATGAGCCCCAACGCGGCTCGCAGCTTCACCGCCCCGTTCGTAATCGCCGATGCGATCAACCGCGCGAAGTCGACGAAGCCCGAGGACATCAGGAAGGCCCTCCTCGAGACCAACATGCCCGCAAGCGCGCTGATCACAGCATACGACGGCGTCAAGTTCGACCCCGTGACGCATGACAACACGCTGGCCAAGTCCCTCTACCTGCAGATCCAGGGCGGCAAGCTGAGAGTCGTGTGGCCGTTCAACCTCGCGGCGGTCCCTTACTCCTATCCTTTCGCATGGGGCAAGTAGGCTGATCCAAGACCTTACGGCGGGCCCTGCCTTAAGGGGGAGGGCCCGCCATCGACAGATTAGGATTGCGTAATACGCAAGGGGTGGTTTGATTTGATACTCCAGCTCCTGACAGGAGGGGTGCTGCTGGGTTGCGTATATGGGCTCGTGTCCATGGGACTGAGCCTGATATACGGCGTGATGGGGATAGTCAACTTCGCGCACGGGGCCCTAGTCATGCTGGCCATGTACGTAAGCTACTGGCTCAATACGTACGTCAGCCTGGATCCGGTGATTGGTACTCCGATAATTGCATTGATAATGTTCGGTTTCGGCATGATTCTCTATAAGCTGGTCATAAAAAGGGTGCTCAAAGGGCCCTTCCTGGCCAGGATGCTTGTGACGTTCGGGCTGTCGATCTTCTTCATAAACATGGCCCAGTTCCTCTGGAGCCCTGACTATCGCAACATCCAAGGAGCGATCTCCAAAGGGACCTTCATGCTGGGGTCGGTTTTCATAGAACTGCCCAAGCTCGTCGCTAGCGTAGGCAGCCTGATAGTTGCGGCCCTCATCTATTGGTTCCTCAGGAAGACCAAGACGGGACTTGCCATCCAGGCTATATCCATCGACAGGTCGGCGGCGTCGCTCATGGGCATTAACCTGGAGAAGCTGAACGCCATCGCCTTCGGCATAGGCATCGCCTGTGCCGGCGCAGCAGGTTCGCTGCTAGCAAGCTACTACTACATATTCCCGGACGTGGGCACCATGTTCGGCCTTGTGGCCCTGGTGGCCGTAGCACTCGGCGGCTTCGGCAGCACGGAGGGCGCGCTGATAGGCGCGATCCTCATAGGCATCATCGAGACGCTCGGCGGCTTCTACATAGGCCCCGAGTACAAATACGCTCTCATATTCCTCTCATACGTGCTTATCGTCATCGTGAGGCCGAAGGGCCTTATGGGATGGGGGGCAGACTGATGGCCAACAACAAGCGTTTTATCTATACGCTCCTCATCGTACTGGGAATCGCGATAGTGCTACCGCTGGTCCTGAAAGCACGCTTCCAGCAGCACATACTTGTACTGGTTATGCTCTACGCGGTCTTGGGCGAGGCATGGAACATAATGGCCGGATACGCCGGCATGGTCTCGATCGGGCAGGCCGCGTTCTTCGGCATCGGTGCCTACGTATCGACGATACTATTCGTTAAGTTCCAGGTGAACCCCTGGATCGGCTTCATAGCCGCAGGCCTTGTAACCGCCGCGTTCGCGACGGTCATAGGGCTTCCTTTCTCCAGGCTCAGGGGCAGATACTTCGCCATCGGCACGATAGCGCTGGGCCAGATGATCAAGGTCGTCTTCGAGAACTGGCCCTGGGTGGGCGGCGCCACGGGCATGATCATCGACATGAAGAAGGGCAGCTTCTGGAACTTCCAGTTCCACGCCTCCAAGACCGGTTACTACTACATAGCCCTGGGCATGCTCGTCTTCGTAGTCGTCTACATCTACATCATGGAGAGGTCCAAGATGGGATTCTACTTCAAAGCGATCAGGGAGAACGAGGACGTGGCGACGGGCCTTGGCGTAAACAAGACCAAGTACAAGCTTCTGGCGATCGCGATAAGCGCCGGAATAACGGGCATGTGCGGCACGATACTGGCGCAGTACCAGCTCTACGTCGAGCCGGCTTACATGTTCGACCATACGATCTCGGTCACGATAGCCCTGATTGCGGTTTTCGGCGGCTCCGGCAACATAATTGGTCCCATACTCGGCTCAGTGATCCTTATGCCGATATCGGAGCTTACCAGGGCCTGGATGGGCTCGAGCGGGAGCGGCATCGACCTTATGATCTACGGCGTGTTCATAGTCCTTATGTGCGTCTTCGAGCCGGACGGGTTGATGGGCATCGCCCGCAAGGCGGGGCGCAGGCTTGAGGCCAGGCGCGAGAAGGAGGTGGCTGCTTGATGTCTGAACTGGTAGTGAAGAACGTCACCAAGCGATTCGGGGGCCTTACGGCGGTCAACGACGTGTCCTTCTCGGTCAAAAGCGGCGAAATACTGGGCCTCATAGGCCCGAACGGCGCCGGCAAGACCACGCTTTTCAGCTGCCTTACGGGATTCCACAGGCCGGATGCCGGGAGCGTGGTATTCGAAGGGCGCGACATAGCGGGATGGAGCCCCAACAACATATGCTCCATCGGCATAGCGAGGACATTCCAGGTAGTGCAGATACTCCAAGGCATGACGGTCCTTGAGAACGTGCAGGTCGGCGCATTCCTCAGATACCCCGGCGCCGCGGCCGCCAGGGACAAGGCCATCAAGGTGCTCGAGAAGGTGGGCATGTCCAAGAGGGCCCCGGTCAAGGCGGTCAACCTGACCTTGCCGGAGAAGAAGCGCCTCGAGGTCGCGATGTGCCTGGCTACCGACCCGAAGGTCCTGATGCTGGACGAATCGATGGCGGGGCTTACTCCCACCGAGATCCAGGAAGCGACCAGCATGCTGAGACAGCTGAGGGAAGACGGCCTTGCGCTGATCGTCGTCGAGCACGTCATGGAGGCCATAATGCCAATATCCGATAGGATAATGGTGCTTGATTCAGGGGCTAAGATCGCCGAGGGGACGCCAAGGGAAATCGCGAGCAACGAGCGCGTCATATCGGCATATCTGGGAGATAAATATGTTAAACGTTGTAAAGTGTAATGCGGCCTACGATGGCGTGCCGGCCCTTGTGGACGTCTCCTTCAATATCAAGGAAGGGGAGATAGTCACCCTGATAGGATCCAACGGCACTGGCAAGTCGACCATTGCAAGGCTGGTATCGGGCCTCATCAAGGCCTCCTCCGGCACCATAGAGTTCTGCGGCAGGAGGATTGAGAAGCTGCCCGCCCATGAGATAGTGAAGCTCGGGCTCGTGCACGTGCCTGAAGGAAGGCATGTGTTCGGCAAGCTTAACGTGAAGGAGAACCTGCTCTTGGGCGCGTATACCACCAACGACGAAGCCGAGGTCAGAAAAAGGCTCGACCTGGTGTATAAGCTCTTTCCCATACTGAAGGAGAGGATGTACCAGAAGTCGTGGAGCATGAGCGGCGGCCAGCAGCAGATGCTCGCCCTTGGGCGCGGCTTGATGTCCAACCCGAAGCTGCTCGTTCTGGACGAACCTTCGCTGGGCCTCATGCCTGTGCTCTGCGACGAGCTGTTCGCGGCGATCAAGAAGATCAACGAGGAAGGCATAACTGTCATGCTAATAGAGCAGAGGGTGCTCGAGGCCCTGGAGCTTTGCGACAGGGGATATGTGATCCAGAACGGAAGGATCGTCATGGAGGGCACGGGCTCGGAGCTTATCGAAAGCGACACGGTCAAGAAGGCCTACCTCGGGATGTAGATTATTTCCAGCGAGGAGCGATTCTAGTTGCGTGTAGAACTGTTATACGGAAGAGGAAAGAAGGCAATAGAGCTGCCGGACGGCAACGTCACTGTCATAGAGCCCTTATACCTTGAGGGGATGGAAGACGAAAGGCAAGCCATAAGGAACGCGGTAAGGGAGCCGATAGGCTCGCCATCGCTCTATGAGATAGCGAAGGGCAAGAAAACCGCCGCGATTAATTTCTGTGACGCGACCAGGCCGGTACCGAACAAGAAGATACTGCCTGTCATACTGGAGGAACTCAGAAGCGCGGGCATGAAGGACGAGGACATCGTCCTTGTGAACTCCCTCGGGACGCACAGGCCCGCCCCTAAAGAGGAACTGATAGAGCTGCTCGGAGAGGACATAGTGAGCAGGTACAGGATCGCGCAGCCCGACTGTCTGGACAAAGACTCCATGATGGATGCCGGCGTACTTTCCGACGGCCAGCACATGTGGGTGAACAAGGACTACCTCTCGGCCGACGTGAAGGTGCTTACCGGGTTCATAGAGCCGCATTTCTTCGCGGGCTTCAGCGGAGGGGGCAAGCTCGTTTATCCGGGGGTGGCGAGCCTTGAGAACATAAAAGTGGCGCACAGCTACAAGATACTCGCCAACAAGAACTCTACATGGGGTATTACTAAGGGGAACCCCGTCTGGGAGTTGTTGACGGAAGGTGCCCTAATCACGAAGCCCGATTTCATCGTCAATGTTACGCTTAACAAGGACAAGCAGGTCACGAACGTGTTCGCGGGGGCGCTGCTGGAAGCCCATGCCCAAGGTACGCAGTTCGTGAAACGGACGGCCATGAGGGAAGTGGAGGAGCCGTTCGACGTAGTCATCACCACGAACAGCGGATACCCGCTCGACAGGAACCTTTACCAGGCCGTCAAGGGCATGAGCGCGGCGGCCGGGATAGTGAGAAAGGGCGGGGCGATAATATCGGCGGCGCAGTGCATCGACGGCATACCGGCGAACAGCCATTACCACAACCTGCTGAAGATGGCGGGAGGGCCCATGCGCGCGCTTGAGATCATATCAGAGGCGGGCTTCTCCATGCAGGACCAGTGGCAGGTGCAACTACAGGCGGATGTGCAGGTAAAAGCCGATGTATACCTCTACTCCGAATGTCTGTCGGACGATGAGATCAGATCGGCCATGCTGGAGCCCTGCAGGGACATCGAAGCCAAGGTGGCGGAGCTTCTATCGAAGTACGGAAAGGACGCGAGGATATGCGTACTTCCGGAAGGGCCACAGACCATACCTTATATCAACAGGTAAGACAGAGACAATAGGGACATCGGACAGGGATTTTACGATCCCTGTCCTTTTTTATGCCATCATCCATTGGCTAAGGACGCGTTCTGGAAGGGGAGCAGCTCTCACCGGCTCAGGATCATCGGTATGAACCTTATGCCGTCGCGGACCTGTTCTACGTCCGTATCGACGAAACCCAACCTGCGGTAGAACTCCAGAGCATAAGGCGATGAATGCACGGTGATCTTGTCTGCTTGGCTGTTCTCGATGGCATGCTTCAGCAGCGCCTTGCCGATCCCGCGTCTATGGTACTGCTTCTTCACGAAGAGCATGCTGATGTGACTGTCGCCGCGCATGGCGATTATTCCCGCAAGGTCCTCTTCTACGAACTCTCCGTAGAAAGTAAGGTCTTTAATCGCAGCTTCGCATTCCAGAAACGACCTGAAGGCCTTGACGCCTTCAGGGGAATACTCAGGAGCTTCGAACTCCGAAAAGACCTGCCACGAAATGTCGAGCGCTCCGGGTATCTCGTCTTGTCCCAGCAGCCTTGCCATCTTCCATCGCCTCCTGATCCTACCCTCATGATAACCAAAGGATTAGGAGCGTATCAATGATCGATGGCATGCGAATCGGACGGGCAGTCGCATCTGGGCATAAGAAGGTGCCGTATCCATCACCATTATTCGGGATACAAGCATCGGGCCTTCCGGAGAGGACGTACGGCCGGGCTGACGGGGAAAGAAGGAACTGGTTAATGATTGTCGCCAATGATGGTAAGATTCCATTAGCGAGGCTGCGGGCCAAGCCATGATCAATTCATGGGAAGGGCCGGCCGGATGCGAGGGGTTGTTTAGCTTGAAGAAGACATCCTGCGAGATCATATGCGTAGGGACCGAGATACTCCTGGGCGACATAGTTAACACGAACGCCCAGTACATAGCGGCAGGATTGGCGAAGCTCGGGATAGACGTCTACTACCAGACGGTGGTGGGCGACAATGCCGAGAGATTCGGCAGGGCGCTGGAGATCGCGAAGGGCCGGGCTGATGTGATCATAACGACGGGAGGATTAGGCCCTACGTACGACGACCTTACCAAGGAGACGGTGGCGGAGAGCTTCGGGCGCAAGCTCATGATGAACGAGAGGTGCCTTAACGACCTAACCTGCTTCTTCGCACATAATCACAGGACCATGACCGTGAACAACAAGAAACAGGCAATGATGCCCGAAGGTTCGATAGTGCTGGACAATCCTCAGGGCACGGCGCCTGGGTGCATCATAGAGGGCGAAGACGGCAAGATCGCCATCATGATGCCCGGGCCCCCGAGAGAGATGAAGCCCATGTTCGACAACCTTGTAGCCCCGTACCTGAAGAAGTACTCGGACAGCATGCTCTTCTCGCGCGTCATCAGGGTCATAGGCTTAGGAGAATCCACGATGGAGGAAAGGGTGCTGGATATCATGGAATCCATGACCAACCCGACCGTGGCTCCGTATGCCAAGTCCGGCGAATGCATACTTCGTGTGACGGCGAAGGCCCATGACGAGGCGGAAGCGCACAGGTTGATGGATCCGGTGGTCGAGGAGATAAGGAGCAGGCTTGGAGATTACGTATATGGAGTGGATGTCGATTCCATAGAACGGCATGTCGTGGGATTGCTGAACGGCCTTGGAAGGACGATAGCCCTGGCCGAGGTGGGCACAGGCGGTATGGCCGTAGAACGCCTGTCAGAGGTGGCAGGATCGGCCGAGGTGCTAAAACTTGGCATGACTAGTGGCAGCCTGTCCGGGATGGACTGTTTGATCGGAAAGCGGGAAAGGCCAGAAGGGCCTACGCACGATGCCCTTCAGGACGCGGCCATTTCGCTGGCTTCGGGAATTGAGGAGCTTACGCGGGCCGATCTTGGCGTCGGGCTGATCAAAGGAGCCGGAACCATATGCATCGCTGTAGTAGACGGTACGAAGGTCAAGACCGAAACGTACGACTATCCATCGAGCCGGGATGCCGAATACGTTGACTTAATCGCGTCTAGCAGGGCGTTCGATATGATCAGGCGATTTTTGAATCATTGACGCGAAGATCTCAGAAGTAACTTTAAGATGACCGTCCAAACTACATGCGGCCTTCGGTCGGGCTTGCTGTAGATTTCAAGCTCCTGAATATGGATGGGACGGAGGTTTCCCTGTCTGGTCTTCTTGTCGACAAGCCTTGTGATGATTCTAGGCTCGTTCACCTGACCCCCTTTCAGGCATCGGCACGCAGCCACTTATACGCTGTATAAGAGATACGCCGCCTATGTTCACTTCCTGGTGATACATACTATAGAAGTCCACCTCGTCGGTGAGCATAACCCCTGCTCCACAAGAGAAGTTCTCTCCAAGTACAGTGCGGATGCATATGGGCTTCCGGTTTACCAGCCGTCATCCTAGCTTCGTTTATATCCGTCCGAAAGGCATCAAGTACGCCGGTGCTTTTCGTCATTTTACGGCAATTTGGGCATTTATTTAAATAGGTATTATGGTACCATAATATCGATATATATCTCTGCCAAGGCATGCGAACGTTTACGGACCATCACACAAGATCATAGGAGGACTTTGGCAATGACGACTGCGATCCAGATATCCGAGGCTACGTCACTCGCACTTCACGGAATGGTATATATAGCTAAAGCTGATGGAGTACCTGTGACGGTCAAGGAGATCTCACAAGCTGGAAGTTTTTCCCAAGCACACCTGTCAAAGGTACTCCAGCGCCTTGTAAAGGCCGGATTCCTAGAATCGTCGAGGGGGCCAAAGGGCGGTTTCTTCCTGGCGCGTCCTGCAGGGGAGATCAGCCTTCTTCAAGTCTACGAGACAATCGAAGGACCGATCGAAACGCAGCTTTGCGTGAACAGGACCAAACCCGGGGCATGTCCTTTCGCGGAGTGCATCCTGAGCGACCTGCCGCAGCGGATTACGGCCGAGTTCCGGGACTTCCTGGGATCCAAGAAGCTCTCCGATTACTGAACGGCGCGAAGGCGTCCAGAGTCCGAAAAAGCAATGGGCAGGCAGCTTTCCATAAGACGACTACTTTCATCGACAGGAGGGATATCTATGTTCTGTTATCAATGCGAGCAACGGAGCGGCCAAGGGGGGAGTGGGTGTACCGTAATGGGAGTGTGCGGCAAGGACGCGAACGTCGCCTCTCTCCAGGACCTTCTGATCCATGCCGCGCAGGGCGTATCGCTGTACGCCAGGGCATGCAGGGAGCTGGGCCTAGCGACGCCGAAGGCCGACCGCCTCGTGATCGAATCCCTGTTTACTACCGTGACTAACGTGAATTTCGACCCTGAGAGGCTGGCTGCTGTTACAAGTCGCGTATCGGAAGTGAAGGCGCAGCTGAAGAGAGATTACGAGGATGGATGCAAGAAGCGAGGCATCAAGGCCAAGGCACCCTTAGAGCTGGGAGCACCTGCTGCGTGGCAACTTGCGGATGACATCGATGGACTGGTTGCCCAAGGGAAGGAAGCGACGAAGGAGCTTGCCGGACGCATAGGGAACATGGGACCTGATATTGCGGGAGTGCTCGACCTTGTGCTCTTCGGGCTGAAAGGGATGGCCGCCTATGCCGACCACGCACTCATCCTCGGCGTAGAGGATGATTCCGTGTACGCTTTCTTCCATGAGGCGATGTGCTTCCTGTCAAGGCGCGACGTTAACCTAGACGATGCACTGTCGATGGCGATGAGGGTCGGCGAGGTCAACATAAAGGTCATGTCCATGCTGGACAAGGCCAATACCTCGGCGTACGGCGATCCTGTCCCCACGAAGGTCAGAGTGACGCCCATCAAGGGCAAGGCCCTGCTGGTATCGGGGCACGACCTGAAAGACCTGGAGGCCATATTGCGCCAGACCCAGGGCAAGGGCATAAACGTCTATACCCATGGCGAGATGCTGCCGGCGCACGGTTACCCCGGGCTGAAGAAATATGCCCACCTGGTGGGCAACTACGGTGGCGCGTGGCAGGATCAGCGCAAGGAGTTCGACGCCTTCCCCGGTTCCATAGTAATGACCACGAACTGCATACAAAAACCGCAGGACGGTTATAAAGGCCGCATCTTTACGAGCGGATTGGTAGCATGGCCGGGCGTCGTCCACATAGCCGACAGGGACTTCACCCCCGCCATAGAGGCCGCGCTTGCCGCTTCGGGATTCGAATCTGACGGTCCTGAGGAATTCGTAACCGTCGGTTTCGGACACAATGCGGTGATGGGCGTCGCCGGCAAGGTCATCGAGGCCGTAAAGAACGGGAAGATCCGAAGGTTCTTCCTTATAGGAGGATGCGACGGAGCCAAGAGCGGGCGCAACTATTACACGGAGTTCGCACAGTCGGTGCCGGACGATTGCGTGATTCTGACCTTGGCCTGCGGCAAGTTCCGATTCAACAAGCTGCAGTTCGGGGATATCGGCGGCATACCGCGCCTTCTTGACGTAGGCCAGTGCAACGATGCCTATTCCGCCGTCGTTATAGCCATGGAGCTGGCCAAGGCCTTCAACACCGACGTCAACAGCCTGCCCTTGTCGCTGGTTCTCTCATGGTATGAGCAGAAGGCCGTCTGTATATTGCTATCGTTGCTTTATCTTGGGATCCGTAATATCAGGCTGGGACCTACGCTCCCGGCGTTCCTGACGCCGGCGGTAGTGTCCGCCCTCAACCAGAAGTTCAACATAATGCCGATAACGACGGCCAGCGAAGACCTCAAGGCGATATTGGGCTAGATCGGCACGGCCATCTATGTTCCAGGTTCCAGGAAAAACCCTTGGGATAATACGATGAGCAACGGACGGGGCGCTATTATTAAGGCGCCCCGTCCGTCTTGCAGGTCATATGTCATCTTACCGTTGCCGATGCCGGTCTCTTGCCTCAGGCACTTCTCTTTACATAGCTCGTATGCAACAGTTCGTGCGACCGGTGTCCGAGGGGCTCCCCCAGATATTCCTTGTAGAGCTTTATGACCTCCGGGTTTTCGTGCGATTTCCTTAAAGCCATCCCCCTATCCTCGCTGTAGAGCGCCTTGGCCCTGGCCATCTTCTTCTTCAGCGTCACGCCTATGGGCTGTCCGCCGCCTCCCACGCACCCACCGGGGCATGTCATTATCTCTACGAAATGATAGTCGGCCTCGCCCGAGCGAATCTTGTCCATAAGCTTCTTGGCATTGGAAAGCCCATGCGCCACCGCCACCTTGACCTTCAAGTCCCCGATCCTGACGTTAGCCTCCTTTATGCCTTCCATGCCACGGACGGACTTGAAATCAAGCTTTGGCAGGGTGCTCTTCGTTATAAGCTCGTACGCAGTTCTGAGCGCCGCCTCCATGACGCCTCCAGTAGCGCCGAAGATGGTCCCGGCGCCGGTATAGGCGCCTATCAGAGAGTCCGCCTTCGAATCCTGCTCATGGGCGAAATCTATGCCGGCCTGCCTGATCATGGAGGCGAGCTCCCTTGTAGTCAGAACGTAGTCCACGTCCTGGTAACCGCTCGTCCTCATCTCAGGGCGCTGGCACTCGAACTTCTTGGCGGTGCACGGCATGACCGACACCGATACGATGCTCGCAGGATCTATGCCGGTTTTCTCCGCGTAATAGGTCTTGGCGAGCGTGCCGAACATCTGCTGGGGCGACTTGCATGTCGAAAGATGGTCCAGCAGGTCCGGATAGAAATGCTCGGCGTATTTTATCCATCCGGGCGAGCATGAAGTGATAAGGGGCAGGACACCTCCATTGGTTATCCGATCTATCAGCTCGCTGCCCTCCTCGATTATGGTGAGGTCCGCGGTGAAGTTGGTATCGAACACCTTGTCGAAACCGAGCTCGCGTAGCGCGGAGTACATCTTCCCTTCGACGAGCGCCCCGGGTTCCATCCCGAATTCCTCACCCAAGGCGACCCTCACTGCCGGAGCCTCCTGGACGACGACATGCTTGGACGGGTCGTTCAAGGCGGCCCAGACTTCATCAATGCTGCTGCGCTCCTTGATGGCGCCGACAGGGCAGCCCAGTATGCACTGCCCGCAGTTGACGCACTCCACCTTGGCTATGTCCTCCTCGAACGCCGTGCTCACCTTCGAGTCGTGCGCCCTGTGGGAGAAGTCCACGGCCTTTATGCCCTGCACTTCGGCGCAGGTCCTTACGCAGCGCCCGCACAGGATGCAAAGGTTGGGGTCCCTGACTATGGAAGGCGAGGTGCCGTCGATCAGGAAATCCGGTTTCGATCCGTGGAACCTGACCTTATCGACACCGAACTCGTAAGCAAGCCTCTGCAGGTCGCATTTCTGATTGCGCACGCAGGACAGGCAGTCGTAGGGATGGTTCGCAAGCATGAGCTCCAAGTTCAGCTTCCTGGACCTTCTCACCCTGTCCGTGTTGGTCCTCACCACCATGCCTTCGGCCGCAAGCCTTGAACAGGCAGGGGTAAGACGGGGTTCCTTCTCGACTTCGACCATACAGACACGGCATCCTCCGAAATCCGAAAGGCCCTCGAAATGACACAAGGTGGGGATTATGACGGGTATCTGCTGCGCGGCCTCGAGTATGGTCGTGCCCTCTTCCACCAGCGTCTCCTTGTTATCTATAGTTATGTGTATCATGCTTCCTCCCATCTACCCGACGCAGCGCTTGAACTCGTCTTCGAACTTGTCGATCGCGCTGACGACGGGATTGAGGGCCGACTGGCCCAGGCCGCAGTTAGCGGTATCGTACATAACGGCGTGCAGCTCCCTTAGGAGCCCCAGATCATCCAGGCTGCCCTCCATGTGCGAAAAACGGTCCAATATCTCGTATGCCCTATGGGTGCCCTCGCGGCACGGCGTGCACTTGCCGCATGATTCGTCTGCGAAGAACTTCACGCAGTTCTTCGCCGCGTCCACCATGCTTACCGTGTCGTTGAGGACTACCACCGCTCCTGTTCCGGGAAGGCTTCCCACGTCCACCAGCGAGGGCACGTCTATCGGGACGTCAAGCTGCGTAACGAACTTAGTGGAGACCCCGCCGGGCAATGCCGCCTTGAACTTGCCGACGACCCCACCGCAGTAATCCCTTATAAGCTCGCCGAGCGTGGTGCCGGTATCTACTTCGTAGAGCCCGGGCCTCTTTACGAAACCGCTCACGCTCATGAGCTTGGTGCCCGGTGAATTAGGGCTTCCGATCTTGCTGTACCACTCCCCGCCCTTCTTGATTATCGTCGGTATGTTGGCGAGGGTCTCGATGTTGTTTATCACCGTGGGCTTGTTCCTTAGCCCCATATCCGTGGGATAGGGCGGTTTCAGCCTCGGGCAGCCCCGGAAGCCCTCCATCGAATCTAGAAGCGCGGTCTCATCCCCGCATACGTATGCGCCCGCCCCTGTGCACGAATGGATCCTGAACGAGAAGCCGGGCGCTATCACGTTATCGCCTAGGTAGCCGTGGTCCTCGGCCTCAGAGATCGCCCACGCGAGCACCTTCTTCGCCTTTGGATACTCCGCCCTCGTATAGATGAAACCCTCTGAGGCTCCGATAGCATAGCCCGCTATTATGATTCCCTCGAGCAGCCTGTGCGGATCCTTCTCCAGTATCGCCTTGTCCTTGAAGGTGCCGGGCTCGCCCTCGTCCGCGTTCGCGACTATGTACTTGGGGAAATCGGTCGATCTCCTCGCGAATTCCCACTTGATCCCGGTGGGGAAGGCCGCGCCGCCCCTTCCTAGCATCTTGGACGCTCTTACCTCGGCGATGATGCCGGCAGGCCTCATAGAGAGGGCCTTCCTGAGCGCGAGGTATTCCCCGTAGACCGATATCGATTGCGAGTTGGGTTTGTCGAAGTTTTGAGTCAGTATCCTCATGCGATCACCTTCGATCTTAAGCCGCTCTTGCCTGGCCTTTTGCGGCCTGCTGGGCTTCGCGAGACGCCTATTTTGACGGCCTTTGCGATATCCTTCGCGCGCTTTGGCGTCAGGTTGCCGAACGCCTGGTCGTTGACCATGATCGCGGGCGCTATGTCGCACAGCCCCATGCATGGGCTCTCTAGAAGGGATACTTTGCCGTCCTTCGTCGTCCCTCCGATTTCGACGCCCAGCTCCTCCTTTAGGGCGCCTAGAATGGCCGGGCCACCCTTGACGTGGCATGTTAGGCAATCGCACACCCGGATCACGTTCTTCCCCAGCGGCCTCTCCGATAGCATGTGATAGAAGGTTGCCACGCCATAGACCTCGGCGAGGCTGGTATCCGTCTCCTTCGCCAAGAAAGCGGCAGCTTCCCTGGAAACGTAATGCTGCCATCTTTGCGCAATGTTAAGGCAGGGGATGAGGGCCTCGCGCTTGTTCTCGAATCCTTCCAGAAGACCGCGCAGTTCCTTTACACATCTGGCGTCGAGGCCGTTGCCTTCCTGATGGAACATGTCCTCTCACTTCCTTCTGTCCACCAAATGAGCGTAGGCGGGCCCGATATCCGCCGATCCCGACAAGTAGCGCAGTAATTAAAAATTTTCAACGATCTCTTTCAACTGGCTTCGGAACTGTGCTGTCCGGCAAATATCCTCATAGATAGCTTGCATGCTCTGAACTTATTAACAGTGCAGCTAAACAATCAAAATTTACATTTAGAGGGCATTATCGTGCTACTAAGATGCATATTGTTCTCTAAAACCCTTAGCATAGGGAATATTGTGAATTTCATCACTAATATGTTATTGACCAATATTCTTCCTTTTATAGTGAATTCCTTCACAAATTAAAGTGTACGAAAATAAAAACAATGTGCCTGGCCGATGAGAAGGGGATGGCTGCTTTGCAGACATGATAGCTCGAAAGAAGAGAGGTCCATTAAGTATGGCAAGGATAACCTTTAGCCGTCTAAAGCAAATAGAAACACGATGCTAGAAGAAATAGAAGCGGCGATTTTTAGGCCTATGCAGCAGAGTGCTTAGACGATTGCATGGAACAGAGATTCCGGATGACACAACTTGACATCGGTGATACTATAATGACAACGATGACATATCAAATAAGCACGTGTATAACGCAATTCTATAAATAGACGGGACAAATGTAAGACATTCAAGACAATAGGAGAAGGGACGGTGGTCGGTTAAAAGACGGCACCTTGATCAATTCTATCAACAGTAAAAAGCATATCAATAAAAAGAGTGGAGGGTAACAGAACAATGTCTAGAAGGCAGTTATTCGTAAGCCTATTGGCAGTACTAGCAGCTTGTCTGCTGATGACGCCGGTATCTATGGCAGCTCCGAAGAACGTGATCAAACTCGCCCACGACCAGACTTCTGATACCTACGACCCCGTTCATGCATATGCCCTTGTGTTCAAGAGCTATGTAGAGAACGCTACCGAGGGCGAATACACAGTAGAGATACACCCCGCCAGCGTGCTGGGCAAGGAGAGGGAGAGGCTCGAGCTGACCAAGGCCAACGGCATCCAGATCAACCTCGCCTCGATAGGCGGCCTCAGCGCCATCTACCAGCCGGCCATCCTGCTTAACACTCCGTTCACCTATAAGAACGACCGCGTAGTGGCCGAAGTGCTCGAAAGCGACTTCGTGCAGTGGATGTTCGCCGACATGGAGAAAAAGACCGGCCTTAAGTCGATCAACGTATTCGAGCTGGGCGGACTTTCCTGCTTTACGAATAACGTAAGGCCCATAAAGACCGTCGCCGACATGAAGGGCATCAAGTTCCGCGCGATGGACGACAGCCAGGTCGCCATGTTCAAGGCCCTCGGCGCCAACGCCGTTCCGATGGCATGGAGCGAGACCTACACCGGACTTCAGACCGGCGTAGTCCAGGGACAGGTCAATCCCGTTTCGATCATCCTTAACAACAAGATCAACGAAGTGCAGAAATATTTAAGCATAAGCCGCACGATCCTCGGCGGGCACTGGACCGTCGTCAACGCCTCCTGGTACAACAAGCTCCCCGCCGACATCAAGAAGATCGTCGACGAGGCTTTCTATTATGCCAAGCTGGCCTCCTCGGGACTTACCCAGGTAGTGCAGGCCACCGGCTACGCACAGCTGAAATCGCTGGGCATGCAGGTCAGCCCCATCTCCGAGGAAGCCTATCAGGAATTCAGGAAGCTGGGACGCACCGCGGTCATAGATTGGGCCAAGACCAAGATGGACTCCTCCATAGTAGACCGCTTCGTAAGCACGGTCGACGCTATCGAGAAGAAGGCCAACTAACTGGTCCGCACGTAGCGTGAAGCGATGTTCGGGGCGCCTTACAGCCCCGAACATCCATTAGAGACAAGAGGAGGTCGATTTGCTTGCCTAAAGGACACCGTCCGGCGGTGGCGCGGATCATGGACGCGGTAGACAAGGTATTGGTGAACGTTTGCGCAGTGGCCCTGGCCCTGATGGTCGTGGTCTGCCTGCTCGCCATCTTCTACAGGTACGTCCTGGGCAACGCCCTATCGTGGACAGAGGAGCTAACGAGGTACCTCATGATATTCGTAGGGATGTTCGGCACGGCCCTCGCCCTGCTTAAGGACGAACACGTGGGCTTCAACACAATAGTTGAGAAGATGCCCGGAAAACTAAGGAAGATCGCCAACGTAGTCAGCTACACCCTCATAGGGGCGCTTGCTGCGGTGATAATCTATGAAGGGTTCAAGTGGATGATTGCATCGGGCTCGGCGTCGGCCCAGATACTTCCGATCAAGATGTGGATACCGATGAGCTGCATACCCTTAGGCGGCATTCTGCTGTTCGCAGTGTCTTTGACGAAGATAATTTCCGAGTTGGGAGGGTCGGACAAATGCTGACGGTAGTATTGATCGCCTTTGCCATCATGTTGATAATAGGCACGCCTATCGCCTTCATCCTCGGGATAGTCGGCCTCATTGCTTTGATAATGACCAGCGGGCGAAGCCTCTTGTTGCTCGTCCCGCAGCAGATATTCTCCGGCATGGATTCTTTCGTCCTCATGGCGATACCTTTCTACTGCCTGGCCGGAGAGCTGATGAACGCGCTTGGCATAAGCGAGCGCATCATCAAGCTGGCCAATGCCCTCGTCGGGCACTTGAAGGGCGGCCTCGGTCACGTCAACTGCCTGGACAGCGTATTCTTCGCGGGCATATCGGGTTCCGCGGTCGCAGACGTCGCCGGCCTCGGCACGATGATCATCCCCGCGATGACCGATTCGGGATATTCCAAACCATATGCAACCGCGCTAACGGCGGCGACGTCGGTCATCGGTCCGACGATCCCTCCGAGCATACCTATGGTGATCTACGGTTCCACGGTGGGCGTCTCGGTCGCGGCGCTCTTCGCGGCCGGTCTGATCCCCGGCCTATTGATGGCGTTGCTGATGATGGTCGCGAACCACATAATCTCCTCCAAGAGGGGATACCAGGCGCACAGCGGGAAATTCTCATGGTCCAGATTCGGTGGCGCCATAAAGGAAGGCCTGCTTGCTTTAGGGATGCCGGTGATAATCATGGGAGGTATCCTCGGCGGCATATTCACGCCGACGGAAGCGGCCGCGGTCGCGGTCGGGTATGCCCTCCTGGTCGGGGGCCTGGCGTTCAAGACGCTGAACCTTAAAGTACTGGTTTCCGCACTGAAAAGGACCGTCTACACGACGGGCGTCTCACTGCTGCTGGTCGCCATGGGAGGGATCCTTAGCTGGGTCCTCGCTTCCGAGCAGGTGCCGGCCGCGATGGCGAACTTCGTCCTCGGGATATCGGCGAACAAGCATATGTTCATGTTGTACTGCTGCATTCTCTTCCTGATAATAGGATGCTTCATGGACCTTTCGGCATCGATCATCATCCTGTCTCCCATACTCGCACCGATAGCGATGCGCCTTGGGATCAGCCCGCTGCATTTCGGCATAGTCATGGTACTTGCGCTGAACATCGGACTGATAACGCCGCCTGTGGGAGCTGCTTTGTTCATGGCATGCACCGTTGCGAGGGAGAGCATAGAGAACGTGATGCGCGAGATGTGGCCTTTCTTGCTTAGCCAGATAGTAACGCTCTTTATCATAGCGTTCTCTGGCAACCTGGCGCTGCTTGTGCCGCGGATCTTAGGACTAATCTAGCAATCTAGCAAAGGAGAGCGGACTATATGAGGATCGAGCGGATTGACGTCATACACACTAACATACCGATGAACCAGACATTCAGGACCAGTTTCGGGGCGATCAACGAGCAGCACTCGATAGTGGTGAAAGTATACGGGGAGGGGCATACTGCGTTCGGGGAGGCATGCCCGTTCTATGCTCCGGTCTACAGCTACGAATGCATAGAGACTATGAAGGCAGTCATACGAGGCTTCATAGCACCCGCAATCATAGGCAAGAGCCTAAACGGCATAGAGGACTATTATAGGGCAGTAGACTTCATCAAGGGCAACAACCACGCCAAGGCGGCGGTCGAGACGGCCCTCTGGGACCTGGAATCGAAGATGAGAGGTCTGCCGCTGTGGAAGCTAGTCGGCGGCACCGATCCCGCCGTCGAAGTTGGAGTCAGCATCGGTATCCAGCCTTCGGTAGATGCGCTGCTGAAGAAGATAGAGGACTACCTTGCCGAAGGGTACCGCAGGATCAAGATCAAGATAGAGCCTGGCAAGGACATAGATACCGTAAGCAAGGTACGGAAGGCTTTTCCGGACATCTCGCTGATGGTGGACGCCAACTCATCGTACCGCCTCAAGGATTCGGAAACGCTCGCTAGGCTTGATGAACACCATCTGCTCATGATGGAGCAGCCCTTAGCTGAGGATGACATAATCGACCACGGAAAGCTCCAGTCGGCTATATCGACGCCCATATGCCTCGACGAGAGCATACACACGCCGGACGATGCGCGCAAGGCCATCGAGCTTGGCAGCTGCAAAATTATCAATATCAAGTACGGCAGGGTGGGCGGGCTGCTCAATTCGGTGCGCATACATGACATCTGCATGAAAAACGGCATAGGGAACTGGGCCGGCGGCATGATAGAGACCGGCATAGGGCAGAGGTTCAAGATCGCCCTATCAACGCTGCCGAACTTCAAGTACGCGGCCGACATCGAAACGAGCGACCGCTTCCTCGTAGAAGACCTCGTCACGCCCGACATAGCCCACGTAAAGGGCATGCTGGACGCCAATACCGAATACAGGGTCGATGAGATCAAGCTCAACAAGTACACAGAGGACGTCACCATATGCAGAGCCTAGCGTACGAGGAGGGCAAATAGGATCACATGAATTTACAGGACTTGAAGAAGCGCATCCCCATGGAGGATGTCATCGAGGAATTCTGTCGGCTGGTAAGGACCGATTCGCACTCCGGTGAAGAGGGCGACATGTCGGAGACGGTCAGCTCGAAGCTCAAGGAGTTGGGTTTCGAGGTGACGAAGGACGACGCCGGCCGTCACTTCGGCGGGGATACAGGTAATATTGTGGGGAGGCTCGAAGGAGATAAGGGGCTTCCCCCGATCATCCTCTGCGCTCATATGGACAGGGTGGCCCCCGGCCGCAAGGTGGTGCCGGTAGTCTCCGAGGAGAGCATCGTCTCTTCGGGGGATACGGTGCTGGGAGCGGACGACGTGGCCGGCATCGTATCTATACTGTCGGGATTAAGGCTTGCATCGGACCTGGGCGCCAAGCTCAGACCGGTGGAGGTGATCTTCACGGCGAGCGAAGAGAACGGGCTGCTAGGAGCCAGGTACATGGACTATTCGCTAGTGAAGTCGAAGATGGCGTACGTATTTGACGGCGCAAAACCGGTTGGTACAATAATAACGGCCAGTCCGACGCATATCAGGATCAAGGCCGACATGAAGGGCCGCTCGGCACACGCGGCGAATAACCCGGAAGACGGGATCAGCGCGATACAATTGGCCGCGGAGGCGATCACCCGACTTCCCTTAGGCAAGATAGACGAAGAGACGACAGCGAACATAGGCGTCATCGAAGGCGGCATCGACACGAACATAGTCTGCGAGCGCGCGATGATCCTAGGGGAAGTCAGGAGCTTGGTGGACGAAAGGGCTTTGGACCTCGCTAGCGAATTCTCGGAAGTATTCAAGAACGCAGCCGCGGAAAGGGGCGCGACCGCGGAAGTCATCCTTCACACACATTACAGATGCTACAAGATACCGGATGAGGCCCCGGTCGTCGCACACGCGGTTTCCGCACTGTCCGCATTAGGAATGCCGGCATCGATCGATTCCAGCATGGGGGGCAGCGACGCGAACATGTTCAATGCCAACGGCATACAGAGCGTATGCCTGGGCATGGGTTTTAGGCAAGTCCATTCCTGCAGGGAAGAGATGCCGATCGATGAGTTGGCCAACGCCATATGCCTGGTATATGGACTTGTTACGGTGAAGGAGTAGGGTCGTGGCGCAAAAGATCGCAACTACGAGCGGGGATAAGGAAAACGATGGCACGAGGCGCCCCAGGGTGCCCACCATGAAGCAGATAGCCGAAGAGGCGAAAGTCTCCATAAAGACCGTCTCCCGTGTTATGAACAACGATCCGGCGGTCAAGGAGGCAACCCGCGGCAAAGTGATGGATGTGGCCGGCACTCTCGGCTACAGGCCCAATACGCCCGCGAGGACGTTGGTGACGGGCCGGAGCAAGACCATAGGCCTGCTCATCTCCGACATCGGCAACTACTTCTTCTCCGAGATAGTAAAAGGAGTGCAGGTCGCGACGGAAGAAGAGGGCTACAGTCTGCTGCTTTGCGATACGGGAGAGAACCCGGACACGGAGCTTAGGTGCGTTGACCTGCTTCTGGGCCACAAGGTTGACGGGCTGATACTGTCGAGCTCTAGGCTCAAGGACGATCAGATATCGAACGTAGCCAAGTATTCGGACGTGGTCCTGTGCAACAGGACACATCCCGACGAAAAGGTGCGCTCGGTCTGCATAGAGGACAACGCCCTGCACCTTGCAACCGAGCACCTCATAGAGCTCGGACACAGGCACTTTGGTTATATAGGGGGGCCTGTTAGGGGCAGGGCCGCCTGGATGCGAGAGGAAGGATGCCGCGAAGTGCTGGCAAGGCACGGTTTCGAAAAGCCGATTGTCGCATCGGGCTTCCCGGTGAGCATCGAGGGCGGCTACGAGGCGATGAATTGGATACTGGACGTAAAGCCCGAAGTGAGCGCGATAGTGACCTACAACGATATGCTGGCCATAGGTGCCATGAAGGCTGTCCAGGCAAGGGGCCTGAAAGTACCGGAAGACATCTCTGTGGTGGGATTTGACGACCTCAACTTCGCAGCGCACACTAACCCGCCGCTGACGACGGTATCAGTACCGATATTCCGCTTCGGTTACAAAGCGGCACAGCTGCTATTCGGGGCCATAAGGCCCAACGGTGACGATACGCCGCACTCTGACGTGATAAAGTGCCACCTCGTCATAAGGAGTTCTACCGGCAAGGTCAAAGCATAGCAGATAAAAAGCCCGCACATCGTTCATTAGGATCCTCGTCCCTTACATCGGGAGAGGGTCCTTTTTATGGGCTGATAAAGATGTAACGATATCGGGGTGATCTATAATATTCATGTACTGGTCGCGGTGAAAGTGAGGGGTTAAAGTTGAAGTACCTTGTTCACAAGCTAGAAGTCAAACTAGATGATGCCGCTCAAGAACTAGAACGCTTCCTTGATAGCCTTACTGGCGAGGTGTTTTCAATAGTACCCATAGTCGCACCTGCATTCTTTCCTATGGGAGCTTCTTCGAAGACTAAGTACCTGCTCGTAATTGAGAAGCTTGGCTAGCTCTGACGATTCTAAATAGTGCCAGTCATGGCACACCACAAGTTTTAAGAGGGGCGCTTACAGACGGTCCTAGGGTGTCTGCTTATACTTCGTAAGCTGCTGTATTTCCGACAATATGCGCGATGATGGTAGTATGTAGGCTATAAGACGGGCACCTTGCGCCCGGATAGATCACACCAGGAACTGAGCCCGGCACGTCTGTCCCATCGCGTTAGCTTGGCAAGAGCGTTCCGAATTGGAGGAGAAGATGGTCGATCATCGATTGAAGCTCGCTTACATGGTCAACACGCCGGATATACTGTCGCCGAACTCGCTCGGCTATCACGGCAGCATCGAGAAGAGCACCGAGCTCCTGAAGGAGCTGGGTTACGACGGGATAGAGCTCACCACTGCCGAAGCAAGGTCTTTTAACTGGGCCCCTATAGAGAAGGCTATCGGCGCCGCCGGCCTTGACGTGCCGCTGATCTGCACGGGTGAGGTCTTTGGGCAATCAGGGGTCGGCCTTGCCGCCCCCGACGCAGGCAAGAGGGCGCTCGCCCTCGAGAGGATCAAGCAGATAGTAGACTTTGCATCGATCTGGGGCGCCCACGTGAACATCGGAAGGTCCCGCTGGCATTACAGTGACGACACCCCGAAGGAGGACACCGAAAGGTGGGCCCTCGATGCCTTCAGGGAGCTTGCGGATTACGCATCAGGTTCCAATGTCACGATCGCTCTCGAGCCGATAGCTTTCCATGTCCTTAACTTCATAAATAGCACACAAGACGGCCTCGAGTGGATTTCGAGGGTGGGAAGGCCCAACTTCAAGATCATGTTGGACCTGTACCATATGAACATAGACGACAGGACGAGCATCGAGCAGAGCATCTATCAGGCAGTTGGGGAAGGAGCCGTAGTGCACGTGCACCTTTGCGATACCAACAGGAAGCCCCCGGGATACGGCCATATGGATTTCAAAGGCGCCATAGACGCCCTGAAAAAGGCCGGTTACAAGGGCTACTTGTCAGCCGAGGTGTTCAATTATCCGGACCAGGAGGCGGCGATAAGAAGGAGCGCTGAGGCACTGAAGCCGCTACTATAGGAAATATCAGGATTGATGGGGGCGCGGATTTCGTCGAAGCCCGCGCCTCCTTTTCTATGCAGGCGCTGGGGTCTTGCACTTGTCCGATTTGTACAAAGAATCTTCCGTCCCGAATATTGAATAGACAATAGTGATATTTATAACAATGCGAAAACAAATCGAGCAGAACCTGCTAGAAAGGCATAATATGTGCGAATGATACATACCGACCATGGTCAAATGATAGAGAACATACAAAGGAAACGAGACGGCCGGTTAGAATTATGCAGTATAATATAGATGATAAGTTTCTTTATACAATTCGCCTTCTTGGCAGACTATCGGGGTATTTAGATGCACGACGAACAGATCAAGGGCCTGGCTTCCGATGTATTCGAGCGTGTAGTCGGATGGAGGCGGGCTATCCACGAGAAACCTGAGGCGCCTTTCGAGGAACACATGACCGCAAAGATGGCGGCGGACCTTATGAGAGGTTTGGGCTTCGAGGTAAAGACCGGTATAGCTGGCACTGGAGTAGTCGGATTGCTTCGCGGGGCCTCATCGGGACCCACTGTTGCTCTAAGGGCGGACATGGATTCATTGCCGGTGTTCGAGGATACCGGACGGCCATGGTGTTCAAAGGTAAACGGGCGCATGCACGCATGCGGGCACGACGGGCATACTGCGATGCTCATGGGAGCCGCTTGGGTGCTCTCGATGATGAAGGACAAGCTTAAAGGCGACGTAAAATTCATATTCCAGCCCTCTGAGGAGAAGGACGGCGGAGCCGAGCCGATGATCGAAGCGGGCATCATGGAAGATCCTCATGTAGACGCCATATTCGCGACACATATCTGGCCCGATGTAAGGCTTGGGAGCGTGAAGGTACACCACGGGCCCGCCATGGCATCTTTGGACGCCTTCGATGCCAAGCTCTACGGCAGAGGGGGCCACGTCGCGACGCCCCACAAGAGCCTTGATGCCATAACAGCTGCGGGGCAGTTCCTCATGCAGTTGCAGACGATCGTAAGCAGGGAGATCGACCCCACGGAACCCGTGGTGGTCAGCGTTGGCACCATAAACGGCGGGACAGCCTACAACGCCATAGCACACGAAGTGGCGATGACCGGAACGGTCCGGGCCGTCAATCCGTCATTAAGGGAAATACTGAGAAATAAGATAGAGATGAAGCTAAAGGGAGTGGCTGAAGCCACGAGCACAGAGTACGCCTATAACTACCACTTCGGCTATCCGCCGGTGGTTAACAACACCGAGATGGCCGAATTCGTACATTCGACGGCAGGCAGGATCCTCGGAAAGGATTCCAGCGGTTACGCCGAGCGGCCGTCACTGGTGGGCGAGGACTTCGCCTATTTCGCTAAGAAGGCGCCTGGGGCGATATACCTTCTCGGCGTAGGGGACGACTCGATAAGCAAGTACCCTCTCCACCATCCCAAGTTCGATTTCGACGAGCGCGCCCTGGAGACCGGAGTCAGGCTCCATGCGCAGTTGGCTGTAGACTATCTTGCCGGCAGATCGGCGGACGGTTCGATATAGCAATAAGAGCGAAGACAACAAACCACTAGTTCGCAACTGTACCTCTATAAAAGGACAGTCAAATCAAGAGGAGGTCAAAGTGATGATCAGAAGAAGGCTTATCATCGGCATCCTGGCGGTTGCACTCTTGTCTGTGACATTCGTAGCAAGCGCCGCGGCAACTTTCAAGATCGCGCTGGTAGCGCCCTTCACCGGTTCAGGCTCCATCCTCGGCGAGTACATCAAGAACGCTTTGGTCCTGGCTGTTGACGAGATCAACGCAGCCGGCGGAGTAAAGGGCCGCAAGATCGAGTACGTAATATATGACGACGCGGCATCCCCGGCGACCGCCCTTAACGTGGTCAACAAGGCCATCCTGAACGACCAGGTGGACGCAATGTTCGGACCCAACATGTCCAGCTGCGTCCTCGCAGTCAACCAGATAGCCAAGGACAACAAGGTCCCGATGCTGGTCGGCGCAACCTCTCCGTCGTTCGGTTATGACATGATCGGCAATGACTACCTCTTCCGCCTGCGCGCAGACGACGAAGTAAAGGTAGTCAACCTCGTAAAGTACGCAGTCGAGGTACTCAAGCTCAAGAAGCCCGCGATAATCCACGGTTCCACCGACTACTGCGTAGTGGCCAAGAACGTGGCCGTAGACTCCTTCAAGAAGTACGGTATTAACACCGTAGCCATCGAGCAGGTCAAGGAGGGCGACAAGGACGCCGCTGGACAGCTGCTCAAGATCAAGCAGGCCAATCCCGATATGCTCATCGGCCTTACCCACGAGCCCGAGGCGGCGGTCGTCATTAAGCAGTTCCGCTCGTTCGGTTTCGGCAACGTGACCGTCCTCGGCTTCACCGCTTGGGGCGTACCCGCGTTCACAGACCTCGCCGGCTCGGCCGCTGACGGCGTAATATCCGTACAGGGCTTCACCCCCGAGTACAAGGACGCAAAGGTCCAGGAATTCGTAGCCAAGTACAAGGCGAAGTGGAACTCGATGCCCTCTGACCCCGCGCAGGCATACTATGACGGCGTATACCTTCTCAAGAGCGTAGTCGAGAAGGTCGGCTTCAACAGGACCGACATCATGAAGGGCCTGACCCAGGTCAAGAACTTCCCCGGAGTACAGGGCTCACTGACCTGCGACGCGAAGCATAACTTCACCAACTTCTCCCTCATTTCCAAGTACAAGGGCGGAGTATGGGACATCATAACGGCAATCTTCTAAAGAAGAAAAACAAGGCTTAGCTGGTACTAAGTTCCATGCGACCGAGCGGTGGCAAGTCCGCCGCTCGGCCTGCCTTGAACAGCGGCCCATGCTGAGGCAATAAGAGGTGATTATGCCGCATGCTTAGCATTTGGATACAAAATGCAGTCAGCGGAGTCGCGATAGGGCTCCTGTACGGTCTAATAGGCCTTGGAGTCGTGCTATTCTTCCAAACAACGAATCTTTTGAACTTCGCCCACATATCCTCGGCGATGCTAGGGGCGTATCTTTGCTACATGTTCAACGTGACGCTCCATCTGCCCTTCGTGCTCGCCATGGTCCTTGCGATCATCCTGGTGGCATGCTATGGCCTCCTGCTAAAGAGGTTCGTCTACGAGCCCCTTGCAAAGCGCGAAGGCGGCCGCCTCGAGTTCATCATCGCTACGATGATGCTCTCGGTATTCCTTTTGAATGCAGTCATCGTCCTGTGGGGCGGTGTCCCCAAGCCATTCCCGAACGTATTCGGCGATCCGGCGAAGCCATTGATCATCGGTTCTGTCGCCATACAGACGCACTCGCTCTGGGTCCTTGGCTATGTGACGGTGTTCGTAATAGCTTTGCAGTCCTTCTTCACGAAGACGATGACGGGTAAGTCCCTGAGGGCTGTCGCGCAGAACCAGGGCGCCGCGCGGCTGATGGGCATCGACGTCGAGAAGATGCTGACGATCTCGTTCATGCTGAGCACCGGCATCACCGCCCTGGCGGGTATCCTGCTCGCTCCCGCATATTTCGTCTCCCTGGACCTGGGAGGCGGCATCATCGGCATCAAGGGGTTCGCGGCCGCAGTCGTCGGCAGGATGAACAAGCCCTACGTCGCCCTCCTAGGAGGCGTACTGATCGGCCTTGCGGAGAACTTCGTGGTGCTTTACGCATCCTCGGTATACAGGGACGTCATCACGTTCGCGTTCCTCATACTCTTCCTCGTAGTACGCAAGAAGGCCGAAGTTTAAGAAAGGGGTGTGGCAGAGATGAAGAAGATGAATCGCAAATCAGTAATAATGCTCGTGATACTGGCGGCCTTCCTGGCCATACCTCTAGTTGACAGCAACCAGTACCATATCTACATGCTGGACAGGGCGCTGCTTAACGCGATGATAGCGAGCGGGCTCGTCGCGCTAACCGGTCTCGCCGGCCAGATGTCGCTCGGACACGCGGCGTTCTACGGCATAGGGGCCTATGCGTCCGCCATAGTAACGAAGACCTTCGGAGTACCCGTGATAGTAGGGGTAATCTCGGCGGCGGTGCTCTGTCTCGTGATAGGTATGCTCCTTAGCATACCGTCGTTCAAGCTGTCCGGCTTCTACCTGTCGCTCGTGACCATCTCGTTCGGCAACATAGTCTGGACGGTGATAGTCAACTGGTATTCCTTGACGGGCGGCTCGCTGGGCCTTCTTGGCATACAGCCGATACGGATCGCCGGAAGGGCCATAACCAGGACGGAGTTCTTTTACCTGGCCGCTGCGGTACTGGCGCTCATCTATTTCGTGACGACCAGGATGGCCAGGAGCTACATCGGCCGCGGCCTCAGGGCGGTAAGGGACGACGAGATGGCCGCCGAGACGGCGGGCATCGACACCAAGAGGCTAAAGCTGCTGGTGTTCTCGCTCTCTGCGATATACGCCGGCATAGCCGGAGCGCTGTATGCGCACCTCTCAACGTTCCTGAGCCCCGAGAGCTTCGTTCAGGCCGAATCGGCCAACTTCGTGGCGATGTCGGTCGTCGGAGGAATCAGGCACATGCTCGGAGGCACGATAGGCGGCCTCGCCGTGACCATGATACCTGAAATGCTGAGGGTCAAGGGCTGGGAGATCTACTACCTGATGGGATCGAGCCTTGCGATACTGGTCCTGGTGATCATGCTCCCGAACGGGCTCGCGCCCTCATTCGAGAAATTTATAGACCGTCTTGCGGGCATCGACCGTAAAAGCGGTAAAAGGCAGGTGAAGTAACATGGCCATACTAAAGACCGAAAACCTGACTAGGAGGTTCGGAGGCCTGGTGGCCGTGAACAACCTGTCTTTCGAGATCCCCGAAGGCAAGATAACGGGGCTCATCGGGCCCAACGGCTCGGGGAAGAGCACGACCATCAACCTGATCTCCGGCGTGCTGCCGGCATCGTCGGGAAACGTCGAGTACATGGGCAAGAGGATAACCGGATACGCCCCTCACATGGTCGCGCGCATGGGCATATCCAGGACCTACCAGCAGATCAGGCTGTTCGAGAAGATGACGGTTCTCGAGAACGTCTACGTGGCGAGGAATCTGATGTACAAGTCCAACCTGGCGGACGTGCTCATAGGATCGAAGAGGCTTTCATCGGAGGACAAGGCCAACGAGAAGAAGGCCATGGAGCTGCTTGAGCTGGTCGGCCTCGCAGACAAGGCGGACGAGCTGCCCAAGAACCTGCCCTACGGCTACAGGAGGTTCCTGGAGATAGCCAGGGCCCTTGCGACCGAGCCGAAGCTGCTGCTGCTGGACGAGCCGGCGGCCGGCATGAACCGCGACGAGTTCATGGAGGTCATGGACCTGGTGAGGCGCTTAAGGGCCATGGACATCAGCGTGCTGCTCGTTGAGCACACCATGGAGTTCGTAGAGGCGGTCGTCGACCATGTCGTGGTGCTCAACTTCGGACAGAAGCTGGCCGAGGGCACCTTTGCCCAGATTGAGAAGGACCCGCAGGTCATCGAAGCTTACCTCGGCAAGGAGGAGCTGTAAGATGCTAAGGATAAAGGACCTAAACGTATCGTACAACGGCATCCCTGCCCTCAAGGGAGTGTCGCTCGAAGTCAAGGAGGGAGAGACGGTATCGGTGCTCGGCCCCAACGGCGCCGGCAAGACAACGCTGCTAAGGGCGATCTCCGGTTTGGTACAGCCTTCGCCGGGCAGCTCGATAGAGTTCATGGGCAGGGAGATTGTAGGTATGCCGGCGGCGAACATAGTCCCGCTCGGCATCGCCCAGGTTCCCGAGGGAAGACAGATATTCCCCGAACTTACGGTCTTGGAGAACATAGAGATAGGCACCGCCAGGCGCACCGACAGGGCCGAGGCGAAGAAGGACGTCCTTAGGATGTTCGACCTCTTCCCGGAACTGAAGGGCCGCGAGAAGCAGAACGGCGGCACGCTCTCGGGCGGCGAGCAGCAGATGCTCGCCATGTGCAGGGCGCTGGCGTCAAAGCCGAGGCTGCTCATGATAGACGAGCCTTCGATGGGCCTTGCGCCGGTCGTCGTCCAGCGCATATTCCGCTTCATAAAGAACGAGATACGCAAGCTCGGAATAACGGTGCTCCTCGTGGAGCAGAACACGGCGCTTTCCTTTGCGGTCAGCGACCGGGCCTACATCCTCGCGCAGGGCCAGGTGGCCATGAGCGGGACCGTCGCGGAGCTGTCGCGCGATCAGAGGGTCAAGGAGACCTACTTCCGCGGCCGCACCGTATAGCTTCAAGGGAACCGGGACTGACCTATGGGGCCGGACGGGCGTGACCGCGCTTGTCCGGCCATCCATAAACCCTTAGGTTATCGGAGGAAAAGATGGAAAACATTCTAAAGACAAGGGAAAATTTCGAGGTCGCGATCCCTTTCGGGGATGAAGAGGCCTCGTTCAGATTATCGGGCGTGCGGTTCGTGGGTCGTTATGGCCTTGCGGCCGCCCTTGAAACCGGGGATACAGAAGGGATAATCCTAAAGGCCCTCTACTCTCCGACGGGCTCGTCCACCCTCTCTGAGATCGCCCGCGGCAGCCGCAGGGTCGCCGTTATCTCTGACGATGCGACCAGGCCGACTCCGGTCTCCCTCATCATCCCGCACGTACTGGCCGAGCTGGAAGCCGCCGGAGTGCCTAAAGAAGGCATTACCATAGTCATGGCCAACGGCTCCCACAGGAAGATGAGCAAAGAGGAGATAGACGCCAAGCTGGGCCCTGACGTAGCCGCCAGCTACAGGATAGACAACCATGACTACAAGGCGGCCGACCTGGTCGATCTGGGCAGCACGCCCAGCGGAGTGCCGGTCATGATGAACAAGACGGTCGCCGACGCGGATTTCGCCGTCGGGATAGGCAGCATAGTCCCGCACCGCTACTGCGGCTGGTCGGGCGGCGCCAAGATAATACAGCCGGGAGTCTGCGGTGAGAAGACCACCGTCGCCACTCACCTTATGATAACCAAGGACCCGGGGGTGAGGGTGGGAAACGTCGAGAACGTAGTGCGGCACGAGATGGAAGAGGTGGCCAGGAAGGCGCACCTCGGCTTCATCGTGAACGTAGTGCTCGATTCCGAGGGCAAGACGGCGGGCGCCGTCGCGGGCGACCCGGTGAAGGCCCACAGGAAGGGCGTCGAGATGGCGACAGGCATAGTCGCAGCGAGGATTCCCCAGAAGGCGGACCTTGTAATCTGCAGCTCGCATCCCGCCAACATGAACTTCTGGCAGGCAGGCAAGGCGTTCTACACCGCGGACATCGCGGTAGAGGACGGCGGCACGATATTGCTCGCGACCCCCGCGTACGAGGGCATCGGCGAGCATCCTGAGTTCGGGAAGCTGTTGGCCCTTGAATACGACGAGATCATAAGGATGCTGGACGCCAAAGAGGTGGAAGACCAGCTTGGGGCCGCGGCCGCGCTTGCGATGAGGCTGGTCGCGCGAAGGGCCAGGGTAGCCATCGTGACCGACGGGCTATCAAGAAGCGAGGTCGAAGCGATGGGATTCGCCTACTACCCCGCCGGCAGGCTACAAGAGGCCGTGGACGCAGAGATCGGTCTTCTAAGGGCGAAGGGCAAGGACCCTTCGGTAACCGTCATGGCCGAAGCGCCGGACATGTTCCCTGTGATCGGATAATTTCTTCTTCGGAGGTGCGCTGATGTCCATAGATTTGAAGTTCAAGTACGGAGACGGCGAGATATCCGTGGGCCTTCCGAAAGGGGCCGCGGTCAGGAGCATGCTCCCCAGGCCCTGCGAGAAGCTCACGGACTGGAAAGGCGGGCTGGAAGCCGCGCTGGACGCGCCCATAGGCTCCCCAAGGCTCGAGGATATAGTATCTCCCGGCGAGAGCGTCGCGATCCTCGTGCCGGACGTGACGAGGATATGGTCACGCACCTGGGACTACCTCCCGGCGGTGTTGAGGCGGCTCAAAAAGGCCGGGATAAAAGACGGCGATGTGAGGATAATCAACGCCTGCGGCACGCACAGGAAGAACAGGCCGGAGGAGTTAGAACGCATACTCGGCGGCGAGGCGTTCGGGAAGTACTCGCTCAGCCAGAACGACCCGGACGGTCCCACCGAATACATGGGGACGACGTCGCTAGGCACGCCGGTGCTCCTGAACGCCGAAGCCATGGGCGCAGACAGGCTGGTCATGCTCGGAGGCGTGGTGCACCATGCGATGGCCGGCTACGGCGGAGGAAGGAAGATGGTTTTGCCCGGCATATCCTCAAGACAGACGGTAAAGGCCAACCATGTCTGGGTTCTAGACCCCGATAAGCCCGGCATAAGGCCCGGGGTGGGCTCCGCGCTGACGAAGGACAACCCGCTGCACCATGACATGGTCGAGGCGGCCTCCTTCGCGAAGCCCTCTTTCATAGTCAACTCCGCGACCGACGCCGAAGGGGACTTCGCCGGCTTCTACGCGGGGCACTGGCAGGAAGCCTGGGAGCGAGGCTGCAGGAAGGTCGACGACATGTACTGCGTGGACATGGCGGGAAGGGCGGATTTCGTACTGGCGTCTTGCGGGGGCTTCCCCCGAGACATATCCGTCTACCAGGCAAGCAAGGCCTTCTACAACGCATGGATGGCCGCGAAGCCCGGGGCGAAGCTGGTCTTGTTTATGGAGGCGAGGGACGGAGGAGGCGGCGATGAGTTCTTCAAGTGGTTCGAATACCCGACCATCGAGGAGTTCCACAAAGCCTTGCTCACCGACTTCACGATAGCCGGCTACATGGCCTTCCTCGTCTACTATATCGCCACGGTGACGGACGTGACCGTGGTCACGGGGATGCAGGAGGTCCTGCTGGACCAGATGCACGTGAAGTTCATACGGCCCGAGGAGGCCGCCTCGAGGATACCTGGCATGGTATCGCCGGGGGACGACATACTCTATATGCCGGAGTCGGCGATTACGCTGCCGGTCGATACGACGGCGCGAAGGATATAGTAATACAAGAGGAGGTGACGGCCTAGATTGGCCGGAACAACATGAAAGAGATGAAAGAGATGAAGATGGCGGGCACGCCCTGGTTCGAAGCAGGGAAGAAATGGGTGTCCCCGATGAATTTCGCCCCCGAGGTTATGCCTGAGACTACTTCCAAGAGTATCTACATCCACGACGTCACCCTAAGGGACGGCGAGCAGACCTGCGGCCTCAACTGGAGCGAGGACGAGAGGGTGGACATAGCGGTAGCCCTGGACGATCTCGGCGTGAAGCGCATAGAAGTCGGGCTCCCCGCGGTCTCGGAGGACATAGCAAGGGCGATGAAACGCCTTGTGAAGATGAACCTCAGGGCGCAGATCGTACCTTTCGCGCGCTGCATCAAGCAGGATATCGACATCGCGGCTGAGACGGGCACCAAGCACGTGGTCGTAGAGCACGCAGTGAACCCGTACACCTGCCAGTACGCCTACAAGGTGGACTCGGACGCGCTCGTGGAGAGGATAGTCAACAGCGTCAACTACGCCAAGGGCCTGGGCCTCGCCACCACGTTCATGGGCTGGGACGTCACCCGCGCAACGCTGGATTACGTGCTCGACATCTACAAGAAGGTGGTCGAGGCCTCAAAGCCCGAAGCGGTGGTTTTCACCGACAGCTTCGGAGTGGCGTCGCCCTCTGCCGTCTTCCGCGCGATCAGGACCCTGAAGGAGACGTTCCCCGAACAGAGGGTCGAGTTCCATGTGCATAACGAGTTCGGCATGGCGATGGGCTCCGTCATCTCCGCGGCCTATGCGGGCGTCGACGGAATCCACTCTTCGATAAACGCCCTCGGCGAGCGCACCGGCAACGTCGCGACAGAAGAAGTAGTCGCGGGCCTGGAGCTGCTGCTTGGCATACCGACAGGCGTGGACCTCAAGAAGCTGGGTAAGATATCAGAGTACGTAGAGAAGATCTCCGGCGTGCCTATGTGGGCGAGCAAGCCCGTGAACGGCAAGAGGTTGTTCTGGCTGGAATCCGGTGTCGTCGTGGACGCGAGGACGAAGATGGAGAAGGCAGGCATCGTTCCCGCCATGTGCCCCTACATGCCCGAGGAAGTGGGCCACGAGCCGATAAAGGTGGTCCTGGGCGGATCGTCCGGTAAGGCCAGCGTGAAGTACTTCCTGAACGAGCGTGGGCTGATACCCACCGACGAGCAGGTCGACGCGCTGCTCGAGGCTTTCAAGGGGAAGGGCCGCGAAGTCAGGAGGGTGCTCACTGACGAGGAGATAGACGACATAATATCAGAGGTACTGGGGAAGTGAGGTCCGAGGAGATGAAGGCGAGGGCGATACTTCTCGACAAGGAAGACAACGTGGTTACGCTCACGGTAGCGGTGAAGCAAGGTAGCGACGTAGCCTACATATCCGACGGCGGCGAAGTTGTGATAAGGGCCAAGGAGGACATACCCGCAGGCCACAAGATAGCGATAAGGAAGATAGCCAAAGGAACGGCCGCGATGAAATACGGCGCTCCCATAGGGGCCGCGACGGCGGACATAGAGCCCGGCCGGCACGTTCATACGCACAACGTGGCGAGCATGAGAGGCAAGGGGGCACAGCACCATGAAAGATAAGGCGACGTACCTGGGATACAGGAGACCGGACGGAAGGCCCGGAATAAGGAACCACGTGTTCGTGGCGCCGACCGTCGTCTGCACGAACGCGGTGGTGGACAGGATAGCGAGGGCCGTGCCGGAGGTGGCTACGATAACGCACCCTTACGGCTGCACGCTCGACCCCGTGGCGAACGAGGAGATGACCAAGGTGTTCGCGAGCTTCGCCGCGAGCCCCAACGTACATTCCGCCCTTTTCATAGCGCTCGGCTGCGAGACGGTGGAGCCGCTGCGCGTAGTGGAGATGGCGAAAGCGTCCGGTAAGAGGGTGGAGCTCGTCACGGTCCAGGACGAAGGGGACACCGAGCTGGCCTTCCAGAAGGCCGCAGCCATAGCGAGGGAACTGGTGGAAGAGGCAAACAAGCAGGAAAGGGAGGAATTCGACGTATCCAGGCTCGTCATAGGGCTGGAGTGTGGTTCTTCCGACGCCTTCAGCGGCCTCACGGCGAATCCCGCTCTGGGCCTCGCCTCGGACATGCTGGTGGACATGGGAGCCACCATGGTCATATCGGAGATAACCGAGTACATGGGAGCCGAGCACATAGCGGCGGCGCAGGCCGTCGACGATGACGTAAGGAAGAAGGTACTCGAGACGATAGCCCGCACCGAAGGGGAACTCGCCCAGATAGGGCCGGAGTACGGCTTCTCGGACATCACTCCTGGCAACATGCTAGGCGGGCTTACGACCATCGAGGAGAAGTCCCTGGGCTGCATCAGGAAGGGCGGTACTAGGCCCTACGTAGAAGTCGTGGGGTACGGGGAGATCCCGACGAAGCACGGGCTGGTCATGATGGATACGCCGGGGCAGGACATAGAGTCCCTCACCGGCCTAATCGCGGGCGGCACACACGCCGTCGTGTTCACGACTGGAAGGGGTACCCCCACGGGATCCGCCATCGCACCGATAATAAAGCTCGCGAGCAATTCCAACACCTTCAACAGGATGAGGCGCAACATAGACCTCAACGCGGGTGGTATGCTCGACGGGACGAAGAGCATAGAAGAAGTGGCCGAGGACATCGTGGAGTTCGTGCTCGAGGTCGCCTCCGGCAAACAGGCGGCGGCCGAGATAAACGGACACAGGGAGTTCGGACTGAGGCGCCGCGGGGCGACCGGCTGCATCTATTGACGACATGGAGGCCCGCGTTTCCCTCTGTCACGGGACACAAGGGCCGAAGGAAGGGCCTATGGAAAGAAAAGATGAGCTCATACTGGTCATAAACCCCGGTTCGACCTCCACCAAGGTGGGGGTGTTCGAAGCCGAACGCATGACATACTCGGAAAGCTTCGAGCACAAAGCCTCCGAGCTCGCAGCCTTCCATCACATAACGGACCAGCTGGGCCTGAGGAAGGCTGCCGTGGAAGAGGCCCTTTTAAAGAGCGGGACCGATAGGGGAAGCCTGGCTGCGGTCGCATGCCGCGGCGGCAGGTTCAAGCCCATGGCCAGCGGCACATATGCTGTAAACGACAGGATGATAGAGGACGCGAAGGCGTGCTTGCAAGGCGAGCACGCCTCCAACCTCGCATGCATGATAGGCAGGGAGATAGCGGACGAGCTAGGCATAAAGGCCTATGTGACCGACCCTGTGTCGGTGGACGAGCTGGACGACGTCGCCAGGGTCGCGGGCATCAAGGAGATAAGACGCAACAGCCTCTCGCACGCGCTCAACATGAAGGCGATGGCAAGGCGCGCGGCTGACGAGCTGGGCAAGAAGTACGAAGATTGCAGGATGGTCGTGGCGCACATGGGCGGGGGCGGCTCGGTTAGCGCACATGCGGGCGGGCTCATGGTCGACCTCAATAACTGCGACAAGGAGGGGCCCTTCACGGCCGAGAGGGCCGGCGGGCTGCCGACGCTCGATCTGGTGGCCTTGTGCTATTCGGGCAGGTACACCCACGGCCAGATGATAAAGAAGCTTGTGGGCGGCGCGGGGCTCATGTCCCACCTGGGGACCAAGGACGCAAGGGAGGTCGAGCGCAGGATCGAATCCGGCGACAAGGAGGCAGAGCTCGTGTTCAGGGCGATGGCCTACCAGGTCGCCAAGGCGATCGGCGGGATGTCGGCCGTTCTGTCTGGCAAGGTGGATGTGATCGTGATAACCGGCGGCATGGCGCGCTCGAAGAGGCTGCTAGACGAGATCTCCTCGAGGGTGTCGTTCATCGCGCCGGTAAGGGCCTACCCCGGCGAGGACGAGCTGGAGGCCCTCGCGATGGGCACCTTGAGGGTGCTAAGGGGCGAGGAGGAGCCGAAAGAATATGAATAGTAACGAAGTAAGGACCGCAGCGGCCGGCATAACGGATTTCAGCCAGCTGATAGAAGAAGCTCCCAGGGGCATGAAGGTCGCCGTCGCCGGTGCGTCGGATGAAGTGGTGCTCTTGGCGGTCAAGAGGGCCTTCGAGGCGGGCATAGTGGACGGTGGCCTGCTAGCCTTCACGAAGGAAGGATCAGGGAAAGCCGCGGTGGACATGGGCCTTTCCGGGTTCGACATGATCACCGTGGATGACGACCGCTTAGCGGCCGACGCGGCGGTGGAAGCGGTGAGATCCGGCAGGTGCGGCATACTGATGAAGGGGTTCGTGCAGACGAAGGACTTCATGAAGGCGGTCCTGGACAAGATTACGGGCCTTAAAAGGTCCGGGGTGCTCTCACAGGTGGGCATCTACCAGATAGAGGGGATGGGAAGGCTCATCCTGATGGCCGACGTCGGCATATGCATAACGCCCGACCTCACCCAGAAGGCTCAGATAGTGACGGGCGCCGCCGCGGTCGCAAGGGCGTTCGGGAATCCCTGCCCCAAGGTGGCGGCGCTCTCCTCGGTCGAGGTGGTCAACCCGTCGATACCCGGCTCCGAGGACGCAAGGGAGCTTAAGGTCATGGCGGAGCGCGGCCTTCTCGGCAAGCTCGTGCTGGACGGCCCCCTGGCGCTGGATAACGCGGTATCCCAGGAAGCGGCCGCCCACAAGGGCATAAGCTCCGAGGTCGCGGGCTATGCGGACGTGCTCCTTGCGCCGGACCTTAATTCAGGTAACATGATGGCGAAAGCCGCCGTATATTTCGCAAGGGCCAAGGCGGCGGGCGTGGTGACGGGGGCCCAATGTCCAATCGTGCTGACGTCGCGCGCAGACAGTGACGAGACTAAATTCAGTTCCATAGCCGTCGCTGCGTTCCTAGGTTCGCGAGGTTGACGTTCATACCTTGGTACGGGAGGTGCGCAAGATGAGCTTCACCGTAAGGGAAGCATTGGAACTTCCCCAGCTTAAAGGGGCCGGCATACTGGCGGGCAAGTCCGGTTCGGAAAGGACCATCGAGCACGTCACCGTCATGGACGCGCCCGATGCCATCAACTGGCTAAGGGGCGGCGAGCTGGTGCTCACCACAGCCTATGTCATGAGGGAAGACCCCGTGGCCCTTCTGGACTTCGTCAAGAGGCTCGCGAAGACCAAAGCCGCGGCGCTGGGCATCAAGCTGGGCCGTTTCATCGACAACATATCGGACGAGATCAAGGACTTCGCCGACAAGGCGGGCTTTCCAATAATCAACATCCCGTTCGAGGTGGCCTGGATAGACGTGATCACCCCGGTGCTCACCGAGGTAGTCGAACGTCAAGCCAGCATCCTGAAGAGATCGATGGACATCCATACCCAGTTCATAGATTCCGTCATCAGCGGAGGCGAGATGGCGGACGTCATGCGACTCCTATCGAGCCAGATAGGCTCGTTAACCTGCGTCACGGACATGAAGGGCAACGTCATCGCAAGCAGCCTCAAGGATGACTCCAAGGACGAAGGCGAAAGGGCCGAGTGGGAGCGGATGGCCAAGGCGGCCTCTGGCCAGGAAGCCGTCTCGGAGCCCTGGGAGATGTTCCCCGGGATGTACAGGATAATCGTAAAGCCTTCTGACGGCAAGCCTGGATACACCCTTATAGAGGCGCTTTGCGGCCAGGACGGGACGAGGTGGGGCAAGGTGCTCGCGCTCGAGGAGCCGGGCAGGGCCTTCACCAGGATGGACGCCATCTCCATAAGCCATGCGGTGACCGTGGCGTCATTGGAGATGCTGCGCATAGAAGCCGCCGAGAACGTGGAGAGGCGCTTCAGGTCCAGCTTCTGGGACGATTTCCTCAACGGAAGGTTCGAGAACTGGGAAGACATCGTAAAAAGGGGCAGGAGCTTCTCGGTCGACCTCACGTCCCCGAACGTGCTTCTGGCGATATCGGCGGACGGGGAGAAGCCCGGGCAGGCCACGCAGATAGGAAGCGATGGCGGGCTCCTGCAAGACGAGATAATAAGGCTCACCACGCAGTACGGCACGAGGTTCTGGGGGGCCCAGGTGACATGCTTCGCCTATATGGGAGGAGCCGCGGTTATAGCGCCCTGGACCGGGGCCAGCGATCCGATCGAGGCGAAGAAGAGGTCCATGGAGCTGGCGGAGCACCTGCACGCGAAGGTGGACGCGGCCATCGCGCCGTTCACCGTCTCGATAGGCGTAGGGAGGTTCGATCCCGACCCGCAGAAGGCTGGAAGGTCCTACAAGGAGGCGTACGAGTGCATCGCGGTGGGCTCTTCCATGCTCGGTTCCGACAGGGTCAGCCACTTCGACGAGCTGGGGGCGTACAGGGTGTTCTCGAGGTGCACCGGCAGGGAAGAGATGGCGAGGTTCGCCGCTGAGGAACTGGCCCCTTTGGAAGAATATGACACAAGACACAACACGGAGCTGCTGTTCACGCTCGAGAAGTACCTGGATGCCGGAGGCAGCCTTCAGCAGGCGGCCGATTCGACGTATGTCCACGTGAACACGCTGAGGTACAGACTCGGGAGGATAGAGGCCATACTGGGTTCTGAGCTTTCGGACAGCGAAGTGAGGTTCACGCTTTCGATGGCCATAAGGATAAGGAAATACCTATCGGCGACGAGGTAGAGGATAAGGATCGGGAGGAAGCTGGCAATTGAAAATCTGTGTTTGCATCAAACAGGTGCCTGGGAGCAGCAAGGTGGACATCGACGAGAGGACCGGGGTGCTGAAAAGGTCCGGTGCGGAGGCCAAGCTGAATCCATACGACCTTTACACTGTAGAGACGGCATTAAGGATTAAGGAGATGCTGAAAGGTACTACCGTCACGGTGACCGCCCTGAGCATGGGGCCCCCTCAGGCCAAAGAGGCGTTGGAGGAGGCCTACATGATGGGCGCCGACGTGATGGTGCTGATGTCGGACAGGCGCTTCGCCGGCTCCGACTGCCTTGCGACCTCGTACGCCCTGTCCCAGGGCATAGAGTATCTGGGCGGCTTCGACCTTGTGATAACGGGTAAGCAGACTACCGACGGCGATACGGCACAGGTGGGGCCCGAGCTGGCGGAGATGCTCGGCATGCCCAGCGTGGCTAACGTAGCGAAGGTTCTTTCCGCGGGGAAGGATTCGCTGACGGTTGAGTATGACATGCCAGAATCCGTGAACGTGGCAAAGATAGCGCTCCCATGCCTGATCTCCGTAGACAAGGGCAGATACTCGCCGAGGCTCCCTTCTTATAGAAGGAAGAGGGACATGGCAGATGCCCCATTCCTTACGCTGACGGCCGACATGCTGCATGACAAGGACGCGTCCCATTACGGGCTCGACGGCTCGCCGACGCAGGTGGAGAGGATATTCCCTCCTGAAGCGTCAAACGACAGGACGCTGTTCAAAGGCTCGGCAGAAGAGGCGGCGGATTTTATCTACAAGGGCCTATCGGCCGAAAAACTGGTCTGAGGTGTGACGATGGCAAGATTGGTCGTACATAGTGAACTGATCGACGATTTCGAGGAACTGGCGGCGCTTTGTCCTTTCGGCGCGATAGTGATGGGGCCCAAGGGCGCCACCGTGGACGAACGGTGCCGCATGTGCCTCGTATGCACCAAGAGGTCTGAAGGCAGGATCACGCTGGAGGAGGATACCAAGGGCCCGGCCGAAGGCTGGGACGGCATAGCCGTATTCGCTGAGACGGAAGGCGGACGGCTCCATCCGGTGGGGCTCGAGCTTCTTGGCAAGGCCGCAGAGATGGCCGCAAGATCGAGGCAGAAGGTCTTAGCAGTGGCGGTCGGGCACGGCCTGGAAGACGCGGCCGAGGAGCTGAGGCATTACGGCACAGCCAGGGTGGTCCTTTACGATGATCCGGCGTTCGCCGACTACAGGGTGGATTCTTATACGTCGGCGCTCTTCGATTTCGTAAGGAGATACAGGCCCGGCACCGTACTCGTCGGGGCGACGCCGCTGGGCAGGAGCCTCGCGCCGAGGCTGGCCGCAAGGCTCAGGACGGGCCTTACTGCCGACTGCACCGTGCTGGACATGCTGGAGGACGGGTCCCTCATCCAGACGAGGCCCGCTTTCGGCGGCAACATAATGGCGACGATAAAGACGCCGGCCCACAGGCCGCAGATGGCGACCGTACGCTACAAGGTGATGGACATGCCCGCAAGGAGAGCGAAAGTTACGGGAGAGATCATCAGGGCTTCGGTCACTGACAGGATGAGAGGCTCGGGTATCGAGGTGCTGGAGGTAAGGCCCAAGGAGAAGGTCGTGGACCTGACCGAGGCCGATGCGATAGTCGTGGCCGGCAGGGGATTGAAGAGCCAGGCCGACATGGCCCTTATAGGAAGGCTCGCCGATGCGCTCAACGCGCAGGTGGCGGCGACGAGGCCGCTAATCGAGGCCGGCTGGCAGGATCCCAGGAGGCAGATCGGCCTTTCTGGAAGGACGGTGAAGCCCCGCTTGATAATCACCTGCGGTGTTTCCGGCTCGGTGCAGTTCGCGGCGGGGATGAGAGGCTCCGGCAAGATAGTGGCTATAAACAGCGATGCGAACGCCTCGATATTCGACATCGCCCACCTCGGCATAGTAGGGGACCTCTATGAGGTGGTACCGAGGCTCACCGATATGATCGAAGACGGGAGGGCGATATAGATGGCGTACAACAGGATGGACAGTAATGACATCGACGCCCTTGTCGGGATCCTTGGACGCGATAGGGTAAAGACGGGCTCTCTCATACACGACGATTTCTGCCACGACGAGCTGGGCGGGGCGCACCGGGCGCCCGAGGTCGTGGTGGAGCCCTTGACGACAGAGGAAGTCTCCAAGGTCATGAAGCACGCCTGGAAAAGGGACATACCGGTGACACCCAGGGGCCAGGGAACCGGGCTAGTCGGCGGTTGCGTTCCCGTACACGGCGGGATACTAATGGACATGTCCCATATGAACAAGGTCCTCGAGCTGGACGAGGAGAACCTCGTGCTGACGGTAGAGCCTGGTGTGCTGCTGATGGAGATAGCGGACCTCACCACCTCGCGCGGCTACATGTATCCGCCGGACCCTGGAGAGAAATCAGCGACTATCGGCGGCAACATCTCCACCAACGCGGGCGGCATGAGGGCAGTGAAATATGGCGTGACCAGGGACTACGTCAGAGGGCTGGAAGTGGTGCTCGCAGACGGCACCGTGCTCGAGCTCGGAGGCAAGGTCGTAAAGAATAGCTCCGGTTATTCGCTTAAGGACATCGTCGTAGGATCCGAAGGGACGCTGGCTGTGGTGACGAAGGCGATGCTGAAGCTCATACCGCTGCCGAAGAAGGTGGTCAGCCTGCTGGTGCCGTTCGAATCGCTGAAGACGGCCATCGGCCTGGTGCCGTCTATCATCAAGTCGAAGACCACGCCGACCGCGGTCGAGTTCATGGAAAGGCCGGTCATCAAGGCGGCGGAGGATTACCTCGGCAAGGAATTCCCGGACAGCTCGGCCCCATGCTATTTACTGCTGTCGTTCGACGGTGCCGGCAAATCCGAGGTGGACGGCGCATACCAGGAAGTGGCGGAGCTTTGCTTGGAGAACGGCGCACTGGACGTCTTCATCTCATCCACCGAGGAGAGGCAGGAGATAATCTGGAAGGCAAGGGGAGCGTTCCTCGAGGCGATAAAGGCCTCCACGAGCGGAATCGACGAATGCGACGTCGTCGTGCCAAGGGACAAGGTCGCCGACTTCATCTGCCACATCCACGGGCTGGAAGGCAAGCACGGGATAAGGATACAGAGCTTCGGGCACGCGGGCGACGGGAACCTGCACGTGTACGTGCTGAAGGACAAGCTGTCCGAAGAGGAGTGGGCAAAGCGCAAGAACGCGGCGATGGCGGACTTGTACGAGAAGGCCAAGGAGCTGCGAGGCCAGGTCTCGGGAGAGCACGGCATCGGCTATGACAAACAAGCACAGCTGTGCGAATCGATAGGGGACCGCACGGTCGGCCTCATGAGGGGCATAAAGGCGGTATTCGACCCTAAGGGCATACTCAATCCTGGAAAGGTGGTATGCGGAAAGTTCGAGTGACCTTCCTCTGCCGATAGTTAACAGGACCCGGGCGCCGCTCGTACGGCCTCCCGGGTCCTGTCGTACATATAGTGCCCGGCCGCCGTCACGATTTCGGGAGGCGGCCTGGTCATTTTTATTTTACGAGGCTCCTTTCCACCAGCTTCGATATCCTCTTGTCGGCCACAGGCTCCTCCGCCACGACGGCAGGGCCTCCAATGCAGCCTCTGTAGCAGCACATGACCTCCATGAGCTTGCACGGCGGGTTCTTCATCCTGGGAAGGGCCTTGAGCAGCTTCAGCGATTTTGCGTCCAGGGTCTCTATCCTTGCGGTCTGCCCTGTCAGAAGGTCCGAGCAGCGGTGTGATATGGCTTTGTACAGGCCGCCCGTGACGGGGAAGCCCCTGCCTAGCGCGCCGCCTTCAAGGTCGGCCTTCTCGCCTGCCAGATCCTTCAGGTCTATGCCGTAGGCTTCCAGCATGGTGGCGAATTCCTCGAAAGTCAGCACGTAATCGACGTCGTCGTTATCCATGCCTTCCTGCTTCTTTGCGATGCAAGGGCCGATGAAGACGTTAAGCGCCGACGGGTGCTCGCGCCTCGCCCTTGCGGCCGTCATAGCCAGAGGCGTCCCCGTCTTCGCGACGAAGCGCTTCAGCTCGGGTATGTGCTTCCTTACTGTCTCGGTGTAGGCGTAGCAGCAGGAGGTCGTCATGAAGGGCTCCGCCGCCGACATCCTCTCCCTGAATTCACCCGATTCGTGCTCGGCGACCGCGTCCGCCCCGGACGCGACCTCGATGATCCTGTCGAAGCCCATCTTCCTTGCCGCGGCCGATATCTGCTCGATCTCTGAATCGAACTGCCCTGCGACCGCGGGCGCCAAAAGCGCGTTCATCTCGACCCTGCCCAGCCTTGTGAGGACGTCGACCATCTGGGAGCGGTCCATGACAGCCGTGAATGGGCACGCTCTTACGCACTTGCCGCACATTATGCACCTGTCGAAGTCGATGACGATCTTTCCCCTGCTGTCCTTGTCTATCGCGTCCACCGGGCATGCCTCCTGGCACGGCACCGGGACGAATATGATCGCATGGTATGGGCAGACCTGCTGGCACTTGCCGCAGTTTATGCATGCGCTCGGCACTATCTTCGCGGTATCCCCCTCGATCGAAATGGCGTTGGTGGGACAGTGCACCGTACAGGGCCTCGCCAGGCAGCCCTTGCAGGCGTTGGTGACGAAGTAGTTGGCCTCGATGCAAGCGGTGCACGATTCGTCAAGCACCGTGAGTATCGGCTTTTCAAGGACGATCCTTGCGAGGGCCTCCTTGGCGTAGTCGGAAAGAGGTTTCACCTCGTCGGTCTCGTCCTCGATCCTGCCCCCTAGGATTGCTATGAGCCTGTACCTTATTATCGCCCTGTCGCGCCATATGCAGCAGCGGGTCGACTCTTCACCGCGAGGTCTTACCCTTACCGGTATGTGCTCCACGTCCTCGAGCAGAGTACCCGCCAGGGTGGCCTTGGCCACCTCGAGCATGAGCTGTCTTTTCAGTGCTGAGGCGTTGTTCGTCACTATCATCGGCTACACTTCCCTCAAGATCCTGGGATTGATGGCCAGGCGATGCGCCGTCGGCGGTCGCCGGTAATACTTTTATAGATATAGCTTACAAAATCCGCGGGCTGGGCGCCACAGCGGTAAGGACAGAGGGCCAGTGAAGGAAAAACATCCCATATTTATGCAACACATGAAAGATAAGTGTCGTCATTGCAGGTGCGCCGTCGGCGCTCCGATTAGAATGGCACACGGTCTGGTACTCAATATAGAACAATCCGGGCGAGGCGGGGATGGATCGTCGAGACAGGAACATAACAGGCATTCCATCGCGATGGATTAAGTTTGTACATTTTTTAGGCCATTAAAGGAAGGTGTATACCCAGCATCGAAAAATAGCATGAATAGCTGTACGTTCGTGATGGCGCGATAATACCGGCCGTAGGTTTTAGCTGGCAGTACGCAACGAGAACTGTGCCAGGGTCGATATTTGCCGAAAACAACTATTCCATCATGAAGTATAATGATTAACAGCGGCTGTAATTCCATAGGGGCACAAGTCACCAGATTAGCATTTCCGGCACGGCTGATGACGATCAGTCCATATACCTGGGATAGTCACGATACATTGTCATATCTTAAGAAGGGAGTGTTGTGGACAGTATCTGTACCGAAGAGGGTGCCTATTCAATCGAGAACGCGGCAAGACCAGCACAACTAAGGGTTCTAATTTCCGTAATGAATTGAGAAATTCAACAAGGACCAGGAGGTGGAATCTTGATTAACGTTTCTAGTTCGAAGAAGATCCACAGCTTAGTAGTGCCAATCCTAGTAGTAGTAGCGCTCATGGCAACAGTATTGGTAGGTTCAGCGGCTGAAAACACGATAAAGATCGGCTGCTTCTACCCCCTGACAGGCGCCAACGCCGCCAAAGGCCAGCTTAACAAGAACGGTACCGACCTTGCGGTGAAGGACATAAACGCCGCCGGCGGAGTGCTCGGGATGAAGATAGAGCTGGTCTACGAGGACACCCAGTCCAACAAGGTCAACGTTCCCAACGTCGTACGTAAGTTGATCGAGCAGGACAAAGTCGTAGCCCTCCTCGGAGAGATCGCAAGCTCCAACTCGATAGCGGCAGGGCCCGTGCTCATGGAGCTCAAGCGCCCCGCTATCGCACCTACCAGCACCAACCCCAACGTGGTCATGGACCCCAACGACACAACTAAGCTAAATCCCTGGTATTTCCGCGCATGCTTCATCGACTCGGTCCAGGGAACTGTTATGGCGAACTTCGTTTATAACACCCTGAAGAAGACGAAGGTAGCCCTTCTTTACAACATCGCCCAGGATTATAGCAAGGGGCTTGCCCAGTTCTTCAAGGAAAGGTTCACGAAGCTCGGCGGCACGATAATCGGTGAGGAAACATTCCCCGATTTGACCCAGGACTTCAAGCCTCAGCTCACAAAGATCAAGGGCATGAAACCAGAAGCAATCATAGGGCCCAATACCTATGATGCAAACGGCCTGATCCTCCGTCAGATGCTGGAGCTCGGCATGTCGAACATCCCGTTCATGGGAGCCGACTCGACTCATGCTCCGAAGATCATCGAGATCGCGGGCCAGGATGCCCTCAAGAACCTCTATTTCACGACTCTGTACGTAGATGACGATCCCGATCCAAAGGCCCAGGCCTTTGCCAAGAAGTACAGAGACGAGTTCAAGAGCGAGCCGAACTCCAACGCATGTTTCTCCTATGAGGCCATGATAGTGCTCGCAGAGGCGATAAAGGTCGCCAAGGGCACAAGCCCCGAGGCCTTAAGGACCGCCATAGAGAACATCAAGAACATACAGGTACCTTCGGGATCGTTCACGATGGATCCCAAGACCCATAACCCCCTTAACAAGCCGGTCATAGTCGCGAAGGTCAAGGGCGAGGGCTTCACCTTCGTCGAGAAAGTGAATCCGTAATATCCGGCCGCACAACTGACCCAGCCGTGCCCTGCGGCCGGCCAACCGAGCCGCAGGGCACTCACATTTGTAAGAGGTCCTAGAAAGAGTCGCTTCTTACATACAGCGGCGATTATCGAGTAAACGAGATCGCAAATCGGGCTCCGGTCCTGGAATTCCCGCTCAAGACACGCCTGATTTGCTGCCCGCATCGGAAGGAGAGTTTGGATGGGAGAGTTTCTGCAACAATTGTGGAACGGGCTGTCCATCGGAAGCGTGTACGCCTTGGTAGCCGTCGGGTACACTCTCGTGTTCGGAGTGTTGAAATTCATCAACTTCGCCCACGGGTCCATTCTTACGCTAGGGGCTTATATCGCTCTTTTGATAGCACTTCAGAAAGTAGTTCCATTCCAGGTGGCCATGGGGCTGAGCATGGTGCTTTCCGGGTTCTTCTCCATGCTTACGGAGCAGCAGGTCTACAAGAAGCTCCGAGTCAAGAACGCCCCTCGGCTGAACATGCTGATAACTTCGATCGGAATCTCACTGTTGGTAGAAAATGCCATTGTGGTATATTTCTCCGCCGACTATCACATCTACCCGCGAATCATGTCCGGCGTACCTATTCAGCTAGGTGAAGTCCTAATACCGCCGGTAGACATATTGCTTGTAGTAGGGGCAATCATACTGATGCTAGCCCTGTGGTTCTTCGTCAATAGGACACTAACCGGACTTTCAATAAAGGCCGTGTCCATGGACAGGGACGCGTCCTCGTTGATGGGAATAAATGTTAACAGGGCGATATCGGTTACCTTCTTCCTCGCGGGGGTGATGGCGGCAACCGCAGGCCTTCTCATAGGGATGAAATTCAGTGTGAATCCTGCTCTGGGAGGTCTCTTCGGGCTCAAATCGTTCTCGGCCGCGGTCCTTGGCGGCATAGGCAGCATACAGGGTGCATATGTCGGAGGATACCTGATCGGCTTACTTGAGACCTTCGGGGCTGGCTACATCTCCTCGAACTTCAAGGACGCCATCGCATTCATACTTCTGGTGCTGGTCTTGCTGTTCAAGCCCTCGGGCATATTCGGCAAGGGCACGAAAGAGAAGGTGTAGCGGTATGAGTAGTGGCTTCTTGAAAAGGTTAGGGGCATTGGTAGTACAGGTCCTGGTGGTCTGGGGTATCGCTACTTACTTCAAACAGAGCCTGCCGGCTTACCCCATAGGCATACTGACCGTATTCTGCATCAACGCGATACTCGCTTTAAGCTGGAACCTAGTCGCCGGGTTCACAGGGCAGTTCAGCATGGGTCACGCAGGCTTCATGGCAATCGGAGCCTATACTTCGGCGCTGCTCATGATGAAGGCCGGCTGGCCTTTCCTGCCGTCGCTGATAGCCGGAGGAACACTTTCCGGTTTCGCGGGCTTCCTTATAGGATTCCCGTCCCTGAGGCTGGTCGGTGACTACCTATCGGTCGTCACGCTAGGTTTCCAGTACATCATAACTGCGATACTGAACAACACGGTCAAACTGACCGGAGGGGGCCTGGGACTCGCAGGCGTCCCGTTCAAGTCGACGCTGCCGGTTACGGCAGTGATCCTGGTAATTACGATGTGGCTGATCACGAACCTGGTGCATTCCAAGCACGGAAGGTCTTTCGTATCGGTCAAGGAGGACGAAATCGCAGCCCGTTCGGTCGGGATAGACACCACGACCTACAAGATCATGGCGTTCGTCATTTCCTCATTCTTCGCCGGAATCGGCGGAGCCCTGATCGGACACTACATGATGTACCTGCACCCGGATATATTCAACTACCAGAAGACTGTCGAGGTGATCTCCATGGTGATCCTCGGCGGCATCGGAAGCCTGACGGGCTCGATTGCGGGCGCGTTCGGCATCACTCTCCTGCCCGAGGTATTCAGGAACCTCGCGACCCTGTTCGGGTCATGGGGCCTGGCGGCCGCGGGTGCGTTCGTAAAGAAGGGCTGGACGGTGTTCTACGCTATCATGTTCCTCCTGATCATGCTGACCAGGCCACAGGGCCTCATCGGTCGCAAGGAGCTGACATGGGAGAGCATCGGCAAGATCAGGCTGTTCAAGAAACTACAGAAGAAGGAGGTATGACCATGTCGTTCTTCAATGTCGAGAACCTCACGATAAAATTCGGAGGCCTGACCGCGGTCGACCGGGTCAACCTCCATGTAGACGAAGGGGAGATAGTTGGTCTCATAGGCCCTAACGGCGCAGGCAAGACCACGGTCTTCAACTTGATCACCGGTGTGTACATGCCGGATACAGGCTCGATAACGTTCAAGGGCACGAATTTGGTCAACATGAAGCCCAACCAGATCGCCGAGCGGGGCATCGTAAGGACCTTCCAGAACATAAGGCTGTTCAAGGGCCTTACGGTATACGACAACATAAGGACCGCAGGGCATCTGAGGATACCGTACAGCTTCGTGCATTCGCTGCTCCATACCGGCCTCTACGAGAGAAGGGAGAAGGAGTGCCGCGAAAATGCGGATAAGCTGCTCGGCATGGTCGGCCTTCTGGACAGGAAGGACGAGATCTCGGCGAGCCTGCCCTACGGCATGCAGAGGCGCGTGGAGATAGCTAGGGCGTTGGCGCTGAAACCGTCGCTGCTTCTGCTCGACGAGCCTGCCGCCGGTATGAACCCGCAGGAATGCGTGGAGCTGATCGATTTCATACGCAAGGTCAAGAACGAGTTCAGTACCACGATACTCATCATCGAGCACCACATGGACGTCATTATGAACATATGCGAGCGCATGTATGTGCTTAACTTCGGCAAGCTCCTTACGGAAGGAACGCCTTCCGAGATCCAGAACGATCCCAAAGTAATCGAGGCGTACCTCGGGGAGGAGCAGGAAGATGTTGAAGATTGAGAACCTGCATGTCTATTACGGCGGGATCCACGCGCTTGATGATGTCTCCATCAACGTCGAGGAAGGTGAGATAGTCACCATTATCGGAGCCAACGGGGCCGGCAAGTCGACCCTGCTGAGGACGATATCCGGCATAGTGCCGTCAAAGTCGGGCAGCATCACGTTCAAGGGGAACAACCTTGTGAAGATGGCGCCCCACAATATCGTCGCAGCTGGCATAGGGCATGCACCGGAAGGGCGCAGGATCTTCTATGACCTCACTGTGGAGCAGAACCTCAGGCTCGGCGCATTCCTGAGGAAAGACTACAAGGAGATCGAAAAGGACAGGGACCGCGTCTTCCACATCTTCCCGAGACTGGAAGAAAGGCGCCTGCAGCTGGCCGGGACGCTCTCCGGAGGAGAACAGCAGATGCTTTGCATAGGAAGGGCGATGATGTCCAAGCCCAAGCTGCTCCTCCTGGACGAGCCTTCGATGGGCCTTGCGCCGGTGTTGGTTCAGGAGATCTACAGGGAGATATCAGAAATTGCCAAGGATGCCACCATACTGCTGGTCGAACAGAACGCCTACCAGGCTCTGAAGACCGCCCACAGGGGATACGTCCTCGAGACAGGGAGAATAGTCATGGAGGCGAAGTGCCTGGATCTTGCGAAGGATCCGACCGTCAAGAAGGCCTACCTGGGTAGATAGGCCGTAAGATCCATATGATGGCGGACCGCTCAGGACTAGATGCCGTAAGCGGCCCGCCATCTTCCTGCTCGAAAGGATTATCATGTAGATTCTCTTGCCGGTATTCTGGCATACATATCGATAAAGATATGATGACCGGGCTGATCCGGTCCTCATAGTCGCCTCTTAGGATGCCTTTCTAGATATCAGTATTCGATTGCGTCCACTGCCGCAACTTTCGTCATGACTACATCGTGCACTCCCGAGACGTAACGGCCTTCGGTGTATATCGTGTCGTTGAACATGCTCTTGATCTTTCCGCCCACGTAGATGTCATAGGTCTCTCCTTCTACGAGGTCCGCCGAGCTATAGTAGATGTTCGAGTAGGAGTTGCTCGGTGCGAACGAAAACATGCCCTTCGAGTCGTACATTACGTAGAAGCAGTCGCCCGCATCCATGCGAGTGCCGGTCTTGGCATAGATGGAAGCCTGTGTGGAGTCTGGGCTGATGGTGGCTATACTGTTTCCTGTGGCGATAACAGTACCTCCGGTTACCTTAAGGTCGGTATCGGACAGAAGGCCGCCCTCTTTGGCACCGACCCCTCCGACTGAGACTACCTTCCCGTCGGATATCGAAAGCTCGCCTTTCGAGTATATACCCCTGCCCTCACAGTCGATGTCTACGGAACCGCCGCTGAGGTTCACACTGCCCATGCTCGTTAAGCCATCCCCGGATGCATAAATCTTCACGATCCCGTCCGCTACGGTAACGTCGTTGAGAGCTGATATGCCGCTGCAGTAATAGCCCTGAACCTCCAGCAGGCCGCCGCCTTCTATGTAAAGCTTGCCTCCTACTGATACGACCTTGTCGCCCTTATCGTAGTTCCTATTGGCAAGCACACTGGAGGTCCAGGATTTGAGCTCTATGGTGACGTCGCCGTCCGAAATCAGCGCAGGTCCGCTGGAGTTGTTCACGGAAGCGTCGTCCAGCTCGATCATTACCGCGTCCTTCGTAACCACCTTGATCGCCCCGTCCTTAAGAGTACCAGTAATGCTGTAGGATCCACCTTCGGTTATCTCTACCGTGGATCCGTTGACTGTGGCTCCGGGCCCGGAAACGGTGATCTTGTTGCCAAGGGTAATCCTCGTCATAGTCGTTTCATCCGCTCCGGCCGCCGATGCACCGATCGCCGCGCACACGAGCGCCAGTATTAGCGCCAGTCCCATTATCGAAGATCTCTTCATATTATCCGCTCCTTTTCTTTTCATATATTCATTCCGTGAATTGGTCCGCGTAAATCATCCGTGCCCATTTCCCATCCCCTTCAAAGAAGACCCTGCAATTGATTTCAAGTCCAGGTTAATGCCCTGATGTTACGGATGCGTTTCATGGATGTGAACATTCTGCTAACTAAAGAAGGGACCGATGCAGCGTGGATTGACTGCCAAGGCTGCGGACCTGCTAGATGCCGTCAATATAAGGCATGGGTAAGCCGGTATTGGTATTGAAGCTTGGTTGCAAGGCCGCTGTCATCTGTTATAATCTACGGAAAGCCTAATAGACTCATATATCCTTATGCGCTTATTCTTATCGAGGACCCGGTGTCGAAGAACAGATGAGCGGAAAAGGACCGAATTATGTAAACCACCCGGAGGTATAAATGGGAAGGATGAGGATCGAAGAGGAGTTCATGGGGTACCCGAGAGCGGATGGTACGGTCGGCGTGAGGAACCACGTCCTTGTGCTGCCGAGCGTGATATGCTCGTCGCACACATCCAGGAGGATTGCTCAGGGCATCAAGGGCGCCGTGGCGCTCTACAACGAGCACGGCTGCGGGCACATAGGCAAGGACTATCATCGCACACTCAGGACGATGATTGGGATGGGCACGAATCCCAATGTACACTCGGTGCTGGTGGTAGGGCTCGGATGCGAGCAAGTGATTCCGTACGAGCTTGCGGACGAGATAAGGAAAACGGGCAAGAGAGTGGAAGTCCTGGTTATGCAGGACGAACACGGGGTCAGGAATACGATCAAAAAGGGCAGGCAGGTGCTAAGGTCCCTGGTAGAAGAAGCATCGAAATCAGAAAGGATTCCGATCTCGGTAGACAGGCTGATCATCGGGACCGAGTGCGGAGGCTCGGATGCGATGTCGGGGGTATCTGCTAACCCCGCCATGGGCAAAGCTGTGGATCTGATCGTCGGCAAGGGCGGAAGGGCCATACTGTCGGAGACGCCGGAGTTCATAGGGGCCGAGCACGTGCTCGCAAGGCGCGGCGCGGACGTTGAGGTCGGCTCTGAGACACTAAGGATAGTAAAGGCCGTCGAGGACTTGGCAAAAAGCGCGGGGGAGGACATACGCGGGGCGCAGCCTTCGCCTGGAAACATGTCGGGAGGGCTTACGACTATCGAGGAGAAGTCGCTCGGATGCATACACAAAGGAGGAACTAGCGCGGTAAACCACGTCTACGACTATGCCGAGAGCGTGCGGTGCGCTGGCCTTAGCATCATGGACACTACTGGAGATGACATACGCTCCATCAGCGGCATGGTCGCCGGCGGCGCGCAGATAATCCTGTTCTCGACGGGGAGAGGTACGCCGGCAGGCTGCGCGATAGCCCCGGTGATCAAGATATCCAGCAACACAAGGGCGTACTTGAACATGAAGGACTGCATAGACATAAACGCCGGAACGATCATCGAGGGTGCGGAGACAACCGGGATGGTCGGAGAGAGGATCTATGGACTTCTGGTCAAAGTGGCTTCCGGCAGAAGGACAAAAGCTGAGATATTGGGGCAGAACGACTTCGCGATAGACAGGATTCTACCTACCATCTAGGGAGGGAAGCAACTTGCTGGACAAGGCATACATCGTACACAACATAGAAGACAATGTCGGCATAGCGATCAAGGACCTAAATGCAGACCAGTTAGTATCGTGTGCGTCGGCCCAATTCCACGAAAAGACGATAAGGTTGAAAAACGACATACCATTCGGTCACAAGTTCGCGTTGAGTCCTATCGTCCTGGATGGCAAAATCATACGTTATGGTGAATGTATAGGCCTCGCTACCGCCAATATAGCGGCCGGGGAGCATGTCCATGTACACAATGTAAAAAGCGCAAGGTGCCATGAAGAATAGCTTACACGTCATCTAATCCTGCAGTTGATGCGATAAGTACATGTGTCACGATATGTGAGCAGGACATATGGAATAATGATACAATATTGCCATATAGACCAATATTGTCTCCTCAAAGACATAGTTCCGTATCAAACAGAAGTTTGATAGTTTATACTTGTTTCATGATGTGTCATCACCGAACCCGTTTTCTTCAAGCGATAATCTACGATGATGGCAATGATATAGTCAGATGAGGTTTGATTTATGGCAATGTCATCGTTGCAAAGGAAAAGGCAGATTATTGACATGCTCAAGAACGGCAACCCTATTTCCGTGAAGGAACTGGGTGATATGCTGAGCGTATCTGCCATGACGGTCCGCAGGGACCTCAGCAGCCTGGAGCTGGAAGGCAGGTTGAAAAGGTCGCACGGGTGGGCGGAACCGGTACATACAGAGGAATATGAACCGTCCTACATTATTAGGCTCAGGGAGAACACTGAAGAGAAGAGTGCAATATGCAGGCAAGCGGCCGCCCTCATAAAGGACGGGGACGTGGTATTCCTCGACGTGGGTACGACCCTTCTCGACATCAGCAGGCATCTTGGCAACAAGAAGGACGTCACCGTCATAACCTATTGGCTGCCCCATGTAATGGAGCTCGCCAAGCAGCCCAACATCAGGACGATTGTGCCCGGGGGCGTACTTAGGAACTCGGAGCTGTCCCTTGTCGGCATGATACCCAAGAGGGTGCTGAGGGATTTCAACGTTTCCATATGCTTCATCAGCATAGGAGGCGTATCCATCGAAAAGGGAGTCACCGACTACAATCTAGATGAAGTAGAAGTAAAGAAGATCGCCATAGATTCGGCGAGCAAGAAGGTACTGGTTGTGGACCATACCAAGTTGGGCAGGGTTGCGCCTGTAAGGGTAATTCCTATAAGTGCGATTGACACGATCATAACTGACAGCAAGGCAGATTCTGCGAAGATCGACATTCTCAGGAGCGCGGGGATAGAAGTCATCGTAGCGGAATAGGCCGAAAATCGAATAACGAGGACCGGCACCGGGTATTCCCGGTGTTTTTTCATGCCGTTTTGGCCCAACATAGCTTTGATCTTGCTCAATTCGCGAGTTATTCACTAGATACGAACAATTAAGCACATAATGAATGTAAATCAATGTGCGTTATTAGCTGAATAGTGTGTTATATTGTTTGAAAAGGCTACTTTTAATCATCAACCAAACTCAACTTAAACAACACACTTTCGCGCACAGGGTCAATATGATGAAATATTGGCTCATGTAACAGGCATATTGGTTAATTCATATGAGATTCAACGTGTTTTCACCATTTTTTCATGGTAAATACGAACAAAACATAGTAGAATGAAAACGAACACAAAACATATAAATCGAACAAATTAGAACAACTGCACTTACTTAATTGTGAGGGGGAGCGGAATGCTTGACGGCAACAACGAATCGTTCTCGACTCCAAGGCGTAGGCAATACATATCTGAACTACTGAAAGAACGAAAATCTCTCAGCGTCGAAGAGCTGAGGGTCATGTTCAAAGTCTCCAGCATGACCATAAGAAGGGATCTCCTAAAGCTGGAGGCAGAAGGAAGGCTCCACCGTACCCATGGTGGGGCTGAGCAAGTAAGGACCAAAGAGTACGAACCTTCGTACCACGTAAGGATCAAGGAAAGCCAAGGAGAAAAAGAAGCTATTGCGAAGAAGGCCTGCGAACTAGTGAAGGAAGGAGACGTAATAATAGTCGACGTAGGCTCAACGCTGCTTTCATTCGTTCATTCCCTATCGCAGATGAATCAGATTACAGTGCTCACAAACTGGATACCCAACGTGCTCGAGCTGGCGAAGAATCCTAAGATCAGGACCGTATTGCTTGGAGGTACCCTCAGGAACGCGGAGCTTTCGCTCATCGGAGGGATGACGAGGGATCTTTTAGGAAGCTTCAACGCGGACAAGGCATTCATAGGCATAGGCGGCTTATCGTCCGATCGTGGGATCACTGACTTCAACATGGACGAAGTAGAGGTCAAAAAGGCCATGATAGAGACCGCCAAGGAGATCATCGTGCTTGCGGATCATACGAAGATCGAAAGAGTGGCACCCATAGGGGTGTGTGCATTGGGCGCCGTCAGCAAACTAATCGTTGACGACGGGATAGACGAGAAGCTGCTCAATCTGCTGAGAAGCCAGGGCATGAATGTCATCATCGCCAAGACGCAAGAGCAGACGCATTAGTACGCAATCTACATATCACTGCGCATAGCGCCTAAGGAGTTGTTAGTATTGGCCCCTAGACTTATCACGATGTTGACACACAACGACCGCACGGTAAAGGACGCACTCGCCTACTTCAACGAGGCAAAGGATGTAAAAGGAGCGCTTAACTGGGGATTTAAGGACGTCGGCCTGCCGTATGAGCAGATGAAGGACCTGGTGGCGGAGATGAAAGCTGCCGGCAAGACCACTTTCATGGAAGTCGTTACTTACACGGAAGACGAATGCAAGAAGGCGGCGGACCTTTCCGTAGCCTGCGGCTTCGATTACCTCACTGGCACGATATATTACCCGTCAGTCATGAAGATCCTCAAGGACGGCGGATGCAAGTACCTGCCCTTCTGCGGGAAGGTCAGCGGCAGCCCCAGCGTGCTCTCGGGTTCTGGCGACGAGATAATCGCCGAAGCTAAGGAGCTTTTGACCGACGGAGTGGACGGTTTCGACCTTCTGGCTTACAGACATGATTCTGAAGAGCCGGTCAGCCTCTCCAAGAGGTTCATAAGCGCGGTCGACGCGCCGGTCATCATCGCAGGAAGCATCAACTCATTCGCAAGGCTCGACATAATAAAGGACCTCAACCCATGGGGATTCACCATCGGTGGAGCCTTCTTCACCAGGAATTTCGTACCGGACGGAAGCTACAGCGACCAGCTGGACGCCGCCCTGAGGTACTTGGAGAAATAGATAGGATAGAAGCGCATCACTAGTCGAGGCAAATACAGAAGAACCGCTATATGGGAGGCAATAAGATGAAGAAAGTAAAGTTCGAAGGCATTTTCCCGGCGATGACAGTATCCTTCATGGCCAATGGGGCCCTTGACATCGAAGGCATCAAGAAGAACGTGGAATTCCTGATGAAGGAAGGCTGCGCAGGAATAGTGTGCAACGGCTCGACGGGAGAGGCAGTAAACCTTACCCGCGAGGAGCGGGTCGCTGTCATCAAGGCAACAAGGGAAGCGATGAATGGGAAGGGCAAGATCATAGCCGGAACAGGTGCACCCACTACGAACGTCGCTTTGGAACTTACGAAAGACGCAATGGAAGCAGGAGCGGACGCAGCCCTGGTAATCACGCCTTTCAACGCAATACCCAATAAAGAGGGCCTCTACTTGCACTATAAGGCCATATCCGAAGTCGGCATACCGGTCATCATCTACAACCTCCCCGCCCATACGGGGGTGGAAGTCGACTATGACACAATCGAAAGGCTCATCAAGCTCGACAACATAGTCGGCATTAAGGAATCGAGCGGGAACTTCAGCTACTTCTCCGAGCTCGTAAGGTTGTTCGCAGACAGGCTCACCATCTTCTCGGGCTGTGACGACTTGAGCTTCCAGTGCTTCTGCCTCGGAGTCAAGGCCGTCATACTGGCGCTCGGCAACATAGCTCCCAAGATGCTCGTAGAGCAGCTCGCGCTCGTTCAGGCCGGCAAGTACGAAGAAGCGCGTGAAGTATACTTCAAGCTGCTTCCCATAGGCAGGGCCATAGGCGCTTCGGTGAACTTCCCTGCACCCGTGAAGGAGGCCGTAAGGCTACTGGGGCGCTCCAGCAGCACTCCTCGCATGCCGATATTGCCCGTCGAGAAGGCGGAATCGGAATCCATAGCGGAGGCCTTGAAGTTCGCTGGTCTTCTGTAGAAGAGCAAAGGGTTCCAATTCTTACCCAAAGGAGGACCGGACATGTCGAACGGCACTGGAAACGCGATGAAGAGGATGAAATACGGAGATTACATCATCGGCACGAAGACGGACAAGCAGATGAACGGGATGACCGCCGCATGGGTCACCCAGGTCTCATCGAATCCACTCCTGGTATCGGTGGCAATAGGCCGGACACACTATACGAGCGAGATGATCTCCGAAGCCGGGTGCTTCTCGGTCAACATGCTAAGGCCTGACCAAGTCAAACTAGCCAGGAAGTGCGGCTTCGGCACCGGTAAGGGCAAGGATAGGCTCGAAGGCCTCGAGATACTCTACAAGAAGACGGGAGCTCCCATCCTGGCCGACTGTGCGGCCTATCTGGACTGCAAGCTCTATAAGGCCTTCGAGATTGGCGATCATGTAGTCTTCATAGGCGAGGTCGTGGACATGGGCGATACCGGCGCGGAGCTCATGGTGCACGACAACGAAGTATTTTTCGGGAAATGAGGTGACCGCATGGATACCAAGGTGGTACGCAAGGACGCGGCGCGCTTGTTCATGGACGGACCCGAGGTATGCCGCGAGTACGCCGTAACTGACAAGATCCTGTTCGGATCGTCGACATTGCTACCGGGACAGACCGGTGCCGTGGATCCCGGGCATCCCGTCTCAAAGGAGATATTCTTCGTGAGCAGGGGACAAGTGATAATGCATACTCCGGATGACGGGAAGTACTACGAGCTCGGTGAGGGCGACATCATCGTGATCCCGGAAGGCAAGCCCCATAGGCTCAGCAACATCGGCACCGAAGTCGCAGTGATCACTTGGAGCCTGGCTCCTACACCATAATCGGGCACGTATGCCCGCTCTAACCACTGGGGGTGTATTCATGGACTATATTCTCGCTCTCGATCTTGGAACAACGGCGATAAAAGTCATACTGTTCGATTCCGAAGGCAAAGCCATGGCGAAATCCACACAGGAGTACGCCCTGGTCACCCCTTCCGCCCTTGAAGTCGAGCTTCCCGTCGAGACGTATTGGGAAGCTTTCAAGAAGGGGCTAGCTGAAGTCATGGCGGCCTCTAAAGTAGCGCCGTCGAAGGTCAAGGGCCTGGGCATATCGGCCCAGGGAGAGACCCTCATCATGGCGGACGAGAAGGGCGAGCCGCTGATGAACGCGATCGTATGGCTTGACAACCGCGCGCAGCATGAGGCGGCGGAGCTTGCGGCCCATTTCGGAAACGAGCTTACGTACAGCACCACGGGTCAGGTTGAAATAGTCCCTACCTGGCCCGCATCCAAGATACTCTGGCTATATCGCAACATGCCGGAGATGCACAGAAAGACTAGAAGGTTCCTTCTCATAGAGGACTATTTCATTCACAGGCTGACGGGAAAGTACGTATGCGAAGGCTCGCTCGTATGCTCCACGGCTTACTGGGACATAATCAACAAGGTCTGGTGGAAGGACATGCTCGACTACATAAAGGTAGACGAGGGCCAGCTGCCAGAGCTGAGGGAATCGGGTGAGATGGTCGGGCCGCTGCTTCCGGAAGTGGCGAGAGAGCTAGGGCTTACGTCCGAGACGATCGTGGCCACAGGGGCGCTCGACCAGGCTTGCGGAGCATTGGGGGCCGGCAACATAGTGCCCGGCATGGTGTCGGAGAATACGGGTGCCGCCCTTGCGATCTGCGCTACGACGGGAAAGCCCCTTATCAATCCCAAATGGAAGATACCTTGTCATTACCACGCGATACCCGATACCTACATGGCACACACATTTACTACGGGCGGAATGGTACTAAGATGGTTCAAAGATTACTTCTGCCAGATCGAATCAGTCACTTCAGCACTTTCAGACATCGACCCCTACAAGATAATGGATGACGAGGCGAAGACGGTACCTGCAGGTTGCAGCGGACTTGTGATGCTGCCGCACCTTCAGGGCGCCATGGCGCCCGAATCCAACGCAAAAGCCAAAGGGGTGTTCTACGGCTTCACCCTCCACCATACCAAACCCTATTTCATAAGGGCTATCATGGAAGCCATCGCGTTCGCCATCAACCGGAACATAGATGCTTTGTTCGAGATGGGCATAGGCACTTCCGAGATAAGGTCCTTGGGCGGAGGTTCCCGCAGCGCAATCTGGAACCAGATCAAGGCGGATGCCAGCGGAAAGCCGATCTATACGATGCAGAACGAGGAATGCGGCAGCCTAGGCGCAGCGATGCTGGCGGCCAAATCGATAGGGATGACCAAGAGCATCGAGGATGCCGTGGGCAATATGGTGTCTGTTAAGAAAGAGTACAAACCCAACCCGGATAACAGGGAAGTTTACAAGGTCGCGTACGGGAAGTACAAGATGTTGTACGAATCGCTGGTACCCAACTTCGAGGTCGACTGACGATCATCAATCAGAAGATTTCCTAATCAAGGCGTCTAGACACCAGCTCTTTACCGTGAAGGCTAATCAACTCGGGAAGGGGTGTTGCTAGATAGAAAACAACCGGAGACCGAAAAGATGGCCAGAAAGAAAGGAGATTCCAACATGAGATCCAACAATCGTCTGATTCTTTTGGCATTGATGGCAATCCTGGTAGTTTCGTTCGGAGTAGCTTCCAAGGATGCCGGCGAATGGTCACCCGCACCGGCCTATATCGAGATAGGCACGGCCAACGCATTTACGGGTCCCAACGCACTATCCGGCGAGATCATGAGACGCGGCCATGAGGTGGCCGTAGAGAAGATCAACGCCGAGGGCGGAATCAACGGCGTACCGATCAAGATGGTCTACGAGGACACGAAGGGCACCAACGAAGGTGCGGTCGCTGCCCTCAACAAGCTGATCCATGACAGGAAGCTGATGGTAACATTCGCGACCGACTACAGCAGCCAGAACCACGCAGTCGCGCCCGTCATCCTCAAAGCGGAGATACCCGCTGTATACGGCGGATCCGCATGGTCGGTAAGGGAACTAAAGAATCCCTGGATGTTCGGCATCAGGACCAACGACAAGGGCAACGCCGGCATCATGGCCAAGTTCATCGTAGAGAACCTCAAGCAGACCAAGATCGCGGCCCTTTACAGCGACGACGCATTCGGACAGGGTGGCTTCGAGGAGACCCAGAGAGTCCTGAAGGAAGTCTATGGCATCACCCTGCTCACCACACAGAGATTCGCAAGGGGCACGAAAGACTACACCGCGCAGTTGCTCGCCATCAAGAAGAGCGGCGCAACCTGCATCTTCTCGTGGTGTCCTAACCCTGAGGACGACGGTGTCATCCTCAGACAGGTCAAGCAGCTGGGTCTGGACGTCAAGTTCGTTGGTGGCTCCTCATACGGAAGCCTGGCTATCTGCGTAAAGATCGCCGGGGCCGACGCAGAGGGAATATACGCAATCGTCGACTATACGCCCACAGGCACCGCACAGTGGGTCAAGTACCTCAATGACAAGATAATGGCTAAGTACAAGGAAGCAGCAGACAGCGACATGCAGTGGCCCTATGACGGTACTCTCGTAGTCGCCGACGCACTGCGCAGGGCCGGAGTCATCAAGGAAGTCAACGGCAAGAAGATGATGATGCCTCTCGAAGAAGCAAGGGTAGCAATTAGGAAGGCCCTCCTCGAGACCAAGGACTTCACTGCCGGAACGACCAAGCCCTATGGTTGCGATGCGAATCAGGACCTGTCCCACTCGATGGTGATCGTCCAGATCGTTGACGGCAGCCACAAGGTCATCGACGTAGTCGAGTTCAAGTAAGTAAACACAGTTAAGTTACTGTCTTCCGCCGACGGGCTCCCTTTACGGGAGCCCGCCGGGGGAAGGGACGAAGGTAGGGAGCGAATTGGACATATCTATCCTTCTTCAGCTGGTAGTAGGCGGTCTTGCGATGGGAGCGATATACGGACTGATCGGCATGGGGATGAACTTGATCTTCAACTCCACCGGCGGCCTAAACATCGCACAGGGCGCGCTCGTAACATTGGGGGCTTACGCAGGTGTGACATTCACGGTGTTCCTGAAGCTGCCAGTGGTGCCGGCTGCCATATTGACGATCGCCGCCATGGCCATCGTAGGTAGCATATTCGGGTACCTGATATACGAGCCGGTGAGGTTCGCCGTCCCGACCCGCTTCATGCTCGCAGCACTTGGTGCTGGCATCTTCATAACCGAGATGGCACAGATAGTATGGGGTCCCATCCCCTTCGTCGTGCCCAGGTTCATCAGGCAGTCATCGCTAAGGTTTGGAAACCTCGTATTCGATACGCAGAACCTCTTGATACTGAGCGTGCTGCTGGTTGTTGTGGCAATCATATACATGCTGCTTAACAAGACGCAGATAGGCCTCATGATGAGGGCCGTCGGCCAGAGCAAGGAAGTATCGGCGCTGATGGGCATCCCCGTCAGGACGATAATCAGGTATACGTTCGCCCTTAGCACGGCGCTCGCCACCGTGGCGGGAGTCATGGCAGGGCCCATATTCTTCGTTACCCCCTCGCTCGCCGTCCTTATGAGCAAGGGCTTCGCGGCGGCGGTCATCGGAGGTTTCGGGCGCAACGTCCACGGTGTGATCATAGGCGGCTTCATAGCCGGTGTCGTGGAAGTGTTCGCGGCGTTCTTCATATCGTCGTCCTACCGCGATGCCTGGGGCTTCGCATTCCTGATCCTTTTCTTGCTTGTCAGACCAAGAGGGCTGTTCGGCGAAGCGGCCGGCGAAAAAGCTTAGTGGGGAGGGTAATGTCTTGAAAAGTATTAAAAAGATTATTCCAATACTTATTCTGTTAGCCCTTCCTCTTTTCGCTAAGACGGACTATCAGATGTATGTGCTTTCATTGGGGGCCATCTCCAGCATACTGGTCATAAGCCTCAACTACCTGATGGGACTTTGCGGGCTGACTTCACTAGGACACGCGGCGTTCTGGGGCCTAGGTGCATATACTACGGCCCTTCTTCTTACAAGGCTCAACTTCCCGTTCCTGCCCGCATTGCTGATGGGCGGGGTCGTAAGTGCCATGGTGGGAGTGCTTTTGGGCATCCCGAGCCTTAAGATCAAGAACGTGTACCTAGTCATAACCACGATAGGGTTCAACCAGATACTGGAATTGATATTCAACAACTGGGTTACGCTCACCAGAGGGGCTGACGGGATACCCCAGATACCGCCGCCGAGCCTCGGACCCATAATCTTTAGTACCCCGATAGCGAAGTACTACTTCATCGTTTCGGTAATGCTGATATCTGTCCTGGCATTCGCCAGAATCAAAGATTCCCGCGTCGGTAGGGCAGTGCAGGCCATCAGGGACAACGAGATGGCGGCCGAATCGTCTGGCATAGATGTCAGGTTCTATAAGATACTCATCTTCACGATAAGCGCATTCGTGGCCGGGATTTCCGGCGGGCTGCTGGCATCATTCATAGGATACATATCACCCGACACATTCTCACCTGCGGCCTCGCAGACGATAGTCGCGATGTTGCTGGTCGGCGGACCCGGCACGATATGGGGCGCGGTGGTAGGCGGATTTATGTTGCAGATCATACCGGAATGGATGAGGTTCCTGAAGGAAAGCTATATGGCGCTGTACGGCCTGCTGGTGGCGATAATCGCCCTGAAGGCCCCGGGCGGCATCGGAGAGCTTGCAAGGACATTAACGGTGGACGTGCTCATGAGGCTGAAACTTCTACGTACTGCCAGAAAGGCGGAAGATACCAATGTCTGAAATACTTGAGCTCTGTTCTCTTACGAAGAAGTTCGGTGGCCTGATTGCTCTGAACCAGGTTACTACGTCCATAGAGGAAAACGAGATAAGAGGCCTCATCGGCCCCAACGGCTCGGGGAAAAGCACGCTGATCAACGTCGTGAGCGGATTGTACGTAATAGACGGCGGCGAGGTCAAGTTCAAGGGCGAGAGGATGGACAAGCAGAAGCCCCACCAGAGGGTGATAAAGGGCATGTCCAGGACTTTCCAGTCCTCCAGGCTTTTCTCGCAGATGAGCGTGCTGCAGAACGTCATGTGCGGAATGCACTGCAGGGGGAAAGCAGGCGTAGCCGGTTCGTTGCTGAGGGACGCCGGCACCAGGAAGGAAGAGTCCACGTTCGCTGACAAAGCCAGAGGGCTCCTGGAGCTCGTCGGGTATCAGGGAGATGGTACCGAAATCTCCGGAAGCCTCGCCCACGGGCCGAGACGGCTCGTGGAAATAGCCAGGGCCATGGCGAGCGACCCAAAACTAATAATGCTCGACGAGCCCGCGGCGGGCATGGTGGCTACGGAAAAGGAAGGTCTCGTGACTTGTATCAGGAAGATTCGCGACCTTGGCATAACGGTGTTGCTGATCGAGCACGACATGAAGCTGGTCATGGGAGTCTGCGACAGGATATCGGTCCTGAACTTCGGGGCGAAGATCGCAGAAGGTATCCCCGCCGAGATCCAGCAGAACGAGCAGGTCATAGAGGCTTACCTCGGGGAGGTGGTAGCTGATGCTTACCATTGACGGAATCAACGTTGCATACGGCAAAGTACAGGTCCTCCATGACCTGAGCCTTAACGTCAAGGAGAATGAGATCGTTACGATAATCGGCTCCAACGGGGCCGGAAAGACGACGACCCTTAATGCCATCATGGGCGCGCTGAAGCCCACCAAGGGCAAAATCGATTTCCTCGGCAAGAGGATGGATCAGCTGGATTCGAACAAGATAGTGGCATCAGGGATCTCCATCGTCCCTGAGGGCAGGAGGGTGTTCCCCGACTTCAGCGTCTATGAAAACCTCCTTACGGGTGCTTGCGTCAGGAGGATGCATGGCACCAAGTTAGCCGAGGTAGAGAACGACATCAAACGGATGTACGAGTTATTTCCAAGGCTCAAGGAGAGGCACAGCCAGAAGGCATGGAGCCTCAGCGGTGGAGAACAGCAGATGCTAGCGATAGCAAGGAGCCTCGTAAGCAGGCCCAAGTTGCTCTTGCTGGACGAACCGTCCCTAGGGCTGGCCCCCGTCCTGGTGAGGGAAGTCTTCGACATTATAAAGACGATCAATAAGGACGGCACGACCATCCTTCTCGTGGAGCAGAACGCGAACATGGCGCTCGAGCACTCGGACAGGGCTTACGTCATCGAATCGGGGAAGATAGTGGTCGAAGGGCCCGCCGATGAGCTAAGGCACAGCGAGAAGGTCAAGAAAGCATATCTGGGCGGTTGATAGCAAAGCTTAAACCCAATCATGGAAGGGAAGATGATCAGGATGGAATGCTGCGATAACAAGGGAAACAACAGGGCTAAGGTATTGATGGAGCAGGGCAAGCCAACCCTCGGTTCATGGCTGAGCGTTTCTTCGTGCCAATCTGCCGAAGTGATGAGCTACATCGGATTCGACTGGCTTGTGATAGATATGGAGCACGCCCCGCACAGCTTCGAGACGGTAGAGAACATGATCAGGACCATAGAGCGTACGGAAGTGGTCCCTATGGTGCGCGTATCATGGAACGATCCTGTCCTGATGAAGCTGGCTCTGGACAGAGGCGCCAAGGGCATCGTGGTACCTTGGGTGAACACGAAAGAGGAAGCTGAAAAAGCCGTTAGAGGATGCATGTTCCCTCCGAAGGGCCAAAGGGGCATAGGCGGCGGCCGCACGACAAAATACGACCTGGATGAAGGCAAGTACATGGCTAATGCGAATGAAGACAACCTTGTCATCATACAGATCGAGACTATAGGCGCGGTAGACAGGATAGATGAGATATTCGAAGTAGAAGGCCTTGGCGGAGCGTTCATAGGACCGGCAGACCTGTCAGCCTCGATGGGCATGTTCGGTCAGCTGAGCAGGCCTGAGTTCGAAGCCGCGGTGATGAGGGTCCTGGAAGCCGGCAAGAAGCACGGCGTACCGGTAGGCATCCATGTAGGTTCGAACGAAGCTGCGATCAAGAGGATCAACCAGGGCTTCCAGTTCATGGCGATATGCGATGATATCGAATTCATGATAAACGGCGCCAAGAACGCCCTTTCGGAGATCAGCAAGGGCTGCGGTAACAGGGTCGGGCTAGAAAGGCAGCAGTAGAGGGCCAGCCGCTGGCTTTATCTAAGGAGGGAAAGACGATGGTCCGGCAAGGTGTTTATTTATCCGCGAAGAAGCTCATGGATACCGCCAGTGGCATCCTGAGGGGATTCGGATTTAGCGAAGAAGATTCGCGTATCGCGGCTAAGGTATTGGTCGATACGGACGCGAGGGGCGTGAGCTCCCATGGCGTAGTTGCGCTCCCTAATTATGTGCAGCAGGTCAAGAAGGGCGGCATCGACCCCAAGGCCCAAATCAAAATCGTCTCGGAGAGCGGCAGCGTATGCCTTATGGACGGTTGTAACGGCCTGGGCCAGCTGAGCGGCGCCAAGGCTACCTTGCATGCGATCGAGCTCGCGAAGAAATTCGGCAGCTCGGTCGTCAGCGTGAAGAACGGCAGCCATTACGGGGCGGGCGCGTACTATGCGATGATGTGCGCCGAGAACGATATGATCGGAATAGCGATCAGCAACTCCACACCCGTAATCGGAGTCCCCGGCAGCAAGGGGCCTGCAATAGGCAACAATCCAATAAGCATAGCTGCGCCTACGGCGAACGGGACTCCGATAGTGCTCGATATGGCCCTTTCGATAGTTGCAGTCGGCAAGATGATGAACATGTACAAAGAGGGCAAGGAGATACCGGACGGCTGGGTGTTCGATTCCGAGGGCATGCCAAGCAAGGACCCCAACGACCTCGACAGAGGAGGCTCTGCGAGCGCGTTTGGTGGCTACAAAGGCTATGGTATAGCGGTGATGGCCGAGATACTGTCCTCCATCCTTCCCGGGGCCGGTGTAGCAGAGCAGCTGAAGGACTGGATACTGTATCCCGAAGAACCTTCGAGGCTAGGCTATTTCATAATGGCCATCGACATATCCAAGATGCGTGATGTAAGGGAGTTCAAACAAGATGTAAGCTCCTTTACGGACGGCCTTCACAACCGTCCCAAAGCCGTCGGCACGGATAGATTGCTGATACCCGGCGAGATCGAGAACGAGATCATGGAAAGGTCGGAACAAAACGGCATATGGATACCTGACCATGCGTATGCCAAGCTGGTGAACCTGGCCAAAGAGGTCGGGTTGGAAGTCGAAGACATATCCTCAAAGGGGGATTGAGAATGAGGTTTGAGAATAAAGTCGTAATCGTTACTGGGGCGGGCAAAGGGATAGGCAAGGCTATATCCATGGCATTCGCCCGTGAAGGTGCGAAGCTCGTCCTCGCAGGAAGGACTGAGGCGGACGTAGTCGAGGTGTCAGGGGAAATCGCAAGCTTCGGCGGAAAGAGCATTCCCGTTGTATGCGACGTCATGCAGGAGCAGTCGATCATAGATATGGTGGCAAGGGCATACGATGAATACAAGACCGTAGACGTGCTTGTTAACAACGTTGGGCTCAGAGGTCCGGTCCTTCCGGTTGCGGAGATGAACAAAAAGCAGTGGGACGAGACTTTCGCCGCCAACATAACCGGTACCATGCTGGCTTCGCGGGAAGTCCTGAAGTATATGATACCCAATCGAAAAGGTGCGATCATAAGCATCTCCTCCGACTTTGGCAAAAGGGGCGAAGCTGATAGGTCCGCCTATTGCTGTACAAAGTGGGCACAGGTCGGATTCACGCAGTGCCTTGCACGCGAAGTCGCGAAGTATGGGATCAGGGTGAACTGCGTATGCCCGGGCACGGTGGCCGGGGACAGGATCATGACTTTGGTGAAGGCGGAGGCAAAGCGGCTTAACATCAGCGAAGAGGAGTACTACAAGATGCTGGTTGCCGAGACGCTAATAGGCAGGCTGGTCACCGCTGAGGAGATCGCGGATGCTGTCATGTACTTGGCTAGCGACGCGTCAAGCGCGATAAATGGACAGTCGATAAACGTGTGCGGAGGAACGGTCTTCAACTAACGAGTCCGAAACGAAGCACGACCTTGACAGCTCTAGAACGGATTATGCAGGTGCTGGGAACGGCATCAGATAGAACCATGGGGAATAGACTGGCAGATATTGACTAATCGGCATGGCGAATGCCGATAAAAAGTCCATACGACCGATAACGCCAGACCCTGTACGGAAAGGGGCAAGGCAATGGAATTGGCAGGCAAGACCGCTTTTGTTACTGGAGCCAGCGGAGGGATCGGTTCTGCAATATGCAGGGCGCTGGCTGCCGAAGGAGCCGATGTGGCCATCTGCTTCCATTCGCACCAGAAAGCTGCCATGGACGTCGCCGATGAGATCCAGGCGATGGGCAGGAAAGCGATGACCTTCAAGCTGGACATATCCGACAAGGACGCAGTCTTCAACGCCATCGATATGGCAAGCGTCTGCCTGGGAGACATAGACATCCTGGTCAATAACGCAGGGATGACGATGACGGGAAGAATCGAGGATATCAGCGAGCAGGACTGGGACAGGTGCATGGCCATAAACCTTAAGGGACCGTTGTTCGCGACTCAGGCGGTACTCCCCTCGATGAAACGGAAGAAGAAGGGGACTATCATCAACATCAGCTCCCTTGGCGCGAAGATCGGCGGTATAAATGCCGCAGCATGCTACTCGGTATCAAAAGCGGGGCTATCGTGCCTTACCATCCAGACTGCCAAGGAAGCCTTAGGTTACGGGATAAATGTTAATGCCATAGCACCGGGGATCATCGATACCCCATTGCACGACGTATACGGGCAGCAGAGGAAAAGCGCGGCCTATGGTTCAATCGTCCGAGGTCCGGGAATGCCCGAGGACGTCGCAGCGGCCGTCGTATTCCTAGCATCAAGGGGAGCGAGCTACATCACCGGAGAGATATTGGATGTCAACGGGGGAGCATTGATGGACTGACCCACTCCCTTTTGAAGTAAAGACATTGATAAAACAAAGAAGATATGGGGGCGATGATCATCGGTAAAGCAAGAGTTGGATTCGTAGTAGTCGCCAGCCGTTTTGAAAGCGGCGGGGAAAGGGCAAATGACTTTACGCTAAGAGCCAAGAGCATGCTTGAAGGAGCAGGGTATGAAGTCTGCATGGCCGGCAAGACCGTATGGGATGCGGCCGACGCTTTATCTGAAGCTTCGAAATTCGCTGAGAAGGACCTGGACTTCCTCCTGGTTTTGCATGCCAGCTGGGTCCTAGATTCGTTGCAGTATCTGTTTATCAACACGCTCAGGGTACCTATGCTGATGTGGGCCGTACCCTACACGGAGACCTTCTCCCTCGGGTGCGTGCAACATTTCGGCAGCATATTATCACAGCAGGGGATTCCGTACGATTTCGTATACGGGCTACCTGAGGATAAAGACCTGCAGAACGAACTTGAAGTGTTCGCTTCCGCGGCTAAAGCATATAAGACCGTGAGCAACTCAAAGATCGCACTGCTTGGACCCAGGCAGACTTGGAGGGTGGCAAACTCCCAGGACATGACATCAGAGGAATGGGAATTCTCGGATGTGTTCGGCACGACCATAGTACATATCGAGATGACGGAATTGCTTGAGCTCATAAAGGAGCAGAAGGATACAGACGCGGCAAAGGTGCTTGAGGATAAGCGCAAGGCGGGACTGGGAAGGTCTATCGCCGAAGAAAGCCGCCTGATATATGAGGCCAAGGTATATCTGGGTATGAAGGAGCTGTTCAGGAAGTACGGCCTTACGGCATTGGCTGCCGAATGCTACCCGGATTTCGGCGGGATGGCTAACCTGCCGTCCTCATGGTTCGCCGATGAGGGCATAATAGTGGATACCGAGGGTGATATCTCCCATACTGCCATCATGGTAGCGCTGAACGAAATATCGGCAGGAGCAACGGCATTGGCCGAAATAGGCAATATTGACAAGGCTAACGATGCTCTCCTGCTCGCGCATGAAGGAAGCAGCGCCCATTCGCTGGCTGCCGACCTGGATAAGGTGCAGCTTTCGCCTTTGGGGGATAACGGAGTCTTTGTCGGTCTTCCGTTAAAGCCTATGAAGAAAGCCACAGCGATTAACCTGTGCGGCAAGGCGGGCAACTATACGATGACCGTAGTAAAAGGTTCCGTTCTCGAGGTGAGCAAGGAGGAATGGGTAGAAGGCGGAAGCAAGCTCGTCGCCAAGTTCAAGCCTCAGGACTGCGGAGCCATGAAGGCGTATAAGAAGATGCTTGAAGCCGGTGCCGACCACCACCTGCTCGTCAGGGAAGGGGATCTGAGCAAGAAGCTGAAGGCGTTCTGCTCTCTGGCAGGCATAGACATGGTACTCATCTAGCAGATACCGGCTTAAGGTATATAGACAGCCTAGAACGACAGACGCCGGTTATGTGAAGGTAGCCCTCTTTATGGGATAAAGCTAAGGTCCCATCTAGAGGGCTATCTTTATAATGCATAAATTGCCAATGCATCATCAAATGATCGATGAAGGAGTCGTGTAGCGATAAAGGTACATCAAGCATCAATCTACTTAACATTAGAATTCAGGGACATTTTAAAGCTGGACGTAAGAATCCTTAATCGCAGGACAAGCTTCGGATAACTCGCTATCAGGTGTTGGCCAGTTGAAAAGCTCGCCGATCACCTTTATCCTTGCCAGGTCCTTCAGTGTAAGATCGTTCTTCTTCATGAATTGAGCTTCAAGCCTGGTGACATTCCTTTCCCAGGCTTTTGCCGATAATATCAGGCCTTTTACGGTTCCGTCGAGAGGGAAAGTGGATAGTGCTTCAATCATTGCCTTCTCTTGAATGACAACTAGCTCATAGAAATAGCCACGCATTATATCTTCGTCCAATTGTGCACCTCGAATGCTAAAATGGACTATTCTATTACTATTTATACAGCACTTATATATTTCCAGCAACACGTAGGCCGATGGATGAAGGAAAAGGAGCAGCTGAATCCACATACATTAAGTTATGATGCATCTCTGGATAGATCTCGTAGGATGTCGTTGTGCCAAAGAAGAAAGTGCTGGCCTCACACTAGAAGGCCAGCACTTAACAAAGAAACCACGAGCACTCAGATACCGTATCTAGCAAGTAGATTGTCACCCACGATGTATATCGAGTCCTTTGCCGGCAGCAGGGATACAGAACCTTTCAGTCCACTCAGGTTATACCGCGACACCGTCTCTAGATTAGTTCCAAGCACCATCAGCCCGCCATTGACCGGGACATAGTACCGCGAACCGATGAAAATAGGTTCTCCCAAGACCGTTTCAGTATATGATGATTGCTTTAGCTGGGTGCCTTTCTTTATGTCGACCGTAGATATACCCTTGCCGTCCTTGCCTACTATCAGGGCCTGGTTCGATTGGCCGACACAAACGTATTTCGGAGGATCCACCTTGAGCCTCCACTCATAAAGGTACTTGTCGACCGTGTTCCAGCTGACCAGGCCAGAGTAATCGGCAGATATTAGCGCTTTCGTCTGGCTCACGGGTTTTATCAACCTTATGGTGAAAGGCTCTACCGCCTTGAACTGGGCTACGGTATTGCCGTCACTGATGTTGAACATGTTGATGTAATCATAGCCGTCGACGGGATTGGGATTGGTGACGTCAAAGAATACTTTCCCCACTAGTATGCACTTTCCGTTACCCATGTAGCTCAGGGACCAGACCGGTCCCACTATCGTGGGGAATCAGCAGTCCTCCGGCATATAGTATTCCCAAAGAAGCTTCCCTTTATCATCGAGCTCGAATAGGCCGTTGGCCCATCCGACCAGTAGCTTGCCTTCGACGAAGGCGAACGAGTATACTTCCCCGAACGCATCGGTCTTCCATATCATCTTACCTGCGCCGGATACTTTGAAGACGGTTTTATTAAGCGCGGCATAGAGATTTCCGGCATCATCGGTCGCCAAGAATTTGACCTGTCCGCCAGCGTCCCAGCTCCATTTCGTGTTCCCATCCGCGTTTACAGCGACGACCTTGCTGCCCGATATCACTGCGATACCGCCGTCAGGTAAAAGGACAGGGGTCTTTGCGCCGTCGACTCGTAACGCCCAGTCGGCGCCGGCAGCGGATGCGGACATAAAGCACAATGACAGAATTAGCGTCAGCAAAGCGATTACATATACTTGTTTGCGCATGTCATCCCCTCACCCCTTAAAGAACTGATTATCGAACATTGTGTATATATAATTATACGACTAATGCGGATCCTCATCATAGAATCTACTGAAGGCCCGGATGAAGCGAGGAACGTGCCATAGCCATGCCGTCACATACGGCATAGTGAGTTCACCTTATAGCCCTCGCTATCTTTGACAGCTCGTTTTTAATGCCGCTATGCGCTAGCACGTACAGATGCGTCTTGGCCCGGGAGAATGCAGTATAGTTCCTCATTTGAGGTTGCATGTCTTCGCCGCTCAGCTTGTACACGTCGGCGACTATCACGACCTTCGCCTCAAGGCCCTTGAACCGCTGGATCGTCGTGAACTGGACGGTACCTGGTACTTTCTCATAGCTGCGATCAGAATCCAAGAACCCGTACGAACATACGCCCTTAAGAGAACTTAGGTCATTGAAGCAGCCCTTCGGGTTGTTCTCGCCCATATGGGATATGACGACCACGTCCTCTAGAGGCACTTTCTCGCTGATCAAGTATTTGATTATCTCCACAAGCAAGGCGCGCTGCTCTGTGTTCGTCCCATAAGGCTTTATCGTGATGGGCAACCCGTCGACTTCACTGTCGGTGACTACGGAAATGCCTGAAGCGGAATTTAGGAAATCGACGATCCTCCTTGTGCTCCTGCAGTTCTTGGTAAGCTCGAAGCTTACGAAGCCATAGCTTTCCGCCAGGGAATCTACCGCATCATCCAGGACCCGAGACATGCCGGGGTTGAAGATGTTCTGCATCGCGTCGTAGAAGATCGCTATCCTCCCTTTTCCCAGGCCCCCCTTGACTAAAAGGTCGAGGCATAGCAGCCTGGTATCGCAAAGTATGTCCTGTGCTTCGTCGATGATCAGGCAATCGAACCTATCTTCCTCAACGATTCCATCCTGTCTGATGAATTCGTCGGGAAGCTGCTTTGCGAAGAAATCGGACAACTCAACTTCCGGCGCCTTGTAGCCGTCTTCTCCATGCACTGCTTGGTATAGGAAATTGTCGAAGTTATCGTAGTGTACGTTTTCCATGGCCCGCGTTCGGGCAAGGTAGTTCTTTATCAGTTTGTTATAGCTCAGGAAGAGGACCTTGTTGCCCTGGTCGGATAGCCTCTTGGCGTGCTCTATCGCGATCATGGTCTTGCCGGTGCCAGCACCTCCTGACACTAACAACCGCCTATTTCTCTGAAGCGAGCGGAGGAGAGCATACTGCTCCTGCGTCATTTCGTTCAGCCGTCTTTCTATACCGTCCAGCTGGTCGTTCAGATCCGGTATGTAACCGAAGTCACCTACGAGGTAATCTTTGACGACCTCCATATCCTTCCTGTACGTGAGCCTCGTTCCGGCAACACCATTTAGGTTCTTGCACTGCTCTTCCGAATAGTCATAGCAATCCTTGATGAACTTGTCGAAATCGTCAAGGCTTCTTGTCTTGTCGAACGTAAGGTCGCGCACGACGTCGATGCCCTTGAAACTAAGCGGCGCATCCGGGAACACTACGCCGTAAGAGAACTGGGTATGTGAGATGTCGCCGGATCTGAAATGTCCCCTGAACCGCTCCCTCAGCGCATACATGTTGTCCAGCGCCTGTCGATAGGGACCGGCTCCCCCGAAATGCCTTCTGCCTTCGTGATCTACGTAGAACCACTCGTTGTCCTTTCGCTCTACGCCCCCGCCCTTGACCTCGAGACAAAGGATGCCCCTTTCGCAGATGACGACATAGTCGATCTCGTGCTGCTTCCTCATATCGAAACCAAGCGAATGGATCACGTATCCGTTTACCGATGAGCGTCTCAGATATTCGAATACATCCCTCTCCCCCTGACTGCAGAACCTGTCAGCCCCTATGTCCGCTGGCAACAAGACCGGCATCGAGAAACCCCCTTCACGGATCGTATGCTATAGACATTCAGTGATGATCGGTGCGCTACCTTTCGATGAACGGATATGAGCGTTGATTTAATACCAAATAATGATTTGACTGTCAAATATGTAATCGCTAATAGGAAATATACTAAAAAACTAGCATTCAATTAGGACGTCTAGTTCATGAACAATGCTAAATTATAAATATAAACATTCTACTATTATTGTATACATTAATTGGTCCTTGAAGCCAAATTTTCCAGTGCACATCTTTTAGGACATAAAGAATGAAATATGAAGCTCCGTGCCATAAAAGCACATAGAATGACTTTAGATCGTTGGTAACAGTTACCATCAATCATCTTGCTCGTTGATTCTATCTTTATAGAGCTTGATAAGGCGTTATTGGGGCATCTATAATATCCGTAAGATATTTGAATGAAATATCACTCATATATTAGAGAGGATGCTTGCTATGGAAAGGGTCCTATTAGTGGAGAACATCTACTCCCAACTTAAAGAGGACATCATAAACCTAGAATACAAGCAAGGTATCATCATTGGCGAAAAAGAGTTGGCGGCCAAATACAGCGTAAGCAAGACACCCGTGAGGGAAGCACTTAACAGGCTCTGCCTGGAAGGCTACATAGAGAAATTCCCAAACAAAGGCTATATGGTGAAAGGTTTTACCGTAAAAGACCTGCAGGACATATTCCAATACCGAAGCATACTTGAGTGCGCAGCAATAGAGTTAACCATTAGTTATGCCTCGGACCAGGAGATCAGCCTTCTACGGCAGGCAACGGACATTCAGGACACAAATACCGATATAGACAAGGCAAGGATCTACAACGACATCAACCATAAATTCCATCTTGCAATGGCATATCTATCTAAGAACCCCTACTTATCCAATGAACTAGAGAACATACTCAACCAAACCCGGAGGATCTTGCTGCTTGATATGAGATCCTACGATATAGACAGACTCACGAAATCCCACCTGGCTATAATCGACTCCATAGAGAAAAGAGACTCAGAAGCCGCAAAGGCCCTAATAAAAAGCCATATCTACGATGCCCAACTAAGAATCTACATGAAACAGACGAGCTGAAAACAGCTGCGATTGGAGATGTATTCGATCAACCATGGAAACCATCGGAAAAAATAAGAATATCGTGATAATGGTGACGGGCGGGACAATCCTTTGTAGTTATGACGCTTCCAGGCACGAATCGATACCTAATGTGCCTGTAGATGATATATCGGATTTCGTAAGTCCTCATAAAAGAGGCTACGGTGTCGTCGTAAAGGAGTTCAGCAATATACCCAGCCCCCATCTGTCATTGGAATTGGGCGAGAAGCTTCTAAAGGAAGCTTCCGAGATATTATCGCGGGAAGATACCGCAGGGCTGGTCGTAGTCCAAGGTACGGATACCTTGGAGGAGATCGCCTACTTGTTTTATCTGGTATTGGACACCGATAAGCCCGTAGTGTTCACAGGCTCCATGAAGAGCAGGGACGAGCTCTATTCGGACTACAAGGGCAACATAGACGGAGCGGTAAAGATAATCGAATCAGGGAAGGCTGCCGGACGCGGTGTCATGGTCTACCTCAACCAGGAGATACATTCGGCAAGGTATGTATCAAAGGACAATACGAACAACATAGCCGCGTTCAAATCACCGCAGTTCGGACCGATAGGGGTGCTTTACGACAACGAGGTCGCCTTCCTTGGCAAGACAGAGGCGGAGGCACACTTCAGTCCAGTGAAACTAGACAATAACGTACAGCTTATACGCGTGACCTATAGCACGAACGAATTGCTGCTTAGATCATGCATCAATGAAGGGGTGCCGGGAGTCGTCATTGAGGGTTTCGGAGCGGGAAACGTGCCTCCAAGCTTGATTCCAGCCATCAAAGACGCGATTTTTGCCGGGATACCCGTAGTTCTTACATCTAGGTGCCATACGGGGCATGTCGTGGAGACCTACAGCTATGAGGGAGGGGGAGCCGAGCTAAGAAAGCTCGGTGTGATAAATGGCGGGAACCTAGGCGGGATCAAGGCCAGGATAAGGCTAATAGTCCTGCTGGGAATGCAACTGGGCATAGATTTCGTAAAAGAGAACTTCTAGGGTTACAGCATCAATCAAATCTATCTTCTTAGAAAGGGGCATTACGATGAAAAAAGGTTTCAATTTCCGTTCAGTGGCAGTATTGGCGCTAGTTATCTGTTTCGTAGCGCTCATCGGAAGCGCGACTCTGGGTGCAAAGCTCTACACCATGGGCACATCTTCCTCAGGCGGCTCGGTTTATCAGGTCGGAGCGGGCATCGCCAACCTCCTGAACGGAAAGGTGAGCGGCCTAAATATCCGCGCGATGTCAACTGGCGGCGCGGTAGATAACGTGGGGATGATGAGCCGTAACGAAGCGGACTTCGCGATGAACGCCTCCAACGTGAACTACATGGCATACAACGGCCAGTTACAAGGAATGAAGGCGCAGAAAAACATCAGGGGAATCGCTAGCGTGTATCCTAGCGTATTCCACTTCATAGCCCTCAAGAACAAGAACTTGAACTCGATAGCGGACCTTAAGGGGACGAAGGGCTCCGTTGGAGCATCTGCTTCTGCCACCGATGTCTATACCCAGCACGTTCTCGGTTATGCCGGCATTGACTACAAGACCCGCAAGGATATCACCGCAGTGTATTCAGACTCCTCAAGTGCTGCCGACCTGCTGAAGGACGGTCACATAGACTGGGCGCATTTCCCTCTGGGCGTTCCTGGCTCCACGGTATTGGACCTTGCTCTTACGGCCAAGATCAACATCATCCCGATAGAAGGAGCATTCAGGGACGGCCTGCTTAAGGAATATCCTTTCTATATTCCCTACACCATCCCGGGAGGCACATACAACGGCTTCCCCGATCCGATCGAGACCGTCGGCTGCGTAATCACCTTCGTATGCGATGAGAAAGTTCCTGCCGACCTTGTTTACCAGATAACCAAGGCCCTCTGGGAGAACATCGACGACGCCAAGAGAATTAACAAGGCCATGTCGTGGATGAGCACGAAGAACGCCTTCTCTGGCATCGGCGTCCCGCTACATCCCGGAGCGGAGAAGTACTACAAGGAGATCGGCATCATTAAGTAACGAAGGGCATCTACCTTTCACAACATAAGTTAACGATAATCGGCCGATTGGGTTGGCAGATGCCATCCCAATCGGCTGCCATACAAGACCCTTGGATCTAACAAGGAGGACTTAACATGAGGAAAATGTTGATGGAGTTCCCGGATTTCGATACCAAGATGGTGATAGAACTCGATGAGACTAATAAGGAACTCTGCGATGAGGTATGGAACGCCCTGCCTTTTTCCAGCGTGCAGGAACACGGGATGGTGACAGGCGAGATCATATACTGCTGGGTGCCAGTCCTTAGCCAGGCCAAGATAGAAAAGAAACAGCTGCATACGGAATCTCCTGTCGGAAGAGTCTCATACTCCCAAGGGACCGGCAACAAGATAATCATCAAATATGGCGAATGCAGCGAAGACCTTTATGCTCCGGTCCTTGGCCTCATTGACGAAAAGTACCATGGCGAGCTTAAAAGAGTGAGCCGCGAAGTCTGGTTTAACTATTTCAACGATAAGAAGGTACTCATCGTCAATTTCAGCAAATTGGAAGCTTAGGAGGAACGAAGATGGAGAAGTGGTTGGATCTTAAGCATAGGATCTCGGAAGAGACAAAGAGGATATGGCTCCAGGAACCAGATGAGTTGAAGATCCAGAGGTTGGGACTTCTGAAGAACAAGGCGGGCTCTTACGGCCAGTACTTCGGTACCTGGGATTTCGCAAACGGTATGATGAGGGACCTTTCCATGTACACGATGTATCCTTTGTTTAAGCTATTCATATCGGACAAGTACTCCCTTGATCAGATGAAGGACATGTATACACAGATAGTCCCCGTATATACGGAATACCTGAGGTATTCCGGATATCCTACGCTTGGGAAGTACTGTACCGAATTCCGCAAGATAATGCCCGATATCACAGATAAGGAACAATTCCTCGAAGTCTACAAGGCCCTTCTTATGTATTCGAACAAGCTGGCCGCCTGGGTGTACCACTACGCGCCCTGGGAGATGGGCGTAGTCTACAGGCAGAAGAACGAGGAATGGGTGAAGGAAGCCGCAAGGCTCCTATCCGTCCAAGACTAAGCTTCGGCTCGTGCGGCAAAGGAGGGCATTGATGCGTAAAATCCATGTAAAGTTCCCTGAGTTCCAGGTGAACCTGGTAATAGAGATGGACGAGAGAAACAAGGCGCTGTGCGACGAAGTATGGGAAGCCCTGCCATTCGACGGGGTCCAGGAGCATTCGATGGTGTCCGGCCAGTCCATGTACGCATGGGTCCCGATGATCAGCACCGCCAAGGTTCCCGTCAAAATGCTGAGGACTGAGGCGCCGATAGGATGGTGCGCCTTCAACCAGGGTACCGGCAATAAGATCTCTATGAAGTACGGAGATCTGTCTGAGGACCTGTACGGGAACTCACTAGGTTTCATACCTCAGGAGTATCATGGCGTGCTGAAGATGATAGGACGCGAGATATGGGCCAACTACTTCGGCGACAAGAAAATATACAGGGTCTGCTTCAGTAAAGGAGCATGATGTCCTGATCGTTTTGCGAGAGCATGGGGGTATTCACGATGACTAAATTAAAAAGGGAGTTCAACCTGGAGGATGCAGACGAGCTCAGCAAGACTAGGAAGCTCGGAAATTCCTTCTGGGGCAATGTGATCAAAGTAGCTTCTATCACATTGTCATTATTCCACTTATACACCGCGGGTTTCGGGTCTTTGCCTCTTATACAGCAAAGGTCTTTCCACTTGGCATTCGTTCTGTTCATACTATTCTTGCTGTTCCCGATAACGAAGAAGTCATCCAGGAAGAAAATGAATATCATCGACCCGATCCTGGCCTTGACGGCTTTGTTGGCTAATTTCTACGTCTTCTACAGATACGATCTAATAGCCGCAAACTCAGGCATACTGACCACGTTGGACCTAATAGTGGGCGGAATACTGATAGTTCTGGTGATAGAGGCCATAAGAAGAGCGTCTGGGGAAGCACTGCCCTACATGATGATAGGATGCTTGATATATGCCTATTTCGGGCGTTATTTCCCGGGCTTTTTGCAACACTACGGTCTTTCCGTCAGAAGGATAATCCAGTACATGGTCTGGTCGACCGAAGGCATCTACGGTATAACCCTGGGTGTCTCGGCTACGTTCCTGTTCTTGTTCATACTGTTCGGGGCGGTGCTTGAGAAGACCGGCCTTGCAGCCATCATCAATGACCTTGCACTTGCGATAGCAGGAAGGTCAAGGGGAGGACCTGCAAAGGTAGCAATAGTCGCAAGCGCGGCGCTGGGCACCATCTCGGGAAGCGCCGTCGCAAACGTCGCTACGACGGGCGTGTTCACCATACCCATGATGAAAAAGATGGGCTATGCGCCCCCGTTCGCGGCAACTGTCGAAGCCGTGGCCAGCACAGGCGGAATGATCATGCCGCCCATCATGGGAGCAGCTGCTTTCATAATGGCGGAGTTCCTCGGGGTCCCTTACGTCAAGATCATGACGGCGGCGATAATCCCGGCGCTCCTTTACTACTTCTCGATCTGGGTGGTAGTCGACCTTGAGGCGCAAAGGCTCAACCTTAAGGGCATATGCAAGGCCGATATGCCGAACGTATGGAAGATAATGAAGGAAAAGGGCTACATGCTACTTCCCATCGCAGTCCTGATTTATTTCCTGATGACAGGGTCTACTACACTCAGGGCTGCCTTCTACTCGATAATATCGGCGATAGTCCTCTCATACCTTAGGGCCGACACGAGGATGACACCGAAGAGATTCCTTGAGACACTAGAGAATGCAGGTCAGGTCGCCATACCGGTAGCCAGCATCTGTGCCGTGTCGGGCATCATGATAGGCGTGTTCGGAGCCACGGGCCTTGGACTCGTCCTGGGAGACGGACTTTTAACGATGGCAGGCGGCAATTACTACGCAACCGTGATACTAATAGCCATAGCCAGCCTGTTCCTCGGTCTAGGTTTACCTTCTACGGCCTGCTACATCATAGTCTCGACGCTTGCCGCGCCGGCTCTGATAAAGTTTGGCATAGATGGCATACCTGCGCACTTGTTCGCTTTCTACTTCGGAGTGCTGTCCGTCATATCCCCGCCCATCGCGACGGCTTCGTTCACGGCCGCGGGGATTGCGGGGTCCGATCCGAACTTAACGGGATGGATGGCCTTCAAGTATGCGATACCTGCGTTCCTCATCCCGTTCATATTCATTAGCTCACCCGAGATGCTGCTGATCAATACCAATATATGGCAAGTAGCGATAATACTCGGAACCGCCCTCATAGGTGTCTACGCTCTGGCGGCTGCCACCACGGGATACCTTTTCGGGAACCTGAAGATGCCTGTAAGGATCATCCTTGGCGTAGGCGGGGCCTTTATGATGACTACATCGCTGTTCGGCAACTTGACCGGAATAGCTCTTACTACGCTGGGCGCGTTCCTGGCCTATAGGAACAGGGATAGATCAAGGGTTAAGGAAGCCGTAACCGCAGATTAGACCTGATTGTTCGTACAACATGCAATTACATCCAGGTTGACTGCGCTGACGACGTCCATACACAGATAGGCGGTGGCTTTACCCACCGCCTATCTGCGTCTTTATCCCATTGTCCATCACTTCGCGGTTCTAGACCTGGCTCCTGTCCTCATAATGAGTGTGCAGGAGTTCATGGGACTTGTGCCCCAGAGGTTCGATCAGATAGTCATTATAGAGCTCACGGACGGCGGGATTGTCATGCGACTTCCTCATCTTGAGCGATCTGTCCGCGGCATATGTTCCCTCTATCCTCATGACCCTTCTGTCATAGTCCGTCCCAATCGGCTGGCCGCCACCTCCGATGCAACCGCCCGGGCAGGCCATCACCTCGATGAAGTGCCACGGGGAGGTATTGGACCTTACCATGTCCATGACCTGGCTCGCGTTCTTGAGGGTGTGCGCCACCGCGAACTTGAGCTCGAGGCCGGACAGCTTGTCGTACGGCGCGGCAAGTTTCTCGGGCAGCTTCACCGACATCTGCTTTATGCCTTCCATCCCGCGCACGTCCACGAAATCGAGGTTTTCCCCAAGGTCCGTCCCGGTGATGATCTCGTACACGGTCCTAAGAGCCGCCTCCATGACCCCTCCGGTCGCGCCGAATATGACGGCGGCGCCGGTAGATATTCCGAACGGGGCGTCATATTCTTCCGGTTCCAGCTCGTTTAGGTCCAGCCCTGATTCCCTGATCATCCTCGCAAGCTCCCTTGTGGTGAGCACGGCGTCAACGTCCTTGAAACCGGAGCTTACCATCTCGGGCCTTTCGCACTCGAACTTCTTCGCCGTGCATGGCATGACCGAGACGCTGTATATGGAACCGGGATCGATGCCGGCCTTCTTGGCGTAGTACGTCTTGGCCAGCGCCCCGAACATCTGCTGCGGGGACTTGCATGTCGACAGGTGGTCCAAGCAGTCGCCGTAGTAGTGCTCGCAGTACTTTATCCAGCCCGGGCTGCAGGAGGTTATCATCGGCAGCTTGCCGCCAGAAAGGGCCCTGTGCAGAAGCTCCGTGCCCTCCTCTATGATCGTAAGGTCGGCCGTGAAGTCGGTGTCGAACACCTTGTCGAACCCGAGCCTCCTGAGCGCCGCCACCATCTTGCCCGTCACGAGAGAGCCGGGCTCCATGCCGAACTCCTCGCCCAGAGCGACCCTGACCGCCGGCGCGGTCTGTACTACGACATGCTTGGCCGGATCGTTGATCGCGCGCCATACCTCTCCAGTTGAATCCCTCTCTGTGAGGGCTCCTGTGGGACATACCAGCACGCACTGCCCGCACATCGCGCACGAGGTGGAATTCATAGGCAGTTCGAACTCCGGGGCCACTACGGTCTCGAAGCCCCTTCCCTGGGTGTTGACGGCCCCCACCCCCTGGACCTTTGCGCACACCGCGACGCATCGCCTGCACAGGATGCACTTATCGGGATCTCTTACTATCGAGAAGGTGGACTTGTCCTGCTCGTGGTGCGCCCTCTCGCCCTCGTATGCGATCTCCCTGATGCCCATGTCGTTCGCCAGCTGCTGCAGCTCGCACTTGCCGCTCCTTACGCACTTAAGGCAGTCATAGGGGTGGTTTGAGATGATCAGCTCCACGACGGCCTTCCTAGCCTGCTTGGCGGCGGGGGAGTTTGTCCTCACGACCATGCCCTCTGCCACCTTGGTCGTACAGCTGGTAACGAGGCCCCTCGCGCCCTCTACTTCCACCAGGCATACCCTGCATGCGCCTATCTCGTTTATGCCTTTCATGTAGCACAGGGAGGGGATCCTGATGCCTGCCGTCCTGGCGGCTTCGATTATGGTCGTGCCCTCTAGGACGCTGATGCTCTTGCCGTTGATCGTCAGATTCACCATTCCAGGAAACCTCCCTTCCCTAGTCCCGGACGTCGCATTGGAAGCACCTTGACGCTTCCGCGAGCGCGTCCTCGACCCTTAATCCTAGCTCGACTTCCTTGAAGCAGCAGATCCTATCGGCCGCCGGCAGCTCCTGCATCACGGCCCGCGGCATGGGATCTTCGATGACCTCCCCTACCAGCGTACGGACAATCGGCTTGTCTGCGGTCTGATGCCAGGCGCCCTCCAGCTTCTTGTCTATCGCCAAAGCCGCCTTCCTGCCGGCGCCTATGGCCGCAACCACGGTCCAGGGGCCGGTGGCGCAGTCGCCTCCGCTGTAGAGCCTCTCCACGCTCGTCTCGCCGGTGTTCGGATCCGAGACGACGATCCCGGATTTGGTGGTGATGAGCTCGGGAAGGCCTTCCTTGAACGTCGGGTCGGGATTCTGGCCTATGGCCGCAAGCACGTTATCCACGACTACGTCGGAGGTACCGTCGGTCTTCTCCGGCCTCCTCCTTCCGGACTTGTCGAACGCGCCGAGCTTCATAGTGTCGCATCTGAGCCTGAGCTTGCCGCCGGCTGGTTCTATCGAGGCGGGCGCGGTTAGGAAGTGGAACTCGATCCCCTCTTCCATGGCGGCCGCCACCTCCGCCTTGTCGGCTGGCATGTCCTCGCGCATCCTCCTGTATACAAGGTGCACCTTGCCGGCCCCGAGCCTCAAGGCTGTGCGCGCAGCGTCTATTGCCGAGTTCCCGCCTCCGATGACGGCGACCGAGCCGCCGATACCGGTCGTATTACCAAGCGCGACGTCCCTGAGGAATTCGGTGGCCGAAAGGACGCCGGGCAGGCCGTCTCCCGGTATGCCGAGGCTCTGCTCCAGATGCGCCCCGACGGCCGCGTATACAGCGTCGTTCTCTTCCAGCAGTGTCTTGATAGGGATGTCCTTTCCGACCTTGACGCCGAGCCTGATGTCCACCCCGGCCGCCTTGATGTTGTCGATCTCATGCTGCAGCGTGTCCTTGGGCAGCCTGTATGCCGGTATACCGACGGCCATCATGCCGCCGGCCACAGGCAGAGCCTCGTATACTTTCACGTCGTGCCCGGCAAGGGCCAGGTAGTAGGCGGCCGTTAGCCCTGACGGGCCGGCCCCTATGACCGCCACCTTCTTGCCGGTCCTCGTCACGATCGGGGATATGCAGGTGTGGACGCTGTCGTAATCCGCCGCGAATCTCTTCAGCGCCTTTATAGCGATGGGTTCGTCTGTATCGCGCCTTCTGCAGTGCCCTTCGCAGGGATGGTCGCAGACCCTGCCGCAGACCGCCGGGAACGGGTTCGTCCTCTTGATCAAATCGACGGCCTCGTCGAACCTCTTCTGTTTGATCAGCGCGATGTAGCGCGGGACGTCCACGTCAGCGGGGCAGCTGTTCTTGCACGGCGCTTCGAAGAGCGTGGCACAGGTCGAAGCTTCGCACTTCTTCTGCTCGATGTGGGATACATATTCGTTCTTGAAGTGGCGTATCGTGGATTCGACCGGATTAGGGGCCGTCTGGCCCAGGCCGCAGAGCGACGTGGACTTCACGATCCTGCTGAGTTCCATCAGCAGCTCTATGTCGCCGTCCTTGCCCTTGCCCTTCGTTATCCTGTCGACTATCTCGTACATACGCTTCGTGCCGATCCTGCAAGGCGAGCACTTGCCGCAGGATTCGTCCTGGATGAAGGCCAGGAAGAACTTGGCGAGGTCCACCATGCAGGTGTCTTCGTCCATCACTATAAGTCCGCCGGAGCCCATTATCGTGCCGAGTTCCTTGAGTGTCTCGTAGTCGACGGGCGTGTTCAGGTACTGTGAGGGTATGCAACCTCCGGAGGGCCCGCCAGTCTGGGCGGCCTTGAACTTCCTTCCGTTGGGTATGCCCCCGCCGATGTCGTAGATGATGTCGCCGAGCGGAGTGCCCATGGGCACCTCGACGAGGCCCGTGTTCCTTATCTTGCCCGCGAGGGCGAAGACCTTCGTGCCCTTGCTCTTCTCGGTACCGATTGCCGCGAACCATTCCCAGCCGTTGAATATGATCTGCGCCACGTTGGCGTACGTCTCGACGTTGTTGAGCACCGTGGGCTTGCCCCAGAGGCCTTCCTGGGCAGGGAACGGGGGCCTGGGCCTCGGCTCGCCCCTTCTTCCTTCCACGGATGCGAGCAATGCCGTCTCTTCGCCGCAGACGAAAGCCCCTGCGCCGACCCTGATGTCCAGATCGAAGCTAAAGCTCGTGCCCTGTATGGATTCGCCCAGCCAGCCAGCCTCTCTTGCCTGCTTGATCGCATGGCTGAGGTTCGCTATGGCAAGGGGGTACTCCGCCCTGACGTAAACGTAGCCCTGCTTTGCTCCGACCGCATAAGCCGCGATGGCCATGCCTTCTATAACCGAGTGGGGGTCGCCCTCGAGGACGCTCCTGTCCATGAAGGCCCCGGGGTCGCCCTCGTCGGCGTTGCAGACCACGAATTTCTCGTCGCCCTTCGCCTTGTACGTGAACTCCCATTTTAGGCCTGTGAGGAAGCCCGCTCCGCCGCGGCCTCTAAGGCCCGATGATTTGATGTCCGATATGACCTGTTCGCGGGGGATGCTCGTGATGCACTTGTTAAGTGCCTTGTAGCCGTCCCGCCCGAGGTAGTCCTCTATCCTGAGCGGGTCGATGATGCCGCAGTTCCTAAGGACGATCCTTTTCTGCCTGTTGAAGAAGGGGATGTCATCCATCGTGGGTTGGGCGGAATCGGTGGAAGGGTCCGTCACCATGAGCCTCTCGACGGGCCTGCCGCCCAAAAGGTGCTCCCTGACTATGTCGGTTGCATCCTCCGGCCTGACCTTCTGGTAGAAGTAGCCGCCCGGCTGTACCACTACCGAAGGGCCCATGCCGCAAGGGCCCATGCATCCCGTCAGGACCAGCTTGACCTTCTCGCCCAGCTTGGAACTCTCGAGCTCGGCTTCGATCCGTTCCTTGATCTCCTGGCATCCCGACGAGAGGCAGCCGGCGCCTCCACAGACAAGTACCTCGTAAGCATAGCTGGACATTCGATTACCTCCAATGCTTTACATGCTAGCTGTTGTACTTCTCTAGAATTGGCTTGATCTTGTCGGATTTGAGCCTTCCGTGGGTCTGGCCGTCGATGCTGATGACAGGGCCCAGCCCGCAGGCTCCCATGCACCTCACAACGTTGATGCTGAACTTGCCATCCTTGGATGTCTCGCCGGCTTTGATGCCTATCTGGTCCTGGATCTCGTTAAGCACGGAATCGGCACCCCTGACATAGCAGGCGGTACCTAGACAGACGCTGATTTCGTGCTCGCCTTTGGGTTGCGTGGAGAAGAGCGCATAGAACGAGACTACGCTGTAGACGTCGGCTACGGGGATTCCGAGCCCGTCGGCTATCCTCTTCTGTACCTCGATCGGAAGGAAACCTATGAGCTCCTGGGCTTCGTGAAGGCACTGTATGAGAGAGCCCCTGGTGGATTTGTGCTTCGCTACGACAGCATCCAGGCCCTCCCACTGCTCTTTGGTGATCTTGTCCTTGCAAGTACATTCTGCGCAGGGCATTTGAAGATCCCTCCTGTCACTATGGGGTTGGATACCACGCGAAACTATGTCCTCGGTTTTGATTAGTAACGAATTTCACAATGTCTTTCTAACATTTTACGTTCAATTCGGTGGGTAATTATCGAATATGCGTGTATGTATAGTAGCGCAATCAGCCATCGGAGGTTTGCCGGGCCGCAGGTTCGTGTCTAGGATTCGTGGAAAATGATAAAATGTCCTGCATTCGAGGCAAATAGTTCAAAATATCGCAATCTGCAGGGCGTTTACCGACTAACTATGCAATATGCCAGATAAAGGGCCTGTATGGAAATAACGGCTAAATAAAAGATGTCATGAGTGTGTAATCTGGAAAGCGATAGTTCTAAAAATATTGTATTAAAAATGGAACATCCTAATACATTGCATTTGATATGTCCGGTGAGAAAGAAAGATGCAGGAGAAAAAGATGGAAAAAGTAAAAGCGGAATTACGATGGATGCATAAAGGGCACCTTTGAGGCGCGCCGTTGGAAGTTGGTTGATATCGGCAGGGCAAGGCGTGGGATAATGTGGGAAAGGACAGGAGGTGCTCCGATGGAGAATGAAGGCATATTGACTCCTTTCAAGCTGGCGGCGATAACGGCGGTATCGGCCGGGGCGATCTTCCTTACGCTGTTCGAGGGAGGCACGGTCTTGTATTTCCTGCAGCCGGTCGCGATTGCCATCTCCCTTGCGGCCCTGGCGGGGGAGGTCGCCTACAGGAAGGATATCGGCAGGAAGGCCGCGAAGATGCCCGAGGCGTCGACGCTTATACTGGCGTTGGCGCTGCTTGCCGCAGCCAGTTTTACCTGGAGCGCCGACAAGGGGGCCACCTTAACGGCGGTGCCGGCATACCTGATGTATGCGACCGCCTTCTGGGCGGCTTCGAGGATGGTCCCTAAAGCAAGGCAGGCTACTCTTTTTATAATCTTCATCCTGTCGGCGGGCATGCTCGGCTACTCGCTGTTCGCATGGGCTTTCGCCGATGCGCAAGCACCGGGCCCTCCGAGCTTCCCGTTCGCCGCGGCTGACGGCTTCGCGGCGCTCGCGCTTGTGCTTTCGGCCTTCTCCTTTGGTTTGCTGTTCGAGGTGGTCATACGGGGCGATGGGCAGGGCGAAGGGGCAGTCAGGATGGTAAAAGGATTCCTCTTTGTGGTCTCGGCGGCATCCGCCGTCGTCTCATGGGTCGCGCTCATGGTGTCAGGATCGCCCTTAGCTTTCTGTGCCGCCATCCTTACCGCGGTGCTCCTGTCGATGCTGCAAGGTAAAGAGTCCAGGTTGAAGGCACTAGCGGTAGTAGCCTGCTTTATGGCCGTCGCCTTCGCCCTTGCCTGGTTCCTAACTGGAACAGGCAGTATCCGTGCAAGCGGCG
>JAKQNF010000007.1 GCA_029565935.1 Bacillota bacterium | reverse complement strand
CCAGGCTCGCCCAGGAGGAAGGGCACTTCGACTTCTCGGACGTGGTCGATTCGATATCTGAGAAGCTAATAAGGCGCCATCCTCACATATTCTCCGACGTCGAGGCCGACACCCCTGAGAAAGTCCTGAGGAACTGGGAGTACATTAAGCAGCAGGAGAAGGCGGAGAAGGCCGAGGGCGGGGACGAAGACGGGCCCCCGTCGATACTGTCCGGGATAGCAACGGCGCTCCCGGCCCTCTGGTACTCGTCCAAGATGCAGGACAAGGCGGCGCGCGTGGGCTTCGACTGGAAGACGGCGCAGCAGGCCATGGCGAAGGTGAGGGAGGAGGTCGAGGAGGTCGAGGAGGCGCTGGTCCAATATCCTGAGAAGCTCGAGGAAGAGATAGGAGACCTCATCTTCGCCGTAGTCAACGTCGCAAGGCTGAGCAAGGTGGACTCCGAAGCCGCTTTGAAGAAGACGGCGGACAAGTTCAGGCGCAGGTTCATGTACATAGAGGCAAGAGCCCTCGAAATGGGGGAGAAGCTCGAAGACATGGGCCTGGACAGGCTGGACGGGCTCTGGAACGAGGCGAAGGCGCAGGGGTTCTGAGGGCGCCGGTTGAAAGCAGGGGAGGGCCCTGAACCGGCCCTCCCGTCGGATCCGTCGGTTACAGGACTATGTCCCTCCTGCTGAATATCGCTATCCCGGCTGCATAACAGCAGACGGCAATCGCCATGAGCGCCAGCCCGCCCGCAAGGGTCGGCTCCCCCGCCATGATCCTGTCTACGTCGTAGAAGGAGAATATGGTGAGGTTTTTAAGCCATGCCAACCTCTCGCTCACGTTGGAGAGCATGTGGATTACGTAGAACGCGAGCGGAAGGCCCGATCCTAACATCGACGAGGCCTTGGCGTCGTCGAACGAGCAAGAGGCGAAAAACGAGATGCCGGTTATCGCCATGAAAAGTACGAAGGCCATGGCATTCAGCATCCAGTACTTGTCCGCCTCAAGCTCTCCGGGGAAGCCCGCCTCGCAGATAAGGTAGCCGGACAGCGACACCAGGCCGAAGAGGAGGGCGAAGCTGAGGACGGTGAAGGCAGCCTGCGTCCCTGCGATGACCGACCTCCTCACTGGGCTGGACAGCAGGTACGCCATGGAGCCGCGGTCCACGTAACGGCTTATGAGCTTGCCTGACATCACAATAGTCAGGATCATCGGGAACAGGATGACTATGAAGCCGTAGTAGTAACTGGCCATGAAGCTAGTAAGGGATGCCCCGAGGTCCTCGAAGCCGAACGCCGCTATCATTTGCTTGGGCAGCGCGTCCATCAGCTGGGTCATCGCGTCCAGGCTCCCCGGGTCGTACATCATGGCGATGACCGCCATGTACATGAGCATGATCGAAAGGATCACCAGGAAGAAGGCCCAGTTGGACTTGATGTCGAGCTTAAGCATCGCCCTGTTCATCACATCCTCCCCCTCCCGTAGTATTTGAGGAATACCTGCTCCAAGTCCTTGCCGCCTGCGTACAGCCCTTTCACGTCGCACTGGGCGAGGGCCCTGAAGAAGGCATTGTAGTCTCCTTGAAGGACCACTTCGATGTGCCCGTCCACCTGTCGGGCCACCTCCACCCCCGCAGCCCGTAGCTTCAAAACGTCCTCAGCCCCGCCTAGCTTTACGATATAGCTGGTGCGCTGCTCGGCTTTCAGCTTCGCGATCTCCTGCACCGCGACGAGCCTTCCTTCCCTCAATATGGCGGCCCTGTCGCAAGAACGGTCGACCTCCTCGAAGTTGTG
>JAKQNF010000027.1 GCA_029565935.1 Bacillota bacterium | reverse complement strand
CAGGCTGCTGCATCACTCACAGATCATCAATATTCGTGGTAACAGTTATCGCCTTAGGGAAAGGATCGGGTTCAATTGACAGGATTTGGTGGCTCAATTAATTCCGTCGTTAGGTGGGTCAATTCTCGCCGTCGTTGACATTATGAAGAGCAAGAAGTATATAAACTAAACATTCATATCAAGGAAGATAAATGCTGAAAATACAGTCAAAGGAAAAATATAAACTACTATGTGAAGGTAGATATAATCAATGAAGAGAATTTTCCTACTACATTACTTGTATTAGGGATGGATATTATGCTCGACGAGAAAAAGATAATCGCTATGAGCATGTTGAAGATTCAAATTGATGATAACAGCACATTAATTAGTAGCTTTGAACCTTATGTACTCCAGGTGTTGATAGATAATAGAGGAAAAACAATGAACAATATCGAGATTGTCTCTCGAGTAAAAAACAAGTATGGGCTAGAACTAGCTGATTCAATAATAGTTACAATTCTCAATTCTTTATTGAAAAAGAAGATTGTTGAAATCGAGCGTTCATCCCAAACATATAAGCTTTTATCCAATATACCAGACGCAATTTCGGACCAGGATCTTAGAGAAGCGATAAGAACATGGAATGCTTTAACTGATGATTTAAGTGAGTATGCAAAGGCAGAACTAAATAGGACATTGCCTATCGATAAGGCAAAGGCATCATTAATGTCATTTCTGAACAAGTTCTCAATTGCATGCCTTCATATTAGCACTAATGGAGATTTGGGTTTAAATTATGATGAAAATAGCATGAGTGAGGATGAGGTGATAATTGCTCAATACCTTGCGCACATAAGTGAGAAAAAACCAGTTGAATATAACAATTTCAGAAGCATATTAGTAGGATTTATGCATTATTGTCTTATTGAAACGCTCACCCAAGTTATGCCTAAAAATGACTTTCGGGATGTTGTCTTCTATCTTGATGGACCTGTAGTATTACAATTACTGGGTTTTTCAAACGACGCTAAAAGTAAACTATGTCAAAGCATGCTTAGATTAATACAGAAGTTAAAAGGTGAAGTAAAAATATTCTCGCACACAAGAAGAGAACTCAATAGAGTACTTAACGGTGCAGTCAACAACTTTAGTAATTATGATGATCCAATGGACGTAGTTGTTAATTATAGAAGAAGAGGGAAAACAAGATCTGGTTTAGTTTCTGATATTGCTAGAATTGATGACTACTTACAAAAATATGGAATTATTATTGATGATAAGACACATGAAAAATGGGATCTTCTCGATTATAACAATTTAAAAAGCGCCCTAAAAAATATTAACTATCGTAACGAAGAAGCGCTTGAAGATGATATCAAGTCAATTTACCTTATTAACACTATACGAGGTACCATAAATGTTGATTGCATTGAAACTTGTAAAGCAATACTAATAACCGCCAATCCGGGGCTAGTAGAAATCGTAGGTAAGTATGGTCCTGATTATGGAGAGTCTTGCACAATTCGTAGTTGTATACTGCATTATAGTATTTCTAATATCGCTTGGCTAAAGGCACCATTAGAAGTACCATTGTTGCCCCAAGAAGAGCTAATTGCATTCTCTTGCGCGATGTTGAAACCGAAAAAAGGATTACTTGACAGACTCGTAAAGATAGTTGATGAGATAGAAAAGACAGGTGAGTATAGTGAAAATGATATTGCTATATTAAAATATAGTCCGGTAACTCTTGATGAAATTACGAAATATACTCTAAATGATGAAACTGGTCTCACTGAGCAGGAGATACCAGAGATACTTGAAAGAGTAAAAAAGGCCATTGGAGCAGAAAAAGAAGAGGAAATGAATAAAATAGTTTCCAAGAAGGAAGCAGAGTTGAAAGCATCAGAGGAAGAGAAAACGAGAATTGCTATAGATAAGGAACTACAGAAAAACAAGGATCGCGCAACAATAGAGCAGCTCAAAAATGAAATTGAAGTATCAGAGAAGGAAAAGAAGCATTTAGCAAACATTATGGCATGGGTAGTGTATATAGTATGGATGATAATAGCAATTATAGCAACATATTACACTGTAGTTGGTAATTGGAATATCGATATTCCCTTGTTTGGGAATTATTGCCGTGCGTTGTTTACTTTGATAACAGTAATAGGAGTTCTCTTACCAAGAAAGTTCACGAAAATTGTAGAAACTACGATTCTGAAGTGGATCAAGTAGCTATATCAGATTTTCAACAAATTCATTGGCTACTTTTATTTCTTGGACATCCCAGAAACGCTCTACAGGTTAAACCTGTGTTTAGGAAAGCGGCTAGGGCGATAGCGGAGTGCTGTTTATTACGTAAAATGTGATACCGTAAGTAGTAGGTTTTAAATTCTTTAGCAGTGGATAATACTCAGCGACCTCTTCAATCATGTGGAAATCAATGGAGGGGCAAAATTGTCTAGAAAATCGATAAGCAAAAAATTAAGGTTTGAAGTTTTTAAGCGAGATAAATTCACTTGCCAGTACTGCGGAAGAAAGGCTCCAGACGTAGTTCTGCATGTAGATCATATAGTAGCAGTAGCAAGAAATGGCACCAACGATATCATGAATCTAGTAACAAGTTGCGAAGAATGCAATCTTGGGAAATCCTATAAAGCACTTGATGATTGCTCCACGTTGGAAAAGCAAAGAAAACAGATGGAGGACCTGCAAGCAAGAAGAGAACAGTTAAAGATGCTATTCGAGTGGAGAAAGGGACTAGAAGGAATAGAGGAACAATCTGTAGATATGCTTATAGCTCGTATACATGAAATTATTTCTCCATATACCTTGTCTGAAACTGGAAAGCAGACTATATCGAAGCTGGTAAGTAAATTCAATATGGAAGAAATCCTTGATGCAATAAACATAAGCAAGAAACAGTATCTACGTTACGATAACGATGGGGTTTTAATAGATGATACTGTGGAAAAGTTCATTAATAAAATCGGAGGTATCATAGTTAATAATAAAAAAGGACCAATAACGGCAAAACTCTACTATATCAGGGGGATCTGCAGAAATAGATTTAATTACTGGAACGACAGAAGAGGCATGGACATTCTTGAGGAATTTGTGGATCTTCTAAAAAGTGGAGGGACGAAGGAAGAAAAAATCATTGAGATCCTTGATTCTTTAGTAGTTGATTTATCGAAAAGAGCTCGGCATTGGACGGAATGGCACACAACTATCGATGAATGGATGGGTCAGATCTCAGCTTTAAACGAACGTAGAACGGATTCTATGAATAAGCAGAAAGATGAATAAGAGATCAGATATTCACTCTTTACATGCCCCTATGTGAAACAGTGAAGCTGGGGGCATGAGGACAGAAATCCACCTTGCCTTTAGCGAAAACCAGGGGATTAATACCAATAGCAAAAAGAATATGTCTATAGTAGCCGAGTGCTTGAGATCCTGGCGAAGGGTCGATGCCTCAGCTACTTCTGCTTCTTGGACAGCCACAAAGATTATTCTCCAAACCGAAGCTGATGCCCGATGGACCCGGGAAATATGCAACATGATTATTCTCGAGAAGGCGCAAAAGAGCTCCAAGAACACCTCCAGGAGATATTGCGTCGATATGTGTACAATGAGACACAAAGGCAAATAGGTCAGCGTATGGGCATTACGCAACAGGCTGTACACTACAATTTGATGCTCACTATTGAGGAGCTTGCGAAAATAATTGCATGAGTTCTTTTGGTATTTTCCCGAAAAGATGACTCCTATATAGGGGGGATAGGAAGTGAAAGAGTAGATGATGAACAACCTAAGAGTGATTTTGAAGGTCTTCTTGCCAGGCACCAAGACGTCATCGAGGCTGAGGTAGCCCGTACTAGAAGAGAGAACGAGATTAAGGGACTGGAAAGAGAAGACCTTCTTCAGACTTGTGCTATTGCAGCATGGAATGCCTGGCCGAAGCTGAACGCAGCAGCGGAGCCAAGAGTGTATATGAGGAAGATATGCTGCAGCGCACTAAATCGGCACATAAAGAGAACCTCGAGAGACCTCCTAGCAAGGGCGGTCTCTCTCGTAGCGGATTTAACTGCCTGGTTTTCAGCTAACGAAAGATGGCCTCATAGGCGGGTGCATGAACTTTCTGAACAAAAGCATACAAGCGCTGGTCATAGCATCTGTATCCCTACCTGGCGATTATCTCTCCGTCACACTGCACCTTGATGCTCTTAAAGTATAATGTCGCAGCACTTGCGTCTACCATGTAGCATGCCAGGTAAGGGACTACGTATCCGAGTGGATAACTATAATTGCCGTTATATATCACGATGGAATTAAGCTTCACTGTTAGGTAGTTCCCTTTTTTGATAAGTTCTATCTTGTTCTCACCGTCGTGGTCTAGCGCAGGTATCGTCGCTCCTGTAACCAAGCTTCCACTTCCGTCATCTACCCAATAAGCCTCTGCGGATACGTTGCCCATATCCCTTAGCGCAAATCTCAGACGATTCACTATCAGTTGGTTGCCGTCCGCGAACTCCACGGACATATATGCCGTATTAGATCCGTCACACTGCAGATCGAAGACCAAAGTAAGGGTACAGTCAGCCGTCGTGAAGGAATAAGGCCCTATGGCGTAATAACCATCGAGCTCAAAACCCAGCTCGGAGATCGCCCAGTTATCATTGTCACTATTCATATGATTAATATCCCAGCCGATTACGTCCTCGGAGCCGTTGAAGGTTACCGACCATGTCTTCACGCATCCCGAAAGCTGTACACAAAGGACCAGAACGATGAGCGACATTAATATCCTCTTATACCTCATTGCCGAATCCTCCCAAACAACGAATTCTCAAAATTAGGATGGGCAATTATTATATGGCCGTCGTGGCATTCCGCCGTTGTTGCTTCGATATTCTATAAAATGGATAGTATACCTTCCAAATATTTCGATAATTGGAGGAAACCATATGGCGGGATAGAATCAATAGCCATAAATAGATGGGGATTGGAGGAGCGATCATGGTAAGGATGCGAAACGTTTTAATGATACTAACGCTCATCGTCTTGGTAGTTATAGGTGGTTGCAGCAGCAAAATGTACGTATTTGATTTTACTACCGAAGAAGACCTCTTAAGGAGCGACGGGGACTGGGAGATGATAGCGAGTGCCAGTCCAGGAGATTCTTTCTATGAACATACGGCGAAAGGGCTCGTCCTTAAGTACTACCATGCTGTAGCCCCTCATTCATATACCGGGGACTTCAAATGGACGGTTGATTTCAACCTGCAAGTAGCGGACCCGGACATCGCGGTTGCGCACATATTTCTTTACTCCGAGATCGCAGAAGAGCCTCTTGTGACCGGAATAAACCTTTACGGTATGGGTTCTGATGAAGAGGGCTTCTACATCATGGATGGTTTAATGACTCCTATAGTCGGCCCTACGTCCCCGATACCTGGCATCGTAAATAACGGGCCCAATAAGCTGGAGATAGAAAGGCGCAATGGACGCTTCAAGTACGTACTGAACGGCACGTTGCTAGCTTCTAACTTGTCGTTGACCGAATATGATGTCGACCTTTTCATTCCGGTCCTCTGGGGATGGCAGCATGCGGACATCTCGAGCACTTATTCGTTGATATTCAAGCGGATGGAGATGGAGTTCAGCGGGGAGCAGATACTTAGGTAGCGGTTACGAACTTCCACACGCGCATCAACGAGGCCTGGGCGGCTCTCTAGATTCAGGAAGCCTTGGATTCATATGATAGAGGGGGGATCATCTTGAGTGTCTTCTTGGTACAGAAATACGTCATCCAGTCAGACAGAAGGGGCAGGTTCAAGCCCCTTCTGAAGGAGTTCCTGGCCTATAAGGAGGCACACGCCGAGCTCTTTGAGGGACTTAGGACGTGGAAGCTCTTCAAGCAAAATTTCGGGGATCCATCGGACCTGTATATCGAGATGTGGGAATACGAAGACATAACCGGCATGGATGCTATCAACAAGAGGATATTCGCAGATGTCGGCATGAAGAAGATCAGCGACGAATTCCACGATGTCATCGAGCCCGCTACGTTCTCACAGAGCATATGGAACGCTATCGTGTGAAATCGCGACCCAATATCGCATATATGTAATGATCCTGGCCTTTAGTAGGTTGAGTTCTAGCCTGCCGGGTGGATCGGGCTCCACATTCAGGCGTGGACCAGCAGGATCGATACTTGACTATCCACATGCCATGCATCGTTTGATTCACTGGATTACCGGACTTAACCGACCATGCCGTTCATCAGGAACAACAGTAAAAGGACTCAATATGCGGATACCGGTAATCCTTTACGCATTGACGAATCAAGCAACGACCACTGGTGTGGTTATCGTTAAGCAGGTTCAACGGTTAGTGGCACGGATAAATTGAACGAAAGGAAATATTTGAAAATCGTAGAATACCATGCCGGGGGTGATATCATGAAGCTCACTCGACTGGCTATCATCCTTGCGCTACTGGTCCTGCTAATCGGCATGGCAGGATGTGATGAGACCTGGTCAGTCGACTTCACTAAGGTGTACGACGTAAACGACTGGGACATAGAATCTTTCGGAGGTGGTCCCGGCAACGTCAACCTATATGGCGAGGGTCTGTTCTTAAACTACTACAGGGCGATAGGCCCGTATGGGTTCAGCGGGGATTTCACGTTGACCGTAGTCTTCCTCCTGAATGCGGACGAGGTCGACACCGTCAACAAAGCCTGGATCGGGTTAGGCGATGGAACGGGAATGTATACGATGCAGCATATCATGCTGTACTTGGATTCCTTAGGGAATCCTGCTTCAGAAAGCTTGCACATGACGGAGATAAACGGCGGGGACTTCAGCACTTTCTTGGCTTTGGACCATATACCCGCGATAAGGAGACATGGCCTTAACACCTATAGGCTCTCCAAGAACGGCGATACGATCAGGGCGTATTTTAACGGAATATTCCTATGCGAATACATGCTTGAGCATTATGACCTAGTATATTCTTTCCCGATAATATACGCCGTCCAGGATTCACCCAAGCTTCTTTTCACCAGCGTAAAGTTCACCTATTCAGGAACGTACGAGGCCAGGCCATAATAAAGCGCAACGGTTGTCTCCATTTTTTCCTGACCGGGTCTGGAAGAGGATCATCCAATAGTAGGGCTCCCTTTTTCGGGAGCCCTTGTCTTTGATATCTCCACGAAAGGATGCTATTCATCGAAACTTGAAGAGGTTCTGCTCATAATCCTTCACGAAGTAGCGGCTACCCCTTTGGATCACGGTATGCCCTTCGCTTTCGAGCAGCTTTTTATGACCTTCTATGCCGATAGGGTACTTCTCGTTAAGCATCCCGTCCTTCTTCAGGGTCCTCCAGTAAGGCGTCTCGTCCGTCACGCGCTCCCAGGATGCGCTAGCGGCTATGTTGATGAAGATACCGGCCGTCAGCGGGCACGTAAAGTCCGCACCGTGCTTTCGCGCCAAGTAAGCCCTGATTTCGTCGGCCGTCGTCAACATGCCGAAAGGAATTTTCCTCATCGCCTGGTCATAATATATGGCAGGGGCTATGAGCATGCGGCTGCCCCCGTACCTGGAGATCATCCTTGCATCCGTGATCTCTTCGATCCTTGGAAGATCGCCGCTGTTATGTAACTTCTCGTTGAATGACTTGCGTGCCATGTGTCCTTACACCTCCATGAACGCCATGTGCCGTGGTCTAACAAGCTGGACCGGTTATTCCTGCGCCATGGATCAACTAGACTAATGGTGCGCTGTTTGGCCAAGCAAGATGATGGACCTGCTAAACAATCCGCGGTTCTGACTGTTTCAGGGCATTTGATCAAGATCCGGATATCCTAATCTCAGTCCAACAGACCTAGCTTCCTGTAGATCTCCTTTATGATGGGGGCCTTTGTCTCGATGTATGCATCTATGTTCCTAGGATAGAGCCTTGCTGCCAGCTTCTTTATACTACCGTAGGCCTCCCTGTCGTCTTTGTCCTCCCTTAGGTGCTCCCTGAACGTTAAGTGCCGCTTGAGCTCGGATGAATCTTGTGCGCACACATACAGGTAATGCTGCATGAAAGTCGCTTCACCTTCATACTTAAAGCTTTCCCTGTCCGAGATTCCAAGATCGCCCTCATATCTGTAACCTAGCAGCTCGAGCGACGACCTCACATCGTCGAAGTACGACGAGTCCTCGATTACCACGTCTATGTCGATTATCGGCTTGGCGGCAAGGCCACGGACCGATGTGCTGCCCACATGCTCTATCGCCAGGACCTTACCACACAGCTTGCTGTTCAGGGAAGCTTCGATCCTGCGGAATTCTGCCTCCCAATCGGAGCTGTACTCCTCGACGATGACCTCCTTTGTCTTCAAGCCGGCCCCTCCATCCTTAAATGAACTATGAGCAAAGACCACATACATCCAAATCCCGGATGCCCCGATATTAGGATATGCAGTAGTCAAGCAACCGTAAACGGAGAACGGTTTCATTGTTCTGAATTCGGTATTCTATCGACGGCCGGCATACACCTCCCGACGGAATATTTAAGACGGGAAGCACGACGATTTGAAGGGTATGCGCCTAATCGCTAGAAACTATATATAAAACAACTGATTTTACGCAGGATAAGGTGTTCAGAAGGGAGATTTTGAGCATGGCTAGGGAAATGCGTTCAGGAGGTGCGGCCAACGCCGTATACGGACTGGGCTTGATAGGGGCAGCGATATATTTCATATCGCAGGCGGCAGGTTTCTGGGCCGGGGTGCTTGGCTTCCTTAAGGCGATAGTATGGCCGGTATTCCTGGTATATGAGCTGCTCAAGTACATGAAGGTCTGATCGCCGCAGGCTTGCGGCCTATCGGAGACCTGTCCGGGTGGGGGTATCGGGGACCTATTGACGGATCGTCCACCAGATTGCCCTTTAGGATAATTTACGTAACCTGTCTTATCGAGGAGGGTAGTCATTGGAAGAAGACATGATGGCGGCCTGCGGGCTCGATTGCCAAGGATGCACGATAAGGCGGGCCCCGGAGGATCCGAAGGCGGCCGAAGAGTTGGTAATCTGGCTTAAGGAGCGCAAGCTTCTAGCAGCCCACGAGGGGCTTGCAGAAGTGCTCGAAAGGAAGATGTATTGCTGCGGCTGTCTTGGAGACAGGGCATCGCATTGGTCGCCAGATTGCTGGATTCTCATCTGCTGCGTAGATACGAGAAGGCTCAAGAACTGCAGCCAATGTTCGGAATTCCCGTGCGGCAGGCTTGAAGAATGGGCAAAGGGCGACGAAGGTTACGAAAGAGCCCTGGAAAGGCTGAAGAGGCTTCGGGGATCCAGCACGTAATGCCATGTGGAGTGGCTTGCATGCAAGGACTCATTTTTAGGTTCATCACTTTAAGGGTAATGCATTCGGCTTCGAAATGTCGTATAAAGAGAAGGTCAGTGGTGTAGAATCAAATTGGCACAGCAACTGTAACGGAGCCCGTCGCCAAGATCCGGCCGCGCAGGCTATGAGGTGTGACGATGAAAACAACGGCAATAGTAGCGGCGTTCAACGAAGGACCGAGGGTGGCTGACGTTACCCGTGTCCTTAAGAGATGCCATGGTGTGGATGAAGTGCTCGTCGTCGACGACGGGTCCAAAGACAATACGGCCGAAGCTGCGATGCGGACCGGAGTTAGGGTCATATCGTTGCCGGAGAACGTAGGCAAAGGCGGCGCAGTCGCAAAGGGCATCGAGGAGACGAGCGGCGATGTAGTGCTGCTTATAGACGCGGACCTGGTGGGACTCACTGAGAAGCACGTGAAAGACCTCCTCGAACCCGTAAAGAAGGGTGTTGCCGACATGACGATAGGGATCTTCCACGGGGGAAGGTTCAAGACATTCGTCTCTAATGCGGCTTTCCAGCCTTTCACCGGACAGAGGGCTTTCAAAAGGGACCTTTTCGACCCTGAGGAACTGAAGGACACGAGGTACGGCCTGGAGACCATGATGACGCAGATATCGAAGGAGAAGGCCGCAAGGGTCGTAAAAATCAGGCTGGATAACATCACCCAGGTGACGAAGGAAGAGAAGTTCGGCGTCATAAAGGGGATGTCCCACAGGATGACGATGTACAGTGAGGTCATAAGGCAGTTCTTCAGGTGGGCCTTCAGCGCGAGGTAACCACCGGTTAAGCTAGATGTATGTTCGGTCAGGACTACTACTCGGATCCGATAATCGGCGGGATGTGCTTTAGCAGGCGGGATCTACCGCCTGCTCTTTGTTTGCGTCTTGCGGTAAAAATGGCAGGTCCTGCTCTACGTAGTAATCTATTAGTGACGGCACCATCCAGACAGGTAGTCGGCTCGTCCCGTCAAGCGGGATGTTTGGCATGACTGTTTCCATGCTTGCCGTATTTGTTATAGAAAAGAAGAAGTATCGCGGCCAACAGCGCTAAAGCGGAGCCGAAATAGAACGGCGCCCTGTTGTCGACATGGTCATATAGCAGGCCCGCGATGATGCTGGCCGGCAGCAGGGTTATGCCCACGAGGAAGTTGTAGATGCCAAGGCCGGTGCCCTTTAGCTTTGAATCTACGATATCCGTGACCAGTGCTTTCTGGATGCCGTCGGTGGTGGCGCTGTAAAGGCCGTACATAGCAAAAAGGGCTATTATGGCACTACTACTGTTAGCCCTTCCGAAGCCGAGGTATATGAGTGAGTAGAGCAGATAGCCGAATATGATGACTCTTTCCCTGCCTATCCTGTCCGAAAGCATGCCCGCGGGGATGGAGAATAGCACGGATACCGAGTTGTAGATAAGGTACATCATGGGGATGAAAGCAGGATCGATCCCAGAATCCGCCGCTTTTACCAGAAGCAGGGCATCAGTCGAGTTGCCAAGAGTGAATACGAAGACTATCGCCAGGAAGGCGTAGTATCTCGCCGGGAAATCCTTGAAGGAGAGCCTTCCGGGAAGTTTACCCTTCTCCGTCTTCCTCTCCTTGACGAAGATAATTAAAGAGAGTATGCCCAGCAGTGCAGGTAAGCCGGATATCAAGAAGGCCTTCCTATATTGACCGGGGAAAAGCGAGAGCACGGCGAACGCCAGCAACGGTCCCAATATGGCCCCGCTGTTGTCCATCGCCTTGTGGAAGCCGAAGCTCCTGCCCCTGGTCCCGCACTCGGAAGAGGCCGCAACCAGGCTGTCCCTTGGAGCAGTGCGGATCCCTTTGCCCACTCTTTCACTGAATCTTATCACCAGCACCTGCACTGGATTGACGACGAATGCGAACAGGGGTGATAGCAGGACTGTGAACGCGTATCCGATAATCATAAAAGGCTTGTTGCGCCCGGTTTTGTCGCTCCACCAGCCGGATAGACCCTTCAATATCGAAGCCGTACTATCGGCGATGCCCTCGATGAGGGATATCTCCGTCTTAGATGCCCCCAGCGTCATAAGGAACAAAGGCATGATGGAATAGATCATCTTGCTGGTGGTATCCGTAAGGAAGCTCGTAAGGCCGGCGAAGAAGACGTTCTTTTCGATGCCTGCAATCTTATCCTGTCCGTCTGTTGTTCGCATATAATCGTTCCTCGTCTGCGGCTGCCCGTTTTCTTAGCCACACTAATATTCCAGAGCCCCATCAAGGCAGGGGCCTTTCTAAGAGCGCCCGCCGTGCATATTTATATGAACATACACCGATATTTTACTACCTGGGCAATGGTCGAAGTAGCGGATGCTTGGATGGGCAAAGGATATACTGAAAGGTAAAGATGGCATTTTGGCGAATACCTGGGCATATTATGGGTACGGTTCATGGGAGGATTGCTCCAGAACGATGATGGAGCGAGAAAATGGTCTATGTCCTACGCGCATACCGACAGTCGCCAGACCCTGGCTGGGCAGACACATGGGAAACAAGGAGCATGCAAGCTGGCGAAACGATTTTCATGGGGGGATCCGTATGGCCGACATAGGATATTTGCGGCACGAAACAGATAGACAGGAAGTCCGAAAAGAAGAAATCAGGTTGAAAGATGCATGTCAGGTGGTATACGAGGACGAGGTGCGTCCTAATGACATAAGGCGGCCAGAGCTAAGCAGGATGCTATCGGCGCTCACGAATGGCGACGTCCTCCATATAAGGACTTTGCTGGACCTCGGAGGAAGTACGAGGGACTTATTGCTGATCGTCGGCGTACTCATGGAAAAGGGTGTGGAGCTCGTATCGCTTGAAGAGGGGATCGATACTCGAAATCAGGGTGGCAAGGTCGTCTTCAACGTTTTTTCTACCCTTTCGAAGCTCGATAAGGAATCGATAGGGGAATGGGAGAAAAAGTACATCACAGCTGCGAAGAAACGAGCCAAGAAAAATTAAAGGCGCATCCTAGCCGAATGTTTACAGAGGGCATGCGTCTATAACGGAAGCCTTATTCTAAGCATCGGCACCATATATCGTAGATGCCAGATGATTCCGTTAAGACAAACAACGAACATCGCAGATCTCAAGCCATGGGCCCTCCATGGCGAGCTCTCAGCGTTTTATGGCGTGCTTCTGTGAAGTACGTGATTCGGAAACTCCTCTGCGACCGATGCGCATAAAAGCTTCAAACCACGCGGCCAAAGGCGGCGTTACGGATATGCGCTCACGCAGCGAACTGAGGATATTCCGCCTTGATTTGCGCTCACGCAAGGGCCTTGGGGATAAAGACCAATAGTTATAGCGAAGGTATTGCTTCACACCGCGCAGTTGTGATGGATTCGCCGCATTCGTTTCCTTCATGTTCATACCTTTTATCCATATCCGGGCCATTCGCATGTGGATGACCGCCTATTTAATTTGAGTATATTACTATTCCATAACAGTGACAAATTGCCCCATCACTATATGACGATGCCGAACACTATTCCATCTAGGTGTACTGTGCTTGGTGTAAAGTGTAATCCGTACAAAATGCCGTCTAGACGGGTCATACGGAAAAAGCCTTCAGCCGGTAGTACGGTAGATAACAAGCCAAATAGTCGTATTAATTAGTAGTTAGGCCATCCAAGCAGATAATTTGTCGGGGAAGAAGGGTTTGAGCAGGAACCGAAGAAGTTCTTACTTATATCAAATATAAGGAGGTATATCATGAAAAAGGCCCGCATTATCGCAATGGCAGCCGTTGTACTGATCGCTGCTCTTCTTTCCGGCTGTCTCAGCAAGACCTGGTCGTACGATTTTTCTGATCCTGAAGCGGATATCAATGACTGGTATGTAGAGAATTACGGAGCATACGAGTTCACCGTTGACGGCTTGAGCATGAGCCATGTCAACATCACTACGCCTATCTCATTCAGCGGAGATATGACGGTAATCGTCGATTTCCTGCTCAGTGTGGACGTCGATAACAATGCGAGGCTGGAGGTTGGAATCGAAGACGATATCCTATGGGATGGCGAAAATTATCTTTACGCGGATTTCTGGTGCCTGGGGGATCCTGAGTCCGAAGGTTGGGAAATCGAGGACTACAGCGATCTGACCGGTTATATAGACTACGAGAGATATGAGCAAGTCCCCGGCATCAGGTATGACGGTAGCAATACGCTCAAAATGGTCAAGACCGGAAACCAGTTCACCATGTTCATGAACGGGACCAAGCTCAGGACGATTACACTGGAACATTTCGCAGGCCTTAGCAACTATGTCACCATATTCACCGGCGAGAACGGCGGAGACATAACGATCAAGAACATAGAGGTGAAATATAGCGGGGATGTCACCGACGGCCCCGTATTGTAAAAAGAACAGAACCTAAACACAAAGGCCCTCCCGGTCGTTTCCAGGAGGGCTCTGTATTTTATGTCGATTCAGTATGGATTAACCAGCTTCGGCTTAATCCACGAGAGGACGATGACGACGGATAGGATCCCGCGGTTAAAGAATTATACCCTTGTCCACCATGCCGACGAACTCCTTCGTCCAGTAAGGGTCAAGCTGCGTGCCGGCCTCATCTTCGATTATCCGAACGGCATCTCTCGTACTAAGCGCTTCCCTGTAAGGGCGGTCGCTGGTCAGCGCGTCATACGTGTCCGCAATAGCGATGATCCTCGACCCTAGGGGGATGCCGTCCGCCTCCAGCTTACTTGGATATCCGGTCCCGTCGAATTTCTCGTGATGGTGTCTGATGTTCTTGGCTATATCCTTCATCCGCGGGATGTTGGCCACTATCTTGGCACCCACTCCGGGATGGCTCTTGATGTGTTCATATTCCCTATCCGTAAGCTTGGCGGGTTTGTTCAGCACGTCATCCTTTATCGCGACCTTGCCGATATCGTGAAGCTTCGCCGCTATCACTATGTCGGCCTGCTGGCTGGATATGCCCATGGCATGTTCCGTGAGCATGTAGACCGTATTCGACACCCTCACGGAATGGCCGACCGTATACTTGTGCTTGGCCTCCACCAGCTGCACCAAGCTTCCCAGTGAGCCGAAGAAGAGCTCGTCTAGCATGCTCGTAAGCTTGCCGTTCTGCTCCTTCAAAGAGGAGATCTTCCTTACAAGCTCCTCTTCCTTCTTCCTTTCGCTGGTTATATCCATAGACATCAGCAAGGTGCCGGCATACTGCCCTTTGTTGTCGAGTATCCTCGCGAATGTCATCCTCCAGATCTTGTTGGTGGCATTGTCATGATAATACCTTCTGAAGGACTTATCCACCTTCTTCAGGTGCTCGATCGCCCTTCCGAGCCTGATCTCATCCGTGAAGAACCCCACCTCGTTATAATCCCTACCGATAGAATCTTCCTTCCCGATGCCCACGGCATCCCGGGCAGCCTTGTTCATAAGGGCTATCGTCCCGTCCCGGTCTATTATCGTTACCGCGAACGGCAGGTTCAGCATTGCGTTGTTCAACAAGTCCTCTGTATCTATGAAGGACATCGATGCCACCTCTGATGTTCGGGGCAGATCCGCTCCGATTATGATTTGGCCTTATCCTGGAATCAGGAAGACCGTGAGAATGTTTGATAAGCTACTCTTTAATAATATATCAGAACATTAAGCGTAATGAACCATTTTACCGCCGGAAGATTAAGCCCTATTAAGGGTCTCTGCTTATATGGCAATGATTGTGCCTGCTATGATGCCTATATTTGACAGACCGAGGACAAGATGATAGATTTTCGCTTGGATAAACGTTTAACACGGCAAATCTAGTTTCACCAAACAGACCGAAGATGGAAAATATTGGTCATGCCGACCGGATGAGGGATGATAGGATGAATTCATCGGATCTGCGCCTAGCCGTACAGAAGGCAGTAGAAAAAGCGAAAATCGTAGACGTCCACACGCACTTGTACCCGCCTTGTTGCGACAAGCTTCTTCTGCGGGGGGTTGACGACCTGCTCACATACCACTACCTGACGGTCGAGACTCTCAGGTACGGGGAGATCGGGCCGGAGAAGTTCTTCTCCCTATCGAAGCACTTACAGGCGGACATAATCTGGGACGTGCTCTTCGAAAGGCGCTCTCCCGTGAGTGAAGCCTGCAGGGGGATCCTCACCACCCTGAATTCCTACGGGCTCGACCCGACGAGCGAATCGCTAGGGAGCATAAGGCAATACTTCTCGGAGCTGAGCTTGGACGAACATGTTGACCTCGTCTTGGAGAAATCGGGAGTAGACACGTTGGTGATGACCAACAACCCCTTCGACGAGGAGGAGGAGCCGCACTGGGGCCCAGAATTCATAAGCGACAACAGGTTCAAGACGGCGCTCAGGATAGACGACATGCTCAATTCCCCACAGGCTACGTTCAAGAAGCTCGAGCAGCGCGGCTATAAGCCGGTAACGGATACCGGCGGGCTGGATTACTGCGTCATGAGGAAATTCCTCTTGGACTGCGCGAACAGGATCGAGCCTGTATATCTCGCTGCCTCCCTTCCGCCCGGCTTCGACTGGAGCGAGGACGCGATCGGCTACAGGGTGCTGAAGAACGTTGTGCTGCCATGCTGCGAGGAGAGAGGCCTTCCTATCGCCTTGATGATCGGGGTCAAGAAGCTCATCAACCCTGTCATGGGCTTAGGCGGCGACGGCGTCGGCTGCTCGCCCGTGGAGGCCGTGGCGAAGCTCTGCTTGGAGAATCCTTCCGTTAAGTTCATGGTGACCATGCTCGCGAGGGAGAACCAGCACGAGCTGGCGGTTACCGCGAGGAAGTTCCCCAACCTTACGGTGTTCGGCTGCTGGTGGTTCCTCAACAACCCGAGCCTGGTCGAGGAGATCACGAGGATGAGGGTAGAGCTGCTCGGCCTAAGCTTCATACCGCAGCATTCGGACGCGAGGGTCCTGGATCAGCTGATCTACAAGTGGAAGCACAGCAAGGGCATAATTGCCGAGGTGCTCTACGATAAATATGCCGACCTAGCCAAGACCGGCTGGCAGGTTAGCGCCGAGGACATCGGGCGGGACGTAGAGATGCTCTTCTCGGAAAACGCCAAGGAGCTGACCGGGATAAAATAGGAGGGCCGAGGATGCCGTATCAAACCAGGCTGGAGGGTAAGCTAAGGGCGCTCGATGCGATATGCGCCAGTCATAAAGCGGATGCGATCCACATCAGGATGCAGAAGAACATATCCTGGCTTCTAGGGGGAAGGTCTCATATAGGGCTATTTTCCGTAGAGGGCGCGGCGAGCCTTATCGTCAAGAGCGGGGATATATACTTATTGGCAGACAACGTAGAGGCCGACAGGCTGATGGAGGAGGAGTTCGCCGGCATAAGCCTCACGCCCGTGGTACATCCATGGTACGGGGCAGAATCCGCATGCAGCCTCGCCGAGGCTTTGATAAAGGGCCGGATGATAACGGATTCCCAGGCGGAGGAAGAGCTAAGGGGCCTGAGGATGGCACTTGATGAAGAAGGACTCGAAGCGCTTAGGTACGTCGGCGCTGGGATCGGAGCTGTCATCGAGGAGGTCTGCCTGTCCGTTTCCAGGGGTGATTCGGAGTACGAGATGGCCGGCGAGCTGGCAGGGAAGTGCACAAAGCTGGGAATCGACCCCAACCTTGCCATAGTGGCGGTGGACGATCGTGTTTTCAGGTACAGACATCCTCTCCCGACCGGAAAGAGGCTGGATAAGCACGCTATGCTGGTGCTTGTAGGAAGGTACAGGGGCATCTACGCATCCGTCACGCGGTTCGTGAGCTTCGGGCCGGACAGCCCGGAGTCGGCTAAGAGGAGGGCGGCAGTGTCGAGCCAGTATGCGTCGCTGCATCGAGCCACAAGGCCCGGCGCGAGGCTTGGCGATATATTCGCGGCTTTAGCCGGCAGGTATGCAGAGTTGGGCTATCCAGGGGAGTGGGCGAAGTTCCACCAGGGCGGCCCTATAGGCTATGCGGCCCGCGAAATCAAGGCCTGCCTAGGGACGGACGTATCGGTGGAAACTGGCCAGGCATATGCGTGGAATCCTTCCGTGCCTGGATATAAGGTCGAAGATACGTTCATCGTCGGCAGGACCGAAAACGAGACGGTCACCAGAACTCCCAGACTACCGAGCATCGTGGTCGAATCGCAAGGAGAGAAAGTAGAAGTGCCGGACATCCTAATGAGATGAGCCCATAAAAGGTGCACAAGACAAGCATGAAGGCAGGAGCCGCCCAGTTAAAACACGGGGAGGCTCCTGCCTTTTTTCTTACATACTGTGCCGGTCACATACGGCCGTTGCGAAACCGCCGCTGCCTTGAAAGAGCACGGGGAAAATGATTTTCAACGGCCCGAAATAAGCTTCCCGCACGTCAACGCAAGGATGAGAGGATAAGGAAGATCTATTGCCATTTATTGCCTTGTAAACGTGAAAAAATTATTCTACAATGCAAATTATAAGGGCCAACACGTCTACCAAAGATACATATAAGTGCGATATAAGCGAATATCTAAAGTTTCATGACTGTCAAGCAGGAAAATAAACCCCCGCACATCCCGGATCGTGAATGAACCGTTCATGCCCGGGACTGCCCATGAAGTACGCATTCATGTAGGAAGATGGCAAGACCGATACATGTGATGATTTGACTGGAAAGGGGGAAAGTACCGGAACACAGCAGTTGATCCGAGACATTCAAGATTCTTGGTTATTCAGTATGCCCAAGGAAAATAAAAGAGGAGGTTCAACAGATGTTCAAAGCAAGGGTAAGGCATGGTCTACTAATCGCCGCCATGTTGGTACTCATTGGCTCCGTCATGACGGTGGCGGCACCCAAGTCCTACAGAATCTGCCATTTGGCCCCCCTGACCGGCGACGCGTCCTTCCAGGGACAGATCCTGGTCAACGCGGCGAAGTTGGCCGTCGATGAGATCAACGCCAAGGGTGGAATCAACGGCGTACCGATCGAATACATCCCGGTCGACGAGACTTCAAGCACCGCAACCGGCATTGAGGCCGTCCGCAAGGCGTTGGCCCTCAATCCTGTGGCCGTCATCGGCCCCAACCGTTCGGGAACCATCCTCGCGGCCGAAGCGCTTTGGAAGGATGCGAAGATCCCCTTCATAACCGACGGAACCAACGCGCAGACGACCAAGAAGGGCAACCCCTACACCTTTCGCATCCAGATCGAGTCGACCTACTGGATCCCGATCCTCGCCCGTACCGCCAAAGAATATTACAAGGTAACGAAGCCCGCAGTAATCTACGGCACGAACGAGTACTCCAAGGGCCTGTGGGACGCCACCCTGCCCGCGCTAACGCAGTATGGCCTGGCCCCCGTGACGGTCCAGACCTATAATGACGGTGACCGCGACTTCACGGCACAGCTGCTCAAGATCAAGGCCGCCGGCGCCGACGCCCTTTTCTGCTACGGATACGAAGCTGAGATCGGCATCATCCTGAGGCAGCGCGTAGAGCTCGGCATGAAGAACCTCCTCGTGTTCGGCGAGCGCGGTTGCAGCTCACCCGCTATCGAGCAGATAGCCGGAACGACGAACATCGAAGGCCTCGTTTGCAGCACCACGCTTTCCCAGGGCGACCCGGACCCCGCACGCCAGGCGTTCATCAAGAAGTACACCTCGACTTTCAAGGAGCCCCTGTCACCGACCCACGTGAACCACTATGACTCCATATACATCCTCGCCGACATCATCAAGCGCGTCGGTGACAACCCCGAGAAGATACGCACCGAGCTGTCCAAGCTCAACTACGTAGGCGCTCTTGCACGCTACCAGGCCGACAGCGAAGGCAACCTCGTACATACGATCTACACCCAGGTGTTCCAGAACGGCAAGTGGACTCCCCTCATCAAGGAGGAATACCCCGTAAAATAGGCCGCTAGTTTCCTAAGGCCGGCCCTATGCCGCCGGTGCGCACAAGACACCGCACCGGCGGCAAAATGCCGGCAAGAACTTTGAAGAGGTGATACCTTGACAGCAGCAATCCTGCTACAACTAGTACTGAACGGTCTGGCCATGGGCATTATCTACTCCTTGCCGGCGCTGGGCATATCATTGATATGGAATGCTTCGGGGCTCTTCAACTTCGCTCAGGGCGACCTACTTACTCTAGGCGGCTATGTAATGCTCTCGCTGTTCGGCAAAGCAGGGCTGCCGTACATCCCCTCATTCATAATGACGGTGGCTGTAATGGGAATCATCGGCTATGCGCTAAGCCAGGCATACTTCTACCCTATGCTCGAGCACAGGGTCAATCCGCAGATAATCCTGATCGGGACGGTGGCGTTCTCGGTCTTCATAAGAAATCTCGTGTTGGTCATCTGGGGAACCACGCCCCAGACATACAAGAACCCATTCGGCTCAAGCGTCCTCCAAATAGGGGAGCTGTACTTGATGCCGCACGTAATCTGGATCGTGGCGATCGTCGCGGTGCTCCTCATAACGCTGCAGTATTTCCTGCGCGGTACGATGGTAGGCACGGCCATGAGGGCCGTCGCCCAGCGCCCGACGGCGTCTTACTTGATGGGAATTCGCAACGACCGGATGATCGCCCTCACCTTCATGCTAAGCACCGCAATAGCCGCGGTCTCCGGCGTTCTCATATCCCCGATCATACCCCTTACCCCGTCCATGGGCGGCATAATCGCAGTCAAGGCCATGGCGGCCGTGCTGATCGGCGGCCTGGGCAGCTTCAGCGGCGCGCTGCTGGGCGGAGTGGCGGTAGGGATCGCAGAGACACTGTTCGCCGCTTTCGTAAGCTCCACCTACAGAGACATATTCATCTTCGGGGTGCTGGTCTTGTTCCTGCTCTTCAGACCGGGCGGGATATTCAGGGCGAGCGTCTCGGAGAAGGTATAGGAGGCTCGGACATGGTGAAGCTGTTTAAGTGGCTGAAGAAATACGCTCTCTTGATAGTTATGCTGCTGCTCCTCGCCGCTCCCTCGGTGACTTCGCAGTACGAGTTCTACGTCGTGCAGCGCGGAGTGCAGAACGCGATACATGTCCTTGGGCTTCTGATACTGATCGGATACAGCGGCATGCTTTCGCTTGGAAGCGCCGCTTTGCTGGCGACGGGAGCCTACACCTACGGCATACTGCTCGTGAAAGTAGGCCTAAACCCCTGGGTAGGAGCTGCTTTGGCCGTCGCGCTCACGACGTTCATAGGCACCGGGCTGGCCCTTCCTGCCTTCAGGCTGGCAGGCCCCTTCCTGGTAGTCACTACGGTGGGATTCGGCGAGATCGTGAGGATACTTATACTGAACATGGAACCCATAACCGGAGGCGCGTACGGGCTCGCCGGCTTCGCGAAGCTGCTGCCTAGCACGCGCTGGGTCTACTACCTCATGGTGGCGGCCCTGTTCCTGATAGCAATAGCTGTCAAGCGCATAGGCGAATCGCGCCTGGGGCTCGCGCTCAAGTCCCTTCGCGAAGACGAGGTCGCAGCGGAGGTCATGGGCGTTGACGTAAGGCGGGCCAAGATGGTATCTTTCGCCCTTTCCGCCATGCTGGCGGGCCTGTCTGGCGTATTCCTCGCCAACCTCACGGGCTATCTCAGCCCTGATTCGTTCACCGCCGCAGAAAGCGCCTCATACCTGCTCATGGTGGTCATGGGCGGCATGCAGAGCGTAACGGGCGCGATAGTGTCCTCGATAGTCATCACTTCCTTGCCTGAGGTGCTCAGGTTCCTTTCCAGCAGCAGGCTGCTGGTCTATTCGCTCGTCCTGCTCGTCTACTTGAGGCTCAACTGGGTGAGGACCGGCAAGGGCTCCCTGGCCGGACTGATGAAGACGCTCGGCTTCCCGCTCGGGACCGGCAGAGCCAAGGATAGGAGTTGATGGCCATGGTGGGAAGCACGAACACCGCAAGGGAAGTACTGAACGTAAAGGGCCTCACCAAGAAGTTCGGAGGGCTCGTGGCGGTCGACGACTTGGACATAAACGTCAAGGAAGGCCAGATATGCGCACTTATCGGGCCGAACGGATCAGGCAAGACGACGGTTCTGAACCTTATAACCGGAGTGTACAAGAACGATCGCGGCGTCGTAGATTTCGCAGGGCAGCACGTCCAGAACCTGCCACCTCATACCATATGCTGGAAGGGCATAGCGCGCACGTTCCAGAATATAAGGATATTGAGCTCACAGACGGTCTTCCAGAACGCGCTCCTTGGCAAAGGGTACGGCAACGGCGGGGTCAGCATACTCCAGACCGCCCTCAATACCAAGAAGTACCGGGAGGCTACAGCGGCCTGCACAGAGGAGGTCGACAGGATACTCGAGTTCGTGGGGCTGCTGGACCTGAAGAACGAGTACGCCAGGAACCTGCCCTACGGCAAACAGAGGATACTCGAGATCGCAAGGGCGCTCATCACCGGCCCTAAGCTTCTGCTGCTGGACGAGCCGGCCGCAGGGCTCAACTCCCAGGAGATACACGCCCTCATGGAGCTGATCAAGAGGATCAGCGAGCGCGGGATATCGATACTGCTGATCGAACACAGGATGGAAATCGTAGGTAAGCTCGCCGACTGGGTGTTCGTCCTCAATCACGGCGCCAAGATAGCCGAGGGGACGTTCGACAAGGTCAAGGAAGACCCGGCCGTCATACAAGCTTACCTTGGCAGAGGGGGCAGATGACTTGCTCAAGATAAACGACCTAGTAGTCGCATATGAAGTGGCGCCGGTGCTGCATTCCGTAAGCCTGGAAGTCCAGGCGGGCAAGATCGTGACGCTGTTGGGCGCCAACGGAGCCGGCAAGTCTACGACGCTAAAGGCCATATCCGGGCTCATAAAGCCCCTTTCGGGCAGCATCGAGTTCTGCGGCGAGGTGATATCCAACAAGCGCCCGGACGAGATAGTAAAGATGGGGCTGGCACACGTGCCAGAAGGCCGCTTGGTGTTCCCTGGTCTTACCGTCACCGAGAACCTCAAGATCGGCGCCTATACCAGGAAGGCCTCCCGCTCCGAAGTCAAGTCGGACATGCAAAAGGCGTTCGACCTGTTCCCCAGGCTCGCGGAAAGGTGCAACCAGCTGGCGGGCACGATGTCGGGCGGCGAGCAGCAGATGCTCTCGATAGCCAGGGCCATGATGTCGAACCCGAAACTGCTGATGCTGGACGAGCCCTCTTTGGGACTGGCCCCGGTGATAATCGACTCTATCATGGACAAGATAAGGGAGATCAACGAAGCGGGCACAACGGTGCTGCTCATAGAACAGAACGCAGAGCTCGCACTTTCGATTTCGCACTACGCCTACGTGCTGAGCGTCGGCGAAGTGGTCCTCTCGGGTGATTCGGAATCAATTGCCGAGGACAAGGCGGTGCTCGAGGCATACCTCGGAGGAGAGAGCGAAGGGAGGACTGACTAACTTGAAGAAAGTAAAGATAGGTATGGTAGGAGCCGGTTTCGTATCGAAGATCCACATGGACGCGTACGAGAAGGTAGTAGGCATACCCGTGGAAGTCGCAGGAATCGTATCGGGTACTCCGGCCAAGGCGGAAGCGTTCGCCAAGGAGTACGGCATACCCCGTGTATACAGGGATTATCGCGAGATGCTGGACGATGGCGATATTGACGCGGTGGACATATGCGCGCCCAACAGGGCCCATAGGCAGCTGTGCGTCGACGCGGCGGACGCAGGAAAGCACATAATCTGCGAGAAACCTCTCACCGGTGCTTTCGGTGATGTGCGCGAGGCGGGCAGGCTCCCCAGGATAGACATGTACAAAGAAGCCATGGAAAGCGCCGACAGCATACTGGCAGCCGCCAAGCGCAGCGGCGTGAAGGTGTGCTACGCCGAGGACTTCATATACGCGCCTCCTGTGCTCAAGGCCAAGAGGCTGCTGAAACAGAGCGGCGGCGCCGTGCTGGAGATAAGGTCCGAGGAGAGCCACAGCGGCTCGCATGCAGCCTATTCGCGCAGATGGGACCTGGCCGGCGGTGGCTCGCTGATGAGGCTCGGCTCGCATCCCATGGGGCTGGTCCTTCACATAAAGCACTTCGAAGGCCAGATTAAGGACGGAAAGCCGATAGGGCTCAAGTCCGTCATGGCGGACGTGGGTAACCTGACCCATACAGACGCTTTCAAGAAGAACCCAGGCAAGTGGCTGGTAAGCGAATGGGAGGACGTCGAGGACTGGTCGACGGTCGTCCTAACGTTCGAGGACGGGACCAAGGCTCTCGTGCTCTCCAACGACACTACGATGGGCGGCATAGTGAACACGCTCGAAGTATATACTACGAACAGCGTCATCAAGTGCAACATGGCGGCCAACGACACCGTCAGGGCATACGCCCCCGAGAACGAAACCTTCAAGGACGAGTACATCAGCGAGAAGATACAGACAAAGGCCGGTTGGACGTTCCCGTCCCCGGACGAGGACTGGATGAGGGGTTATCCACAGGAGATGCAGGATTTCGTTGAGGCCATCAGCTACGGGCGCGACCCTGTGTCCGACGGCGAGCTCGGCCGGCAGGTCGTAAGGGCCATGTATGCGGCATACCTTAGCGCGGAGCAGGGCCGACGCATAGACCTTGCGCAGCTCGACGCCAGCATCAAGGCATAAGGAGGGTTAGACCGACATGAAAGCGGCAGTAAAGGTAAACGAGGAGAAAAGGCTGGTATTGATGGACGTTCCCATGCCTGAGCCGAAGCCTTCCGAGGCGTTGGTGAAGATAAAGACGATAGGGCTTTGCGGAACGGACGTCGCGATAAAGAACAACACCTTCATGGGCAGGCACGGTCTTGTGAAGATGCCGATGATACCAGGACACGAGTTACTGGGCGAGGTGGTCGCGGTAGGCTCGCAGGTAAAGAAGGTCAAGGTAGGCGACAGAGTCACCAGCAGCGCGATACGCGGGTGCGGTGAATGCTATGCATGCCGGACCGGGATCCTGAACAGGTGCAGGAACTGGGAACACATCGGAATTGATTCCCCAGGCTGCTTCGCGGAGTACATGTGCGCGGACCAGGACATCCTGTTCCAGGTGCCTGACTTCGTGCCGGACGAGCACGCGGCGATTCTAGAGCCCGCTACTACGGCGGCCAGGGCTATCAGGACGAACAACATAACGCCGGGCAGCTTCATAGCTATGTTCGGCCCGGGACCCTTCGGAATGTTCATAATGCAGACGATGGCCGCGACTTCTCCGAAGAGGCTGGTCATGGTGGGGCTCAGCTCCGATGAGCACAGGTTGAGGATGGCACTTGAGCTGGGTGCTACGGACGTTATCATGGCCGACAAGGAAGACCCGGTCGCCAAGATCAACGAGATGACAAAGGGCAAGGGGGCCGATTACGTGGTGGAGGCCACCGGCAACGTGGCGGCGGTCTCACTGGCGATAGACGCGGCCTGCGGGGGAGGCCTCATACTGATGGGAGGCAGCGGCTTCGGAGGGCGCGAGGTGAGCTTCAAGCCATGGAACATGGTCAGGGACGAGAAGATGCTCAAGGGGCTGCAGGGCTTCGCATGGGCCGACTACCTGCTCGCCTTGGACCTGTACGCTTCAGGCAAGCTGAAGATAGCCCCGATGGTCAGCGACATAAGGCCGCTCGAAGAGGTGAACGAGGCCTGCGCGCAGGTGGAACAGAAGAAAGCGATGAAGATCATCCTGGTGCCATAGTCCGAGGGCAGGCAGGCTAGAGGACGAACCCTAGACGAAGAGGTGACTGCAATGTCGGAAACCGTGTTCATGCGGCTTAGGGAGGGGAAATCCACATTCAGGGATTCAGAGGAGAAGGCCGCTGACTACATACTCGCACATTCTGCGGAAGTGATAAACCTTCCCATCACGGAGCTGGCCGAGAGGATAGGCGTAAGCGAAGCCACCATCGTGCGCATGTGCAAGAAGATAGGATTCCACGGCTTCCAGGAACTGAAGATAAACCTCGCCGTGGAGACGGTGAAACCCATACAGGCGCTGCATGAGGAGATCGCCGAGAACGACGTCATCGGCGCGGTCATGAGGAAGATCGTCGCGGCCAATACGAAGACGTTGCAATCCACCCTCGACGTGCTGTCGGAGACGGACCTGCAAAAGGCGGTGGACCGCCTTTACGACGCAAGGTCCATACAGTTCTACGGGGTGGGTGGCTCGGGGTCCGTCGCGATGGACGCCGCCCACAAGTTCATGAAGACCGGAAAACCGGTGACGGCGTACATCGACACCCACATGCAGGCGATGGCTGCATCGTTGGTGGAACCGAGCGACGTAGTGGTCGCGATATCGCATTCGGGCAGCAGCAGGGACGTAATAGACGCATTGGCGATAGCTAGGAGCAGGGGTGCCACGACGATCGGCATAACATACTACGCGCGCTCGCCTATAGACAAGGTGCTGGACATCAAGCTGGGGACCTCATCCTACGAGACGCTGTACCGTATGGAGAGCACCTCCTCAAGGGTGGCCCAGCTTACGATAATCGATACGCTGTTCATCGGCGTATGCCTTAAGGATCCGGCCAAGGCCGTGAAGAACATCCTGGCTACCCGCGAGGCGATAGCCCCGAAACGATTCTAGGATTCTGCACAAGAAGTCACGAAGCCAGGATCCGCTCAACTGCTGGAGGGTGACCATGACCGTGAAGATATTAGTGACGCCCAGGACATTCGGTAAATCGGACCCAGTCCCGCTGGCCATGCTTGAGGAGGCGGGCTGTGAAATCGTAAGGAACCCCCATGGACGCGTCATGACCGAAGAAGAGATGGTAGCGATGGTACAGGGCGTCGACGGCATCATAGTGGGCCTGGACCCTGTTACGAAGAAGGTCATAGACAGCGGCGGTTCCCTTAGGGCCGTCTCGAAGTACGGGGTGGGCGTCAACAACATAGATATTGACTACGCTGTAAGCAAGGGCATCAAGATAACGAACACGCCGGGCGCTAACAGCGCCGCCGTCGCCGAGCACACCATCGGGCTGCTTTTATCGGTGTGCAGGCACATCGCGACATCTGACAGGGAGATAAGGCAGGGTAAGTGGACGCAGCACCCTGGCTTCCAGCTGGAAGGAAAGACCATGGGGATCGTGGGCACCGGACAGATAGGAAGGCAGGTGGCCGAGCGGGCGAAGGGGCTTCGCATGTCGGTCCTGTGCTACGACATCTATCCTGACGGCTTCTGGGCAAAGAAGGCCGGGGTGGCCTACTGCAGCTTCAACGAGCTGCTCGAAAGGTCGGACTTCGTAAGCCTGCACGTGCCGCTCGTCGACGTGACGTACCATATGATATCCGTGAACCAGCTAGCGAGGATGAAGAAGAACTCGATACTCGTCAACACCGCAAGGGGCGGCATCATAGACGAAAACGCGCTGTACGACGCGCTGGTAAATAATGTTATAGCAGGAGCGGCCTTGGACGTGTTCGAGAACGAGCCCGTGGAAGATTCGCCGTTGAAGGAACTCGACAATGTCGTGATGACGTCGCACATAGGTGCGCATACGCTTGAAGCGGTTCAGAACATGGGCCGCATGGCGGTGTCTAACCTGCTGGAAAGCCTCGGGATTTAGGATGGACAAGTGCTTCGAAGTAATCATTATCAGTTAAGCCAGCAATATCGGTACTGAATGAAAGACGTGCCGCCTTTCAAAGAAGGGAGCACGTCTTCTATCAATTTGCGCTACAGCGTTATCATACAGCAATGTAGAAAATCGCTATGTATAATGGCGAAATCAATACTAGATGAGCAACGTCAGGTAAATAGCGAAATTCATACAAATGATAGCATGCTCGCATGTGGTCATGGTATCTATGGTAAAACTCTCGGACGTAATCAAAGCAGGGACAAAATCCCCATAACAATGGCTAAGCTATGGATGATTAATAGAAACTATAAGATGGACTGACGCGAAGGTAGAGTACTATGATATAGTTTAGCGCGAGCCACTTGTACCCTCCCGTAGACAGCTAATCATAATAAAAGTGATCACATTTTGCTTACCTAATGATTAAAATGGCTGTTAATATAGGGGATAAGAATTACTTATCACTTCTATTGAATATATATATTTGTAGATATCGTCCCATAATAATAGCATTTAGATTAAGAACACTTGTCATTGCCCCCTAAATACAACAAAGCGTCCGGCACTCCATGCAGAGCATCGGTTGTTAGTTCAGTGATCACGCAGATTATAAGGACGAATTGGGGGAAAGAATGTGAAAGACCTTGTCTTGAGGAAAAACGCATTTAAGATCGCAACCATATGCGCGAATGTACAAAAGGGTGAAAAAGTAACTATAGTAACTGATTTCAACAAGGTTGATCTTGCCGAATCAATAGCCTCTTGCTGCCTTGAGTTACAAGCTGAAGTCGTGATAACCGTAATGGAACCAAGAAAAATGCATAATCAAAAATTACCCGAAGCGGTCGCGGCCGCAATGGCTGCGTCGGATGTCCTATTCGTACCTACTACATGGTCAATTGCCCATACTGAAGCCAGGACTATGGCGTGCAAAGCAGGAGCGCGAGTAATAAACTTACCTGCTCTGGAAAGAGAGACCCTTATAAGTGGTGCCATAGACCTGGATTTCGTAGCGAATGAACCACTCGTTAAGAAAGTAGCCGACCTTCTCACTAAAGCCAAGATAGCTAGGGTTACGACCGATATCGGTACTGACATAACGATGAGTATAGAAAAGCGCGATGGTGCTGCATTAGCATGCCTTTCCCATAATCCCGGGCAGTTCGCTACCGTGCCAGATGTAGAGGCAAGGGTGACACCAGTAGAAGGAACAGCCAACGGGGTAATATTTGTTGATGGTTCGATACCGATACCAGAAGTAGGTCTAATACAAAATCCCATAAAGGTCGCGGTTAAGGACGGCTTCGCAACAAAGATTGAAGGCGACGCCAAGGCGGATGCTTTTCGGAAAGTACTTGAAGACGCTAACGACCCTTACGCCTACAACATCGCTGAACTGGGTATAGGTATGAATACCTGTGCTAAGCTCATAGGGGTAATGCTCGAGGATGAGGGTTCTTTTGGGACGATTCATATTGCAGTTGGCACAAGCGCTGCATTTGGAGGTAAGGTAAGCACTAATATCCATCTGGATATGATGATACGCAACCCCATCTTATATCTGGACGATAAACCGATCCTTGACAGGGGGAAGCTGCTTATCTAGTAAAATTCCGATTTGGAGGGATTGTCATGGATAACCTGGCGATTGTGAAGGCGGCAGAATCTCTATTGGAATTCATGGTCGAGACCAGGAGGGACATCCATAGGCACCCCGAGCCAAGCACCAAAGAATTCAGAACGCAACAGTTGATTATCGATGAACTAAAGAGAATCGGCATAACTGAGATAGAGAAGTACTTTAACACTGGGCTTGCGGCCGTGGTTAGGGGAGGCAAACAAGGCAAGACGATAGGGATTAGAGCGGATATGGACGCTCTTATGATGGAAGAGAACACAGGTCTACCGTTCACTTCCGAAGTCCCTGGTGTTGCTCATATGTGTGGACATGACGGACACACCGCGATATTGCTAGCAACTGCAAAAGTACTCTTCGATATTAGGAATGAACTATGTGGAAACGTAAAACTCATATTCCAACCTGCAGAAGAGAATGGCCCGCAGGGAGGAGGGGCACAGTTCATGATCAAAGAGGGGGTTCTTACGAACGACCCCCAAGTGGATTTTATGATCGGCCTACATCTCAACAACAGATACCCAGTAGGAAAGATAATATGCAAGGCTGGTCCTACTCATGCTGGTTCGGATCCCTTCTACCTTGATTTATACGGTGTAGGCGGTCACGCTAGCACTCCGAATCTGGTCAAGGATCCGATAGTGGCTGCAGCCTATATAATCACCGCACTTCAAACTGTCATTTCAAGAAACATAAGCCCCTTCGAGAACGCCGTCGTTGGCGTAAGCATGATACAAGGGGGTACACGCCATAATATCGTTCCCGAGAAAGTTCACATGAGAGGCACGATACGTAGTTTTAATGATTCTACACGGAAGCTCATCGGGGAGAGGATAACATCCATTGTTGAAAACGTGGCAAACGCAATGGATATAAGGGCCGAACTTGATATCAGGTGGAACTACGGCCCCTTAATGAACGACGAGAAAATGTATGCGGACGTAAGGAGTTGGATAGAAGACCTGCTAGGGAAGGACGGTTTCATAGAGCAGAACTTCCCGAACACTGGGGGTGAGGATTTTTCATACTTCGCATCAGCAGTGCCCTCCGTCTATTTCTGGGTAGGAAGCCAAGGAGAAGACGGTATTGCGAGGGTAGCGCACAGTCCGGAGTTCGACTTCGACGAGGGAGCAATGAAATACGGAGTAATGGCCTTTACGAAGGTAGTGATCGGTTACTTGAACGGCAGATAGAACTTCAGTGTTGGGAGGTATACTATGAAGACTGCTGGTGAAAGGAACAATAAAGGCGAGAAGTTCTCGGGATTTTTCAAGGGCCTGGAACGCATCGGCAATAAACTACCTCATCCAGTATGGATTTTCGTTTTCCTCATATTCGTCACCTTGATAGCATCTTGGGTGTTCTCATCTATGGGAGTGAGTGTTAAGTATCTGGCGGTACAAGGTAAAGAAGTAGTGGAACAAACCGCAAGCGTGGTGAACCTTCTGTCCAAGAAGGAATTCCCTAAGCTATTCTCCGATTTTACGGCCAACATTCTATCGAATGCAGTCATAGGCAATGTTATTACCATATCCATGTGCATGATGATAGCTGAATCAACGGGCTTTTTTGATGCATTCTTCAGGAAGGTTCTACTCGGAGCGCCTAAGGTGCTGATTACTTTCATACTCGCTTTTGTTGGTGTCAACGCCAATATCGCCGGAGATGCGGGGAATGTGCTTGCTGCTACATTGGGCGGCGTTGTATTCCAAGCTATTGGCAGGAATCCCGTCATAGGTGTCATAACCGGTTTTTCGGCAGCATCGGCTGGATATACTGCTAACTTGATGATAGCAAACCAGGATGTCACCTTGTCCGCAACTACGACTGCAGTCACGAAGATCCTAGGTTTTGCGGATTTCCATCCGCTGATAAACTGGTATTTCATGGCGTTTTCTACGATAATACTTGCGATAGTCTGCACAATAGTGTCAGAGAAAATAGTCACCCCACTTATAGGAGACTACAAAATACTAGGCGATGCTTCAGGTATAGAAAAACACAAGGTTTCGCCTGAGGAAGCGAGGGGCCTAAGAACCAGTGGTATCGCGATGCTAGTCTATCTAGCCATGATCCTGGTTGTTACGGTGCCATCGAATGGATTGTTGAGGAATTCCAACGGCACACTCATACCAAAATCGCCGTTCATAAGCTCTATTGTTGTGATAGTAGCCATAATGTTCGCCGTACTAGGGACGTCCTACGGTTTCGGTAGCGGGAAGATAAAATCATGGAACGACATACCCCAGCTTATGAAGAAAGGTATATCTAGAGTTGCGTCCATGATCCTCGTGCTGGCATGGGTGGCACAATTTGTCGCCATTTTCGGAAGGTCTAATCTGGCTACTATAGTATCTGTGAAAGGGCAGCAGTTTTTAGAAGCGATTAACTTACAGGGCCTGCCATTATTGCTCGTCTTCATAGTCGTGGTAATCTTCATGGACCTCTTCATGACGAGTGGATCCAACAAATTCTTCATTCTTGCCCCGATATTTATCCCGATGTTCGCTAGGATGGGCATCAACCCGGCGATCACGCAAGTAGCATACAGGATAGGGGATACTGTAGCAAATCCACTCTCACCATTAGGTTCCACGCTACCTGTTGCCATCGCTCTCGTGGAGGAATATTGGGATAAAAACAGGAAGGATAGACCTGGATTAGGTACGGTCATATCCTATAACTTACCGTTCTCGATCAGCTTCCTAATAACACTAGTGGTAATATTCGTAATATTCTATGCATTCAACTTACCTATGGGTCCTGCAATCCCAGAGATGTCGGCGCTCATAAAGTAACTGCCTATGAATTAGCATAAGATGACCGCCAAGAGATCTGCAGAGAAAGAGTGGGGACGAAAGCCCCCCTCTTTCTTTGTATTAACTGCAGCAGTTCCAAGTTGCATCAGAGACTATATCCTAATCAGTCTCTATAGAAATCCCTTACTACGTCCATAAAAACGAATGCCGACTTTGGTATGTACATCTGTCTGTTCGTCGCTATGCACGTCGTCCAACTAGGTTTATACTTGTCATCCAGCGTGAAATAACTCGCAGGAAACTTACCCTCGAAAATCTTGGTATATTCCAAAGGAAGCAGCGTAACGCCCATACCTATGCTAGAAAGCCTCCTTATGGTCTCGAAATTACTTGAAGTTAGGATAATATTGGGATTAATGGATGCACATTCTAGGATAGAATCCGAAACTTGCCTTATAATCGTGCCTTTTCGCATCATGATGAAGGGTTCGTTGGAGAATTCGTGCAAGTCTATCAAAGGGTAGAGTTTCCCGATATCTGAGGCAGCTGACAAAGCCAAAGGATGTCCGATTTTAGTAACGAGGACGAACGGGTCGTTGGATAAAGGTTCGAATTTAAGATATCTGCTGGTCTTCTTGGGAGGAATATGCATAAGCGAGATGTCTATGCCACCCTTAAGCAGTAAGTTTTCCAGCTCCATAGAGCTTTCTTCTATCAAGTTTATCTCAACGTTAGGCAAAGCCTCATAGAACTTCGGGATTATTGCAGGAAGCATGTACGTCGCCAGAAACGATGTCGTGCCAACGGTTATCTTCCCTCCCTTGAGGTCGTTCATGTTGTTTATGTCCCTTTGAAGGTCGTCATAGATTGCTAGTATGTCTTTGGCTGTCTTGAAATATTTCTCCCCTGCGAATGTGAGGACCATGCCGTCTGTAGTTCGATTGAACAACCTCGTTCCTAGTTCTTCCTCTACTCGCTGCAATGTCTGGCTAAGGGAGGGTTGTGAGATGAATAGCTTTTGTGAGGCTTTCGTTAGGTTCCTTGTCTCGGCTATGGTCAGGAAGTACAGCAATTCCTTATCGTTCACTGGACACCCCCCTATCGGATTTGCGTCTTCTGAACGGGCTTATATATAAGATATTCTTATACCGCCAATTAGATTTATATATTTGTGCACACCTTATTATGAACATACAATTTTATCAAGGGCAATGATAATACGGGAGGTACAAGATGAAAAAGGTCTTGATGGCCAAGGGTGCCCATAAAGTAATCAACGTATCCATAGGAGCCAAACCTGGCGAGAAGATACTCATAATCACCGAGGCCTCGAAGATGAGCATAGCGGAGAGCCTGGCGGCTGCGGCTTTTGCCGCCGGATCGGAGCCGGTCATCACGGTAATGATACCAAGGGAAGTGGACGGAGCCGAGCCTCCAGAACCGATAGCGGCCGCGATGCTTGCTAGCGACGCTTTCATATGCGTAGTAGGCAAGTCGATAACACATACGAACGCCGTCAAGAAAGCCAAGGAGGGCGGATCCCGCGGCGTAGTGCTCACGCAGTTCTCCGAGGATATGATGATACACGGCGGCATAGAGTGCGATTTTGCGGCGATAGCCCCCGAATGCATAGAATTCGCAAAGGTCATGGCAGGAGCCAAGAAAATCCACCTCACCTCGCCGTTCGGCACTGACCTTACGTTCAGCGCCGAGGGTAGGAGGGGCAACGCTCTCTACTGCATGGTGAAGCCTGGACAGTTCTCCACCATACCCACCATAGAAGCCAACGTATCCCCTTTGGAGGGTACGCCCAACGGCAGGATAGTCGCGGATGCCAGCGTGCCCTACATAGGCATAGGAGTGCTGGACGAACCGGTGGTATGTGAGGTGAAGGACGGTTTCATAACCTCAATGACGGGAGGAAGCCAGGCGAAGAGGCTGTACGAAGACCTGCTCGCAAAGGGTGATCCCAACTGCTTCAACGTAGCCGAGCTCGGGATCGGGCTTAATCCCAACTGCTATTTCTGTGGCTTCATGCTCGAGGACGAGGGTGTCAGGGGCTCATGCCATATAGGAATAGGCACCAGTATCACACTCGGAGGCACGGTAAAAGCAAAGAGCCACTATGACCTGATCATGACTAAGGCTACAGTAGACGTAGACGGGCGCATCATCATGAAGGACGGAGTTCCTTGCATATTTGACTGATGGGTCACGTCACTTGAATAACTATGGAAAGCCTTCCTCGTGCGTGTTCTCGAGGAAGGCTTTCCATATGCCGATAATGGCGTTTATGCCGCTTCCCAAAACTAAAACAAGGCCCAAGCAGGTGCACCGATTCAAATACATTTCTCTAGCAGGACTGGAGGCAGCGCAACTCGAAATAATTAATCACTACTTCGACGGGGGTGTGATCATTGCTTAAAAGGCGCCTTGCGGTTACGATTGTGGCGATAGCATTGGTTTTGGCATGTGCAGGTTGTGGCAAGACGGAGACATGGATCTTCGACTTCGCTACGGCATCCGAGACTGAAGATTGGGTGCACGAGGAATACGATGACGGTTCGGCAACGTTGGTAACCGACATGGGACTGAAACTGGACAATCATTCAGTCTGCTCTCCTGTGGCTTTTACGGGCGATTTCACCGTGACTGTGGACCTTTTTTTGGACACCGATGCTTCGAATTGCGCCTACTTCGAGTGCTACATATGCGACGGGCAGTTTTGGGAACCTGACAACATGATTTTCAGCTGCTTCGAGAATATCGGCACCGATGACGATGGAGAATCCTTGATGGTGACTGACGAGGGACCCGATAGAAGAACAGAGGTCGCAGGTGGATTCGGCCCGATACCAAATATTGTAAGGAAAGGTGATAATGTTTGGAAGCTGAGCAAGACGGGCGATTATTATGTGATAAGCCTCAACGGCTATAGGATCGCAAAGTTCGTTTCCAAGGAGTGCAGAAGCGACAAGTATTACATAGGCCTTTATGGTTATAGTTACGGCGGGGATGTGTGGTTTAAGAAGGTCAAGGTAGACTACAAAGGATCGATGATCTGAAATCCATGCAATAGGCTCATCTTCTCAAGAGCCCGGGACTGCCCACAAGGCGGATCCGGGCTTTCCCATCCGATCCTCGCGCAGCCGGCTAGAGGCCTGCACGCGTTATGGGGAGGCGCATCCATCGATGCTATAATCGCATTATAGAGGCATTGAATAATGAAGAGGCGGTGTAAGCTCATGCACGAAAAGCCGGCCCGTTGGACCATGAACGACCTTCTAGGAAAGAAGCACCTGAAACCTATGCCGGGTTTCGCCCTGGACGATAAGATCATAGAAAGTGTGATGAGATACCATTCCGGGCTGCCAGGGTATTGCATGACGCCGCTGCAGCCGCTCAAGGCCCTCGCCTCATCGCTCGGGCTTGGAGGCATATGGGTGAAGGACGAATCCAGGAGGTTCGGACTCAATGCCTTCAAGGGCTTGGGGGGCTCTTATGCAATAGCCCGCCTTCTTGGAAGGGAACTTGGCATAGAAGAGGACAGGATCAACTACAGATCGTTGAAAGAGGCGGCCCTAAGAAACAAATCGGCTACTTTCGTGACGGCGACCGATGGCAACCACGGCAGGGGCGTAGCGTGGGCGGCCAGGATACTGGGCCAGAAGGCGGTAGTCTTCATGCCCAAAGGCTCCTCGAAGTCCAGGATAGATGCCATATCCGGTGAAGGGGCCGATGTGTTCGTGACCGAGGTGAACTACGACGACTCGGTAAGAATCGCCGCCTCCTACTCGGCCGACAGGGGCTTCTTCGTGGTCCAGGACCAGGCGTGGGAAGGTTACGAAGAGGTGCCGACATGGATAATGCACGGCTATCTAACCATCATGCAGGAGATAATGGAGCAGCTTAAAGCCTCAGGGGATGGGATGCCGACCCATGTGCTCCTACAAGCGGGCGTAGGCTCGTTCGCCGGGAGCATGATCGCATACCTTGAACATGCCATGGGAGAGGATATGCCAAAGGTAGTGCTCATGGAGCCTGATAAAGCAGATTGCCTATATGAATCCGCAAAATCCGAGGACGGCGCCATAGTAAACGTTAAGGGTTCCCTGGATACGATAATGGCGGGACTCGCATGCGGGGAGCCCAATCCTATCGCATGGGGCGTGACAAGGGGAAGGGCAAGCGCTTTCGTCTCCTGCGATGATGAAGTCGCTGCACTTGGCATGAGGGTGCTGGGCAATCCGCTAGACGGCGATCCGAGGGTGATCTCAGGGGAATCGGGCGCCGTCGGCGCGGGCCTCATCAAGCTGATGGCAAATGGGGGAAGCCTGAGCGGGCTTGGAGAGCAGCTGGGTCTGGGCGCCTCGTCCAAGGTGCTTATGATAAGCACCGAGGGGGATACTGACCCGGACAGGTACCGGAAGATAGTATGGGAGGGCGCATGGCCTAACAGTCGAGCTTAACGAGGAGCTGCCTGGATCTCCCGTACGACAGGATGCAAGGGGCCGGCCGGAGGAACAAGGCTTGTTCGCGCCGAAAGCAATTACGACGGTTAGGAACGATGAGACAAGATTGCTTTGCGGAGGGGAGACAATATGACACATCCTGATGCCAGGGATTTCTACATCGGGCGGGAGTACGACCTGAAAGAGGGCAAGATATCAGGAGGGGAGGTCATGTACAACCCGTCGGACCTCACCACGCACGCGGTGGTGACCGGCATGACAGGTTCCGGCAAGACCGGGCTTTGCATAGGATTGCTTGAAGAAGCCGCCCTGAAGGGGCTGCCGGCGATAATCATAGACCCCAAAGGAGACCTTACGAACCTGCTGCTTCACTTCCCGGACCTGGCGCCGTCCGACTTCGAGCCGTGGATAGACCCGGATTCTGCGAGGATCAAGGGCAAGAGCGCAAGACAGATGGCAGAGGAAGCCGCTACCAGCTGGAGCACAAGCATCGATGACTGGGGACTTTCCAAAGGCGCCCTGTCCACCCTTAAAGCCTTCTCGTTCGCCATATACTCGCCCGGCTCCTCTTCGGGCATTCCGGTAAACATACTCTCCTCGTTCAAGGCCCCCGGCATACCCTGGGAAGGCAACGAGGAGGCATTAAGGGAGAAGATATCAAGCACAGTGACGGCGGTGCTCGGCCTCGTCGGGATGAAGGACATAGATCCTCTAAGATCAAGGGAGCACATCCTCATGTCCAGCATCCTGGAGCACGCCTGGGCTTTGGGAGAGGACCTTTCGCTGACCGATCTGATCCTGAGGGTCCAGAGCCCTCAGATGGAGCGCCTTGGGGCGTTCCCGGTGGAGACCTTCTTCCCCGAGAAGGACAGGATGGCGCTCGCGATGCTGCTTAACAACTTTTTGGCGTCACCGTCCTTCAGGGTCTGGCAGCAGGGCCAGCCGCTCGACGTGGAGGAGCTGCTCTACACCGATGACAAGAAGCCTCGCCACAGTATATTCTACCTTGCCCACCTGAGCGAGAACGAGAGGATGTTCTTCGTCACGCTGCTGTTCTCCGCGGTGGAATCGTGGATGAGAAGGCAGAGGGGGACCAGCGGCCTAAGGGCCCTGGTGTATTTCGACGAGATACTCGGCTACCTCCCCCCCGTGAGCAATCCACCGTCCAGGAACGTGATGCTGAGGATGATAAAACAAGCGAGGGCATTCGGGGTGGGGCTGCTGCTGGTGACCCAGAATCCGGTGGACCTCGACTACAAGGCGCTTTCGAACATAGGCACGTGGTTCATAGGCAGGCTACAGACCGAAAGGGACAAGATGAGGCTCATGGACGGGCTCCAGACGCTGACGGGCGGGATGGACGCCAATACCATAGGCGACACGATCTCGAGCCTGGGCAAGCGGGTGTTTTTGATGAACAACGTTAACAGGCCCGGTCCGAAGGTGTTCCATGCCCGTCAGGTGCTGAACTACCTGGCCGGACCTCTCTCCAAGGACCTACTTCCTGATCTGAACAAGCTGGCGGGAGCGGAGTACGTTCCATCTGAAGGATCTTGTACCGGCGGCGCAGCAAACGGCGCGGCCCTTAAGGAGGATGACGGTTTCCTCAGGATAAAGCCTGCGGTCCCTTCGAAGGTAGACGAGGCCTTCATGCCGCTCAACCTCGATGCCCAGGATGCCATACGGTCGGCCGGCTCAGGCATGCCTTCTACCGTGAAGCCGGATGCCATCGCCTACGCGCCGGCCATGATAGTGCAGGCGGAAGTGCGTTACTCGTCCATCAAGTACGGAATCGACCTGACAGACAGGATGACATCATTGGTCGAGGACGACCCTTCTGGCAGGCCCGACTGGCAAAGCGGCCTAATCAATGCCGAGGACCTGAAGGGATTCGGCAAGGACCCTGCGAGCGGAGCTTTGTTCGAAGGACTTCCGGCTTGGCTATCGGACCAGAGGTTAATCAAGTCCGCTTCGGACGATTTCGCCGACTGGCTGTACAGGAACTCAAGGATAAGCATACTCGCGAACGAAGGCCTGAAGCTGTATGCAAAACCCGACGACGGGAAGGACGGCTTCCTTGAGAGATGCCTCAAGGAGGCGGACAGGCTGATGGTCCCGGAGCTGGACAAGCTGGAGGACGCCTTCAGGAAGAAGAAGGACGCACTCGAGGACAAGATCCGCAAGCAGGAGGGCGAGGTGCAGCTAAGGGAGCAGAACGTCAGCCAGCGCACAATGGAGGCGATCGGGACGGCGGGCACCGCGATATTCGGGATGCTTCTGGGAGGCAAGAAAAGAAGCCTGGGGTCATCTATTACGAAGACGAGGATGACCACCGAGGCCAAGAGCGTGTTAACCAGGGAGAAGAAGGAGCTCCAGGATATGATGGACGACCTTGCCGAGCTGGATAAGGAATTCGACAGGGCCCAGGAGGACCTTGCGGCGGCATGGAAGAAAAAGGCGGAGATGATCACCGAGGTGCCCTGCACACCCAGGAAGAGCGACATATTCATATCGTTCTTCGGCGTAGTTTGGCTGCCTCAGTACATCTTCAAGGAAGGGGCCTACACGAGGAGGCTAAGGGCGTTCGCCCTCGAGCCGAAGCGCATCGTAAGGGCTGTATGAGGTGCCGGTGGCTTGTTTGTTTGACGAGCACGGGGGACATGTACGGCTGGGCGGGCGGGAAAGGAGGACCGGTTGGAAAGGATACTCCTTATTGAGGACGACAGGCAGATAAGGCAGCTGCTGCCCCGCTACTTCGCGCGAGAGGGCATGGAGATGGCCACCGCACCGGCGGGATACGAGGGCCTCGACATGATATATGAGAGCAGGCCTTCGCTTGTGATCCTGGATGTCAACCTGCCGGACATAGACGGATGGTCCATACTTACCAGGATCAGGAAAGGACCCGACAGGGACCTGCCGGTGATAATGCTTACGAGCAGGAGTGATGTGCCGGACAGGCTGATGGGGCTAGATCTTGGGGCCGACGATTACATCGTCAAGCCGTTCGAGCCGCTAGAGGTAGTGGCCAGGGTGAAGGCCGTGCTCCGAAGGGCCGGCGCATCAGCCCGGAAGGAGGGGCCGCTCGAGTTCGAAGGCCTCGTGATGGACATTCCGGGGAGGATGGTCGCAAGGAACGGCAAGGAAGTGGCGCTGACCGCCAAGGAGTTCGACGTGTTGGCTAAGCTTGCGAGCATGCCCGGGAGGGTGATCCCAAGGGCGCAGCTGTACGAGAAGGTGTGGGGCGAGGAGGCCGATTTCGACGACCACACCCTGGAAGTTCACATAAATAGGGTCAGGACGAAGCTAGAGGCTAATGACGGCCTTAGTTTCATAACCACGGTGAGGGGCATAGGCTACAAGTTCGAGGTAGTGAAGGATGAGAGAGGATAGGAAGAAGAAGCCGACGCTCATAGCGAGCTTTTTGGCCCATAGCGGCGCGGCGGCGCTCATCGCCGTACTGATAATGCTGCTCGTCGCGTTCTTCACGGCGGACAGGATCGCCCTTGAAGGCGCCTTAGACGCACTCGCCTCAGACCTGGACGGAGTGGACACCCTGGAGGAGTTCGTTTCCAGCTTCCCCGGCAGGGGCAGCAGGATAGTGCTGGATTCTGAGGGATTTCCGATATCCGGCGTGCAGAGCCCGGGCATGGGGATGGGCATGATGGGTTACGGGATGGGGTATGGGAACCAGTCGAGGATTACAAGTTCGCGCAGTTCCGCGGAAGAATGGGCCAAAAGCGGAGAGGTCGTCGAAAAGGGGCGCCTTGACGGATACGGCGACATACCATGGGTGGAAGGCAGCACCGTCTGGGCGGCGAAATACCTTAAGGAACAGGGCCAGGACCCTGTGATACTGGTTACCTGGCGCAAGGCATCCTCCGTCAGGACCGAGGGCTGGGCGCTGTACGTGATGGGAACGGCAGGGATCGCGGTCGCCTCGGCGCTCAATATGGCCCTGGCCGCGAGGGTGGCGAGGAGGCTTTCCGCCGGGCTCTCCTCTGTGGCCGAATCCAGCAGGAGAATCGCGGCGGGCGATTACGGCGCGAGCTTCAAACCACAAGAGGTAGAAGAGCTGGACCAGATAGCCAAATCCCTTGAAGGGCTGGCCGGGGATCTGTCAAGCAGGACGGAAGAGCTTAAGGAGGAGCAAGAGAGGCTTGCGAGGCTCGAGCAGTCCCAGAAGAGGTTCATAGCCGACGCGTCCCATGAGATAAGGGCTCCGTTGGCCACGATTGCGATAACGCTAGACGCTTGGAAGGACGGCCTGCTCACCGAGGAGGAGAAGGAAGACGCGGTGAAGCACGTAAGGGACGAGGTGGCTCGCCTGGGTGCGCTCGCGGAACAGCTGCTGGACCTGTCGAGGATAGAATCCGGTCGCATCCAGATGGACATGAGGGTGCTGGACGTGGCCGAGATCGTGCAGGATGTGGTCTCCTCTTACCACGGGCGGCATGGGGCCGAGATCTCCCTTATGATTGACGGGCCGCCGCCCAAGGCGATAGGCGATGAGCAGGGGCTGTTCAGGATCGTACGCAACTACCTGGATAACGCGTTGAGGTTCGCCCCGAAGGACGGCAGGGTAGCTGTGAGCATAACCAGGAAGGAAGGTTTTGCTGAGGTACTGGTCGAGGACGACGGACCGGGCATACCGGCCGAGGAGCTGGAACATGTATGGGACAGGTTCTCCAGGTCCGAGAAGCAGAGGTCCCTGGGGGGGTCCGGAACCGGGCTGGGTCTAGCCATAGTGAAGGCGCTGGCCGACGCCATGGGTGCCGAGGTGAGCATCGAGAGCGCAAAGGGCCAAGGCACGAAAGCGAGGGTAAGGCTAAGGGCCGCAGGCGATTGTTGAGCCGGGGGTGAGTCGCGCTTGAGCTTTTCTTGAGGTTGGGATGTTATCTTCTAGTCGCATGGAAGACATGCCATCAACCTTAGGAGGAAGAGATAAGATGAGAAAGCACAAGACGGCCACAATCATAACGGCGGTAGCGATAATCGCGGTGTTGGGAGCCGCGGTCGGAGCAAGCGCGATGATGTACAGGAACCAGAACCTAAGACAGCAGGCAGCAGGATGCATAGCACTCGGGACCGCGCCCCTGGGGACCCTTACCGACGAGGAGAAGGCGAGCCTCGTCTACATGGTAGAGGAAGAGAAGCTGGCGCATGACGTATACACGGCACTGGCAGGGACGTGGAAATCAGGGGTGTTCGAGCAGATAGCGAACAGCGAGCTCAGGCATATGGGCAGCGTATCGATGCTCCTGGACAGATACGGTGTAGCCGATCCAACCGAGGGCGCCAAAGAGGGGACCTTCATCAATAAGGACCTGAAGGCGCTGTACGACAAGCTCGTAGCCGAGGGCAAGGCCTCGCTCGCCGCGGCGTACAAAGTAGGCGCTACCATCGAGGACCTCGACATAGCGGATCTGGGCAAGGCCCTTAAGGTGGTAAAGAACGAAGAGGTGGCGCGCGTGTACGAGAATCTGCTGATAGGGTCGGAGAACCACATGAACGCCTTCTATACACAGCTGAAGGCCCAAGGGGGCGAGTACGCCCCGCAATATATGGGCGATGACCTGTTCGGCCAGATAATCGAGGGCAAGGCAGGCAGGATCGCCGACGGGCAGCGCGGCATGATGGGCGGTCGGATGATAAGCGGATTGTACGGACAGGGCAGGGGATCCAACTGCATCAACGCGAACTGTAACTGTAAATAAGGAAGAAGATGACGGAGGCGCGCCGCAAAAAGGCGCGCCTTCCATCCTATGTAGGGGCATCGTGGCGTACATCACGCCACGATGCTTTCTGGTTGATACCTTACCCTATTTAGCTATTCATTCGTGTATTCCGGCATCCCGTCCTTGACTCCGGGCATCCGGCCCTTCTCGGGCCCTTCCCGCGGCCTGGGCGCGAGCAGGTGCCTTATCGCCAGGTCCCAGGCCAGCACAGGCAGGTTCGGCTCGGTAAGGAAGAACACATAGAAGCTGTCCTTCGTCCTTACCATCAACCTGTAGTCGGTGTTGGCCGAGAACTTGATGGAGTGACAGACTAGGATCTCGTCCATGCGCAGCCTCTTCGGTCTGCCGTCCGTGCCCATGTAATCGATGCCGTCCTTGCTCAGCAAGGCAGGGCCGGTACCGATGGGATCGAACCGGCTCCCCTCGTGCGGCGCGACCTTGACTACGTCGCACTCGGCCTTCAGGATGGTACCGCCCTGTGCGGCCCTGTCGAGAATCAGCTTGGCCCAGTAGCCCTTCTGCCAGTCATACCAGGCACGCATATCGTCGAATACCAGGTCGGTCCCGTCCGATGCCCTCAGGTTCAGCCTTGCGTCGACGGAGGCAGAATACCCGCATTCCTGGCAGCTGATCGAATGGGACGAGCTATGCATGCAGTTGATCCCGTGACATGAAGGACAGCACCACAGCAGCAGCTCGAGGCCCTTCGCGGGCTGCGGGCTCTCATAATTGAACCTGCCGCCTTCGGGGCTCCTCAGCCAATCGATCTCGCTGTGCCCCTGCTCACGCTGAAGCAACTTGAGCAGGCTCTCGTCGTCCATCGAGGAGATCTGCTCCTCGGTCAGGATCAGGTCATATTCGACCATGCACCTGCCCGATCTTATCGTTGTCGCCCAGTTGGGCTGTTTCGCATATCCGCCCTTGAACTTCGCCCTCACCACAGGAATGCCGAGCAGCTTCACAAGCCTTGCGAAGTTCATCTGCAAAGGTTTGGAATCCCCGGTCCATGAGATCTCCCCCTCGGGGTAGAGGAGCACGGACCTGCCGGCGTCCCTCGCCTTGATCATCCCTCGTATGACCTTGGGGTCGGGAAGCCCGTGCGGCTTGAAGATGACGCCCGAGTTCGTGAAGATGAGCCTCTTGTAGGCCTCCATGCGCTGTACGTCGTCGAACACCACTACAGGCAGCTCCCTTGCGTAGAGGGTGACTATCAGGCCATCGTATGAGGTGATGTGGTTCGATATGAGAAGATAGGGAGGCTTCAAGTCCTTAGGAAGCCTGTCGACTATGATGGGCTTCATGACCAGTCTCATCCAAAGCTTGGTGCCCGGTTTCGTAAGGCTCCAGAACAATCTCATCGCCGGCTTCAACTTGAAATCCATCTAAGCTCCCCCTTAGCGGCCAGGATAGATAGTATAATCGTAGCAGGAGGTACGCGCATGGTTCATCCGACTTCGCGACCGAAGGTCCTACTCGGCATGTCCGGCGGCGTGGACAGCTCGGTCGCGGCACACATACTTAAGGATCGAGGATTCGACGTGACGGGCCTGACGCTGGTCACAGGGTCGATTTCTCCGGATTCGGTCGAAAGGGCCCGCTTAGCGGCCGCGCGCCTTGGCATAAGGTTGATTATAAAGGATTTGAGCGTTGAATTCGACCAGTATGTGGTAAATCCCTTCATTGCCGCATATGCGGCAGGCCTTACCCCGAATCCGTGCGTCATGTGCAACCCCGGCTTCAAGTTCAGGCATCTTGTGCAGGTCGCCGATTCGTACGGCATAGACCGAATAGCCACCGGTCATTTCGCAAGGATAGTGCGGGAAGGGACCGATGCTTTCATAGCCAGGGGAGTGTCGGGGAAGAACGACCAGTCCTATTTCCTTTACGCGCTGCTTCCGGAGATAAGGCGGCGCATAGAATTCCCGCTCGGCGACCTTTGCAAGGACGATGTCAGAAAGCTGGCATCGGACCTGGGCCTGGGCTTTCAAGGGGTGAGGTCCTCCCAGGAGGCGTGCTTCCTTATGGGCGGGCTCAAGGGTTGGCTGTCTGAGAGGATGCCCGGCATGCTCGTTCCCGGCCCGGCATATGACGTGGCGACGGGCGAGCTGATCGGCGAACACACAGGATCCTTAGGATTGACGATAGGGCAAAGGAAAGGGCATGGCGTGGCCAAGGGCGAAAGGGCCTACATCGCCAGGATCGACCATGCCAACAATGCCATCTACCTAGGCGGCAGGCAGGACTGCCTTGTCGGTGAGGTGGCGGCCGGAAAGCCGGTGCTGGGGAAGGCGACGGTAAAGGGACTGGAGGAGGGCATGGATCTCTTGGTCAGGACAAGGTCCTCGATGGATCCCGTCAGGGCGCACGTGCGCCTTGAAAACGGGAGGCTGCTGGCTACGACGCAAGAGCTTATATGGGCCTCGGCCGCGGGGCAGAGCATGGTCTGCTACGACGGCGATATTATTGCCTGCGGTGGTGTCATCTTAGGATGAAGAAGCCCGCCTTTCGGCGGGCTTTGCCAGATTATGCCAGAATATCGCTATCCTATCATGACGTGCTCCTCGGGGAACGAGACCCTTGCCTTCTTGGTGCTTGCGCGATAGTTCAGCGCGACGGCAAACGTCAGAGGGCCTAGCCTGCCGATGAGCATCGTGATTATGAGCGTCAGCTTGCTAATGTCGCTAAGCCCCGGCGTTATGCCCCTTGAGAGCCCCACTGTGCCGAAGGCCGAAACGACTTCGAACAGCATGTCCAGAAGAGGTGCGCTATCCACCATGGACATAATGAAAACGCCCGCAAGGACTACGACCGCGGCCAACAGGACTACGGCAGTGGCCCTTAGAACTTGCTCCTTCGGGATCCGCCTTTCGTAATACTCCACATTGTCGTCCCCTTTGATCGTAGCCATTATCCCAAGGATCAGCACTCCGGCGGTGACGGTCTTGATGCCGCCTCCCGTAGAGCTGGGAGACGCGCCTATGAACATCAGCAGCATTATGACCATCACGGTCGGCGCCCGCAGCGCCCCCATCTTAAGCACGTTGAACCCCGCGGTCCTCGGGGTGATCGACATGAATATCGAGTTCCACACTTTATGCACTGCAGGCAGTCCTTTGAGCGTTTCGGGGTTGGTATACTCCAGCGCGAAGACCAATACGGTGCCAAGCGCCAGCAGTATGGCGGTTATGGTTAGCACCAGCCTCGTGTGGATGGATATGCGCGTGTTCTTGCTCGAACCTAGCGCGAGTACTTCCGCCAGCACGGGGAAACCCAGGCCTCCGATTATGATGAGGATCCCGATGACCATCGGTACGTAACCGTCCTTGATGAAATAGGAGAGGTTGGAGAACGGCCCGCTGAAGTTCCCGAAGACGTCGAAGCCCGCGTTGCAGAACGCAGAGACAGCTTCGAACACACTTGCGAACACTGCCTCTCCCAAGGGCATGAGGTTCCTGAGCCTCAGGAAGAGGAGCAAAGCCCCGGTGCCCTCTATGAAAAGGGTCAGTCCTATGACCGTCTTCGTCAGCTTGACAAGGCCGTGTATGCTGAACTGGTTGTAGGATTCCTGAAGCAGCAGCCTGCTCCTAAGGCCTATCCGCCTTCCGAGGAGCACGAATATCATGGTGGCCATCGCCATGAAGCCGAGGCCTCCGACCTGGATGAGCAGCATTATGACCACCTGGCCGAATCGTGTGTAGGTGGTCGCGGTGTCCACCACGACAAGTCCGGTGACGCATGTGGCCGACGTGGACGTGAACAGCGCGTCGATGAACCGCACCGGTTTTTCGTTGACGTTGGAGACCGGGAGCGTAAGTAGGATGCCCCCTATGAGGACGATGACGATGAAGCCCAACACCAGGAACCTAGACGGGGACATCTTCTTGAACCGTAGATCCAGACTGGAAAGGGTGCCCTTGATCGTCCCGGGCTTTTCCGACTTGTACAAGATAAAACCTCCGTGGCCGGCCTTTTTAATCTTCTCTCGGTACGTCGGGCGCCCTATGCTATGCGGCGTTGCGCCGGATGCCGTCGTTTAATGGAGGCTTCCGAAAACCGGCCTTCTTCAATTCCATAATATTCAACAACAAGGATAGGCGTTAGTCAACATGAATCGGTGCCCTCTAGCAGTATGTACCGATTCGAAGCGATTTGCATATTGCCTCATGGAGTGCATTAAGTGTAAAATATCTATTGCGGCTTTGACCGTACGTCGTGGTGGGTGTAGCTCAGGTGGCTAGAGCATCAGATTGTGGCTCTGAGGGTCGTGGGTTCAAGTCCCATCATCCACCCCATACGCTAATGTCGGGCTTCGAGAGGATTGCGGAAATAGCTCAGCGGTAGAGCATCGCCTTGCCAAGGCGGGGGTCGCGGGTTCGAATCCCGTTTTCCGCTCCATGCGTTTCTAGTCGGCGGCGGAGTTAATCGCCGCCGCTTATAGTTTATCAGGAACCGGCTTCGCCGGAGCAAGAGGTGCGTAATATGTTGAAGGTTAACTTTGTGGGCAAGGCGGCGAGCGTCGCGACCATAGAAGTCGTGATCGACCACGAGGCCGCCGTCAAGGCGATAGACGATGCGACACTGAGCCTCGGAAGAAGGGTCAGGATACCCGGATTCCGCCAGGGCAAGGCGCCTAAGGCGATGGTCGAGCGCTACGCAGGCAAACCGAGCATACTCCAAGAGGCCCTAGAGGACTTAGTGACGTCATCGTACAGGCAGGCCGTCAAGGACAACGACCTCAAGCCTATAGCGGACCCCGAGTTCGAGGGCCTGGACAAGGTGGACTTGGGATCCGGCAAGGAAGAGTCGTTCAAGATGATGATAATGGTCGAGCCCGAGGTGAAGCTCCCCGACTACAAGGGCTTCAAGATGGACAAGACCATCAAACCGGTGACCGACGAGGACGTGGACAAGGAACTTGACGGCTATCGCGAACAAGTCGCCCAGTACATCCCCTCCAACCGCGACAAGGTGGAAGACGGCGACATGGTCACCATAGACTTCAAGGGTCTCCTGAACGAGGGGACGCCCGAGGAGGAAGCGTTCGAGGGCGGCACCGCTGAGAACGTCGACCTTTTAATAGGATCCGGCCAGTTCATACCCGGCTTCGAAGAGCAGCTCGTAGGGGCGGCCAAAGGGGCCGACGTGGACGTGAAGGTCAGCTTCCCCGAGAACTACGGCGCAGAGCACCTGGCGGGCAAGGCGGCCACTTTCAAGTGCAAGGTGAGGGAGATAAAGGACAAGATCGTGCCCGAGAAGGACGACGAGTTCGCCAAGAAGCTGGGTTTCGAGAAGCTAGACGAGCTCAAAGGCGCCTTGAAGCACGGTATGGAGCATAGGAACTATGACAGCGCGGTAAGGGCGCTCGGGGTAGAGGCGCTAAACAAGCTGACCGACGGGGCGGAAGTGGAGCTTCCCGCCGCGATGGTGGAGGACGAGGCCGCCGACATGCTGAACGACCTGGCGAGGCGCGTCGAGGAACAGGGGCTGAAGTGGGACGAATACCTCAAGTCCCGCTCCACGACACAAGACGCCATGCTCGAAGATATGAGGCCTAGGGCGGAAGCCGCGGTCAAGCAGCATCTTGCGGTCCGCGAGCTGCTCGCTTCGAACAACCTCAGGGTGACCGCCGCCGAAGTCGACAGGGCCATAGAGATGATGGCCGGAAGGCCCGGTGAGACGAAGCCGGCCGATGTGAAGAAGCTCAAGGAGAACGATAGGGTGCGCTCGTCGGTAGGGAGGCTCGTGGCCCAGGACAAGGCCATAAGGCTTCTGTCTGGCCTGTGCGATGCGGATCCCGAGGCCGGCAAGTGCAAGCAGCACCACGACCACGGCCACGAGGAGCACGAGGAGCATGAGGGGCACGTGGAAGAGGCCAAGGAGAATGCCGGGGACGAAGTAGCCGACAAGGAATGACGGTTAACAAATCCTGAAAGGAAGGAGGCCTGCCGATGGGCTTCATACCCTATGTAGTGGAACAGTCCGGCAAGGGCGAGAGGGTCTATGACATCTACTCAAGGCTGCTCAAGGACAGGATAATCTTCCTGAACGGCGAGATAGACATGCAGACCTCGGACCTGATAATAGCCCAGATGCTGTTCCTGCAGGCGGAAGATCCGGAGAAGGAGATAAGCCTGTATATAAACAGCCCGGGCGGTTCGGTTTACGCGGGCATGGCTATCTACGACACGATGCAGTTCATTAAGCCCCCGGTGGCGACTTTCTGCGTTGGGATAGCGGCCAGCATGGCATCCATAATCCTGATGGGCGGGACGAAGGGCAAAAGATACGCCCTTCCCAACTCCAGGGTATTGATACACCAGCCGCTAGGTTCGGCGACGGGCCAGGCCACGGACATAGAGATTCACGCCAAGGAGATCCTAAGGCTCAAGGAGCTGGTGAAGGAGATAATCTCCAAACACACGGGCAAGAGGGCGGCCAAGGTGTCGGCGGACATCGAGAGGGACCGCTTCATGACGGCGAAGGAAGCTTTGTCGTACGGGATAATAGACAACATACTCGAAAGCAAGGCCTAGAGGGCCAAGGAGGTCGGCTGTCAGCCAATGCCGAAAAAAGGTTCCAAGGACGGCGAGAACAAGGCGCTGGTGTGCTCCTTCTGCGGAAGGAGCGAGGAGGATGCAGGAGGCCTCATAGCGGGGCCGAGCGTTTCCATCTGCCCTGATTGCGTGCGCCTTTGCAGCATGATACTGGAAAAGGAGGCCGAGGGCGGCAAGCATTTCGAACCCAGGCTGGTAAAGCCGAGCGAGATTAAGAAGGCGCTCGACCAGTACGTCATAGGCCAGGAGGAGGCCAAGAAGGTGCTCTCCGTGGCCGTGTACAACCACTACAAGAGGGTGCTGGCGAAGTCGAAGGGCCTCGTGGACGGGGTAGAGCTTCAGAAGAGCAACATCCTCATGCTAGGCCCGACCGGCAGCGGCAAGACGCTGCTGGCGCAGACGCTAGCCAAGGTGCTGGACGTACCCTTCGCGATAGCCGACGCCACGTCGCTCACGGAAGCGGGCTATGTCGGCGAGGACGTCGAGAACATTTTGCTCAGGCTGATACAGGCGAGCGACTGGGACGTGAACAAGGCGAGGTTCGGAATCGTCTACATAGACGAGATAGACAAGATCGCAAGGAAGACCGAGAACCCCTCGATAACAAGGGACGTGTCCGGCGAGGGGGTTCAGCAGGCCCTCCTTAAAATACTGGAAGGCACGGTTGCGAACGTGCCGCCTGCAGGGGGCAGGAAGCACCCCCAGCAGGAGTACATCCAGATAGACACGACCGACATCCTCTTCATATGCGGAGGGGCGTTCGATGGGCTGGAGAAGATAATCGAGCGGCGGACCGGCGCGAAGATGCTTGGTTTCACCGCCGAGGCGAGGCCCAAGAGCCACGCGGCGGCGACGGAGCTGCTGAAGAAGCTGCTCCCTGAGGACCTTCTGAAATTCGGGATGATACCCGAGTTCGTTGGCCGCATGCCTGTCGTAGTGACGCTGGACGAGCTCGGGATGGACGCTCTCATCGAGGTCCTCACAAGGCCGAAGAACGCGCTCACCAGGCAGTACAAGGCCCTTATGTCCATGGAGGGCGTCGAGCTCGAGTTCACGGAAGATGCGATAGTGGCTGTGGCCGAGAGGGCAGCAAGGCTAGGCACCGGGGCCAGGGGACTGAGGGCGATAATGGAAAGCCTCATGCTCGACATAATGTTCAACTCCCCGGACAGGCCGGACGTGAAGAAGATAATCATCGACAGGGACGCCGTGGAAAGATATTCCGAGGCCGTGAAGAAGAAGGGCGCGGCCAAGGTGAAGACCGCTTGATCCTTGGCCCGGCGTCCGGTCGACAAGACATCTGGACGGCCGGGCTTTGGATTCCCTTAAAGGTTATCGGTCGTGCCGGTCGAATATATCATTATGGAACCATGGCGCATTTGTCTGCGTTATGTAAACCAGGAGGTGCACTCAAATGACACACAGGACAATCGACGATAAGGGTCAGATTGTGGAGATGCGCCTGCTCCCAGTAGTCCCATTGAGGGGAGTAGTTTTCTTCCCGGGAATGTTCACGCCTTTGGAAGTAGGAAGGCCAAAGTCGGTAAACGCAGTGGAGAGGGCGTCTTTGGACGATTCGATAGTATTATTGGTATCCCAGAAGGATCCGGCGGTGGAGGAAGCGTCACCGGCGGACCTGTTCGAGATGGGATGCGTGGCCGAAGTCAAACAATCGGTAAAAGGCCAAGACGGCACGCTCAGGGTCCTCATGCAGGGGCTAAACCGCGGCCGTGTGGTCAGCTACATAGACAAGGAAGGGCTTCTGATGGCGGAGGTGAAGGTCATAACCGATTCCACCATCAGGACACCCAAGACCGAGACGCTGATGCGCATGGCGCTAAACAGCTTCGAGACGCTGCTCCAGTCGTCGAGGAACATACCCGGCGAGATAGCGCTGGGCATAAGCAGGATAGACGATCCCGCCAAGCTTACCGACGAGATAGCCCCGAGGCTGCCGCTCAGGCTGGCCCAGAGGCAGAGCCTTCTTGAGGCGGAGGACGTCGACGAGAGGCTCGAGAAGCTCATCGCGATAATGGAGACCGAAAAACAGGTACTTGAGATAGAGCAGGAGCTGCAGGCCAAGGTCAGGAGCCAGATAGACAAGTCACAGAAGGAGTACTACCTCAGGGAGCAGATGAAGGTCATCCAGAAGGAGCTGGGCGAGGAGGAGGACAAGGAGGCGGACGCCGAGGCCTGGCGCAAGAAGCTCGAGGACAACAAGGCCCCCGAGGAAGTGAAGGCCAAGGTGGAAGCGGAGATCAAGAGGCTGAAGCTCATGGGCTCGATGGCCCCTGAGGCCACCGTCTCGCGGACTTACATCGAATGGCTGACGGCGATGCCGTGGGGCAACTACACGGAGGACGTGCTGGACCTCAGCCAGGCGAAGAAGGTGCTGGACGAGGACCACTGGGGACTTGAGAAGGTCAAGGAGAGGATACTCGAGTTCCTGGCGGTCAGGAAGCTGTCTTCGCTCAACAAGGGCCCGATACTCTGCCTGGTGGGACCTCCCGGCGTAGGCAAGACGTCCCTGGCCAAGTCGATAGCGAGGTCGCTAGGAAGGAAGTTCGTTAGGTTCTCCCTAGGAGGGCTGCGCGACGAGGCGGAGATAAGGGGACATCGCAGGACGTACATCGGAGCGCTGCCCGGCAAGCTCGCGTTGGCTCTAAAGCAGGCGGGCTCGGGGAATCCGGTGATATTGCTGGACGAGATAGACAAGCTCGGCTCCGACTGGCGGGGGGACCCGTCCTCGGCAATGCTCGAGGTGCTCGATCCGGAACAGAACAAGGCGTTCCTCGACCATTATATGGAAGTGCCGCTGGACCTTTCTAAGGTCATGTTCATAACTACTGCGAACTCGCTGCACAGCGTGCCGAAACCGTTGGCCGACAGGATGGAGATCATAGAGCTGAGCGGCTATACGGAGGACGAGAAGCTCGGAATCGCAAAGCAGTTCCTGATCACCAAGCAGAAGGGCGAGAACGGGCTCGCGAACACCGACATCGCGATCGACGACGAGGCCGTGCTAGAGATAATAAGGCGCTACACGAGGGAAGCGGGCGTACGCGAGCTCGAAAGGCAGATCAGCAACATAATGAGGAAGATGGCCTGGTGCAAGGTCTCGGGCGAGAAACAGGTGGAATGCCCGATCGCGAAGGGCTCGTTGCATGGCTTGCTGGGCGTTGAGAAGTACCGCTACGGCGTGAGCGACATGGAGAATAAAGTAGGCGTAGCGACGGGCTTAGCTTGGACCGAGACCGGCGGCGACATACTCTTCATAGAGACTACGGTCACCAAGGGCAGCGGGAAGCTTACGCTCACGGGCCAGATGGGCGACGTCATGAAGGAAAGCGCCCAGGCGGCGTTCACCTACGTGAGATCGAGGGCGAAGGAGCTGGGCATAGACCCATCGTTCTACGAGGGCACAGACGTTCATATCCATGTGCCCGAAGGGGCGATACCCAAGGACGGCCCGTCCGCCGGCATAGCGATGGCGACGTCGCTGGCGTCGGCCCTTTCTAACAGGCCGGTGAGGGCGGATCTTGCGATGACCGGAGAGATAACGCTAAGGGGCAGGGTGCTGCCCATCGGCGGACTGAAGGAAAAGTCGCTGGCGGCTTTGAGGTCCGGCATAAAGACCGTGGTGATACCCGCGGAGAACCACAAGGACCTCGAGAACATACCCGCGAAGGTGAAGCAGGAAGTGCTGTTCATAGAGACGGACCAGATGGACAAGGTGCTAGAGACGGCGATAGTCATGCCTGCGGTGGTAAGCGCCCAGGAAGAAGCGCCGATCGAGATGCCCGTGGCGGGGGCGGTGACACAGCCGGGAAAGACCAAGCGCATAAGCCAGTGATCCAATAAAGAACGTAAGGACGGGACCGAATCACCGAATGTGGTAAGGTCCCGTCATTGTCATTTCTCAGGAAACCTTGCTCTAAAAGCTGTGCTTGTGTAGAATTAATTATTGCATTGCGAATCATGCCGACGGGTATCGCATCGGGCTCCGATACGGGCCTGTAGGTTTTACAGGAGGAGATCTCTGTTGAAGAAATATGCCCCTGAACAGCTCCGAGATATCGCTGTGATCGCGCACGGAGGCGCCGGCAAGACTACTCTTACCGAAGCCATGCTCTATCTCAGCGGTGGAACTGACCGTTTCGGCAGGGTTGAGGACGGCACTGCCACCACTGACTTCGACGATGACGAGAAGAAGCGCAAGATATCCATCAGCATGGCCTTCGCTCCGGTCGAGTGGAAGGGCACGAAGATAAACATAATCGACACCCCCGGCTTCCTGGACTTCGTAGGCGAAGTCCATGCGGGCTTGAGGATAGCGGACGGCGCGATCGTGATGATCGACGCAGTATCTGGCGTCGAGGTAGGTACCGAGATAGTTTGGAGGATAGCTGACGAAAGGCACGTTCCCAGGATCATAGCAATAAGCCGCATGGACAGGGAGAACGCCAACTTCAAGCAGTCCTTGGCCAGCGTTACGGAAGCCTTCGGCCCGAAGGCGTGCCCGGTCGCTCTGCCCATAGGCTCGGGCGAGAACTTCAAGGGAATTGTAGACATCATCGCCAACAAGGCATATATGTTCGCCGACCATAGCGGCAAGACGATGAGCGAAGCCCCCATCCCGGCGGAGCTTGCCTCCGAAGTCGAGGATTACAGAGGAAAGCTCATGGAGTTCGCCGCCGAGACGGACGAGGAACTGCTCGGCAAGTACCTGGAGACGATGGAACTCGACCAGGAGGAATTCGAGAAGGGCCTCGTCGCCGCGGTAAAGGACTGCGCACTCTTCCCGGTGGTCGCGGTCTCCGGCGGAAAGCTGATCGGAGTCCAGCAGCTGCTTGACAACATAGTAAGGCTGTTGCCTTCTTCCGGATCCGCCGCCCCTGCGAAGGGCAAGGCGAACAACGACGAGGACATCACAAGGAAACCCCTGGAATCAGAACCGTTCTCAGCGTTCGTCTTCAAGACGACCGCGGACCCGTTCGTCGGCAAGATCAACGTCCTGAGGGTCATGAGCGGCGTGCTTAAGCCCGACGCGACTTACTTCAACGCCACCAAGGACAAGACGGAGAGGTTCGGTTCCATATTCTTCCTGAAGGGCAAGCAGCAGATACCGGCGACCGAAGCCGGCCCCGGTGAGATAGTCGCGATAGCGAAGCTAGCCGAGACGAGCACGAACGATACGTTCTGCGACAAGGACAAGGCGATCAGATATCCTGCCACCGTGTTCCCCAAGCCTGTGCTCTCGTTCGCGATGAAGCCGAAGGCCAAGGGAGACGAGGAGAAGATAGGATCCGGACTTGCCAGGCTATCCGAAGAGGACCCGACGATACACTATTACAAGCATCCGGAGACCAGCGAGCTGTTGGTCTCGGGCATGGGAGATTCGCACATCGACGTGATCGCCGAGCGCCTGAAGAGGAAGTTCGGAGTAGACGTCACGCTGGATACGCCGACAATCCCGTATCGTGAGACGATAACGAAGTCCATCAGGGTGCAGGGTAGGCACAAGAAGCAGACCGGCGGCCGCGGCCAGTTCGGCGACATATGGGTCAGATTCGCGCCGCTAGAAAGAGGCGCCGGCTTCCAGTTCATAGACGAGGTGTTCGGAGGATCCGTCCCGAGGAACTTCATCCCCGCGGTCGAGAAGGGCCTGAGGGAGGAGCTTTCCAGCGGAAGGCTCGCCGGCTTCCCGATGGTGGACTTCAGCGCGACGCTCGACGACGGTTCGTCACACCCGGTCGACAGCTCGGAAATGGCGTTCAAGCTCGCCGCAAGGCTCGCGATAGAGAAGGCGTGGGAAGAAGCCGGCCCGATCCTGCTCGAGCCGATAGTAAGAGCCGAGGTCCTGGTTCCCGAGGAGTACATGGGAGACGTCATGGGCGACTTCAACAAGAAGCGCGGCAAGATCCTGGGTATGGAATCACAGGGCAAGTACCAGGTCGTAAGGGCCCTGGCGCCGCAGGCCGAGATGTTCAAGTACTCCATAGACCTCAGGTCGATGACAGGCGGCAGGGGCACGTTCACGATGGAGTTCGACCATTACGAGGAAGTGCCGACCCACATAGCGGCGCATGTCATAGAGGCCGCCAAGAAGGCCAAGGAAGCGGCAAGGGAGTAAACCCCGGCCGGGAGATATTAAAGGCAATAAGGCGATGAGGAAGAGCAGTACGCACGATGCGGGCCAGGCAGAGAAGCGGCCCTAGGGTGGAAGGCCGCGGGAAGCCGCAGTGCGGAAGTCGCTTCTAAGCCCCGCAGACGAGCGCGTAATGGCGCCAGACGCGGCGGGTGCGCCCGATAGAGCGCATACGAGTGCCTCACAGGCCGTGTGCTTGCGAGGTGACAAAGGTGGTACCGCGAAGAGCCCCTTCGCCCTTTGAGGGCGGGGGCTTTTTCATTTCCCGAACGACGTCAACGAGCGGAGGTTTTTATGATGGCTGAGAGGAAACTCGCTCCTGCTTACGATCCTGTGCAGGTAGAAGACAGGATATACCGTTTCTGGGAGGACGGCGGCTATTTCCATGCTGAACCCGACAAGGACAAGGAACCCTTCGTCATAGTCATGCCGCCTCCGAACATAACGGGCACGCTGCACGTAGGGCACGCTCTTATGTCGACGATAGAGGACATACTAGTCCGCATAAGGCGCATGCAGGGCTACAACACGGAGTGGTGGCCGGGCACCGACCATGCTTCGATCGCGACCGAGGCGAAGGTGGTCGCATCCCTCGCCAAGGAGGGCCTGACCAAGGCCGGGCTGGGGCGGGCGGAGTTCCTCAGGAGGTGCTGGGAGTGGAAGGAGAGGTACGGCGGCGCCATCGTCAACCAGCAGAAGAAGCTGGGCTGCTCGGCGGACTGGGAGAGGAGCCGCTTCACGATGGACGAGGTCTGCTCCAAGGCCGTGCGCGAGGTGTTCGTAAGGCTCTACGAAGAGGGCCTTATCTATCGCGGACATCGCATGGTCAACTGGTGTACCGGCTGCAAGACCTCGATATCCGACATAGAGGTCGACCATGAGGACGAGGACGGCACCCTTTGGTTCATAGACTATCCGCTCGAGGACGGCACCGGTCACATAACCATAGCCACGACCAGGCCCGAGACGATGCTTGGGGACACCGCGGTGGCGGTGCATCCTGAGGATCCCAGGTATACCGGTATGGTCGGTAGGCATGTGATACTGCCTCTCATGGGAAGGCGGATCCCGGTGATCGCGGACGCCTACGTCGAGAAGGACTTCGGCACCGGAGCCCTGAAGGTTACGCCGGCCCATGATGTGAACGACTACGAGCTGGGCAAGAAGCACGGCCTGGACAGCGTGCAGGTGATAGGCCTCGATGGGCTCATGACTAAGGAGGCCGGCAGGTTCGAGGCGATGACCGCGGACGCGTGCAGGGAGAAGGTGCTCGAGGAGCTGAAGGCCGCAGGGCTGCTGAGGAAGACCGAGGTTCTAAGGCATGCAGTAGGCCATTGCCAGAGGTGCGGCACCACGGTGGAGCCGCTGCCTTCCATGCAGTGGTTCGTGAGGATGGAGCCGCTCGCAAAACCTGCTGTGGAAGTTGCGAAGTCGGGTGAGGTGCAGTTCGTGCCCGAGAGGTTCACCAAGACGTACCTGAACTGGATGGAGAACTGCAAGGACTGGTGCATCTCGCGCCAGCTCTGGTGGGGGCACAGGATACCCGTATGGTACTGCAAGTCATGCGGCGAGCAGATCGTATCAAGGACCGACGTGGACGCCTGTCCGAGCTGCGCGGGCGCCGTGGAACAGGACGAGGACGTGCTTGACACCTGGTTCTCGTCGGCTCTTTGGCCATTCTCGATCATGGGCTGGCCGGAGCGCACGCCGGAGCTCGATCACTGGTACCCAGGCACGGTCCTCGAGACCGGATACGACATAATCTTCTTCTGGGTCGCCAGGATGATATTCTCGGGCCTCAAGTTCATGGGCGAGAAGCCGTTCTCCTATGTGCTTCTCCACGGGCTCGTCAGGAACGCCGACGGCAGCAAGATGAGCCGTTCGAAGGGAGCGGGAGTGGACCCGCTGGAGATAATCGACAAGTACGGCGCCGATGCGCTGAGGATGACCATGATATCTGGCAACACACCGGGCAACGACATCAGGTGGAACCCTGACAAGGTCGAGGCCAGCCGCAATTTCGCCAACAAGGTCTGGAACGCGTCCAGGTTCGTACTCATGAACCTCGAGGACTTCGACCCCGCTTCGATTGATGGGACGGCGCTTCCTTACGAGCTGGAGGACAGGTGGATACTCTCAAGGCTCGCGTTCGCGTCGGCGGAGGTCCAGAGGTTCGTGGACAGGTTCGAGATCGGCGAAGCCGCAAGGACGGTGCAGGATTTCATCTGGGGCGAATTCTGCGACTGGTACATAGAGGCCGCGAAACCCAGGCTCTACGGAAGGCACGGGGAAGAATCAAGGAAGGCGGCCCAGTACGCGCTGTGGAGGGGCCTGGACGGCTCTTTGAGGCTGCTGCATCCTTTCATGCCGTTCATCACGGAAGAGATCTGGCAGATGCTGCCGGGAAGCTCGGGCGCGCTCATAACCTCCTCGCTGCCCCCGTCGGCGGAAGGCCTTAGGGACATGGACGCAGAGGCTAAGATCGCGACCCTCACCGACGTAGTAAGGACCATCAGGAACATAAAGGCGGAATTCGCGGTCGCGTCGAACAAGAAAGTCGACGCGATATTCCAAGGCGCCGGGCAGGACATCGCAAGGGTCAAGTCCAATATGGAATTCATAAGGACTCTCGCCGGCGTAGAGGATTCCTCCTTCATATCCCCCGGGGACTCGAAGCCACACAAGGCGGCGGCCGGGGTCTCCTCCGGAATCGGGATATTCCTCCCACTCGAAGGAATGATCGACATAGCGAAGGAGATGGAAAGGTTAACTAGAGAGGTGGCCAACATAGACAAAGAGCTGGCCGGAGTAACGGCCAAGCTTGCCAACGCATCGTTCGTGAGCAGGGCACCCGAGGCCGTCGTAGAAAGGGAAAGGACGAGGTCAAAGGAGCTGGAGACGGCGAAGGCCAAGCTTATGGCACGTATAGACGAACTAGGATGAAATAGGCTAAGGAAGGTGGTCGGCCGGTGTTGATCGACGCTCTTACCGAAGACCTAGTGAAGCTGGACAGGAAGCTGGCGAAGGCATACGGCGTGAAGGTGAACGACAGGCACGAGGACGCCGTCACGTCCCTCGTGCACACTATACTGTCGCAGAACACCACCGATAGGACCAGCGACAGGGCCTTCGGATCCTTGCTGGCCACGTTTGACGGCTGGGACGACGTCCTCGTCTCAGAGGCATCGTGCATAGCGCAAGCCATACGGCAAGGCGGCCTGGCCGAGCAGAAGGCCGCCTCCATCAAAGCTGTCCTGCAGAAGATAAAGGACGACTTCGGCCAGATAAGCCTCGAGCACCTGAGGCGCAAGCCGGACAAGGAAGCGATGGAGTACTTGATGTCGCTCAAAGGAGTGGGCCCGAAGACTGCGGCATGCACTATGCTCTTCGCCCTGGGCAAGAAGGCCTTCCCGGTGGACACGCACGTCCATAGGGTGGCCAACAGGATCGGCATCGTCACCACGAAGTCGCCCGACGAAAGCCAGAGGCTGCTCACCGACGCCGCGCCTTTCTCGATCTGCTACAGCCTGCACGTGAACATGATCCAGCACGGAAGGCAGCGCTGCCACTCAAGGGGGCCCGTCTGTGCCGGCTGCCCAGTACAGGACACATGCAAATCGGCGGGGGTGAGCTGATGACATACGAGGAGGCGCTGGGATACCTCTCGTCCATGCAGCGCTTCGGCATAAAACCAGGGCTTTCAAGGGTCGAGGCCCTTGCGCTGGAGCTGGGAAACCCCGAAAGGCGGATGAAGCATCTGCACATAGCCGGCACCAACGGAAAAGGGTCCGTCGCCGCCATGGCGGAATCGGTACTCAGGCAAGCGGGCATAAAAACCGGGCTGTTCACTTCCCCCCACCTTTGCCGATACGAGGAGAGGATCAAGGTCTGCGGCAGGCAGATAAGCGAAGATGAGCTGGCGAGGCTCGCATCTGATGCCAAGGGGATAGTCGACGAGCTGGCGGGCCGGGGCATTGAATCGCCAACGGAGTTCGAGATATGCACGGCGATGTGCCTTGAGCACTTCAAGGATCAAGGCGTGGAGCTCGCCGTGATGGAAGTGGGCCTTGGCGGCAGGTACGACTCGACCAACATCGTGGTCCCGGAGGCCTCCGTGATAACCCACATCTCATACGACCATATGGAGAAGCTCGGCAAGAGCCTTTCGCAAATAGCGTTCGACAAGGGCGGGATACTGAAAAAAGGAGTGCCAGCCGTCCTCGCTAGGCAGGAGGACGAGGCGCTGGGGATGATAAAGCGGGAGGCGGCGGCCAAGGGGGTCCGCCTTTCGTACCCGGAGCACGGCTATAGCTACAGGACAGTCAAGGTGGGCCTGACCGGGACGGAGCTGGAATATGATGGAGATCTGCTGGAGGGTACCTTCAAGACAAGGCTCGTCGGCGTACATCAGGCTGACAACGCCGCCGCGGCCCTGGCCGCGATCGACGCCATGATGGGCCTCGGCTGGGATATCACGAGGGACGACGCGAGGCAGGGCCTCATGGAGGCCGTGCATCCGGGAAGGTTCGAGGTGGTGGGGAAGGACCCGATGATGATCTTCGACGGCGCCCACAACGTGGACGGGGCCGCCGCGCTGGCGGCTACGCTAGGCAAGGTTATGGGCGGGGTCAGGCCGGTGGCCGTGGCGGGCTTCTCGGCGGATAAGGACTACTCCGGCATGCTGGGGCACCTGGCGCCTCGGATAAGCTGCTTGTTCGCGACGGCGCCCAGCCATGCCAGATCGGGGGCCAGGGACTCGGAGGCGGTGGCGGAGGAGGCCAAAAGGCTGGGGCTGGAGGCGGTGTCCCTAGGACCGCCCGAGGAGGCGCTCGCCGCTGGGCTGGCCAGGGCCAGGGAGAAGTGCCTGCCTTTGCTCGTATGTGGTTCACTGTATCTTGTAGGAGAGCTCAGATCGCGGCTCTTGGCGGATTAGGAGGACGGAATGTGATGCTAGGCGTAGGATACAAGCACGACGGTGTGGACATGGACCTCTTCGCGCCGAGGAGGATAACGGTACTGTGCGGGGCGTTCGGCAGCGGGAAGACCGAGATAGCCGTAAACATGGCCATAGGGCTGGCAAGGAAGCACGACAATGTGTCCTTGGTGGACATAGACATAGTCAAGCCGATGTTCAGGTCCAGGGACATAAGGAAGGCGGTCATCGCCTCGGGGGTGAGGATGGTGGATACGATCGCCGGGCTTTCGAACGCGGACCTTCCGATAGTGACAGGCGAAGTGGACGCTCTGATAAGGAGCAAGGAGAGCAAGGTCGTGATAGACGTCGGGGGGGACCACCTGGGAGCAAGGGCGCTGGGCAGGTACGCCCCAAAGTTCGACGCCGACAAGGAAGTCCTGTACGTCATCAACACCAGGAGGCCCTTCGCCTCGACGAAGGACGAGATCCTCAAGATGATGGACATGGTGGAAGAATCTTCCAGGCTTAGCGTGACGGGGCTGGTAGCGAACACCAACCTGGGCACCGAGAGCGATTACGAACTTGCATACGAGGGCATGGGCATAATCGAGGAGGTATCCTCTTCCAGGGGAGTGCCGGTGAAGTTCGTCGTAATCTACGACGAGCTGGTCGCCAGCCGACCCGACCTGGCCGCAAGGCTGGCTTCGGACAAGGGGCTGCTTGTGTTTCCCCTTAAGAGGTATCTTTTGAAGCCCTGGGAAAACTAGCAGGAAAAACCGTGGTTGGGATGAATAAGATATCCGGAGGGATGAAATGGACAAAGGCAGGTATGGATCTCGAGGCAAGCTGTTATCCTGGGCTTTGGCCGTGCTGCTCATAGCGGCGGGGGCCATAGTCATCGGATGGTTCGCCGGAGAGGGCCTGATGGCGCTCATGAACCGCGGCGAGGGCGCAAGCCCCTTGGATGAGCTTGGCACGGAAGGTACCGGCGAGGCCCTTGACGTCCCGGCCGAGGAAATACCGGCCGTGGAGGCACAGACCGGAGAGACCGAGACGCCGTCGGTCGAGCTGCCGTCGGTTGCGAGCGGGCAAGCTGAGACCGGCAACGGAAGGTCTTCCCCGTTCGAGACGCCGCCTTGGATGAGCGACAACCTTAGCATAAAGCCTATCGAAGGGCAACCTGCTGAGGGCACGGCGGCTGAAGGAACTGCGGCTGAGGGCCAGGAAGCTGAGGCAGCGGCCGAAGGGACCGGCGCTCCGGCAGAAGAAACGACAGCACCGGAGGCTCTTGAGCCGACGGACCAGTCACAGAAGATCCCCGAACTCTACAAGGTCAGGGTCGGACCCTACCAGAGCATGGCAGAGGCGAGCGCAGCGGCGCAGGAGCTCGTCAAGCTCGGGTTCCCTACGCTGATCACGCTGGCGCAGAAGTACTACGTACAGATAGGTGCCTTCAGCAGCAGGACGAATGCGGAGAACCTTGAGACGAAGGTTGAAGGTTACGGCTACTCCGCTACTATCTTCGATTAGTTTAAGGGAGGCATCCATGAGGATTGACGAGATAACCAACCTGCTTCAGGCCGATGCCCTGGCATGCGACATGTCTTCCCTCTCGCAGGAGGCGGACTTCGCCTTCGCGTCCGATTTCCTAAGCGACGTGCTCGCGTTCGGCAGGCCGGGCTATCTGCTGCTTACAGGGCTGCTGGGCTGCCAGCTGGTCAGGACCGCCGAGATATCGGGCATATCGGCCGTCGTATTCGTAAGGGGCAAAAGACCGACGCACGACATGGTCGAGCTGGCACAAAGGTCGGCCCTTCCTCTCATATGCACGAAGATGACCATGTACGAAGCCTGTGGGAAGTTGTACCAAGCGGGGGTCGGACCCGCCGATTGCACCTCGGTTAGGGGGTCGTAGGATGTCTTCTGCCGACAACACCAAGTTGCAGTTCGAGATCATAGCGAGGGATTTCATCAGGGCCGGCGATGCCGCCGCCACTATAAAAAGATACCTCAGCCAGCACGGCTTCGACGCCGAGCTGGTCAGGAGGGCCGCCGTCGCGGCATACGAGGCGGAGATGAACATCGTGATACATTCCAGGGGCGGGATGCTCACGGCCCTAATCGAGCCGGACGCCATCCTGATAACGGCTGTGGACGTCGGACCTGGCATACCGGACATACCCCTTGCCATGACGGAGGGATTCTCCACGGCGGACGAAGAGGCCCGCAGGATGGGCTTCGGGGCGGGCATGGGATTGCCGAACATGAAGAAATGCTCCGACAAATTCGAGATAAGCTCGCAGAAGGGCACCGGCACCATGGTCAGGATGACCCTCAACAGGCATAAGTAGTGTATTTTTACTCATACAATGCAGATTCCCCTTGATTCCGGCAATCATGCGTAAGATGCCGGAATCAATTTTGTTTAGCTGGACTTATAGTTCAGGGTTTTCTTTTATCCCAGCGTCCGGACGCAGAAAGGCACATCTGAAGCCGAGCAAGACGTTTTTTAGAACTTTGTGAAGAGTTGTTGTATAATTCTAGTTGGATTTCCGCGGACGGCCAAAAAGCCGCAGGAGTGCGGTAATCGGCAGTGGGGATGAATCATGCAGCAACTAGGAAAGGTCCTGTCCTTGGAGAAGGGCTGGGCCGTTCTCGAGATTACGAGGCCGCAGGCCTGCAGGGGCTGCGGCATGTGCCAGCCTTCTTCGAACGCCAAGCGGGTAAAGGCCATATGCGAGACCGAGGTCGAGCCGGGGGACTACGTCGTGGTGGAGATGAAGGACGGGGACGTCCTCAAGGCCGCCGGCATAGCCTACGGGTTGCCGCTGCTCGGTTTCCTCGCGGGCATCGTTACCGGCAACGGGGTTGCGGGCTACTTCGGCATGAAAGGCTCGTCCGACCTCTTTTCGGTGATAGGGGGCTTCACGTTCCTCGCCCTGACTTACTTCGGAGTGAGGAAGTACGATATGGGGCTGGACAAGAGGAGCTTCTGCCCCAAAGTCACAGGAAAAGCCGACCCGGGGGAGGTTTCCTGCCCCGGAAGGACAACATCGAACTGAGAATCGGAGGTTTTTCGTATGAGCGACCAGAAGGTGCCCGACGTAGTCGTCAGACGGTTGCCCATGTACCTCAGAGCGCTTGACAATCTTGAGAACGCGGGGCTTTCGATAGTATCGTCAAAGGAGCTCGGAGATGTTACGGGGACGTCCCCAACCCAGGTAAGGAAGGACCTTACGATCTTCGGAGGCTTCGGCAAGCAGGGGGTCGGCTACAAGATATCGACGCTCAAGAAGCAGTTGCTGACCATACTGAAGCTCGACCAGGACGTGAAGATAGCCATCGTAGGCCTTGGAAGGATGGGCAAGGCCATCATACACTACAACGCCTACAAGCGCGACAGCGGGCAGAGGAACAGCGGATACAAGAACTTGACGATAGAGGCCGGATTCGACATAGACGAGGAAGTCTTGAAACAGGGCCCGTTCGATTCAGTGCCCGCCTATCACGTAAACATGCTCAAGGACGTAATCGTAAAGAGCGGCATAAAGATAGCCGTGCTTACCGTGCCGGCGGAAGCGGCCCAGAAGATGGCCGACATCTGCATCGAAGCCGGTGTCAAAGCATTTCTCAACTTCAGCCCGGCCACCCTGATAGTCCCCGAGAACGTGAGGGTGAGCAACGCAGACGTGACGGTATCGCTCCAGAGCCTGGCTTTCTACGCATAACCGACCCTAAGGAATTCAAGGGGGTATATTCTCATGTCCAGCAGGCCTGTTTTGTTCAAAAGGGGTTTTTCACAAGGAGTGGTGCTGCTAGTGCTTTTGGTAGCCATCGGGGGAGTAGTCGCGGCCGCCGCCTATACGGAGACCGACAAGTACTGCAGTTCTTGCCATTCGATGCAGCCTTCGGCGGATACCTGGGCCATGGGCGCGCACTCCAAGACGGGATGCGCCGAGTGCCACATGAAGCCGGGCTTCAAGGGCTGGTTCGAGAACAGGTTCTCGATTGCGAGGATGAGGAAGGTAGAGAAGGCGGGAGGCGCCACCAGCTTCGCGGGCATACAGGTGGATGACGGGTTCTGCACGAGATGCCATGCGAACGCTGCGAACTCGGGCGGGACGGATGAGGTGGCGATACCACATTCGATCCATTCGGCAGGTTTGGACATTGCCTGCTATGACTGCCACGAAGGAGTGGTCCATGGGATCGACGGCCAGCCCATGAGGGCGATAAGTCACGACAAGTGCATCACGTGCCACCAGGAATGGTTCGCTAAAGATACGGCGGACTGCGCGAAGTGCCACATCAAGTCGACCGTGACCGCTACGGAGAAGCTTGCGATCCCGCATGAGACGCACAGCTTCCTGGGCTGCCAGGACTGCCATGTGGAGTACGTGTTGGGCGCAGAGGGCAAGATCGGGCACGGCACTTGTATGGCATGCCACGAAGGCTGGTTCGACGCGGCCGATCCGAGCTGCGAAAGCTGTCACATCAACCTCGATTTCAATGAGACCGCAAATATGAAGATACCTCACGGTTCACATATCGCTTTCGGCTGTGAAAGCTGCCATGCGGATCAGCTAGTGCCTGCCGGCGACGGGCTGAGCCACGCATCGTGCGAAAGCTGCCACGGCGACTGGTTCGAAGTGGACTGTCTCAATTGTCATAAATGGTAGAAAGGCAGGTTAGTTATGCATAGGATTATTGCGAAGAAGCTGCTGGCTCCGTCCGTGTATATGTTCGTACTGGAAGCGCCCCTCGTGGCCAAGGCAGCTAAACCGGGCAATTTCGTCATGGTCAGGGCGGACGAGAAGGGCGAAAGGATCCCACTTACCATAGTCGAGCACGATGAGAAGCTGGGCACGATAACCATAGTCGTACAGGAGATCGGCGCCTCAACCATGAAACTGTGCGAGTACGAGGAAGGCTCCCTGCTCGCCGACGTATTGGGCCCCTGTGGGAAGCCGACGAAGATCGAGAAGGTGGGCACAGTACTTGCCGTAGCGGGAGGAATCGGCATCGCTCCGCTGATCCCCCAGATCAAGGAGCATATGAGGGTGGGCAACAAGGTCGTGACCATACTCGGCGCGAGGACCGAGAACCTGTACGTGCTGAGAGACACCGCGACCATGGTATCGAGCGAGATGATCCTCTGCACCGATGACGGCAGCTGCGGCTTCCACGGTTTTGTCACCCAGGCCCTGGAGGAGTACATCAAGTCGGGCAAGCCGGCCGACGAGGTCGTGGCGATCGGCCCCGTGCGCATGATGAAAGCTTGCGCTGACGTCACGAGAAAATTCGGCGTCAAGACCACGGTGAGCCTCAACGCCACCATGCTGGACGGCACCGGCATGTGCGGCTGCTGCAGGGTTACGGTGGCCGGGCAGACCAAGTTCTCGTGCGTGGACGGCCCGGAGTTCGATGCCCATGAGGTGGACTTCGACGAGCTTATTAAGCGCCAGACGTTCTTCCGCGAGGAGGAGCGCCTAGCTCTCGACAAGCATAGGTCCGGGGAGGGTTGCAGATGTCGGTAAGAGATTTTTCAGCTAGGCCAGAGATGCCCAAGCAGAGCCCTGAGGAAAGGGCGAGGAATTTCAATGAAGTGGCCCAGGGTCTTAGCGAACAGACTGCCCAGGCCGAGGCGATGCGCTGCTTGCAGTGCAAGACGAGGCCCTGCGTGGCGGGCTGCCCGGTAGAGGTGCCCATCCCGGAGTTCTTGGCACTTGCCGCAGAGGGCAAGTTCATCGAAGCGTCCTTGAAGATCAAGGAGAAGAACAGCCTACCGGCGGTGTGCGGCAGGGTCTGCCCTCAGGAGACGCAGTGCGAAAGCGTCTGCACCCTCGGAAAGAAGTTCAAGCCCGTTGCCATCGGCTACATGGAGCGTTTCGTATCGGACTACGAAAGGGCGCACTCAAAGCAGGAAGTCGAAAGGAGGGCCGCCGACGGCGCACCCAAAGTGGCGGTAATAGGATCCGGCCCGTCCGGGCTGACCTGCGCGGCCGACCTTGCCTTGATGGGATACCAGGTCGACATATACGAATCGCTTCACGAGACGGGAGGAGTGCTAAGGTATGGCATACCTGAGTTCAGGCTCCCGAAGAACATCGTCGACAGGGAAGTGGCGTACGTGAAGCAGCTCGGCGTAAGGATAGTGACCAATGCCGTGATAGGGATGAGCATAGGCCTCGAGGAGCTGCTGGAGAAGGAGGGCTACAGCGCCGTGTTCATAGGCACTGGCGCGGGCCTGCCGTACTTTCTTGGCATACCGGGCGAGAACCTCAACGGCGTATACTCCGCCAACGAGTTCCTCACCAGGGTCAACCTCATGAAGGCCTACAAGTTCCCCTGCTACGGGACCCCCGTAAGGATAGGCAAGAGGGTATGCGTGGTGGGTGCCGGGAACGTCGCCATGGACTCCGCAAGGACTGCGCTCAGGCTGGGTGCCGAGGACGTGCAGATAGTCTACAGGAGATCCAGGCAGGAGATGCCCGCGAGGATCGAGGAGATCGAAAACGCCGAGGAAGAGGGCGTCAAGCTGAACCTGCTGACGAATCCCGTCGAGATAGTGGGAGACGAGCAGGGCATAGTGAAGAAGATGGTATGCCAGAGGATGGAGCTCGGAGAACCGGACGCGAGCGGAAGGCGCAGGCCTGTGCCTGTGGAAGGGTCTGAGTTCGAGATAGAGGCCGATACGGTGGTCGTGGCCATAGGACAGGGCCCGAATCCAGTTCTAACCAGGAACACGAAGGCGCTGGGCCTCAACAAGCGCGGATACATAGAGATAAACGACGATTACGGAGCCACGAGCATCCCAGGCGTCTTCGCCGGAGGCGACATAGTCACCGGAGCGGCAACAGTGATAGCCGCCATGGGCGCGGGCAAGCAGGCGGCAAGAGGCATAGACCAGTACATAAGATCGAGATCATAGATGGAGGTGCACGCATGCCAATTCCTAGCGATATTGAAATTGCACAGGCCACCGAGCTTAAGCCGATCCAGCAGATAGCGGCTTCGATCGGCATTGCCGAGAAAGACCTGGAATATTATGGAAGATACAAGGCCAAGCTTCCCCTCAGCCTGCTTGACAGGCTGAAGGACAATCCTAACGGGAAGCTGATCTACACGACCGCTATCACCGCCACTCCCGCCGGCGAGGGCAAGACCTGCACGGCGATAGGCCTTACGCAGGCACTGGGCAAGATGGGCAAGAGAGTGACGGTAGCTTTGAGGGAGCCTTCCCTAGGTCCTGTGTTCGGGATCAAGGGCGGGGCGACAGGCGGAGGATACTCGCAGGTGCTGCCGATGGAGGACATAAACCTGCACTTCACGGGCGACATCCATGCGGTGACCGCAGCCCACAACCTCATGGTTGCGCTGCTGGACAACCACATCTTCCAGGGTAACGCGCTGAACATCGATCCCAGGAGGGTATTGGTGAAGCGCGTGATGGACATGAACGACAGGCAGCTGAGGGACATAGTCTGCGGGCTGGGCGGCATAAGCAACGGCATGCCCAGGGAGAGCGGCTTCGACATAAGCGTTGCGTCGGAAGTGATGGCCATACTCTGCCTCGCCTCTGGCATGGAAGACTTGAAGGCGAGGCTAGGACGCATAATAGTGGCCTATACCTATGACAGGAAGCCCGTCACCGCTGCCGACATAAAGGCGGTAGGCGCGATGGCGGTGCTCCTCAAGGACGCAATAAAGCCGAACCTCGTGCAGACCGTCGAGGGCCAGCCGGCCTTCATTCACGGCGGGCCTTTCGCGAACATAGCCCACGGTAACAACTCTATATTGGCTACTAAGCTGGCCCTCAAGCTGGCCGACTACGTAGTCACCGAGGGCGGTTTCGCCTCCGATCTGGGCGCCGAGAAGTTCTTCGACATAGTGCATAGGCAGACCGGCCTCAAGCCCGATGTGGCGGTGCTGGTCGCCTCGGTCAGGGCGCTCAACATGCACGGCGGCGTGCCCAAGGACAAAGTGTCCGAGACCAACCTCGACGCACTGGCGAAGGGCTGCGAGAACCTCGATGCCCATATCGATAACCTCAAGGACAACTTCGGCCTTCCCGTAGTAGTGGCCATAAACAAGTTCCCCACCGACAGCCAGGAGGAGCTAGAACTGATCGAGAGGCGCTGCAAGGAGCGCGGCGTGCGCTATGCGGTGTCAGAGGTCGTCGCCAAGGGCGGAGACGGTGGCAGGCAGCTTGCAGAGCAGGTGCTCGAGGCGCTCGAGAAGGACGCCAACGACTTCAGGATGCTCTACGGCCTCGAGCTGACGGCGGAGGAGAAGATCAAGACGCTTGCGACGAAAGTCTACGGTGCGGACGACGTGTTATTCTCGGATTCCGCAAAGAACATGCTGGGCACCATAAGGAGGATAGGCTACGGCGACTTGCCGGTATGCGTGGCCAAGACCCAGCATTCCCTCACCGACATAGCCGACATAAAGGGAAGGCCGAGAGGCTGGAAGCTTACGGTAAAGGAGATTAGGATATCCGCCGGCGCGGGCTTCATCGTGGCGATAACAGGAGAGGTCATGACAATGCCCGGCCTGCCGAAGGTCCCGGCCGCCAACAGCATCGACATACTGGAAGACGGTACTATACTGAACCTGTTCTAGTGCTCCAAGGCTACCAACCGACAAGGAGTGAGATAGATGGCTGTAAGGACGTTCGTCGGAGGCATACACCCGGCACAGTGCAAGTATGCGTGCGATGCCGGGACTGTCACGGCGCCCGTGCCGGCAAGGGTGACGGTGCCGGTAGGTCCTTCGTGGGTAGGCTACAAAGTGCTGGCTCCCAAGGGGACCGAAGTCAAGGTGGGTCAGAAGTTGGCGGACAACGAGGGCTTCATGTGCGTTCCGACGCACTCCCCGGTATCCGGCAAGGTAGTGGATGCTAAGCCATATAGGGCCCATACAGGGCTGGAGTTCCTTGGCATAACGATCGAATCGGATGGGAAGCAGGAGCTATGCGAGGGGATCGCGCCGGTCGAGGACTTGGATTCGATGACTCCGGAGGAAATCAGGAACGTCATCAGGGAAGCCGGCATGCTGGGGATGGGAGGGGCCGAGTTCCCCACCCATGTTAAGCTGTCGCTGCCCCAGGGAGTGAAAGTGGACACCGTGGTGGTCAACGGCGGCGAGTGCGAACCTTATCTCACCTCCGACCACAGGATGATGACGGAGAAGGCCGACAAGGTGGTCCACGGCACCTACATAGTCATGAGGAGCGTCGGCGTGAAGAGGGCCATCATAGGCGTCGAGGACAATAAGCCCGACGCCATAGCGGCGCTCACGGCCGCGGCCGGCAAGTACCAGGGCATCGAGGTGATGCCTTTGAAATCCAGTTACCCGCAAGGGTATGAGAAGGCCATCATAAAAGCGACGCTGGGCCGCGAGGTGCCTCCGGGTGCGCTGCCATTCAGCGTAGGGGTCGTAGTGGTTAACGTCGGGACCGCAGCCGCCATCTCCGACAGGTTCACGACAGGCCTGCCTTTGATCAAGCGGTACGTAACGGTATCCGGCGAGGCCGTAAGCAGGCCTGCTACCGTGGAGGCCTACATCGGGACATATGCGTCCGAACTCGTAGAGCTGTGCGGGGGCGTCAAGGGAGAGCTCGGCAAGGCAATATTCGGCGGTCCCATGATGGGAGTCGCCGTGCCTAGCCTGGACTTCCCCATAACCAAAGGCACCTCTGGCATAGTGCTGCTGGGACGGCAGCAGGCGCTCTTCTGGAAGGAGATGCCTTGCATAAGGTGCGGCAGGTGCAACGAGGTCTGCCCGATGTTCCTGCAGCCTTCGGAGATTCATAAATACGCGCTGGCCGAAGACATGGCCAGGGCGGAGAAACTATTCGCCGCCGACTGCATGGAATGCGGGTGCTGCTCGTACGTTTGCCCCTCGAAGAGGCCGTTGGTGCAGTCGATTAAGCTGGCCAAGCAATATGCCTTGGCCAGGCGCAAGAAGTGACGGGGTGATGGACATGTCCGAAAAAGGCCTAATAATCACCGCAGCGCCCCACTTGAGGGACAGGGTCGCGACACCGAGGATAATGCAGGTCGTCTTCATCGCGTTGATGCCCGCGGCCCTGTGCGGAGTCTATTTCTTCGGCCCTTGGGCCGCCATCAACCTGGTGGTAGGCGTGGCTTCAGCGGTCCTTTGGGAATATGCGATCCAGAAGATATGGAAGTTCGATATTACTATAAGCGACGGCTCGGCGGCATTGACCGGACTACTGGTGGCGTTAACGCTGCCTCCGGCGGTAGAGCCTTGGGTCACCGCACTTGCTTGCCTCATAGCGATAGGCCCCGGCAAGATCGTGTTCGGCGGCCTGGGTTACAACATCTTCAACCCTGCCCTTATAGGCAGGACTTTCGCGGCCCTTTCCTGGCCTTCGGTGCTTAGCGCAGGATATGTCGCAGCGGACGGGATAACCGCATGGAAGCGCGGATTCGACGTAGTGGCGTCGGCGACGCCTCTCGGCCTCCTTAAGACGGGGGAGATCGGCGCTACTTCGCTGTCCAGGTTCTACGGACCACTCTTCTTCGGGAACGTGGGAGGATCGCTCGGCGAGACTTCGGCGATAGCTCTTCTCATCGGGGCGCTTTTCCTGCTGTTCGCCGGGATCATAACCTTGAGGATACCTCTCGTGTACTTGCTGACGACCGCAGGCCTTGCGATGCTCTTCAACCAGGACCCCATATTCCACCTGCTCTCAGGCGGTCTCATACTCGGCGCCTTCTTCATGGCGACGGACTATGTGACCAGCCCGATAAAACCTGCGGGACAGATAGTCTACGCCGTCGGGCTCGGGATATTCACGTTCATGATAAGGATGTTCGGGAGCTACCCCGAGGGCGTGGCGTTTTCGATACTTCTTATGAACTGCTTCGTGCCACTCATCGAGAGGTTCGGCGCGCAGAAGCGTTTCGGGGAGGTGCGCAACCGTGCGTGATTTCATCAGATACGGTGCGATACTGACGGTCATCTGCGTGATATCGGGCGTGTCGCTTGCATTCGTCTACAGCAAGACCAGCGTAATCATTGAGGCGAGGCAGGCCAAGGAGGCCATGAAGGCGATGGCTGTGGTGCTTCCTTCGGCCACCGACTTCGAGCCGATACCGGCGATAGAGCTCTCGGCAGCGTCCGGCGGGGCACAGGGGGTCGTGGAGGCCTATCTGGGTAAAGCTGCCGGCTCGACCGTCGGCGCGATCGTCAAGGTCGAGAGCGCAGGATACGGCGGGATGATCACGATGCTGGTGGGCATGGATACCCAGGGCGTATGCCAAGGTATGCAGGTCATCAGCCAGAGCGAGACACCCGGCCTGGGCGCCAACGTCAAGGAGGAGCCGTTCTACGGCCAGTTCGCCGGCAAGAAGGGCGTACTGTCCCTAGTGAAAGAGGGCGGCCAGATTGACGGGATTTCGGGCGCCACGATTTCTTCCAAGGGTGCCGTGGCGGGGGTCAACAAGGCCCTCAATATAGCCAAGGCCCTCCTCGGGATGTAAGGGGGTAGGCGGCAATGAGCGCATTCAAGGAGTTCAAGAAGGGCCTATGGGCCGAAAGCCCTACCTTCGCCATGCTTATAGGCATGTGTCCCGCGATGATATCTTCAACGGCCGTGTCCAATGCGGTAGGCATGGGCCTCGCGGCTACGTTCGTCCTAGTATTCAGCAACCTGTTCATATCGGCCCTCAGGAACATGATACCCGACAAGATCAGGATACCCTGCTTCATCGTCGTCATCGCCACGTTCGTGACGATCGTAGACCTGAGCATGGCCGCCTATCTGCCGGACCTGCACAGGATATTGGGCGTGTTCGTGCCTCTGATAGTCGTCAACTGCATCATCCTGGCGAGGGCAGAGGCGTTCGCATACAAGAACGGCGTCGTCGATTCGATCGCCGACGGCCTGGGTATGGGGCTCGGCTTCACGTTGGCAGTGATCATCCTTGCGATAATAAGGGAGCCCATAGCGACGGGCAAGATACTCTACGCCAAGGACTTCGGTTTCGAAGGCATAAAGCTCATACCCGCCAAGTTCGCAGCGGCCCTGGTAGACAAGCCGGTAGGCGGCTTCATGACCCTCGGCTTCGTGCTCGCGTCGATCAACGGGATCACGAGCAGGAGCAAGAAGGCCAAGCAGGCTAGCGCAGCCTGTGCCGCGAAGGAGGTATAGCGGTCATGAAAGAGCTCTTTATAATACTGCTTAGCACGATACTCGTAAACAACTACATGCTGGCCAGGATAATGGGCACCTGCCCCTTCATTGGCGTGTCGAACCAGTTCGACACCGCGATGGGCATGGCCGCCGCCGTCATATTCGTGATGAGCCTGGCCGCCGCGGTCACCTGGATGGTCCAGTATTACCTGCTGGTACCCCTCGGACTGGGCTTCCTGCAGACGGTCTCCTTCATCCTCGTCATCGCGGCGCTGGTCCAGCTGATCGAGATGATTATCCTGAAGATGAGCCCCACGCTTTACAGGGCGTTGGGCATCTACCTGCCGCTCATCACGACCAACTGCGCCGTGCTCGGCGTCGCCGTGATCAACGTACGCGAAGGGTATAACTTCATCCAGGCGGTTATCTCTGGCACGGGAGGCGGGATAGGGTTCTCCCTTGTCCTAATAGCGATGGCCGCCCTGAGGGAAAAGCTCAATACCGCGCCTATAGCGAAGTCCTTCCAGGGCTTCCCTCTGGCGCTGATCATAACCGCGCAGATGGCGATGGCTTTCCTTGGCTTCTCCGGTTTCAACCTCGAGAAGCTGTTCGGCCTATGATCGACGGCTTACGGGGGTGAGTGGAAATGATTGTTAACAGCCTTCTTATACTGGGTGGCATGGGCCTCGTGTTCGGAGTGGCCCTGGCCGTGGCGGCGAAGCTGCTCGCAGTGGAGCACGATCCCAAGGTAGACATGATACTAGGAGTCCTGCCGGGCGCCAACTGCGGCGCATGCGGATATCCCGGTTGCAACGGGCTCGCCAAGGCGATAAGCGAGGAGAAGGCACCTTGCGGATCGTGCCTTGTCGGCGGCTCAAGTGTGGCGGCGAAGATCGCGGAGATAATGGGCGTCGCGCTGGAAGCGGGAGACGGCCCTAAGTTCTCAAGGCTCATGTGCGCCGGCGGGAAAGGGATAGCGAAGGACATCGCCGAGTACAAGGGCATAGACACCTGCGCCGCTGCCAACGCTGTGAGCGGTGGGTTCAAGGCCTGCTCGTACGGTTGCCTCGGCATCGGCTCTTGTGTCAGGGAGTGCCCGTTCGATGCCATGTACATGGGAGAGGACGGCCTGCCAAAGATAGACGACTCGAAGTGCACCGGCTGCGGCAAGTGCGTATCTGTCTGTCCCAGGAAGCTCCTCGCTCTTAGGAGCGCGGAGGAGCCGGTGAACGTAGTCTGCTGCTCGAAGGCCCCGATCCCCAAGAGCAAGCAGGACTGCTCGGCGGTCTGCATCGGATGCCAGATATGTGTCAAGAACTGCCCGACTAGCGCCATCAGCATGAACGGGACCGTAGCGGTGATCGACAACTCGAAGTGTACGAAGTGCGGCATTTGCGTACAGAAATGCCCGGTCAAGTGCATACACAACCTGTTCGGCCCCGATTCGGACCTTAGAGTAGAAGCCTAGGACATCTACCGTGGCCGCCCCCGCGCTCTGCTTTGCGCGGGGGCGGCCATTTCTATGATGCGTTCCCGATGCCGTCCGTTTTTATGTTAAATTAATAAAAGGGAGACGGAAGCAAGGCCCGAGAGGCCATGGCATCCGGTAGAGGAATGGCGAGACTTATCCTGGCTTCGGCGTCGCCAAGGAGGATCGAACTCCTAGGTTCGCTGGGGCTTATCTTCGACATCGTTCCTAGCAGCGCGGACGAATACGTGGACGGAAGGCCGGATCCCGGCCTTCTAGTAGAGACACTGGCGAAGAGGAAGGCCCAGGCGGTATCGGCAGGAAGGCCGTTTGATGTCGTCCTCGGCGCTGACACGGTGGTCGTTCTGGAAGGAGAGGTCCTGGGCAAGCCCAAGGACCAGGAGGATGCGAAGAGCATGCTCCGGAAGCTGCAGGGAAGGGAACACGAGGTCTTCACGGGAGTCTGCGTGATTAACGCGGCGGGCGGGTTCGAATCATCCGCCCATGAGGAGACCAAGGTGCGGTTCCTTCCGATGTCCGAAGAGGAGATAGCCGGGTACGTCGACACAAAAGAGCCGCTCGACAAGGCGGGCGCATATGCCATACAGGGGCTGGGCTCGCTCTATATCGAGGGCATAACGGGGGACTACTTCAACGTTGTGGGCCTTCCGTTAAGGCTTACGGCTCGACTTCTTAAGGAGGCAGGCATCCGGGTAATCTAGCCCGCGAAGGTCCTCGTCTGCATCATGGTGCAGGGGAGGGCGTTTACGGTGACCGAAGATACGATAAAGGGAATGAAGGCGATGCCCATCGCCGAAAGGCCGACAGAAAGGCTTTTCTCATTAGGACCGGCGGCTTTGAGCACCGCCGAGCTTATAGCGGTCGTGATTAGGTGCGGAAACAGGCGCGAGAGCGCGCTTGAGGCGGCGATCAGGATCATCAGCGGGTGCGGAGGGCAAGAAAGGCTCGCTTCGCTTGATGTGGACGAGCTATCCAAGACGGCCGGGCTGGGAAAGGTGAGGGCGGCGCAGATAAAAGCCGCGGTCGAGCTGGGCTCCAGGATAGCTTCCGGGAACCTCGGGGAACGGCCCAGGATATCGGTGGCCGTAGATGCGGCTGCGATGCTAAGGCCCGGCATGAGGCACCTGAGGCACGAGGAGTTCAGGGTTATGATGCTGGATTCCAAGAACCGGATGCTGGACATCGAGACCGTGTCGATGGGCACCCTGACGGCGTCGCTGGTACATCCGAGGGAGGTATTCAGGGCGGCCATCGCAAGGAACTCGGCCTCTCTCATAGTCGCGCATAACCACCCCAGCGGAGACCCTACGCCCAGCAGGGAGGACATGGCCGTGACGGCGAGGCTGCTGGAGGCGGGAAGGCTCATAGGCATAGAGGTCATCGACCATATAGTCATCGGGGCAGACTCCTACGTTAGCTTCAAGGAGACAGGCATTCTAGGCAGCGCCGGCTGAGGCCGGATGCCGAAAGGGGATTTACATATGGGCTTGTTCGATGCTTTCTCAAGAGATATCGGCATCGACCTTGGTACGGCGAATACGCTCGTGTTCTTAAAGGGCAAGGGTGTAGTGGTGCAGGAACCGTCGGTCGTGGCGATGGACATGGATACCGGGAAGGTCCTGTCGGTGGGGCTGGACGCAAAGCAGATGCTAGGACGCACACCGGCCAACGTGAAGGCCGTGAGGCCACTTAGGGACGGGGTCATCGCAGACTTCGACGTCACGGAGGAGATGCTGCGCTACTTCATGCGCAAGGTCCACAACAGCATGGGGCTGGTGAAACCGAAAGTTGTGGTCGGCTGCCCGTCGGGCGTGACGGAGGTAGAGCGCAGGGCGATAGTTGATGCCGTGATGCGGGCCGGTGCGCGGGAGGCCCACCTTATAGAGGAACCGAAGGCGGCTGCCATAGGCGCCGGTCTTCCCGTGACGGAAGCGACCGGCTCGATGATAGTCGACATCGGAGGAGGGACGACGGAAGTCGCCGTACTGTCCCTGGGCGGGATAGTCTCCTCGATATCATCCAGGACTGCAGGAGACGAGATGGACGATGCCATCATCCAGCACATGAAGAAGGCCTATAACCTTCTTATAGGAGAACGCACCTCAGAGGAGGTCAAGCAGAAGATCGGCTCGGCCTACGTAGTAGGGCCCGAGACATACCTCGAAGTCAGAGGACGAGACCTCGTGACCGGGCTTCCCAAGACCGTCAAGGTCGACAGCACCGAGATCAGGGAAGCTTTGGCGGAACCAGTGGGGACGATAGTCAACGCGGTCAAGGAGTGCCTCGAGAAGACTCCTCCGGAGCTATCGGCCGACGTAATGGACAGGGGCATCATCCTCGCCGGTGGAGGATCCCTGCTGCAAGGGCTCGATAAGCTGCTGTCGAGGGAGACGGGCATCTCCGTGTTCGTATGCGAAGACCCTCTGACCGCAGTGGCGAGGGGCACCGGTATCGTCCTGGACCACCTGGAATACCTAAAGGGGCTCTCAGCGTCATCCAGGCGTTATCAACAGGGATAAGAGGTAGCCGGAATGCGCGGGATCCCGAGGGCCGTAAAAGCCCTGATTGCCATACTCATCGTCATAATTGCCCTATCGGTTGTGATATCGGCCACCTCCGGGGACAGGGCGAGCCTTACGCTACCTGAGAAGATACTCAGGGGCATCTTCTCGCCCATAGGCGACTTCTTCTGGAACATCGGCAGGGGGATCTCCGATTTCTTGGGGGGACTGTTCAGGCTGGGCAGCATAATGGACGAGAACAGGCGCCTCAAAGAGGAAGTGGAGGCGCTTAAATCCAACGTGGCGCAGATTTCCGGCCTGGAGGCCGAGAATGCGCGCCTTGCCGGCCTGCTGGACCTCAAGAAGCAGTTCAAGGGCAAGACGGTGGCAGCGAAGGTAGTGTACAGGGATTTCGGCAACTGGCTCGGGACGGTCGTGATAGACAGAGGGTCCAAGGACGGGATCAAACCGGGCATGGCGGCCATAAACAGCCTCGGCATAGTGGGCAGGGTGGTGGCAAGCTCGGCCGATACGGCGAGCATACTGCTGGCGAACGACCCCAGGAACGCGATAGGGGCTGTGACGGTGCGGTCAAGGGATTTCGCCATAGCCGAGGGAGTCGGCGACGGCACCGGCGTGCTTAGGCTAAAACTGCTCGGGGCGACCCCGGACATCAGGCCGGGGGACATGGTCGTATCCAGTGGCCTCGGTGGTATATACCCGGCGGGACACATCATCGGCGAGGTCGTGGACGTCGACGAGGGTGCGTACGGTATGGCCAAGGTCGCATACGTGCGTTCGTCGGTTGATTTCAGCAGGGTCGAGGAGGTCCTCGTACTGGTTGATTCGCAAAAGGGGAACCTGAAGTGAGGCAGCTTGGGGCGCATAGGAAGCTCGATCCCAAGTTGGTGGCCGCCTTCGGTTATTTTATCGGCGTCATACTGCAAGAGGCCCTGTTGCCCGGCCTGCTGCCGGGCACAGCTTCGATGGAGCCGGTATTCTGCTTCATGGCGGTCCTTGCGATACTCGGGCACAACTCCATAGCGATCGTCCTGGCCTTGGCAGGAGGACTTACGTTCGACTTGCTTACGGGGCAGCTCGTAGGATTGAACGCCCTGTCGTACTTCGTCTCGGTCCTTGCGGTGGTGTCGGTGCAGAAGAACCTCGTGAAGGAGACCCTAGTCGCCCCCGCCGCTGTCATTTTCGCAGGATACCTCCTCAAAGAGATCACCTACCTCTTCGTCCTGGTTTCGTTGGGCATGAACTTCCTTTTAACCAGGGTGCTGGCCCAGCTGGCCTTCTCATCGGCCGTCAACGCCTGCTTCGGCGCCGGCCTCTATTGGCTGCTGCACTTCAGGATGGGGCTGGAAGTGAAGGTAGACCGGGATTACTAGCGACCTTCCGGAGGAATAATGGGCATAAGGGTACGGGATAGGAACATGCTGGAGAACAGGACGCGCACGATATCCTGGATCGTGGGCGCCATGATAATAGTCATGCTGTCCAGGCTCTGGTACCTGCAGGTGATAAAAGGGCGCTATTACATGGAAAGAGCCGAGCAGAACCGGCTGGCGAAGGTATACCTGACGGCTCCAAGGGGCGAGATACTCGACCGCAAAGGCGTGGTCCTCGCGACCAACAGGACGGCCTACAGCATAAGCATTGTGCCCAAGGACGTCAAGGACAAAGAGGCGGTGCTGGACCTTCTCGCCAGGCTGACCGGCATGAAGAGGGAAGAGCTGGCAGCCAAATACGCAGAGCACACCAAGGGCAGGTTCAGCCAGCCATACAGGCCCCTTAAGCTGGTCGCCGACGCAGATCCGAAGATACTGGCCGCCATAGCGGAAAGGCGTTATGAGCTCGAAGGGGTGACCATCGACGAGGAACCCTACAGGACCTACCCGCTAGGAAGCGTCGCGGGCAACCTAATCGGGTACATGGGGCAGGTGAACGTCGACGAGCTGAGGCAGCTGGGGAACCAGGGCTACAGGGCCATGAGCCAGATCGGCAAGGCGGGAGTAGAAAGGGGCATGGAGGAGTACCTGCACGGCACTGACGGGTTCAACCGGATAGAGGTCAACTCATCCGCCAGCCCCGTGTCCACGCTTGCGGCCATCGACCCTGTGCCGGGCAATTCCGTCGTACTAACGATAGACGCCGGGCTGCAGCAGGAGGCCGAGAAGCTCCTCAAGGAAGGCATCGCCGCCGTACGGGCCGCAGGTAAGTACACCAAGGTGAAGAGCGGGTCGCTGGTCGCGATGGACCCCAGGAACGGGGAAGTGCTGGCCATGGCCTCGTACCCCGACTACGACCCGAGCGTGTTCATACCCAGCGTATCAGAGAAGGACTGGAACAAGCTCAACTCCAGCCCGTCTTCGCTCTTCAACAGGGCCATAAGCGGCGCATACCCTCCCGGTTCCACGTTCAAGGCGATCGTGACGGCCGCCGCGCTGGAAGCCGGCGTCGTGGACCCCAACGAGAAGGTACTGTGCTCGCCCAGCGTGGCTGACAAATATTACGGCATGAGGTGCATGTCGTGGGCGAGCGGGACTTCGCACGGTTACGTGGACATGTACACGGCGATCGCGACTTCCTGCAACATATACTTCTACGAGATGGGCAGAAGGCTGACCGTCGATAAGCTCGCCGAGACGGCCAGGGCCTTCGGACTGGGCGCGAAGACCGGCTTCGAGCTTGCGGCGATAGAGAACGCGGGGAAGGTGCCCAGCAGCGCCGACAAGAAGTTCATGCCAGGCGAGAAGCTGTCTTACACGATAGGGCAGATGGTGACGGTGACGCCTCTTCAGATGGCGAGGGCGTATTCGGCGGTAGCCACCCGCGGCATCCTGTGCGTGCCCACCATACTGAAAGAGGTCGTCGGCCCTGACGGCGTGAGGATCGAGACGGGCGCCAAGGCCGAACCGGATCGCGTAACGCTTTCTAGTAGCACCTGGGACGTAATATCGAAGGGCATGAGGATGACCGTCACCAAAGGCACCGCTGCAAGGGCGTTCGCCGGCTTCCCCATACCTACGTCAGGTAAGACCGGGACGGCCCAGGCGCCTCCGAATGATTCCCACGCATGGTTCGCCTGTTGGGCGCCGTCGGACGATCCTGAGATCGTCGTGGTGGTCATGCTGGAGAACGGAGGCGGAGGAGGGGCATCGTCCGCTCCGATAGCGAGGGACCTGCTTGAATACTACTTCAAGGTGGGAGAGTACGCAGTGCCCGAGGTGCTGCCCGAGGAGATGCCCGAAGGACTCTGATCTATGAGGGGGGAGACCCGATCAAAAAGCAGGATGTCATTTTCAAGGGAACAGGCCGCTCGCTGAAGGTGGTGATAGCCGAAGGGGCGGATTTCGAGTCGGCGCTTGCCGGCATAGAGGAGAAGCTGGCCTCCAACCCGGCGTTCTACGCAGGGCAGAGGATAACCGTGGAGGCAAGGTCCGGATTGATAGCTGACGGACAGTCCGAGATGATAAGGTCGGTATTCAGAAGGTACAACGTCCCGTGCGCGGTAGCCGACGTTAAGGCGGCCTCCGAGAAGGCGGCAGCCCTTATAACCCAGACGGCCCTTAACGACGAGACGCCTCCTACGAGGAAGGACCAAAGGCATGGCAGGAAGCCCGCGTCGGCGCCAGTCGCAATATATGAGGGGGACCTGGTGCCGGGCAAGTCCATAATGTGCGATGGGAGCGTGGTGATACTAGGAGACGTCCTGCCGGGAGGGAACGTGCGGGCCGGCGGCGACGTAATAATCACCGGAATCGCGGGCGGTACCGTCTGCGCCGGCTGGCCTGACGACAAGTCAGCAAGGATAATCGCGGGGGGATTCGCGGCGGGGAGGTACCTGGTCGGTCCCATGGAAGTCGAACTTAAGCGGGCGTGCGGCTCGTCCGTTCGCATGATGGCGATAAAGCTCGGACCTGAAGGGCTGTTCCTGCAGGAGGGCGAAGCGGGCTTGGTGTCCAGGAGAGGGGAAGGGAATTGAACCTATTGAACAGGAAGATGCTAAGGGACGTCGACATGCTGTTGGTGATAGTGACCGCGGCAGCGTTCGCGTACGGATGCGTGGTGCTGTACAGCGCGACGTACGCTCAACCGTCCCTGACGTCGTCCGATCCTCTGTCGATGGTCAAGAAACAGGCCGTCGCAGGGCTGATCGGCCTGCTGCTCGCGGCCTTTTTCATGATAATCGGGCACCGCATACTGCAAAGGACGCACCTTATGGTATACGCGGGGTCCATCCTGCTTCTAGTAGCGGTTACTCTCGTCGGCACAAGGGTAAGAGGGGCCCTCGGATGGATAAGGGTGGCTGGGGTCTCGCTCCAGCCGGTAGAATTCGTGAAGTACGGCGTCGCCATCGCGCTCGCAGGGCAGCTGGCAAGAAAAGAAGGGCCGCTGGGAATTGGTGAGATGGTCGTGCCGCTATTGATGGCGGCCGTGCCGACCGGGATAGTGATACTGCAGAACGACCTGGGCTCTGCCCTTGTCTTTATCCCGATGGTCCTGGCCATGCTTTGGGCTGCTGGAGCTGATACGAAGATAGTGCTGGGGCTTATCGCCGCGGGCATCTTCGTGGCCGCGCCGCTGGGCTACTTCCTGTTCCTTGACGATTACCAGAAGGCGAGGATCCTGACCTTCTTCAATCCCGGGAGGGACCCGTTCGGTGCGGGCTACAACGTGATACAGTCGGTAATAGGCATAGGCTCCGGCGGCCTGCTAGGTAAGGGATATACTGGCGGCACGCAGGTGCAGCTGGGTTTCGTCCCGGAGCACCACAGCGACTTCATCTTTACGGTGATAGGCGAGGAGCTGGGTTTCATCGGGGCGGCCGTAGCGCTTCTGGTCCTGATGGCGGTGATATGGAGATGCCTTCGCATCGGTATGTCGACCGAGGACAGGTTCGGTAATCTGATGTGCATAGGCATCTCGACGATAATGGCCACCCACGTGGCGATAAACGTGGGGATGAGCATGGCGATAATGCCCTGCACGGGGATACCGCTGCCCTTCTTCAGCGCGGCTGGGTCATCCGTGATGGCGACGCTGATGGGCCTCGGGATGGCCCAGAGCGTCAGCATGCGAAGGAAGAAGATACTATTTTAGGTCTGAGGGGAAATATGGGAATATATGGGATGAAAGCGGCCTGCGCAGACGGGCCGGAGACAATAAGGAGGCGGCTGGAGCAGAGGATCCTGCCGATGGTGCAGAAGCCTGGCAGGTACGCCGGCGGCGAGCTCGGTGCGATCGGGGCCGACTGGGACAAGACAAAAGCGTCCATACTGCTCGCATTCCCGGACGCGTACGAGGTGGGAATGTCCTACCTGGGCTTCAAGATACTATACGACCTTGTGAACTCCCATGAGGGCTGGCGTGCCGAAAGGGCGTACTCTCCATGGCCCGACATGGAAAGGGCGATGAAGAACGAATCCGTCCCGTTGTACGGACTGGAGAGCCTGAGCCCTGCGAAACGCTTCGACGCCATTGGGATAACCCTCCAGTACGAGCTCTCGTACACCAATGTCCTGCAGCTTATCGACCTTTCCGGGATGAGGTTGAGATCATCCGAAAGAGGAGAGGAAGACCCTCTGGTCATCGGAGGAGGTTCCTGTACGGTAAACCCCGAGCCGCTGGCCGAGTTCTTCGACGCCTTCCTCATCGGAGATGGCGAAGAGGCGATGGGCGAGATCATGTGGATTCTGGAGATGAGGCGCTCGCGTACGATATCCAAGAAGCAGGCGCTGGAGGCGCTGTCCGCCCTGGAAGGCTTCTACGTCCCCGCCGTGCATGACCCTTCGAGCGTGAGCATCAGAAGGAGGGTGCTGGACGACTTGGAGAGATTCCCTGCTGCCCTAAGTAACGAGGTCGTGCCGTTCGTGGAGTGCGTTCACGACAGGACCGTCGTGGAAGTCATGCGCGGATGCGAGAGGGGCTGCAGGTTCTGCCAGGCTGGATATATAAACAGGCCCGTAAGGGAGAGGAAGGCATCGACGGTGAGGGCCGCCGCATTGGAATCATCAGCGAAGTGCGGCTACGACGAGGTGTCGCTACTTTCTCTCTCGACGGCGGACTACTCGGCGATAGGCCCACTGGTGGACAGGATGGCTCCGGAGCTGGCAGAAAAGGGCGTGGCAGTCTCCTTGCCATCCCTTAGGATAGACGCTTTCTCGATAGAGCTCGCACGTAAGGTCGGCACGCACAGGAAGACCGGGCTCACGTTCGCGCCCGAGGCCGGTACCCAGAGGATGAGGGACATAATTAACAAGGGCGTGACGGAAGAGGACCTGATGTCCGCAGCGAGGGCGGCTTTCGAGGCGGGTTGGGAGCAGGTGAAGCTCTATTTCATGATAGGCCTTCCTTTCGAGGCCCTTGAAGACGTGGAGGGGATCGCAGACCTTACCTTCAAGGTTCTCGCACTGGGAAGGGAGGTGGCCGCAGGAAAGGGCAGGCCGCCGTCGAGGATAAGGATCAATGTAAGCGTCGGGACCCTCATACCCAAGCCGCACACCCCGTTCCAATGGCTGGGCCTTGAGAGATCGGAGATCACCGAAGGTAAGAAGGCGAGGCTGAGGGGCCTTATGAAGGCCAAGGGGATCACGCTTTCGCTTTCGGATGCTTTCACGAGCAAGCTGGAAGCGGTCCTCTCGAGGGGCACGAGGACGATGGCCGGTGTGATAACGAGGGCATATGAGCTCGGTGCCAGGTTCGATGGCTGGGGCGAGTGCATAATGCCCGGGTATTGGATCAAGGCGATGGAAGAGGCGGGCATGGACATGGACACGGAGGCCTCGAGAGGATTCGCCCGCACCGAGCGGCTTCCCTGGGGGCACATAGACACTAAGGTAAGGACGGACTTCCTCGCCTTGGAGTTCGAGAAGGCAAGGCAGGTAGAGAACACCGGAGACTGCAGGTTCACGGCATGCAACCTGTGCGGTGTCTGCGAAGGCGGGATCAAGAACGTGGTTAGGGGCCCGGAGGAGTAGATGGCAGGACAGTTCGAGGCAATAAGGATAAAGTACGGCAAGGTGGGCCCGGGGAGATATATATCCCATCTGGACACCATCCGCGCAGTAGAAAGGGCCATTAGGAGAATGGGCCTGCCTGTGTTATACTCCGAAGGGTTCAGCCCCAGACCCAAGATGACGTTCGCCGCCGCGCTGCAGGTGGGCGTAGGTTCGGTGGCGGAACACATGGACGTATTGCTTGAGAGGGGAATCGAACCCGCGGACGTGCTGTGCATGGCGTCGTCCGCGTTCCCCGAGACGATGCCGCTGATAGCGGTAGGTAGGTTTGGAGGCGGTTATGCCCTTCCCGCCAAGATAAGAAGGGCGAGGTATTTGATAAAGCCGTTCTGCCGGGATGAGGCCGGGTGGTCCTGCGGATCGCTGCAAGATGCGATCGAGGCCTTCAAGGCTACACCCTCGGTCACGGTCCTGGGCAGGGACGGCAAGGAGAAGGACGTAAAGGGCCTGGTATACGCCGTAAGGGCGGTCGACGGCGCCTTGGAGGTAGAGGTCGCGTGCGGCGACAAGAACCTCAGGCCGCAGTATTTCGTCGATGCTTTGTCGGCCGTTTCGGGCGGACTTTACTCCGGAGCATACGATTTTTGCAGGACAGGGCTTTTTATCGACCTCGGCCGCGGATTGCAGGACCCCATGGACGATTGCGCCGACACAGCCTTTTCCGAAGTATTTAGGAGCTGAGATTGTGGCGAGGAAGATAGTTATTGACAACAGCAACGGGGAAGTAAGGGCCGCCGTCATAGAGGACGGGAAGCTGGCCGACCTGTTCATCGAAAGGAGCAGGCACCCTTCGGTCCTCGGCAACATCTACAAGGGCAGGGTTGAGAACGTCCTGCCGGGGATGCAGGCCTCGTTCGTAGACATCGGGCTCGAGAAGAACGCGTTCCTCTACGTTGACGACGCCACCGCGAGCCTTCCGGAGATAGTTAGGGCCACCAGGAACGGCGACGATGTGGAACTCCCCAAGAGCAGGAGCAAGAGCATCAAGGAACTGCTGAAGCCTGGGCAGGACGTCCTCGTCCAGGTGACTAAGGAAGCGATCGGCACCAAGGGCGCGCGCGTGGTCACGGACGTGACGTTAGCCGGCCGGTACGTCGTCCTGATACCTTCGGTCAACTACGTCGGCGTAAGCCGCAAGATAGTGGACGACGAGACTAGGGACAGGCTGAGGAAGCTGGCCAACAAGGCCAAGCCGCGCGGGATGGGGCTCATTGTACGGACCGTGGCGGAAGAGCAGCCCGACGAGGAGATAGTCAGGGACATAGAATTCCTGACGAGGGCATGGAAGAAGATCAGGGCCAGGGCCGCCAGGTCCAAGCCGCCCTGCCTGCTGCACTATGACGCCGACCTGGTTTACAGGATGGCCAGGGACTACTTCGGCGACGACGTTACCGAGTTCACGGTAAACACCACAGCGGATTATAATAAGGTCTCCGACCTGCTGCATCTCGACGAGATGGAGAAGGATCCGAGGATAAGGCTCTATTCGGATAAGAAGCCCGTTTTCGAGGCATACGGGATCGAGGACGAGATCTGGAAGGCCACTAGGCGGAAAGTGTGGCTCAGCAGCGGCGGATACCTGATATTCGATACGACGGAGGCCCTTACGGTGGTGGATGTCAACACCGGCAAGTTCACAGGAAGCAAGGACCTCGAGGACACGGCTTTCAGGAACAACATCGAATCGGCAGGAGAGATTGCCCGCCAGCTGCGCCTTAGGAACATAGGTGGCATCATAATCGCCGACTTCATAGACATGGAATCCGAGGACCACAGGAAGCGCGTGCTCGATGAGCTGGAGAAGCACCTGCTGAAGGACAAGGCGAAGACATCCGTCCTTGGCATCACGAAGCTCGGCCTCATAGAGATGACCAGGAAAAAGTCCCAACAGGGGCTGGTCGAGCTGACGCACAGGGTGTGCGACGTATGCGAAGGCAGGGGCAAGGTGATCTCCGAGGAGACCCTGGCGCTGAGGGCCGAAAGGCTCATCAAGAGGGAAGCTGCCACTACCGACATGCAAGCGCTCCTCATAGGATTGAATCCGTATGTGGCGGAGGAGCTCTCACAAGACGGGGGCGCAGCCATCAAGCAGCTGGAGGAGCAGACCTTAAGGGATATCTTCATAAGGGCGGACGCGTCGCTCGCACGTGAGGACGTGAAGGTGCTCGCGGCAGGGAGCCTGGAGGAGATACTATCATTGGTGCACCCGGTCAAGAAGGGCGACGCCGTGGACGTAGTCATTGGTCAGCCAGACGAAACCAGGAACGAATATGGCATAGGCATGTACAACGGCCTGCCGATCCATGTGGAAGATGCCGGAGACTTGGTCGGCAAGTCGGTCAGGGCGAAGATCGTAAGGGTGTTTAAGAGCTTCGCCAAGGCGAGGATCGAAGGCAGGCCGCATGTGTACAAGCCATCAGTGCTGGCCGAAGAGGACTTCGATGAAGATGGCCTGGAATCAGCCGTTGTGGGCTTCGAGGAGCCCGGGACACCGATCGTAGCCGAAGGTGTACCCTCGCAGGAGGCAAAGAGGAAGAGGCGCCGCCGCCGCCATCGCAAACCTGCGAAGGAAGGGGCCGCTCCGACCGGCGAAGGCCAGGAAGAGAAGCAGCAGACCATGCCGGCAGTGGAAGAACCGGCATCGGAGACGCAAGGGAAAGGCGCTGAAGGCGCCGATATCAAGGTTGCAGGGGCGGTCCTGGTCGGCGAGGCTATCATCGACGTGGCCAAGGTCGCGAAGAAGAGACGCCGTCGTCGCCATCGCGGGAAGAAGCCCGCTGGCACGGAAGCCGCAGCACAATCTGACGCTGCTGTTAAAGTAGATGCTCAAGTAGATACGGCTGCCCAGCTCACTGTGGGACAAGCGGCTAAGGAGCATGCCCAAGTACCTGAAGCGAGCAAAACGCCTGTGACGCATAACGTTGGAAAGACTGGCCATGCAAGTGCAGGGACGATAGGGCACTTAGCCGGCGCGATGACTGTAACCGAGGCGCCTAAACCAGCACCGGCTGGGATGACGATGGCAAGGGCTTCGGATACGAAGAAGGAAGGGCCGCGGGAGGATACTTCAGGACACGAACTGAAAAAGGCCGAGCCTGCCGCCGTACCGACGAAGCAGCCCGAACCAATGGTGCAGCGCCCGCATGAAGGGCACAAATCCGATGATGCGCCCAGACTCGAAACGACTAAAGGGCCATCTCCCGAAAAAGACGGAAGACCTGAGGTAAAGGTTGTTCCGGCCGGGAAATCCCCTGAAGGTGCTAAGGAGCCGGCAACCGCCAAGGCTGCCGTTAAGAGGACACCGGCAAAGGCAAAGAAAAGCACCTCTACTTCCGAGGCCAAGAAATCCACGGCGAAGGCAAAGGAAGAAAAAGAACAGTCCTTAGCCAAGGAGAAGACGACTCCTGCACCGAGGAAGAAGACGTCGACGACTGCCAAGAAGGCCGATAAGGCCAAGGTGGAGGCGGTACCGTCAGGGACCCCTGAATCCGCTAGTGAGCCGGCTGAAAAGCCAAAGAAGCCGTCTAGCAGGAAGAGGACGGTGAAGAAGGAAGCCGTGAAACCTCAGGCCATTGACATGGAAGTCCAGTAACGATATACTTTTAACCTGTGGCAGCATGTCTGCCATACTGCCGCTCGGGCTTGGCTGAAACGGTGCCGCGCAGATGGTGCCTGCCATGTAACCGGCGAGCCTGTGATGAGGAGCAATTCGCATGTACGCAGTAATCGAAACCGGCGGTAAACAGTACCGCGTAGAGCCCGGCCAGACGGTCAGGGTGGAGAAGCTTGAAGTCCAGAAGGGCGACCTGGTCGTATTCGACAGGGTGTTGATGCTCGTGGACGAAAGCGGCGTCAGGATCGGCACTCCCCTTGTGGATGGAGCTTCGGTCAAGGCGACCGTAGTTGTCCAGGACAAGGCGAAGAAGGTAATCGTGTTCAAGTACAAGCCTAAGAAGAGGATCAGGACCAAGACGGGCCACAGGCAGCCGTTCACCGAGGTAAGGATCGACTCCCTGGAGGCATAGATGATAAAGGTCTGGGTGCTTAAAGACCACGGGAGGACGGTCTCGTACCGGGTCGAAGGGCATGCCGGATGGGCGGATTTCGGCGACGATATCGTATGCGCTGCAGTATCCGCACTGGTCATAGGAGCGGAGAACGGGTTGTGCGAAGTGGCCGGAGCCGTAGAGAAGGCGACGAGCGAGGACGGTTTCCTAGAGGTAGAGTTGAAGCGGGTGCTGGACGAGAGGTCCTCCATACAGGCCGAAGCGATTATCGGCGCGATGGTGGTGGCCCTCAGGGCGATAGCCGAGCAGTACCCCGACAGGATCAATATATTCGAATGAATTTCGGCATGGAGGTGCCTTTCATGATTAGGATGAATTTGCAGCTGTTCGCCCATAAAAAAGGAGTCGGCAGCTCGAGGAACGGAAGAGATTCGGCAGCCCAGCGGCTCGGGATAAAGAAGTTCGGCGGCGAGAACGTCAGGGCCGGCAACATAATCGTCAGGCAGAACGGTACTAAGGTCCATCCAGGCACCGGTGTCGGACTGGGCACGGATTACACCTTGTTCGCCCTTATGGACGGCAAAGTGAAGTTCGAGAGGTTCGGAAGGGACAAGAAGAGGGTCACCATAGTCGCCGAGGCCTGATTCTCAGTTGGTGTCATCAGCCGGACGGAAGCGCTGCTTTCGTCCGGCTTTCTTTACTTGAAGCGTCATGTCGGCTATAGAATATACTAGGTAACTAGTCGGAGGTGGCCATATGAGGAATAGGCATCTTAAGACGTGGACGGCTGTCCTAATTGGGGTAGCCGTGGTGGTGGCGATCTTCCTCACCGTAATAATGCCCGTGCTCAGTACGCTGCTCACGGAGCTGTGGTGGTTCGAGGACTTGGGCCAGAAGGCGGTTTTCATCAAGAGGATGGGTACGTCGGTGCTAACGGGCCTTGCAGCCTTCGCGCTGGTGTTGGCACTCATGGCCGCAAATGCCGCCGTGATACGGAGGAACGTGCACAAGGAGTCGGGAGGTAGAGATGCCGCCGCAAGGAGCATATCCAGCGTAGCTTTCATCGTAGCCATTATAGCTGGACTCTCGGCTGGTTTCTCCATGGGCGCTAACTGGATGAAAGTGCAGCAGTTCCTGAATGCGGTCAGCTTTGGGAGCAATGATCCAATTTTCGGGTTGGACGCATCCTTCTACGTGTTCAAGATGCCCCTGTTCTCGTTCCTCTATGGAGGGGCCATGCAAATAGCCGTGACCGCGATAGCAACCACAAGCATAGCTTATCTAATAGGAGCGCTGAAGGCCGAACCTTATGATGTGGACATGCCCGGTCCGTTCGGCACGAAAAGGCGCAGATCCTACAGGATGAAGTACGTGAAGATCGGCACGAGCAAAAGGAATCATCTAATATTGCTCGTCCTCATGGCGTTCGCCGTCAGGGCGATAGGCTACCTGCTGGACATGTACAATCTTGTGTACTCTCCCAGGGGAGTCGCGTTCGGTGCTAGCTACGCAGACTTGTACGGCACGCTGCCCGGTCTCAAGGTGATGATGGGACTGTGCCTGGTCGCCGCCGGGCTAATAGCGTACGCCCTCATAAGGGGCAAAGGGCTGAAGCCGGTAATTGCTGCGGGCGCGATAATGGTATTCGGCTCATTCCTCGCGGGCACGGTGGTGCCCGGCCTGGTGCAGCAATGGTACGTGGAGCCCAACGAACTTGCCGCCGAGAAGAGATTCATCGAGTACAACATAAAGGCCACCAGGGCCGCCTATAACCTGGACAAGATAGAGGAAAGGGATTTCGTGTCCGACGGGGACATAACGTCGGCGGACCTTGCTAAAAACGCGCGTACGGTTGACAACATCAGGCTGTGGGACTGGGAGCCCCTTCTCGCCACGTTGTCCCAGCTGCAGGAGATGAGGCTGTATTACAGCTTCTATGACGTGGACATAGACAGGTACATGGTGGACGGCGGGATGAGACAGGTCATGCTCACGGCAAGGGAGATGGACGTTGACAGCCTGCCGCAGCAGGCGCAGACGTGGATCAACAGGCACTTGAAGTACACGCACGGCTACGGCCTTGTGATAAGCCCCGTCAACGAGGCCACATCGGAGGGACTTCCCACATATTTCCTAAAGGACATACCCCCGGCGGGCAACCCTGCTTTCGGTATAACGCGACCTGAGATCTACTTCGGTGAGATGACAAACGATTATGCGATAGTCGACACGAACACCGAGGAGTTCGACTACCCCTTGGGCGAGCAGAACGCTGAGACCAGATGGCAGGCTGAGGGTGGTGTGGCTATTGACACCTTCTTCAGGAAGCTCGCGTTCTCGTACAGGTTCGGGACCGTGAAGATGCTACTGTCCGCGGACCTTACCGAAGATAGCCGCATGCTGTACAAAAGGCAGATAAGCGAAAGACTCAGGAGCCTGGCCCCGTTCCTCTGGTACGACCAGGATCCCTACATCGTGATATCCGGGGGTAGGCTGAAATGGGTTGCCGACGCCTACACCTATACCGATGCATATCCCTACTCGCAGCCTCTTGAGGGCTACAGTACGTGGGGCAGGGGGCCCAACTACATGCGCAACAGCGTCAAGGCAGTGATAGACGCATACGACGGCTCGGTGTCGTTCTACATCATCGACGAAGAGGATCCCCTTGCACAGGCCTATTCCAGAATATTCCCTGGGCTGTTCGAGGATGGAGCGAACATGCCGGATGACATAAGGACGCATTACAGATACCCGGAGGACATGTTCCTGGCCCAGGCTAGGATGTACGCTATGTACCACATGGAGGACCCGTCGGTGTTCTATAACAAGGAGGACCTATGGAGCGTACCGATGGAAGTTTACGGCTCCGGCACGGCAGAGGTCAGCCCGTACTATGTGAACATGGCGTTGCCGGGACTTGCGGACGAGGGCCAGAAGTTCCTCGCGATGATCCCCTTCACTCCTTCGAAGAAGAACAACATGGTTTCTTGGCTCGCTGGCCTGTGCGACAAGGACGAGTACGGCAGGGCGATCGTCTACAAGTTCTCCAAGCAAAGGATATTCTACGGCCCCATGCAGATAGAGTCCCAGATTGACCAGGATTCCGAAGTCTCCAAGCTGTTCGCGCTCTGGAACCAGAAAGGCTCAAGCGTGATAAGGGGGAACCTGCTTGTCTATCCTATCGACCATTCGGTACTTTACGTCGAGCCCATATTCCTGGCCGCCGAAAGGAGCCAGCTGCCGCAGTTGAAACTGGTCTTGGTATCCGACGGCACGAGGATAGCCATGGGCAGCTCCCTTGCGGAGTCTTTGGCCATGCTGATAGGCGAGAGCGAGGCCGACCTGGGCATCAAGGCCGCGGTCTCCGAGGACCCCAGATCACTTGCCGCCGAAGCCGAGAGGCTCTTCATAAAGGCCGAGGAATGCCTTAAATCGTCGGATTGGGCAGGGTACGGCGAAGCGCAGCAAGAGCTGGGAAGGATAATCAGACTGCTGGTGGGGATGCTGGGGCATGAGTGATCAGGAAGGACCGCGCGTCGAGCGTTTCAACACGGACGCCAAGGAAGGATATATTCTGCGGCCGGAAGGTCCTTGCGATCTTGAATCAACATTGTGCGGCGGGCAGGCCTTCAGATGGAAGAAGATGGATGGCTGCTATCAGGGTGTTGTCTTGGGAAAACAGCTCAGGCTGAGCCAGGAAGGGGACAGCGTTTTCCTGGAAGGTGCCGAAAGCGAGCATGATGCCATTTTCATCGCGAAGTACCTGGCCCTAGACCTAGACCAAGGCGCCATCGAAAGGGAGCTGGAGTCGACAGATGACGTGATGCGCCGCGCAGTCGCGGCATCGTCGGGGCTGAGGACGCTAAGGCAAGAACCATGGGAGACGCTGATCGCCTTCATAATATCGGCGAACAACGGCGTACCCAACATATCCAGGGTCATGGAAAATCTCGCGGAGATGTACGGAGACCGGGCGGAAGGCCCTTTCGGGAGCTTCAGCAAGTTCCCGTCGCCGGACCAGCTCGTGGACGCCGGGCACGAAGGGGTATGGGCCTGCAAGGCCGGGTTCAGGACGAAGGGTATCTGCGAGGCCGCCAGAGGCGTACTAGAAGGCTACGTGGACTTGGAAAGCATAGCCAGCATGGACTACCCCGAGGCGAAACAGGAGCTTCTGATGCTGCACGGCATAGGTGAGAAAGTGGCTGATTGCATACTTCTCTTCTCCATGGGCAAGTACGAGGCATTCCCCGTCGATGTTTGGATAGAGAGGATAGTAAGGCATCTTTACTTCGACGACGGCAAGGTAAGCCACAAGCAGATCAGGCGGTGGGCGGAAGCGGCATTCGGCAATTTGGCGGGATTCGCCAACCAGTTCTTGTTCAACTACGGGCGCAAGTTCATCGCGAAGCAATTGCGTAAAGAGTCTGTAGCAGGCAGTTAAGCTCGGAGGGCATGACTTTTCAGGGGAGAAATGATATTGCATCCTCCAAGTACGCAGGTTATAATATAAAAGCATCGCTTGCAGAACCGGGGCGAATAGCTCAGCTGGCAGAGCATCTGCTTTACACGCAGGGGGTCACAGGTTCGAGTCCTGTTTCGCCCACCAGGAAGCTTGCGATAATCGCGGAGGCGTGGTGTAGTGGTCTAACATGCCTGCCTGTCACGCAGGAGATCGCGGGTTCGACTCCCGTCGCTTCCGCCAATAATGCCGAGGTAGCTCAGATGGTAGAGCAGGGGACTGAAAATCCCCGTGTCGACGGTTCAATTCCGCCCCTCGGCACCATTCCTTGGAAACTTGCGGAAATAGCTCAGCGGTAGAGCATCGCCTTGCCAAGGCGGGGGTCGCGGGTTCGAATCCCGTTTTCCGCTCCATAGGCTTTAAGGAAGTACCCGTTGAATCGGGGCCAGGGCGACATAGCCAAGTGGTAAGGCAGCGGTCTGCAAAACCGCGATTCCCCGGTTCAAATCCGGGTGTCGCCTCCACATGGGGCGCTAGCTCAGTTGGTTAGAGCGCAACGTTGACATCGTTGAGGTCAGTGGTTCGACCCCACTGCGTCCCACCATAATTAGCAGGCCACAAGGCCTGCTTTTCTTTTTCCCGCTGCGGCCTTGACTAATGTCGTGCGAGGATATAGCATTTATAAAAAGATATGCGATGAAGGGGAAATATACCGCAAGTCGCCTAAGAGACGCGAGGGCCATAGGCTGTGAGCCCTGCGGGCGAATACGGAGTAAGACCACCCCGGAGCTTGGACCGATGGACCCTATCGTCCGAAAGGTCTCACGGAAGGCACCGTTAAAGCCGTACGAGAGGTCGACCGCAAGGTCGTCAATTCGGGTGGAACCGCGGATTATGTCCGTCCCGTCAAGGGACGGATTTTCTTTTTGGAGGTGTAGAAGATGTCAGATGACAAGAAGATGTCGACCGGCAGGGCTGCACACAGCCCGGAGGAGCTTGAGGTCCTCCGCCATACGACTTCGCATGTGATGGCCCAGGCCGTTAGGAGGCTCTTCCCTGACGTAAAGCTGGGGATAGGCCCAGCGATCTCGAACGGTTTTTATTATGATTTCCAGAAGCCGACCCCGTTTACGCCTGACGATCTGGAACACATAGAGGCCGAGATGAAAAAGATCATCAAAGAGGACATCCCGATCGTCCATAGCGATATGAGCAAGGACGAAGCGGTAATCAAGTTGGAGAAAGCAGGAGAGGTCTTCAAGGCGGAATTGGCTTCTGAGCTCGAGGGGGACACAGCGTCCATCTATAGCCAGGGGGATTTTTCGGACCTTTGCAGGGGGCCGCACCTTATGTCGACCGGCATGATACCGGCATTCAAGCTTACTCAAGTCGCGGGGGCGTACTGGCGCGGCGACGAGAAGAAGCCCATGCTTTCTAGGATATACGGGACGGCGTTCTTCTCAGAGGAGGAGCTGGCGAGCTATCTGGAAGCCGTGGAGGAAGCGAAGAAGCGCGATCATAACAAGATAGGCCGCGAGCTAGGTTATTTCACCACCAGCGAGCTGGTCGGTCAAGGCCTTCCCCTCATAATGCCAAAAGGTGCCAAGGTCATCCAGATCCTCCAACGCTTCGTAGAGGACGAGGAGGAGAAGAGGGGTTATCAGAGTACAAAGACCCCCTATATGGCCAAGAGCGACCTTTATAAGGTGTCGGGCCACTGGGCGCATTATAAGGACGGCATGTTCTTGATGGGCGACGAGTCTAAGGGCGAGGACGTATACGCCTTAAGGCCCATGACATGCCCCTTCCAGTTCATCATCTACAACAGCGCCCTGAGGAGCTACAGGGACCTGCCGATAAGGTATTCCGAGACATCCACCCTTTTTAGGAACGAATCCTCGGGCGAGATGCACGGGCTCATCAGGGTAAGGCAGTTCACGATATCGGAAGGGCATCTGATAGTGAGGCCGGACCAGCTGGCTGACGAGTTCCGAGGGGTGGTCAACCTCGTCCACTACATAATGAGGGCCATAGGCCTCGATGATGAGCTGACGTACAGGTTCTCTAAATGGGATCCGAACAACAAGGGCAAGTACATAGACAACCCTCAGGCATGGGAGGAAAGCGAGGCAAGGATGAAGGAGATCCTGGACAGCCTCGACATAGATTATTACGAAGCCATCGGAGAAGCGGCGTTCTACGGACCGAAGCTGGACATCCAGATGAAGAACGTCTTCGGGAAAGAGGACACGCTCATCACCGTGCAGATCGACTTCGTGCAGCCCGACAGGTTCGATATGAGCTACGTCGACAGCGACGGAGTCAAGAAGAGACCTTACGTCATCCATCGTACTTCGGTCGGCTGCTACGAGAGGACGCTCGCGATCCTGATCGAGAAGCACGCTGGCGCCCTGCCGGCATGGCTTGCGCCCGTACAGGTGAAAGTACTGCCGATATCCGACGCGCAGATGGATTACGCAGAGGAGGCGGCATCCCTCCTCAAGGCCCGTGGCTTCAGGGTGGAAGTGGATAGAAGCGGTGAGAAGATCGGGTACAAGATCAGGGCGACCCAGATGGAGAAAGTGCCGTACATGCTGGTTATGGGCGCGAAGGAGAAGGAAGCCGGCACGGTTTCGGTCCGCTGCAGGAAGCGCGGGGACCTCGGCCCCATGCCGCTGGACGAATTCAGCAGCATGCTAAAGGACGAGGTCACGATAAAGGCATAGACCAGGGACTTTGGCCTCGTTGCTTGACACGGGGGCCGCAAATTGGTAACATGACTAAGAACTGAAACAAGAAGAAGCATCCGCTTCTCACCGTACCGCCCAAGCGGTCCGGTTGACAACAGTAAGGCTTAAGGCCGGGCGGATGTATATGCCCGGCCTTTAATTTTATGGGGGTGAATAACTATCGGCAAAGAACTCTACATCAACGACGAGATACGCTCGAGGGAAGTGCGCGTGGTTACGGAGGACGGAGAACAGCTGGGGATCATGAACATCAGAGATGCCGTCAAAGCCGCCGTGGACAGGAACCTGGACCTCGTTGAAGTAGCGCCTGCCGCCAAGCCTCCCGTATGCAAGATCATGGACTACGGAAAGTTCAAGTACGAGCAGACGAAGAAGGAGCGCGAGGCCAGGAAGAAGCAGCATGTGGTCGACGTAAAGGAAATAAGGATGAGTGTCAAGATCGGCGAGCATGACTTCAACGTCTGGTACAAAGCAGCCGATAAGTGGCTCAGGGAAGGCGACAAGGTCAAAGCGACCATAAGGTTCAGGGGCCGCGAGATGGCACATCCTGAGCTCGGCCAGAGACACCTTCTGAAGCTCACCGAACTGCTGAGCGAAGTCGCTGTAGTAGAAAGGCCCCCGATGATTGAGGGTCGCAACATGTTCACCATACTGGCCCCGAAACAGGGCTGATAAGTTCAACGCATCATATGCGTCAGGGAGGACAAGCAGATGCCTAAGATGAAGACCCATAAGGGTGCCTCCAAGAGGATCAAGATCACAGGCACCGGAAAAGTGAAGTTCCAGAAGACCGGCAAGAGGCACAAGCTGGAACACAAGACCCCCAAGGCGATTAGGGTCAAGAGGGGCACGAAGATAGCAGACAGCGGGACCGCCGCTAACATCCACCGCATGTTGCCCTACTCCTAGGTAGAGGCAAGCAGATTTTACGAGGGAGTGACAGATAATGGCAAGGGTAAAGGGCGGTTTCGTATCAAAGAGAAGGCATAACAAGACACTCAAGTACGCGAAGGGCTTTACGGGAGCGAAGAGCAAGATATGGAGGCGCGCCCATGAGGCGATGCTCCATTCACTTACATATTCCTATCGTGACAGGCGTAACCGCAAGCGCGAGTTCAGGAAGCTCTGGATTGCCAGGATAAATGCGGCCTCGAGGTTGAACGGGCTGTCTTACAGCAGGTTCATCGCAGGCCTTAAGGCGACCGGCGTTGAGGTCAACCGCAAGGTGCTGGCCGATATCGCAGTGCGCGACGCCTCGGCCTTCACCGAGCTAGCCGAGAAAGCGAAGCTGGGCTTGATCAAGCAGTGATCATAGGACCATAGGGAACACGGCGGCCCTAACGGGCCGCCATATTTTGGAGCTCGGCATGATAACCTCAAGGTCCAACGACAAGATTAAGAGATACAGGTCGCTCCTCAGCAAGCCGGAGGAGGGTTTGGTGTGTCTTGAGGGCCAGAGGTTGGTGGCGGACTCCATAGACGCCGGTGCGCGGCTGTTGAGCATCTACATCTCTCCTAAGGCGCATGCCATCGAGGAGACTGGCAGCATCCTCCTTCGAGCCGAGGAATCAGGCGCAGAGGTGATTGAAGTATCCGAAGACGTGCTCCAGTACATGTGCGATACTGAGCATCCCAGGGGCATCGTCGCCGTGGCTTCGTGGAACTCGGCAGTGGGGATCGACCTAGAAAAACCGGCGGTGGCGCTGGACGGCGTACAAGATCCAGGGAACGTCGGCACGATAATAAGGTCCGCTGCAGCATTCGGTTACGGGGCAGTGCTCCTTGGCGGTGAGACTGCGAAGGCTTATTCCCCTAAAGTGGCCAGGGCGAGCATGGGGTCTATATACAGGCTGGACATACTGCACCTCAAGAACTTGGCGGGATCTCTTCAGGGGCTTAAGGACTGCGGATGCAAGGTATACGGGCTCGATATGGACGGCGATCCCGTGGACGCGATCGTGCTCACAATGCCGTACTGCCTTGTGGTCGGTTCGGAAGGCGCAGGTCTTTCTAACGGCGTAAGGGCCGTACTGGACGGCCTCGTCTCTATACCTATGAAGGGCGGTGTAGAGTCTTTGAACGCCGCCGTAGCATCGTCCATCGCGATGTGGGCGATATCCAAAAGGGTGCAGCAAGGATGATTTTTGATTATTGACGCACCCGATTCCCAAATGGTAATATAACATATGCCTCGCCGACGTAGCTCAACGGTAGAGCAGCTGATTTGTAATCAGCAGGTTGCGGGTTCGAATCCCATCGTCGGCTCCAGAAGACAAGTAGGTAATCGTGGAGAGATGGCCGAGCGGCTAAAGGCGACAGACTGTAAATCTGTTCCCGGATGGGTACGGTGGTTCGAATCCACCTCTCTCCACCACCATAAGGAAATATGGGGAAACCCTTAGGTTTTCCGGTGGTAAAGGCGGAGGGGCCACACCTGTTCCCATTCCGAACACAGTAGTTAAGCCCTCCAGCGCCGATGGTACTCGGCTGGCAACGGCCCGGGAGAGTAGGACGCCGCCGGAATATTCTTGAAAGACAATGCGGGCATAGCTCAGTTGGTAGAGCGTCAGCCTTCCAAGCTGAATGTCGCGGGTCCGAATCCCGTTGCCCGCTCCAGAGTTCGTCGCGGGGTGGAGCAGTCTGGTAGCTCGTCGGGCTCATAACCCGGAGGTCGCAGGTTCAAATCCTGCCCCCGCAACCAAAATTACTCGCCCGCGTAGCTCAGTAGGTAGCAGCGCATCCATGGTAAGGATGAGGTCATCGGTTCAATTCCGATCGCGGGCTCCATATCAAGCGGCCGCAGCCTTACGCTGCGGCGCTTTGATATATCTACCTCCGGAGGGATGCACGATGGGCTTGGTCGAGAAGTCTACTTTGATGGACTCATCCGCCATATCCAGGGCGCTGGTCAGGATAGCTCACGAGGTGGTCGAGCGCAACAAGGGGCTCGACGGGCTGGTTGTCGTTGGCATACGCACCAGGGGCGTGCCGTTGGCCAAGAGGCTGGTGGAGTGCTTCGAGGCGATAGAGGGCAGGAAGGTACCGTTCGGATCCATCGACATAAGCCATTACAGGGACGATCTGTCCGCGATCACAGAGAGGCCCAAGGTGGTGGCGAGCAAGCTGGACTTCACGGTAGATGCCAGGAAGGTGCTGCTCGTGGACGATGTGCTGTTCACAGGCAGGACGGTAAGGGCGGCCCTCGATGCGCTCACCGACATGGGAAGGCCCTCTTCCGTACAGCTTGCGGTCCTGGTGGACAGGGGGCACAGGGAGCTGCCGATCAGGCCTGACTACGTAGGCAAGAACCTTCCGACCTCGGTCAGGGAGCACATAAAGGTGCGGCTTACCGAGACCGATGGCGAAGACAGGGTGGTTCTTTTTGAGAAAGGCCTCTGATTAGGGCGGGGCGTACGGATTCGGCGAAAAGTATTGATTCAGTGGATGCATTATGGTAAACTCCATTGTGCGACCCCATGGGGGTCTTAATTATTGTCGATTATAAGGGACCTTTTTGATTGCATCCCCTAGCGCGGGCTATGCAAAGTACTTAAAGAGCCCCAATAGCCTTTCTAAGGAGGAGTACCCAATGCGGGAGGGCATCACGCTTCAGTGCACCGAGTGCAAGAACAAGAATTACCAGACCAACAAGAACAAGCGCAACGACCCCGACAGGATAGAACTGTCCAAGTACTGCAAGTTCTGCAGGAAGCACACGGCACACAAGGAGACGAGGTAGGCTGACAACGACTAGGGGGTAAACACGATGGCCGAGAACAATCCCGGATTGACCCAGCGTATAAAGAGCTTCTTCGGAAGGATAAGCAAGTTCTTCCGTGACGTTCGCGCCGAGTTCAAGAAGGTGCAGTGGCCCAATAAAAAGGAGCTCACCGCATATACGCTGGTGGTTATAGGAACCGTGGCAATAGTCGCGGCTTTCCTCGGCCTTATTGACTACGGCCTCTCAGCGGTCATACAAGCGGTCGTTAAATAGGGCTCCCGGAGCAAGGGGGAGGACATGAGCGAGATAAAGCCGTCCTGGTTTGTGATACACACATACTCAGGCTACGAGAACAAGGTCAAGGCCAATCTCGAGAATCGCATAAAGAACCTGGGCATGGAGGATAAGATCTTCCGCGTCCTGGTGCCTACGGAAGAGAGCACCGAGATGCGCGACGGCAAGAAGAAGGTCGTTCAGAGGAAGATCTTCCCTAGCTATGTCCTAGTCGAGATGACCATGAGCGATGATTCGTGGTATGTCGTGAGGAATACTCCCGGCGTCACGAGTTTCGTAGGGTCCGGCAACAAGCCCATACCCCTCGGCGACGATGAAGCGTACAAGATACTCAGAATGATGGGTATAATTGATCCTTCCAGGCCGAAAGTCAATTTCGAGGTCGGCGAGACTTTGAAGGTGATCCTGGGCCCGTCGATGATATACACCGGCACCGTGCAGGAAATCATGCATGACAAGGGCAAGATGCGCGTCATGGTGTCGATGTTCGGAAGGGACACACTTGTGGAACTCGACATGGATCAGGCGGAGAAGATATAGCCGGAAGCCACCGGCCTTGAGATTAGTGTTAGTTTGAGAGGGGATTTCGCAAAATGGCCAAGAAAGTCACAGCTATAGTGAAATTGCAGCTTAATGCCGGAAAGGCTACGCCGGCACCTCCGGTGGGCCCCGTGCTTGCGCCTACGGGCATAAACATTGTCGGCTTCACCAAGGACTTCAACGCCAGGACCGCAGACCAGGTAGGGACCATCATACCCGTAGTAGTGACGGTATATGAGGACAGGTCCTACACGATGGTTCTGAAGACACCCCCGGTGTCGTTCCTTATCAAGAAGTACGCCGGGATTGAAAAGGGCAGCGGAGTGCCCAACAAGGAAAAGGTAGGCACTCTCAACCAGGCGAAGGTTAAGGAAATCGCCAAGATAAAGATGCCCGACCTCAACGCCACTACGATTGAGGCGGCTATGAGCATGGTGGCCGGATCGGCCAGGGCGATGGGCGTCGTAGTCACCGAGGAATAAGCGGACCAGTGGGAGGGCATATGCCCGCCTGCACCACAAGGAGGAATAGACCGTGGCAAAGAAGTACATCGATGCGCTAAAGAAAGTAGACCGCAGCAAGCTCTATGAACCGCAGGAAGCCGTCGCCCTCATGAAGGAGATAGCCAGCGCGAAGTTCGACGAGACAGTGGAGCTGCACGTAAGGCTGGGCATCGACCCCAGACAATCTGATCAGCAGGTGCGCGGCGCGGTAGTGCTGCCTTACGGTACCGGCAAGACCAAGAAAGTCGCAGTTTTCGCAAAGGGAGAGAAGGCCAAGGAAGCCGAAGCCGCCGGGGCCGACATCGTCGGTGCAGAGGACCTCGCAGCGAAGATCCAGCAGGAGAACTTCCTGGATTTTGACGTTGTGGTAGCGACCCCCGACATGATGGGCGCCCTAGGAAGGCTCGGTAAGATACTAGGTCCCAAGGGCTTGATGCCGAACCCCAAGACCGGGACGGTGACCTTCGACGTAGAGAAGGCCATCAAGGAGATCAAGGCCGGTAAGGTGGAGTACAGGGTCGATAAGACCGCGATAGTCCACGTACCTATCGGGAAGGTATCCTTCGATGCCGAAAAGATCATCAGCAACCTATCGACGCTCATGGAGGCATTGGTGAAGGCCAAGCCCGTGGCGGCCAAGGGTACTTACCTTAAGAGCGTTGCCATCGCTTCTACGATGGGCCCCGGCATAAAGCTCAACCCTCAGAGCTCGACCGGCATAGCCGCGGAGAAGTAAAGGCAGGAATATAGCCTCACGAACGGCCTAAGAAAGCAGGAGCCCTAAAGGGATAAACGGGTGAACCGTCCTGCCGAGGTCGGAGAGCCGTGAAGACGAAAGAGCTTCATCTCGGGCCTCCGGCATCAAGCCGCCGGAGGCCCGAGATTTCTTTAGACGCTACTATCGGCGAAATGGAGGTGTGAACTTGCCAACAGTAGAGAAAGAGAAGAAGATCGCCGAGCTTGCCGAGAAGATAACGGCAGCAAAGACGATAGTTTTCGCAGACTACAGGGGGCTGACCGTCGCGCAGGACACAAAGCTCAGGAGAAAGCTGAGAGAATCTGGCGTCGAGTACAAGGTCGCCAAGAACACCCTGATAGAAAAGGCAGCCGAGCAGAAGGGCATAATAGGATTGCATGAGTTCCTGCACGGCCCGACGTCGATCGCTTTCGGCGGTGACGATTTGACTGCCCCCGCGAAGATACTTGCAGACACGGCCCGAGAGACCAAGATCCTGAGCATAAAGGGCGGGATGATGGGCACGAAGCCCCTGTCCAAGGAAGAGGTCATGAAGCTGGCGGAGCTTCCCAGCAGGGAGATACTGCTCGCCATGCTATGCGGTACTCTCAACGCGCCGCTCTCAGGCCTTGCAAGGGCCCTCGACCAGATCAGAGAGAAGAAGGCAGCTACGGCTGCGAACTAATTAGGTAAGGCATAGTAAGGAGGATATAGAAATGACAAGAGAGGAAATCATCGCAGCGGTAGAGCAGATGAACGTTCTCGAGCTCTCCGAGCTGGTAAAGGCCCTCGAGGAGAAGTTCGGAGTCAGTGCGGCGATGCCCGTGGGCATGGCGATGGGCGCAGCCCCTGCGGCAGCGGCGGCGGAAGTAGAAGAGAAGACAGAGTTCGACGCAATCTTGACATCAGCAGGCGACAAGAAGATCCAGGTCCTCAAAATAATCCGTGAGATCACAGGCCTGGGCCTGAAGGAAGCCAAGGACCTAGTCGACAACCCGCCCAAACCCATTAAGGAAGGCGTCAAGAAGGAAGAAGCCGAAGAGATAAAGAAGAAGATCGAAGCCGAGGGTGGAGCAGTAGAGATAAAGTAGCTCGATAATAAAAAGGCGCCCCTCTGAAAAGAGGGGCGTTTGCTTATTTACAAACTTGTCGTTCTGTAGTAACATAATATATTGCCCGTATTTGGGCGTGTAGCAGCCTACAAAGGAGAGGTAATGGCATAATCATCATGTTACCTGTCTTCTAGTATAGTCCGCACGGACCTTGTTGGCAATCGCCTAACTTAACGGAGGGCCGTGTGATTAGTTATTATCCGGCAAGCACCTCGCAGTGCATCTTTGCCGTCGTGTCCATGTGACTCGGCAGCATGAGGAGGTAGGCAAGCATTGGCTTCAGAAGAGAAGAAGACGACGACCCAGAGTGTGGAGAAGCAGACTGCCAAGAAGGCCAAGGAGAAGGTCGTCAACACCAAGACCGGCGTTACTGCATCAGATGTAACGGTACAGGCGAAGAAGCAGTCCAAGGCGAAAAAGCCAGAGACCAAGACCATGCCGGCGCAGCTCGTATCGAGGCGCAGGCAGCGCTTGAGCTTCTCAAGGATCAAGGACATCGAAGAGGTCCCGAACCTGCTGGACATCCAGAAGCAGTCATATGAGTGGTTCATAAGCAAGGGCCTGACGGATACCTACAGGGAGATTTCCCCCGTAGAGGCCTTTACGCACAACTTGGTGCTCGAGTTCATGAGCCACAGGTTCGAACCGCCTACCTACTCGGTGGAAGAATGCAAAAGGCGCGACGTCACCTACTCGTCACGCCTGCACATCGACGTCAAGCTGGTCAACAAGAACACAAGCGAGATAGTGACGCAGGAGGTCTTCGTCGGGGATTTCCCCGTGATGACCGACCGAGGCACATTCATCATCAACGGCACCGAGAGGGTAATCGTAACGCAACTCGTCCGCTCCCCCGGAGTCTACTTCGGTGACGAGAACAAGGACGGGGTGAACATCTTCAATGCCAGCATAATCCCCAACAGGGGAGCATGGTTCGAGCTGGATGCCAGCTCATTAAGAGGCATTGGCGTGAAGCTTGACAGGAACCACAAGTTCCCTGTGACGGTCCTCTTAAGGGCGTTGGGCTATAGCTCAGACGAGGACATACTGCAGCTGTTCAACAACGACGAGCTCATCCAGACCACGATAAAGAGGGATCCCTCCAAGAACAGGGAGGAGGCCCTTGTCGAGATCTACAAGACGATGAGACCGGACGACTTCACTTCGATGCAAGGAGCGAAGGAGCTCTCTAAGAAGAGCATCGACCCCGACGAGAAGGCGAAGATCGTCTCGGAGATAGCGCCATACGGACAGACCGTCCTCGAGCAGCTTTATTTCCAGGACAAGAAGTACGACCTGGCAGAGGTCGGGCGCTATAAGGTGAACAAGAAGCTCAATATCTGGGAGCGCTTGATAGACCGCACCCTCACGAGGGACATAAGGCTCCCTGGCGAGATCGACAAGGAAACCGGCGAGATCAAGGAGGGCGACGTGCTCGTGCCCGCTGGTACGCTCATCGACCGCAGGAAGGCCCAGGAGCTCAAGAAGGACGCGAGGGCCAAGCATATCTCAGAGGCGTGGATTCAATCGCCGGACGGCAGTGGCAAGGAGCTCAAGGTGCAGGGTAACGGCTTCATACCCGAAGACAAGAAGATCGTCACCCCCGACGACATGGTCTCGACCGTCAACTACTTGATAAACCTCCATTACGGGATCGGCGGCACGGACGACATAGACCATCTCGGCAACAGGAGGCTCAAGACGGTGGGCGAGCTCCTACAGAACCAGTTCAGGATAGGCCTTTCCAGGATGGAGAGGCTCATCAGGGAGCGCATGACCCTGCAGGACGTCGAGGTGGTTATGCCCCAGACGCTGATAAACTTCAGGCCCGTCGTGGCGGCGCTGAAGGAATTCTTCGGCTCTTCGCAGCTTTCCCAGTTCATGGACCAGACCAACCCGCTGGCGGAGCTGACCCATAAGAGAAGGTTATCCGCCCTGGGCCCTGGAGGATTGAACAGGGAACATGCAGGATTCGAAGTCAGGGACGTACATCACAGCCACTACGGAAGGATATGCCCGATCGAGACTCCCGAAGGTCCGAACATCGGCCTCATCGGCGCATTGTGCAACTACTCGAAGATCAACCCGTACGGATTCATACAGACACCGTACATGAGAGTCCTCGACGGCAAGGTTACCGGAGAGATCGAATATCTCACGGCCGACGAAGAGGACATATATATCATCGCCCAGGCCAACGAGCAGCTCGACGACGAGGGCAAGTTCGTCAGGAACAGGGTAGAAGCCAGGTACAAGGACAAGATCATCGTGTCCGACGTAGCACAGGTGGACTACATCGACGTATCGCCCAAGCAGATCGTGTCAATAGCTACGGCGCTTATCCCCTTCCTCGAGCATGACGACGCGGGCCGTGCGTTGATGGGCGCGAACATGCAGCGCCAGGCCGTGCCCCTCATCAAGGCAGAAGCGCCTCTGGTGGGCACAGGCATGGAATATAGGGCCGCGGTGGACTCCGGCATCGTAGTCACATCCAGCCGCGAGGGCCAGGTAGTCAGGGTGGACGCCCAGGACATCGTGATGCAGTACGATGACGGGGAGGAAGAGCATTATCCGCTCATGAAGTACAAGAGGTCCAACCAGGGCACATGCATCAACCAGAAGCCCGTGGTGAGGCTCGGCGACCGTGTGGCCAAGGGTGAGGTAATAGCCGACGGGCCCGCAACCGACATGGGAGAGATGGCCCTGGGAAGGAACGTGCTCATCGCGTTCTTGCCCTGGGAGGGCTACAACTACGAGGACGCCATCCTGCTGAGCGAGAAGCTGGTAAAGGATGATGTCTTCACCTCGATACACATCGAGGAATACGAGTGCGAGGCCAGGCAGACCAAACTCGGTGACGAGGAGATTACCCGCGATATACCCAACCAAGGCGAAGAGGCCCTAAAGGACCTCGACGTCGAGGGCATCATAAGAGTAGGCGCCGAAGTCAGGGCCGGGGACATACTCGTAGGCAAGGTCACCCCCAAGGGCGAGACCGAGCTGACACCGGAAGAGAAGCTGCTCAGGGCCATATTCGGCGAGAAGGCCAGGGAAGTCAGGGATACATCGCTCAAGGTGCCCCACGGTGAATCGGGCAAGGTCGTCTCGGTGGACGTCTTCACAAGGGACAAAGGCGACGAGCTCGGCCATGGCGTCATTAAGCTGGTCAGGGTATACGTGGCCCAGAAGAGGAAGATATCTGAGGGCGACAAGATGGCTGGCCGCCACGGCAACAAGGGCGTCATTGCCAGGATACTCCCGGAGGAGGACATGCCGTTTCTACCGGACGGGACTCCGATCGAAGTGGTCCTTAACCCGCTGGGCGTACCTTCGAGGATGAACATAGGACAGGTGCTCGAAACCCACCTCGGCAGGGCCGTTGTACCCAATCCGCTGAAGCATCCCGAGATGGCCAAGAGGCACGTGGCGACGCCCGTGTTCGACGGCGCACGCGAGACGGAGATCATTGACATGCTCGAAAAAGCCGGATGGAACAAGGACGGCAAGACCGTATTGTACGACGGAAGGACGGGCGAGCCGTTCGCGAACCCGGTGACCGTAGGATACGCGTACTTCCTCAAGCTGCTGCACCTTGTGGACGACAAGATACACGCAAGGGCCACGGGACCGTATTCGCTGGTGACGCAGCAGCCGTTGGGCGGCAAGGCGCAGTTCGGCGGACAGAGGTTCGGTGAGATGGAAGTGTGGGCACTAGAAGCGTATGGTGCGGCCAATACCTTGCAGGAGCTGCTTACCGTTAAGTCGGACGACATCATCGGCAGGGTCAATACCTATGCGGCGATAGTGAAGGGCGAGAACGTACCGGGCCCCGGGATCCCCGAAGCGTTCAAGGTGCTGATCAAAGAGCTCCAGTCGCTGAGCCTGGACGTTAGGATAATGGCAGGTGACGAGAAGGAGATCAGCATCAAAGACCTCGAGGAGGACGCCGCCGATTCCGCCAAGGACCTCGGCTTCGACCTCGGAGCCAGGCCGTACAGGATAGGCGGGGACTTGCACATGGAGGATCGCAGGCCAGGCAAGGAACGCAACCGGGAGGAAGAGGAGGAGTCCATATTCCCGGCCCAGGAGCTGAAGCTGGGCAAGGAAGACAAGATGGGCATCGACCGCGGTGACAAATCAGAGGACTCCGAAGAAGACGAACTGCCCGATCTGGGCGACCTTGACATCGCAGCGGAAGCTGAGAAGGAAGAAGAGGAATAGGAATAGGCTTCAACTGCGAGCCGGCATCTGAATGATAGGGGGCGAAGTCGATGTTGGACGTCAACGATTTCGATAGAATACAAATCGCAATGTCATCTCCTGAAAAGATAAGGAGCTGGTCGTCGGGAGAGGTAAAGAAGCCCGAGACCATAAACTACAGGACGCTAAGGCCAGAGAAGGACGGGCTCTTCTGTGAGAAGATCTTCGGTCCCACTAAGGACTGGGAATGCGCCTGCGGCAAATACAAGAAGGTGCGCCACAAGGGAATAATTTGCGACAAGTGCGGCGTCGAGGTAACGAAGGCCAAGGTGCGCCGCGAGAGGATGGGGCACATAGAATTGGCGGCCCCGGTATCTCACATATGGTATTTCAAGGGCATCTCCAGCAGGATGGGACTTCTTCTCGACATGACGCCCAAGCATCTGGAGAAGGTCATTTATTTTGCGTCGTACATAGTTGTAGACCCGGGCGACACGCCGCTGTCGAAGAAGCAGCTGCTGACGGAGTCCGAGTACCAGTACTACAACGAGAAATACCGCGGCCTGTTCAGGGCGGGCATGGGCGCCGAGGCGATCCAGGACCTGCTTAAGGAGATAGACGTGCCTGCGCTCTCGGACGAGCTGATGGAGGAGATCAGATCTTCCGCAGGATCCAAGAGGGATAAGGCGAGAAGGCGCCTTGAGCTCGTGGAGGGGTTTAAGGAATCGGGGAACAAGCCTGAATGGATGATACTCGAGGTCCTGCCGGTGATACCCCCGGATCTGAGGCCCATGGTTCAGCTCGACGGCGGCAGGTTCGCGACGAGCGACCTGAACGACCTGTACAGAAGGGTCATCAACCGCAACAACAGGCTAAAGAAGCTGCTTGAGCTGCAGGCCCCTGATATAATCGTCAGGAACGAGAAGAGGATGCTGCAGGAGGCCGTCGATGCCCTGATAGACAACGGCAGGCGCGGCAGGCCGGTGACCGGCCCCGGCAATAGGCCTTTGAAGTCGCTATCCGACTTGCTGAAGGGCAAGCAGGGCAGGTTCCGCCAGAACCTTCTGGGAAAGCGAGTCGACTACTCCGGCAGGTCTGTCATCGTCGTGGGCCCGGGGCTTAAGCTGCATCAGTGCGGTCTGCCGAAAGAGATGGCGCTAGAGCTCTTCAAGCCCTTCGTGATGAGAAGGCTCGTCGAGAAGAAATATACGGAGAACATGAGGAACGCCAACAAGATGGTCCAGAGGCTGAGGCCAGAGGTATGGGACGTGCTCGAAGAGGTCATCCGCGAGCACCCGGTGCTGCTCAACCGCGCACCGACCCTGCACAGGCTGGGCATACAGGCTTTTGAACCTGTGCTTGTTAACGGCAAGGCCATCCAGATACACCCGATGGTCTGCGCCGCGTACAACGCCGACTTCGACGGCGACCAGATGGCGGTGCACGTCCCGCTTTCGCCTGAGGCACAGGCCGAGGCCCGGCTTCTCATGCTCAGCGTGAACAACATACTCTCCCCCGCTTCGGGAAACCCCATCACGGTCCCCAACCAGGACGTCGTGATAGGATGCTACTACCTCACCGCTGAGAAGGCCGGCTCCAAGGGCGAAGGGAAGCTGTTCAAGGACATCCCGGAAGCGCTCATGGCCTTCCATCATGGGGAGATAACCCTGCATACCAGGATATTCGTCCGGATGCCGGAGACGAAGAACATAATCGGTAGCGAGAACGCACCCGACAGGCTGTTCATGACGACCGTGGGCAAGCTCATCTTCAACAGCGTGTTCCCTGATGAGTTCCCATACATCAACAGTGCCGTGAACACGATGGACGAAAACCTCAGCGGCGGGGGCATAGTCGAGAAGGAAGACCTTGTAGGAATAGGCGACGTAGATGGCGGTGAAGCGGGCAGGACACTCGTCGATATCGTCAACAAGAGGGTCGGCAAGGAGAGGAAGGCCGCATCGAAGAGCTTCCTTGCCAAGCTCGTCGCGAAGTACAGGAACACCTACGGCAACACGATGACCGCGGCTATGCTCGACAGCATCAAGGAACTCGGCTACAGATACGCCACCTATTCAGGAACGACGGTGGGCGTGATAGACGCATCCATCCCTCCGGAGAAGGACCAGATCCTCAAGCAGGCCGACACGGAAGTGGAGAAGGTGGAGAGGCAGTACAAGAGGGGCCTGCTCACAGAGACGGAGAAGGAGCAGAAGGAGCAGGACATCTGGACCGAGGCCAAGGAACGCGTACAGAAGGCCATGGAGGCCAACCTTGACAGGTTCAACCCGATATACATGATGGCGACGTCCGGCGCAAGGGGCAACCTCGGACAGCTAGGACAGCTCGCCGGAATGAGAGGCCTCGTGGCGGACCCGTCCGGCCGTACGATCAACGTACCCATAAGGGCCAACTTCCGCGAGGGGCTGAACGTCCTGGAGTACTTCATCTCGACCCACGGCACCAGGAAGGGCCTTGCCGACACGGCTTTGAGGACGGCCAAGTCTGGCTATCTGACCAGGAGGCTTGTGGACGTGGCGCAGGATGCGATAGTCCGGAAGTTCGACTGCGGCACGGACAAGGGCATAGAGGTAACGGCGCTATTCGACGGCGAGGGCAAGAACATAATCGAACCTTTAAGGGATAGGATCTTCGGTCGCATGGGCTTCGAGGACATCCAGTACAAGGACCCCAAGACCGGAGAGCAGAGGACCATTGAGATCAAGAACAGGGTCATCAGCGAAGAGACCGCGCTGATGATAGAAGCACTGGGCATCAAGAAGGTGACGGTGCGTTCTGTACTGCAGTGCAAGGCCAAGTACGGTGTCTGCGCCTGCTGCTACGGAAGGAACCTGGCCCTGGGCAAGCCCGTAAGGCATGAGGGTGAGCTGGAGGAGTTCAGCTACACCTTAGATGGCTACCCCGTCGCGAAGGGCGAGATAGTCGACGTCGGCGAGGCCGTCGGTATAATTGCGGCGCAGTCGATCGGAGAGCCCGGTACGCAGCTTACGATGAGGACCTTCCATACCGGAGGCGTTGCCGGTGAGGACATCACGTACGGCCTGCCGAGGGTCGAGCGCGACTTCGAAGCCAGGATCCCCAGCACGGACGCCCACAAGGCTGGCGTCGTCAGCATAAGGGAAGTAGGCGGGGTATCAAGGATAATAATCAAGGCCTCCAACGGACAGGAATATGACTACACTGTGCCCGCCGACGCAAAGGTCCTGGTACAAGAAGGCCAGAAGGTCGGCAAGAGCGACAGGCTCTATGAGCAGCCACAGCACAGGAACGCGCAGGATGTGTTCCAGCAGGAGGGCATAGTGCCCGCGCTGCAGTTCATAGTGGGCGAAGTCCAGGAAGTGTACAGGAGGCAGGGCGTCGAGATCAACGACAAGCACATCGAAGTGATTGTTCGCCAGATGTCCAGGAAGCTGAAGATAATGGACGCCGGGGACACGCATTTCAAGGAGAAGGCCGTAGTGGACCGCTTCGAGCTGGAGGAGATCAACAAGAAGCTGGTGGCCGAGGGCCTGAAACCGGCCCAGCCGTGGCTCCCTGGCATCAAGCTCGCCGCGGTATCTATGGACAGCTTCCTTGCTTCCGCATCGTTCCAGGAGACCGCCACCGTACTGACGGACGCCGCGATCAGGGGCAAGACAGACAGGTTGATAGGCTTGAAGGAGAACGTGATAATCGGAAAGCTCATACCTGCGGGTACGGGCATGAAGAAGTACAGGAACATCACGCTCTACAATCCTGAAGACCTGATGGCCATGGTAGAGGCTCAGGCCCAAGAGGAAGCCCCGCCGTCGGTCGAGGCCGAGCCCGAACAGATGGCAGAATCTCTTGGGGATCAGGAGCATAGGGCCACAGCAGAAGGCGGGATGTGAAAGGTCGGTCAATAGCCGGCCTTGGCCGTATTGACAGTGCCTGCGTGCAGTGTTAATATTTTTAGGTGCCTGCCCATGTATCCTGACTGTTCAGGAAGGTGAGTGTTCTTGATGAGAGAGCAGCTCCTAGACCATAGGATGAGGGTCGTAGGGAGGAAGCAGGTTCTCAGGGCTTTATCCAAGGATGAGGCCGCTGAGGTGTTCCTGGCGAGGGACGGGGATCCGTTCATCGCAAGGGAGATCAGGGAGGCCGCCGGCAAAGCTGGTGTGCCGGTAACTGATGCGGAAAGCATGGCTCAGCTTGGAAGGGCCTGCGGCATAGAGGTGGGAGCCTCGGTTGCCGCAAGCCTGAAGATATCGAATTAGTATAGTACTGGAAAGGAGGTGCAGCGAATGCCGACAATCAGCCAGCTGGTCAAGAAAGGCAGGGAGAAGGTCCAGTACAAGTCCTCCTCTCCGGCTCTTCGTTTCCAGTACAACTCGCTCGAGCGCAGGACCAACTATGGAGAGGGTTCACCGCAGAGGCGCGGTGTTTGCACAGTGGTAAGGACAGCGACACCCAAGAAACCCAATTCAGCGTTGAGGAAGATCGCAAGGGTGAGGCTCAGCAACGGGATAGAGGTCTCCGCCTACATACCCGGAGTAGGTCACAACCTACAAGAGCACTCGGTCGTCCTTATAAGGGGAGGCCGCGTCAAGGACCTTCCGGGCGTAAGGTATCACATAATCCGCGGTACACTGGACAGCGCTGGAGTAGCCAACAGGCGCCAGGGAAGGTCCAAGTACGGTGCGAAGAGACCCAAGTAATCGTACCTAAAGGGAGGTTAGCCCATGCCTAGGAAAGGCCATGTGCCCAACAGGGAAGTGACTCCGGACCCGGTTTATAACAGTGCCTTGGTGTCCGAGTTCATAAACAAGATAGTCATGGAAGGCAAGAAGAGCGTAGCAGAGAAGATATTCTACGGCAGCTGCGATATCATCCAGAAGAAGACGGGCAGCGATCCGCTGGAGGTACTCGACAAGGCCATGAAGAATGTCATGCCCCTTCTTGAGGTCAAACCGCGCAGAGTAGGCGGAGCGACCTACCAGGTCCCCATGGAGGTGAGGCCGGAGAGGCGCAAGGCCCTCGCCCTCAGGTGGATAATAACGAATTCCAGGAAGCGCGGCGAGCGTACCATGATGGAGCGTTTCGCATCTGAGATAATGGACGCTTCCAACAACTTGGGCGCTTCTATAAAGAAGCGCGAGGACATGCATAAGATGGCTGAGGCCAACAAGGCTTTCGCACATTACAGGTGGTAGTATTTTTTGATTTTTTCTGATCATGTAAGAAAGGAGTGGTGGTCATGGCTGACCTCGAGAAGATAAGGAACATCGGAATAATGGCCCATATAGATGCCGGTAAGACCACCACTACCGAGCGCATACTGTTCTATACGGGCAGGCTCCACCGGATGGGGGAGGTCCACTCCGGTACGGCGACGATGGACTGGATGATCCAGGAACAGGAGAGGGGCATCACGATCACATCGGCCGCCACGACATGCATATGGCAGGACCATCAGATTAATATCATAGACACGCCCGGACATGTTGACTTCACGGTCGAGGTCGAAAGGTCACTTAGGGTGCTCGATGGCGCGGTGGCGATCTTCTGTGCGGTGGATGGGGTGCAGCCTCAGTCCGAGACCGTATGGAGGCAGGCCAACAGGTACAACGTACCCAGGATAGCCTTCGTGAACAAGATGGACAGGATGGGCGCCGATTTCATGGGGGCCGTCCAAAGCATGAAGGACAAGCTGGGAGCAAACCCTGTGCCGATCCAGCTGCCTATAGGAAGCGAGGATGCCTTCACGGGCATCGTGGACCTGATAGCGATGAACGCCAGGAACTACAAGGACGACCTCGGCGTGAACGTAGATATCACCGAAATACCCGCCAACATGATGGAAGAGGCCAAGAAGGCAAGGGAGTACATGGTCGAGCAGGTCGCCGGTTGCGACGACGAGCTCACCGAGCGCTATTTCGAAGGCAAGGAGATAACGGCCGACATGCTGGTAGCCGGCATAAGGCGCGCCACCCTCGCTACCAAGCTCACTCCGGTCCTTTGTGGATCATCCTTCAAGAACAAGGGCGTACAACCCCTACTGAACGCAATAGTGGCGTTTTTGCCTAGCCCGACCGACATGCCACCCGTTCACGGCATAGATCCGAGAGACGGCGAGAAGGTCATTAGGAAGGCCTCCGAGGACGAGGAGTTCTGCGGGCTGGTGTTCAAGATCGCAACCGATCCTTTCGTGGGAAAGCTGACATACCTGAGGGTCTACTCCGGCAGAGCCGAGGCGGGCAAGGTGTACTACAACGCCTCAAAGGGGAAGCGCGAGCGCATATCCAGGATATTGAGGATGCATGCGAACCATCGTGAGGACCTGGAGAGCATCAGCGCAGGCGAGATAGTCGGCATCGTCGGCCTCAAGGACGTTGCTACGGGGGACACCCTCTGCGAAGAAAGGCATGCGCTGATACTCGAGAGGATGACCTTCCCGGAACCTGTCATATCGCTCACCGTCGAGCCGAAGACCAAGACCGACGAGGACAAGCTCACGTTGGCCCTGATAAAGCTGGCCGAAGAGGACCCGACCTTCAGGATGAGCACCGACCAGGACACAGGCCAGACGATAATAGCCGGCATGGGGGAGCTCCACCTGGAGATAATCGTGGATAGGCTCCTAAGGGAGTTCAAAGTCGGGGCAAACATAGGCAAGCCGCAAGTGGCGTACAGGGAAACGGCGACTCAGGCGATTAGGAACGAGACCCGCTTCGTAAGGCAGACCGGAGGTCGTGGCCAATACGGTCACGTAGTGATCGAACTGGAACCTGGACCGGCCGGATCGGGCATAGTCTTCGAGAACGCGATCGTCGGAGGGGTCATACCTAAGGAATACATACCGGCGATAGAAGCAGGATCCAGGGAAGCCGCGGGCGCGGGCCCCATAGCGGGATATCCGGCCGTCGACGTAAAAGTAAGGCTCGTAGACGGTTCGTTCCACCCTGTGGACTCGTCCGAGCTGGCCTTCAAGATAGCCGCTTCTATCTGTTTCAAGGAAGCCCTTTCCAAGGCGAAGCCCGTGCTTCTGGAGCCCATAATGAAGGTGGAGGTCACGACGCCCACCCAGTACGTCGGCGATGTGATGTCCGACATAAGCGCACGCAGGGGCAAGGTCACCGGCATGGAGAACCACGCCGGGGCGGAGATAGTAAAGGCCCAGGTGCCCATGGGTGACATGTTCGGCTACGCCACGTCGGTAAGGTCGCTTACCCAGGGCAGGGCGACGTACACGATGCAATTCCTAAGATACGAGCAGGTCCCAGGGTATATCTCTGATGAGATAGTCAAGAGCTACCGAGGAATATGAACTAGAAACTTTATCAATATCCTTTAAGGAGGAGAGAAAATGGCAAAGCAGAAGTTCGAGCGCAATAAGCCGCACGTGAACATCGGTACCATCGGTCACATCGACCATGGCAAGACCACGCTTACCGCGGCGATCACCACGGTACTCGGCAAAGCCGGCCTCGCTACCGTCAAGAAGTTCGACGAGATCGACAACGCGCCTGAGGAAAAGGCCCGTGGAATCACCATCAGCACCACCCACGTCGAGTACGCCACCGAGAAGAGGCACTACGCGCACGTGGACTGCCCCGGCCACGCGGACTATGTAAAGAACATGATCACCGGCGCCGCACAGATGGACGGAGCCATCCTGGTGGTCTCCGCAGCCGACGGCCCGATGCCTCAGACCCGTGAGCATATCTTGCTCGCCCGTCAGGTCGGCGTCCCGAAGATCGTCGTTGCCCTCAACAAGTGCGACATGGTAGACGATCCCGAGCTCATCGAGCTGGTCGAGGAAGAGGTGCGCGATCTTCTCAACTTCTACCAGTTCCCCGGCGACAAAACCCCCATCATCAAGGGATCGGCTTTCAAAGCCATGTCCGAGCCGGACAACCCCGAGGCGACCAAGTGCATCCAGGATCTCCTGGACGCCATGGATTCATTCTTCCCCGACCCTGTCCGCCTCACCGACAAGCCCTTCCTGATGCCCATCGAGGACGTCTTCACCATCTCCGGCCGCGGCACCGTCGTGACGGGCAGGATCGAAAGAGGCGCCATCAAGCCCGGCGAAGAGGTCGAGATCGTCGGCTTCCGTCCCACCCAGAAGACCGTCACCACCTCCGTGGAGATGTTCCGCAAGATCCTCGACCAGGGCATGGCGGGCGACAACGTCGGCCTCCTGCTCCGCGGCACGAAGAAGGACGAGGTGGAGCGCGGCCAGGTCATCGCGAAGCCCGGCTCCATCACGCCCCACACGAAGTTCAAGGGCGAGGTCTACATCCTGACGAAGGAAGAGGGCGGGCGCCACACACCCTTCTTCTCCGGCTACCGTCCCCAGTTCTACCTGAGGACCACGGACGTGACGGGCGTGGCGAAGCTGCCCGACGGCGTCGAGATGGTCATGCCCGGCGACAACGTGACGCTCTCCGTCGAGCTCGTCACCCCCATCGCGCTGGAAAAGGAGCTCCGTTTCGCCATCCGCGAGGGCGGCAAGACAGTCGGTGCCGGAGTCGTCACCGAGATAATCGAATAAAGGGGAATTACAATGCGGCA
>JAKQNF010000019.1 GCA_029565935.1 Bacillota bacterium | reverse complement strand
CACATCCGTCCGCGGCCTCGCTGCAAAGCCGGTAATCGACATAGACGTGGTGATAGAGGATGCTCCGCGCTTTGATGAAGTGAAGTCATTGCTCCTTCTCCTTGATTACGTACATGAGGGTGACCTGGGGATTTGCGGCAGGGAGAGTTTCAGATATAAAGGCGAAGAAGATATGATGAAGCATCACCTGTATGTCTGCACAAAAGATTCATCCGAGCTCAGGCGCCATATCATCTTCAGGGAGCACCTTAGGGAGGACAAGGACGACAGGGAGGCGTACGGCTGCATAAAAAAGCAGGCCGCCAGGCTTTTCCCGAGGGACATAGACGGCTACATGGAGACCAAAGCGCCGATTATCAAGGAGATCTATAGGAAACTAGGCCTGCTGGACTGATGCCTTCGGTATCGGGTCCTGATCCTCGTGCTGCAATCGTGCCTCGGCAAACAGAACCGCCAAATTCATATCCGATTTTCTTGTCAGCGGGCCGGACTTAGCGTTCTGTAACTATAACCCTAGTACGAATAGAAGGATAGTGATTCTGGGGCAGTCTGACTTTGCCCTATAATGTTTGTTGAGGTGACGATGCACATGGCACGCAAGTCGTTCAACGAAAAACTGAACAACAGCGGCGACCTTCCGAAGGTGGAAGAGATTACTGACATAAGGATGATCTTTAGGTACGGTGGCAGCCGCATGCTTATCGCCCCTGCTTTGTACTATGACGAGGCGATGCGGAAAGTACCTTTCGGTAGATTGACGACATCGGATGCGATACGGGCATTCCTTGCGCGTGAGCACGATGCGGACTTTACATGCCCGCTGACGGCGGGTATCTTCATCAACATCGCCGCGAACGCATCACATGAGCGCAAGACTGACGTGACGCCTTACTGGAGGACATTGAAGAAGAACGGGATGTTGAACGAGAAATTCCCTATGGGAATAGACGGACACCGGGAACTGCTGGAGAATGAAGGCCATGCAGTGATACAAAAAGGCAAGGGCTATTATGTGAAGGACTACGAGAAGAGCCTTTTCGAATACTAGTATAGAGCTGCTTCTGCGGCGGGGGAATGACGAAAGGGCCCGTGCCGGGGCCCTTTCGGATTGTCAGACGACGGATCCCATCTTCCAGCAGTGGCGATCCGCTTCCATGGTTTCTACGGCCTGGCTTCGTACGTGCCCGAATAGCTGAACTTCACGCTCTTGAAGAGAAGCTTCGGGGAATCCTGGACGGCATAGATTATGGGGAAGGAATACACCAGGTCATAATGCTGGAGCATGTATTCGCAAAGCAGTACACCGTTGAAGTACGCCTTTATGGTATCGCCGTTCTTGGAGAGCTTGTACGTATTGAGGCCATGCCTTCTGATCGCAGGTATGTAGTCCATTGACCTGAAAGAATGGAAATCCCCGCCGTATATCTCGGTCAAATCCAGTGTCTCCGTCCCGGCTTCGCCTATACTGTTTAGGTACAGCATTATGTGCTTCAACGTATACATGCCGGTCCCGTCGCCCAGACCGATCCAGGCTTTGTCGACCTTGTTTGCCTCATCTACGTCAAGCGAGAAAACGACCGTCATAGTGAAGTCCCCGCTGAAACCGTATGGGCCTATCGCCCTGTAGTAATTCAGGAAGAACCCCTCGTCATATAGAGTGTGGGCGCCTGGACCTCCTCCGAAAGATTCCACATCCCAATCGTCAACATCATAGACTTCGGTGAAATCCACCGACCAAGTCTCATTGCACCCAGTCATACTTATCAGAAGGGCAAGTACAGCGAGGACGATAACCGGT
>JAKQNF010000017.1 GCA_029565935.1 Bacillota bacterium | reverse complement strand
GAACTTCACGAAAAGTAGATTTCACATTGATTATGGACCAGCCTCCTTATTCGAAAGGGTTATCTACATTATGTCCTCATGTGAGGAGATCAAGCTTCATTCTAAGCACTTCAATGGGAGGATGCATGAGCGAGAGATTCCTACAGAGGTAATAGATAGGCTTAAAAGGTTCTCAACAAGAGACTGGAAGCTAGTAATGGCAGAAGTTAGAGATGATACGGGAAAATTCGTTAATTCTACATGGCAACTAGATTATGATGGCGCTGAGTATATCGTTGTTATTGGGCTGCACAATACTGCGCAGACTGTGTTCCCCAAAGACAATCATTCAAGTTTGATGAAATCCATTAATAAAAGTGGTCCTCAGTACAACTTCGTTGAGAGCGTCAATAGAGAACTAATGGTAACGGCTGCATCAGGTAACAAATTTGGTTCTAATTCGTGAAACCAGAACCATACAAGCATGAAAAGGAAATAGAAAATCATAACCATCTACACTTACGTCAGTTTTGAGGTGATTTGAGTAACTTTTCTCTTATTTTCCCCTATAGGGGACTTTATGAAAACGTTATAAAAGTGACGCAACTGATGTAGACCAAGTGCCTTATCATGGTAGTTAGAGCAGGCTTGTTGGGTATGAATATCGGAGCCAGTCTAGGATTTAGATTGGCTACACTAAACTGTATTGAAAGATAAGGTGATGGTATTCCTATTGCAAATGCAATTCCGCTTCCGTCTCTGGTACTCCCGAACCATAATACCTGTTATATAGATTGGTCAGCGTCTACACTTTTTATCGAGAATGGGCGAAAACGGGGGCGTATAAGAAGAAACAGCGGTAACTAGCAATCGACATAACTGCACTATAAAGAGGATTAGCGAAAATTATCGAGCACAGGAAAGCAAGTGGAATAGAACTTTTAATCAGTGGGTTCTAGATTTTATAACCTAGTGTCAAATTAGATAAATAGTAGCTAGATAAAGGTGAGCTGAGACGTTGAGTCCCTGCTCATTTTCGTTTTGCTACGTAATTCTGCGAAAATTCTAAAATTGCTAACAGCAGAAAGAAATAACTGTAATTATTCTCCTCTGAAAAGCCACCATAAGATTCTCCCCCATATTCTTTCGGAAAATTGACGTGCGTCAAGGTAAGCTCACCGACGATAAGGCATCATAGAATTACCAAATCAAAAGGAGGCAATGACATGATCAACAAGACGTACCAGTTAGAGACGGTGAGCTGCCCCAGCTGCATAGCCAAGATAGAGGGCATGCTCAGAAAGACCCCGGGGATAGGGGAGGCCGAAGTATTGTTCAACACCTCAAGGGTAAAGGTAGCTTTCGATGAGAACCTAATCGACAGCGAGACGATCAAAAACAGCATAGCGAAGCTCGGCTACAAAGTACTAGGAGAGAAATAAGAGGAAAGGGAGGCGCTGAGATGTTCAACATGGCGAAAGGGAGGAGGATCCTGCTGTTAGCAGCACTGGTTACCACCTCATATATCTTAAAGGGGGTTTTCGGGTATGCGCCGGTAACAGTGCTCGTGATGATGGCATCGACCCTGCTCGCAGGCGCCCCGATCTTTCTAAAAGCGTTCGGCGCACTTAAGTATAAGATAGTAGGCATAGACGCCCTAGTGACGATCGCAGTCACAGGGGCACTGGTAATAGGCGAGTACTGGGAAGCGGCCGCAGTAACATTCCTTTTCACGTTCGGCGATTATCTCGAGGCCCTGACCATCGAGAAGACGCGATCCTCGATCAAATCCCTTCTTGCGACCGCCCCGGACTCCGCCAGGGTGAGAAGGGGCGGTACGGAGTACGTATTAGCCCCAGAAGAAGTAGTGAAGGGCGATCTGGTAATAGTGAAGCCCGGAGAGAAGATCTCCGTCGACGGCACGATAGTCGAGGGCTCGGCCTTCATAGATCAAGCCGCGATAACCGGGGAGCCGATACCTGTAGAGCGCGCAGAAGGCGAAAAGGCCTTCTCGGGCACCATAGTCGAATCCGGCTATCTGATAATAAGGGCCGACAGGGTGGGCGATGACACCACATTCGCGAGGATACTGCACATGGTTGAGGACGCCCAGGACAAGAAGGCGAAGACCCAGAAGTTCCTGGAGAGGTTCTCGAGGTACTACACCCCTGCCGTAATCGTACTGGCCCTCGTAATGTACCTTGTCACGAAGGATCTAAGGCTGGCGCTGACCCTCTTGGTGATCGCATGCCCCGGAGCCTTGGTAATCTCCGCACCGGTATCCATCGTCGCAGGGATAGGGAACGGCGCCAAGAACGGGGTGCTGGTCAAAGGCGGCGATATAGTGGAGAAGCTCGGTGCTGTTCAGACCATAGCATTCGACAAGACGGGTACGCTGACCGCAGGAAAGCCCAAGTTGGTAGGCATCAAGGCGTACGGCATAACCGAGGAGGAGCTCCTTCACATAGCGGCGGTAGGCGAGACCTACTCGGAACATCCCTTGGCCAGAGCCGTAATCGAGGCTGCCGAGGACAGGATCGGTGAAATCACCGAGAAGCCGGAGGGCGCGGAGTTCACAAAGGGCCAGGGCCTAACATTCTTGCTTCAAGGCAAGAGATACCTGATAGGCAACAGGAAGTTGTTCGAGGCGGACGGCATCTCACTGCCGCAGCAGGAGGAGTATATAAGATCAGAAGAAGAGAAGGGACATACGACCATCATCGTGGGCGACGCGGGTGGAGCACTGGGAGTACTTTCCGTATCGGACGTGTTAAGACCGGGTGCGAAAGCCCTCATAGGCAAGCTGAGGTCGCGGGGCATAAAGAAGCTGGTTATGCTCACCGGGGATAATGAAAGGGCGGCTAAGGCGATTTCGGACGAGCTGGGATTGGACGGCTTCTATGCGGAGCTCATGCCTGAGGACAAGGTGCGGATCCTTACTGAGCTGCAGGCTGCAGGCGGCAAAGTCGCCATGGTCGGAGACGGGATCAACGACGCACCGGCGCTCGCCGCAGCCGATCTGGGAATAGCGATGGGCGGAGGGGGTACGGACGTCGCGATAGAGACCGCGGATGTGGTACTCATCTCCTCAGAGCTGGGCAAGCTTTCATATGCCATAGGGTTGGCTCGGGCGACCGTTGGCAACATGAAGCAGAACATATATTTCGCACTGTTGGTCGCAGTGTTGCTACTGGCGGGCGTGCTCGTGAAGACCGTCAACCTGTCCTTTGGCATGCTGGTTCACGAAGTGTCGGTCCTACTTGTTATAATCAACGCAGTGAGGCTTCTCGGCTACGGCAGGGTAGCCTCACGCAATAGATAGGGGTGTTCGGAATGGACAGCAGGTGCTCTTTGCACAAAGTCCCCAACTGCATAGAATCCGTCCCGATCTTCAGCAGCATAACCGAGGAGGAGCTGCTCAAGATTACCGCCATCACCACCGATAGGACCTATCAGAAGGGTGAGATGGTATACCTCCAAGGAGATGAGGGCGGAAAGCTCTACGTGCTTCATAAAGGGCGGGTAAAGATCACAAGGCTCGGTACGTCGGGCAAGGAGCAGGTCATAAGGGTGCTGGGCCCTGGCGCATTCATGGGGGAGCTATCGCTTCTGAGCCCCGTTCCAATGACGGACAACGCTGAGGCTCTCGAGACTACGACGATGTGCATGATAGACGGCAAGGAACTGAAGGGACTCATGCTCGAGAACCCGTCCATAGCTCTGAAGATAATTGAAGAGCTCAGTAGGCGCTTGGAGAGCGTCGAGGAGCTCGTTGAGGACATAAACCTTCTGTCGGTGGAGCAGAGGCTGGCTCAGGTGCTCCTAAAGCTCGCGGGTGATGGCGACGAAATAGTGCTTAAAATGAGAAAGTCGGATCTTGCCTCTCAGATTGGCATGAGCCAGGAAACGCTTTCCAGGAAGTTATCCAGCTTCCAGGAACAGGGGCTGATCGAGCTCGAAGGGCAGAGGAAAATACGCCTTCTGGACAGGGCGGGGCTAAAGGAGACCGTATAACCAAGGCAGTATAAGGCACGGAAAAAGACAGGATGTTTACCTGCAACTGTCCATTATCATCCATAACCCCGATTTACTTACCAGGTATTGTTAGAATTTTTTACCAATGCCGTCTACCAGAGCGTCAAATGCGACTTTCGTTTTCTTTTCGTAATTTCCGCCCCGGTCAAGTCCGTACTCCCGTCCCATGACGGTCACTAGCTCTAGGTTTACATTTAGCCCCGATCCATTCTTTTCGAGCACGGGTATGAGATCGGCGGCGCCTTGAGGGGGCGTAGATCTTCCGTCAAGGATAATATGCAGATAAGCGTTCTTAACGTTATTCTGCCCTGCTGCATCGGCTATAGCCATGCATTCCCCGATGTTGCCATGGGAGCTGCGCTCTGAAAGTATCATGATTAGGTGCAGATCGCCTCCCCTTGACACCATCCTGTTGAAAGGCTCTGTCAGGTTGCTGCTAGTAGCAAGGCTGCCATCTTTTATTGCGGTCGATATTCTAAGCTCGTCGCTTGGGATCATCCTCCCGCTGCCGATAGTCAGATGCCCCACTTCGGAGTTCCCATACCTACCGTTTGGAAGCCCGACGGCAATGCCAGAGGCTTCAATCTTATAAGATATCCCGCTTCCCATCGCCTTCTCCAATTGTGGCGCCCCCGCGGCAAAAATCGGGTTGAATGTGGGATCGGCGATGCCTAACCCCCATCCATCCACTACTACCAGGACTACTTTCTTCTTGGCGCCTGTGTTAACTACTTTTGATCTACCGCCCATCTCTTTTGGGATTTCGAGCTTCATCAAAGAAAGTACCGTCGGCGCCACGTCTGACAGTGTCCCACCTATACTATCATCGGCCTTTTTAACATCCTCATCACTTATAACAACCAACGGAACCAAGGCCGTAGTATGGCTGACATTCGGTTTGCCATCAGGCGTAAAGCCGGTTTCCAGAAGGCCATGGTCGGCAGTTATCACTAGAGAATATCCGTTAGCTCTCGCTTCTTCGATTATCCTGCCTAGAGAATTATCAACCGAGGCCGCACATGCCACCTTGGCATCGTAATTATCCAGATGACCCACCATATCGCCAGAGGCAAGGTTGGTAAGAATGAAATCGTAAGCGTGTGCCTTTATACCCTTAATAACTGCATCGGCGACCTGGGCCGTGCTAGTGCCGGGATTCTCGAGCAATCTGGAATTGGGCGGGCTATCTATGAAAATCCTGTCCTCATTGGCAAACGCCTCGACGCGCCTACCGTTGAAGAAGAAGGTCACGTGTGCGAATTTCTCGGATTCAGCCACCCTTAGCTGCCTGAGGCCAGCGTCGCTTATTACCTTGCCAAGGCTGTTCTCCGGCCTCATTACGGGGAACAGGATATTAAGACGAGAAAATTTCTCCTGATAGAGAGTCATCGGTATGAAATCGAGGTTTTCGAAATACTCTCTTTTGAAACCTATGAAGTCCTTCTCACTGAATGCTTCAGTAAGCTGTACTTCTCTGTCGCCTCTCCTGCAGCAGAAGATAACGCAATCTCCATCCTTAATCCTGCCGATAGGATTCTCACCGTCCCACTTCACCAGTGGTCTCAGGTGATAGTCCTGCTCTCCGCGCATATAGCCTTCTCGAAGTATATGTTCTATCCCAAATGTTCTAATCATCGTCATCCTCCGACAATCAGTTGAACAAAACTACCCTGCCTACCTTGGCACGGACCTTGTCCCCAGGCCTGAACATCGTCGCTACGGTACTTTGGACCCTTAGTTTCGAATTCCCAATCTTAATCCTGTAATCGATGACATTTCCGAGGAATATGCCGACCTCCACTTCCGCTTCGAACCCATCCGTACCTTCTGCGGAAAGTTCGATATCCTCCGGCCTCAGGGCCAGAGTACATCTTCCCCTAATATCAGTGGCTTCCGGTACGGTAAAAGTAGAGCCTGATTCAAGCCTGATGTCGGTGGAGCTAGCGCTTGACCCTATGACGTCGCATTCTATGAAATTAGTCGTCCCGATGAAGTCTGCGACGAATTTCTCCTTCGGGTTCTTGTAGATATCGAGGGGCTTGCCTTCCTGAATTATCACCCCGTCCTTCATTATGGCTACGCGATCGGACATCGCCATCGCTTCGACCTGGTCGTGGGTGACATAAAGGATGGCTATCCCGGTGTTTCGCTGCAGATCCTTCAGCTCGAACCTCATCTGCTCCCTAAGCTTGGCGTCCAGGTTTGATAGAGGCTCGTCCAGGAGCATGATCGCCGGTTTGATGGAAAGGGCCCTTCCGAGGGCGACTCTTTGCTGCTGACCTCCGGAAAGCTCCGATGGAAACCTTTTCCCTAATCCTGTCAGCTTCAGCATGTCCATCACTTCGTTCACCCTGTCCCTGACCTTCTCCGAAGGCACCTTGGTGATACGAAGAGGATAGGAGATGTTCTGTTCGACGTTCATGTGCGGCCATACTGCATAATTCTGGAAGACCATGCCTATGCCGCGCTTCTCTGGCGGTATGCATATGCCCTCACTCGCGGAGCTCATCACTCTGTCGCCTATCTTTATGCTGCCTTTGCTGGGCTGTTCCAACCCCGCGATGCACCTTAGCGTGGTAGTCTTTCCGCATCCGCTCGGTCCAAGCAACGAATAGAATTCCTGTTCCTTCACCGAGAAACTTATGTCGTTGACAGCAGCGACGCTGCCGAAGTACTTGAACAACCCAACAACTTCTATGCCTATACCCATTACGCAACCTCCCGGCGCCTCATAAGCCGACCTGGCCCTTGGACACCTTCCTTACGATTACGTTCCCAACCAAGATCAAAAGAAGGACTATCGACGATATCGCCGCTGCGATCTGCGTATTCCCGGCATCTTGCATGTTGTATATGACGACGCCTATGGTCTCGTTTCCCTGCGACCAAAGGAGCACCGACATGGTGAGCTCCCTGAACGCCGGCATGAATACAAGTATCCAGCCTGCAATCAGGCCCGGCTTGATAAGGGGCACTACTATATGGCGCATGGTTTGGAGCCACCCGGCGCCGGACATGCGCGCGGCCTCCTCCAGTGAACTGTGGATCTGCTGCAGGGTTGCCCTTGTCGTCCTGATGGAAAACGGCATGTACCTGACGAGGTATGCGGCTAGCATGATCCATAGGGTGCCATAGAGCATTATCGGCGGCTTGGACCACGCGAGTATCATGGCGATCGCAATCACCGTGCAGGGAACGGCATAGGGGAAAGTACCTACTATATCAAGAACTACCGCTGCCTTCATCTTCGCCTTGACCGACATATACGAGACCACCGCGCCTAAAGCCATGGTAACCGTGGCAGCCAGCACGGCCAGTATAAAGGAGTTCTTAAGGGCCCTTCTCGCCATCTCCAGATTGAAGACATAGGAGAAATGCTTAAGCGTAAGGTTCGAAAGCTTGATTGGCGCGCCCCAGTACTTCAAAACCGATGTCAACAGCATCGATGCCATCGGGACTATGCTTGCGAACAATGAGACCGCGACGACCATGAAGAATATCGGCATGCGCCATTTCCCCAAGGATATCGTCTGGGGCCTTACGCTTTTACCGGAGATGACAGTGTACCTGCTCTGCCCCTTCTCGAACTTTATCTGAACGAACAGCGCGGCGCCGGCCGTTATGGCAAGTAGGACCGCCATGGCCGTCGCAAGAGGCATGTCGGGTATCGCAAGCGCGGAGTAGATCCTGGTAGTCAGCACGTAGAATCTCGCCCTGAAGCCAAGGAGCGCAGGAATGCCGAAGTTAGATATCGCCCCTACGAATGCGAGCAGCGTGCCGGCCATTATCGACGGCATGACCAAGGGTATTGTTACGTCCCTCATGGTTTTGAAGGCGTTTGCGCCGCTCATCCTGGATGCTTCCTCGAAGCTGGGGTCGAGCCTTCCTAAAGCTCCACTTACCGTGATGAAGACGACGGGAAACTGGTACATGGCCATCACAAGGACTATCCCGCCGGTGCTGTAGATATTCCACGGGACGTCGTAAGAACCGAACAGGTTTATATATGCCTTCGATATGTATCCTGCGGGACCGAAAAGCTGCGTCCAGGCTATCGCACCTATGAAGGGCGGTATGGCATACGGCATGAGCAGCATGATCCTCAGGAGGTTCTTGCAGGGTATATCCGTGCGTATCACAAAAAGGGCCAGCGAGGTGCCTGCCACCATAGCGATGACGCTAGTGGTGGCAGACATCCATATGGAATTCCAAAGTGCTTTGAAGTTGGTGGGGTTGGAGAATACCTTGACGTAGTTAGCCAGCGAAAGTCCACTGCCGCTTACGAAGCTCTTTGCGAGCACATGATACAGCGGATATACTATTATGCCCACGAAAAGTGCTCCCGTCAGGGCAAGGAATACGTACCTCATATCCAGCGCATTGGACTCTCTTGCAGTAAGCTTTCCGTTCGGTGAGCTCAATCTTCAACCCCCCTCGCCGTTGAGGCCTAGTACATTACCTTCTTCTCGAAGGTCTCACGCAGCATCGTGGTGTTCTCGGCCGCCCATTCGAACGGTATCGGCATGAGCTTTATCTTGTCGAGGGTGGGCATGCCGGCTGGAGGGGCTACGTCTCCTCTTACCGGGAGAACTCCGTCCTTCACCATTAGCTCCTGGCCCTTGCGCGAGAGAACGAAGTCGATGAAGCACTTCGATGCGGCTACCTTCTTCGTTACGGAAATTATGGCTACAGGGCTGGGAATCGATATCGTGCCGTCCTCCGGCCAGATGATCTCAACAGGTGCGCCCTGCTTCTTGTAGTCGTTGACCATGTAGTCGAGGACCATCGCGACTGCGAACTCACCGGCGGCGAGCCCTCTCGCTACGTCCGCATTGCCCCTTAGGACCTGCATCTCCTTCTTGCGGGCATCCTCGAACCAGAGCCAACCGCCCGAGTTCTTTACGAAAGTCGCCGTCACCATGAAGTTGGAGCCTGAGTAAAGGGGATTTGCCATGGCGGCCTTCTTGCCGTAAGCCAGCAGGTCCGCCCATGTCTTGACCTTGGATTTGTCCTTGATGAGGCTGGTGTTTACGCCGATGATCATGTTGATTATCCTTGCTCCGGTAAAATAGCCATTAGGGTCCTTCAGCTCCATTGGAACGTTAGTAGCCTCAGGTGACTTGTACGCCAATAGGAGCCCCTTGTCCCTGAATGTGTAGTAAGCTGCGGCGTCGGCCAACCAAAGAACGTCTCCCTTGATTCCGCCGGCTTCGTTCTCAGCCCATATCTTGTTGATCACGTCCGTGCTACCCGCCCTGAAGACCTCGAGCTTGATATCCTTGTACTCTTTCATGAACTCGTCCGCGAATTTGGTAGCAAGCTCGATCGGCACGGAGGTATAGAGCACTATAGTTTCTGCTGCAGAGGCCGCGAAAACGATCCCGATTAGGAACAGGGATGCAATGACAACCATCAGTGTCCTTCTCAACATTGGCGCCTCCTTCAATTCATTTTATGGTTTTCTTCTCTATGCACCTCTTTGCTAGCTCGATGATGGCGTCTTCTAGATTCTGGCCATCCTCCATCGTGACCGGTTCATTGTCCATATAGACGACCTTGAGGTTCTTGCCCAGCGCCCAGGCTGTGACTACATCTACGGCCGCCGCTTTGAGCTCGGTCAGGATGATATCAGGCGATGCTTTAAGGAAGTCCTCTATTTCTTCCCTTAGCGCGGGGCGCTTTGACAAGTTGCATGAGACTCCAGTTACTTTACAGCCGAAGTTCTTCTCCAGATACTCGGTTATTATACCTGCCGTCTTCTTGGGCGCCGTAAGGCATACCGCGACCTTCTTGCCCTTAAGGTCGCCGAGCGGTCTGGGGCGGAACACCGTCCTGAAGACCTTCGCGGACGGGTTGAGCGACTTGATTACGGACACCATCTCATCGACTTTCAGAGCATCGGCCATGGGCGGCTCGCTCATGGTCAAGACCACGATGTCCGACCTTCGCACCCTGTAGGGGCCGAGGTAGGAACTGATGTAATCGATCGGTTGATGGGCGCCGACGACCAGTATGCTCCCCTCCGTAGGGATCGAGGGGATTGTACAGCCGCTGCCTTCGAAGATGACTATATCGCCTTCTAGCTCGTCAGCTAGAGCTCCAGCCTTATCGACGTTCGAGAAATAAGTCTGACCGGACATCCCTCCGCCGCATCGTCTTGACCCGATAGTCGTGACCCTGCTGGTCAGAGCGTCCTCATAGTGGTCGGATGACGCGTGCTTGCCCTGCTTGCTTACCGAAAGCAGGTATTCGGGAGTGATGTCCATCTTTGTGCCAGGGATTATCTCAGGCTCTGCGGGGCCTCCTCTTCCCATTGTGACCATAAGGGGAGTGAACTGCCCGCTAAGCACCCTTGCGGTATATCCTCCGATGGCGGTTTTACCTATCCTCTTGCCGGTGCCGACTACGGATAGGCTCGGTTTCTTAAGGGCAGGCGCCATCTTCGGAGAGCTGAACCTGAAATCGGAACCACTATATGCGACTCCTTTTGCCATGGCAAGGCTTGCTATGGCGAACCTCTCATGATATCCAAGTACAGGCTCGTCGCTTAGGTCTATAAGCTCGTCTGGGCGGAACTGATCTATAGCGGTATCGATGCACTTCAAGTAGTCCGCATCCCTAACGATAGGTACACCGAGCACAGCGAGGTCTTTGTCAGTACCGATCTTCTCGGTTCCGCCGATGAATGCTGCTCCGACTACTTCGTGAACCTTGTTGAGCTCATCTAGTCCGCTCTTCGTGACCGCCGGGTAATGCTCACCATCGATAAGGGCGACAATCTTCGCCATATGGATAGCTCCTTTCTCTTGAACGCCTCGTTAATCGGAAATCGAATCATGGGCAAGATCCTTTATCGACCGCAGATTCGTCAGGTCAACGTATAGCTTGCACATGTTGCCCCTTATGATCGAGCGCGCATAAAGGATGGGGGACATCTCAACGGAATATGAGACCCTCTCGTTTACAAGTGCCAGCGAGCCCGGCTCGTCCTTCAGCAGTGCTGCGTTCGTGCTGTTCAGGAAGACCGGCGTCAGTGTCTCCTTGTTGTGCTTAAGGATTACGCCGTACTCATCCTTGAGCGTCCTGAAGAGCGACCTTGACATATCCTTCTTATCCAGGCCCTCGCACAGCGCCTCGTTTATATACGTGGTCTCGATGAGCATAGGGGTAATATTGATGACCTTCAACCTTCGTATCCTATAGACGCTGGCCCCTGCCTCTATCTGAAGAAGGTCGGCGATCGTACCTGGGCATTTTACTTTATCGAATGAAATCGGGACAGCCTTGAACTCCTTTCCCATGGATCTTATCCTCGTAGCCAGCCTCATCTCATCGGAGATCATCGTATTCTCCCATTTCGTGTGCGAGAAAAGGGGAAGGGAGACGAACGTTCCCTTCCCCTGGATGCTGTACAGCAATCCTTCATGGACTAGCTCCGCAATGGCCTGCTTGGCCGTAGTCGTGCTGATCCCATTCTGCTCGCAGATCTCCCTTACCGAAGGTATCTTCGCATTAGGGGCCCACTCGCCTTTCTGGATCATGGATCTTAAATGCTCTTTCAGCTGGTAATAAAGCGGGAGTGCATTGTTCTTGTCTATCATAAACACATCTCCTTAGAAGGGCATGTTAACACATTAACACATTAAGTACATTCTAAATACACATCGATGTTCAGTCAACAAGCTGAACGTGGAATATTCCAGTACTTCATCAGGAATGGGCAAGAATATGGCTCGAGCGACAAAGGGATATCTGTATCCATAGTTCGGTGCGAAATGAGAAGGTGGCGGGCAGCGTCTAGCGCCCTGATGAAGAGCAGTACCGGATCTTTTGCGTAACGGGAATAAAGAGTGGGGGAGAGCAGATGGACGCATCATGATCGCCCGTTTTCTAGAATGATGGCACAAAGGCGAGCCCCTCATCAATCATGCATTTCTGGTTGTAGGATGCTAAATATGTTATCAGTTGTAATATTTATTCTCCATGTCAACTACTTATGACGGATCCGGTTAACGCGGGAACAGACACGATATTGGCGTACCGAATATTGGAAGACTCGATATTGGCGACAGATCATCACGGCTTGCAGATACTACAGGGCCGTCTGCCGCTCTTTACAGCTTCCTCCCTGCTGGTAAACACGATCAGATTCCCCGGCTTTATGGTCTTTACGCTGCTGCATGTTGAATAGTGAAAAACGTCGGAATTCTTGCTTGCCACGTATTTGGAGGATGGCGCCAAGACCTTCTGGACGACTGGAATGCTGCCTTTTGATACGGTTACACCGATTGTCCGGCCATCGGTCCTGAAGATGATGTCGCCATTCAGGTCGGTCCGCAATACGATCGAGCCGATTACGGATAGCCTCATGAGCACGAATGCCGAAGGATGCCCGTAACCATTGTCATTTCCCACCGAGATTACGGAATACTTGGGCATTACCCGGTTGAGGAAGGCTTCGGATGAAGACGTGATGCTCCCATGGTGGGACACCTTAAGGATGCTCACCTGAGTCAGCTCGTTCTCTGAAAGCAGCACGTTCTCAACCACCGAGCCTATGTCTCCGGGGAACAAGGCGGAGAAGGAACCATAGCTGAGCTTTATCACTATCGAGCAATCATCGACATCATCGGGTAATGATCCTGCAGGGCTCAGCACGTCCATTTTCACAGAACCTACTTCAAGGCTGCTGCCCGCTTTTGCTAGCTCTATAGGTATGCCCCGCTTTTGAGCTTCTAGTATGAAGGCTGGATAAGAGTCGGAGGAGACGGCCTTGCCCGGTTCGATTATCTTCCCGACGCCATATGCTTCGAGTATGTCGATAAGGCCATCGATGTGGTCCATGTGAGGATGTGAAGCCACGATGACGTCAATATGCTCTATACCCCTGGAGTTTAAAGCCTTGAATACCGCTGACACCTGACCGGTTTCTCCGGCGTCTATGAGGATGGCCTTACCTTCCGGCGTAACGATCAGGGCGCTGTCACCCTGACCGACATCGATGAAAACCAGCTCGAGCTCCTGCGATGCGACCAAGGGGATGGAAAGGCCGAAAGTGATGCATAAAACAAAGAGAGAAATTACCAGCAACCTAAATAAATTCTTCATCTAACTCCTCAGTTCAAATAAATATGGGGAATACGACGAGTTGGATTACGCTGAAGTAACTAATTATTTCCATACATGACGGCGACTTCCTGCTAGAATATGGCATGGACGGTGAATTAAATAGATCGGCGCTCGGCTCTTCCGGATGGAAGGATGAGCATGCAGTCGAGTAGCAAGGCAGTTGCGGATTTCTCCCGAAGTAATGGCATCGGTTCATTCTATTGCTCACGAAATAAACCTAGCCGCATCTCGGGCCCCATCCATTTCCAGTGAAGGTTTTCTAGCGGCAACATTGAAGAGATTTATCGGCACCTGGCGTTCTAACACAAACCCGATGGCCGAGGTGATCGTGCATTAAGACCAGGAATGACAGGATATTGAAATGGGTCGTTGACAGAGTCAAGGAGCACTTCCATAAGGACGTGTCGATCCTGGCCGTCTATGGTTCATATGTAAACCGCACCGAGGGCCCCCTTTCGGACGTGGATTTCTTCTTCGTGCCCAAGACCGCTCGCGGAAGCGGGCTGGCAGCCACGTTCATAGTCGAAGGCGTCGGATACGACCTTTTCCCGATGAGCTGGACCAGGATAGAAGGAATCGCAAACTTCAAGGAACCGCTGACGCCTCTACTGGGAGATTCGGTAATTGCCTTCAGCTCCTCCGAAGAGGATGAGGCGCGCTTCATGGCTTTGAGAAAGACCCTTGAAAAGAACCTGGAAAACAATGACTTCATGCATATCAAGGCGATGGAGCGTTTCAAGAAGGCCCGGGAGTTGCTGGGACGGATGATTCCGGCTGATGGAATGGGAGCGCTGAGGTCTTCGGCTGGCAGGATCCTGATGCATCTGGCCGACGCAGTCGCCTACGAGAACTGCACTTACTTCCACAAAGGGCTAAAACGAATGTGGCACGACCTGCCCGGATTTTCGAAGCTGCCGGTGAGATTCATGGAGCTATCGGACCTTCTGATAGAATCGAACGGCATCGACGATTTAATGGGCGCGACATCCGCGATAGTGGAATCCTGCGCAGCTTTCCTAAACGTCCAGGGTGACGTAATCGTCGAAACCCCGCAGGTCGGTCCATCAAGCTGTTCATTCGTAAAAGCCGACCCGATACCGGAAGATGCTGAGCCGGTTGATGCAATCGACTATCCCGAACTCGCCGGTTTTTACGAGGAAGCCAAATCGGCCTTCAACAAGATATACAGCAGCTGCAGCGGCCCCGGAAAGGACTTCCGCCTAGCCTTCATAAGCGCGGTCTGCCTCCAGAAGGCGCTGGACGAGGATGTGCACGGCATGGATTTCGATCTTCTTTCGGATTTTAAAAGCTCAGACCTTTCCATGCTCCAAGAAAAGGCCCGAAAGGCCGAGCAGGCCATACTCGACGCACTGGAACCTCATGTGAAAATAAAAAGGTATGCGTCGGTGGACGAATTCATGGCTTCGCAGCATTAATTAGATCGGCCTTGAACGGCTAGTCGATCATACCGCATCCGATCTGAAAGTCAACTTAGGCAGATAGGCAGAAACGTAAGGTCAGCCCTGAGTAAATCCGTCGCCGGACCGACTTCTTTCGTGCCTGCGGCTTCCTACCGCAGAGTAGCGCCCGGCAGCCGCTCGTCAGCCATCTGGATCGATGGATCAGTACACTGCAATATTCACCTGCCAAACATAGCTTCAGCTCAATGCTATTTCGTGAAAAATCGAAAGGGGTAGGCCTTGACATTTCCATGGATTGGCTGGAAGCTGTTGACAGGAAACGACAACCCAAGAGGAGGGTCGGTATGAAAAGGACGATAATTGGATGCACGATAGCTTCTTGTGGAGTGATGGTTGTCTCATCCATATTCATCGCTGCAGCGATCTTCGCGCCGAGCATTACCTCCTGGTCCGGATCGAAACTATGGTTTGCTATATTCGGCTCAAGGCAATTCGGGAACGAAGTGGTTCAGAGCCTGTTTCTTAGCATCCCTTTCATCATAGGATCACTCATGGTTGCCGCCGGTTTGTTGATGTCGGTGGTCGAATACGTAAAAGGCGACAAGAACAACTAATGACTAAAGTCGCCGGAAACCTCCTTTAGCAGAACCATGGTAAGCAGACAGTGGGTTCTCTATACCTCATTCAAAGAAGGCATAGAGAACCCATCTATGATGGCATATATGGTTTAGATCTCTTCAGTACCTATGCTGCAAGACGTAGATGACTGCTTACCTGATGGACCTGGAGGCATAGATTATGATGACGACAGCGGCCACTATCAGCCATGAGACAGGGTTCGCCCAGTTAAGAGTGCTCCCCAAGCCGGATGCCTTCGAAACGAAGATGTTGGAGTCATCTTTGTTGAAATAGAAGAAAGCCCCGCTCTTCTTACGATACTCGGCGATTTCCTCTTTGGACCATCTGTGCTTTCCCAAGTAAAAGCCACCTTCTTTCATATAGAACCTAACACCATGCCTATTATGTTATGGCGATGCAGTCCGGTACAAGCATAAGGTAAAACAATATGGACCCTTGAATATGTGAGAGGAGCTCGTTCTTGATATATGCAGTTGAGGCATGTTATGGAGAATGTAACAAATGGCGGCGTAAAGCAAGAACCAGAAGGTCTTAAGCAAGACAAGGAAGCCCTAACGACCGGGGGATTAGCGATTTGTAGGCTTTAAGGTTATCATCGAGTTAGCACCCCACCATTGATTCTCATGAGGATGCTCAATCAAAGAAAAGTGGGGATCCAGCAGTTCCTTTTCCCAGGGCGCGCAGGACCAAATTAAGATGATATGAGGGATAAGTATTGAGGAAGAACCGTATCAAGCATAATTCATTGCTTCCAGCCTTGTTCCTTTTAGTGGCGCTCATGCTGTCGTGCGCGGTTTCAAGCGCAGCGAAGATGCCGATAAGCTCCACTGCTAAGGTAATGACCGTAGGCCAGAAAAAGATCGTCGTAAACATCGTCGAGATCATGCTATCCGATAGCAGGGTGGAAGTTTCCGTAGGCCTTGCAAAGGACCATATAGGCGAGGTGGAGGAGCTTTCCTCAATGGTCGTAAGGTTAGGAGCCAAGGCCGCCATCAACGGCACGTTCTTCGACGCGTACAATGACGGCCCGCCATATAATCCGGTGGGGACCGTGATTTCTAACGGCAAGTTTCTCCATAAGGGCGGGACGGGGACCGTCCTGGGGATAGGGCCCGACAAGTCCATGGAGATGTCCGCGGCGAGGTTCAAGATAATAGGCGGCGTTGACGGCTCCTGGAAGTGGCCGAATAACTGGTACGCCCACCACGTCAACAGGGCGAGCACCGCAGAGAACTCCGCCATACTCTATACCCCGGAGTGGTCCGGGACCGTAGGAGGCAACGGCATCAGCTCGGTCGTGGTCTCAGGCGGGACGGTGCAGAGGATGAGCACATCCGCGGTGAAGGTGCCCGAAGACGGCTTCGTACTGTGCCTCAGGGGAAGCGAGAAGTCGTCGCTTCTATCTAGGTTCACGGTCGGCTGCAGGCCTGAGTGGAAGGTCGTGGATTCTTCGGGGAACGAGCTTAAGGGCCTATGGAAGGACGTCATGGATGCGATAGGCGCGGGTCCTAAGCTGGTAGAGGACGGCAAGGTCTGTTTCAGCACGAGCATGGCGATGGCCGAGGGCTTCACGGAGGCTAAGATCCTTTCCCAGAGCATGGCGAGGAGCGCGGTCGGCCTGACCAAGGACGGCAGGCTCCTCCTGATCACTGCGGATTCCGCCAAGATGTCCGAGCTTGCCGTGGTCATGATTTCTTTAGGTGCCATAGAGGCGATGAACCTGGACGGAGGTGCGTCCAGCGGGCTCTGGTACGACGGAGCATATCTAACGAAGCCCGGCAGGGCCATATCGAACGCCCTCCTGATATATGTAAGATAGTCATCATCTTAAGGTAGATGGAGCCCCGGTCCTTGATCACCGGGGCTCCATTGATGTGGGATTAGTGTTGCCATCTATGTCCTTTGCGGGATGTCGTTGACCAGGACCACCCTATACCTCGCCTTGTTATCCTTTAACCTTTGTATAGCCTCGTTTATCCGTGACATGGGCATGAGCTCTATCATCGGGGTGATCTTGTACTTGTCGGCGAACTGCAGCATCTCTTTCATCATCGCCCTATTGCCTATGAAAGAGCCTTCCATCAAGATCTCATGAGCGACGAAATCGGTCGAGTTGAAATCAACATCGGCGAAGCCCACCAGTACAAGGATGCCCCTTTTCTTTAGGGTGTCGATGACCTTCACCCAAGGGATTTTCCCGTGGGCTGTGCAGAGAACAAGGTCGAGCCCGAACTCGATGCCGTCGAGGCTTTCCTTGTCGTCAAAGGATATGAAGTGGTCTGCGCCAAGCGCAATAGCATGGTCCTTCTTTGCCTTCGAAGACGATAGGACGGTGGTATTGTAGCCCATGGCATGGGCGAACATTATGGCCAGATGGCCAAGGCCGCCCAATCCCACGACCCCTATGTCCTTGACCCCTTTCCACTCATGTTTCCTCAGCGGGCTGTAGACGGATATCCCGCCGCACATAAGGACTGCAGCGACCTCGGAGGGCATCCCGTTTGGAAGCTTGTACGCGAAACGGCCGTCAACCACTACGGACGTGGCGAATCCTCCATAAGGCACCCATGTGCCATCATCGACTATGCTTACGCACAGCTGCTCCTCGTCCCGCTTGCACCACTCGCATTTCCCGCAGGAGCGCCCCTGCCAGCCGATCCCGACCCGGTCGCCGACCTTGAACCCGGTGACCGCAGCTCCTACCTCCGAGATATGGCCGACGATCTCGTGCCCCGGCACGAAGGGGAAATCGGTGATGCCGTAATAATCATCGATGGCATGTATGTCCGTATAGCAAAGGCCACAGTGCGTTACGGACACCCGCACATCATGCTCCTTGACCTTGGGCAGCTCATAAGCGATCAAGTCTAGGGCCTTGCCGACGGACTCGGCGGCATAGCCCTTTACCATAGAAGACGACATGGCCCATCACCATCCCTTTCTACCAGATACTTTCTTCTCGCCATCTCCCGACGGCGTACATGCTACCTAGTATTATAAGAGAGTTAGATAATTCAACAGTAGTAATAAAATGCTACGTGCCCAAGAAATATACCCGTCTTGAAAAGCCCGTTTGTAAAAAATAAACGAGCCTGTGCTGGCCGATTCTCGGAGGAGGGCCGTTTTTCCCCTAACCTGTGTAGTAATATTTGCCATAACACCTGTACTAGCGCATTATCGCTTCGCTGTTACCTTGCCCATCAATCTTTATAGCAGGGGACAGCATATGGAAAAATATAACAGCAGACAAATCGATTGTCTTGAATTCATCATGAACTTAGGGATAACATGATATTAATCACGGTCTTCTCCGGATGAGAGCGATGAAGCCTGTCCTTATGTGGTCACTTTGGGCAGGTCGAGCAGCAGTGAAACCGGCTCGTCTAGTTTGAGTCGTGATGGTTTACGACCGCTCATCTAATATCTGGCCGTGATAGAGGTGGATAATGGTGAGAAGGAAATCGCTTCCGTACAAATGCTTGCTGGTCCTGACGCTTATGGTCTTCCTTGGCGCTTCCGGGGTGTTCCCCGCGGTGGCGAAGAAGGACGAAGCGGTACAAGGCAAGGTCATGGCCGTGACCTTAGAGGCGGAACCAACGATAGCCGAGCTGCTCCAGGCCATCTTCGATACGATCGACGGCCTGATAGGACTCGATGAGGAAGAGAAGGCTGAGCTCAAGGACAAGATAGCCGCAAAAGTCGATGAGGCGGTGAGCGAAGGCCTTGTAGGCGAGGAGCTCATCACGAAGTCGTTGTCCCAGCTTGCGGAGCTTCTACTTGCTTCGCCGGGCGCCGGTGAGCAGGAGCTCGAAGATATACCCGAATTCCTCGAGCTGGAGTACGAGCTTTCGATGACAGAGGGCTTCTCGGCGGATGATTTCTACGCTTTTGTGCGCAGCTACATCGATCAGGGCTATAGCCTCGAGGAGGCGCTGGAACTCGCCGAGGAGGAGTTCGAGGGCGAAAAAGGCCCGAGCGTAAGCTGTCCAGCAGCCCCTGCGATAGCCGCGATGCTGCTGAAGGGCATCGGCAACAAATCCGGGAAAGGCAAGGGTTCGGTGAACTACATATCGCTCGTAGCAAGGCAGATGGGTCCCGGCACGGATTTCAACGGCCAGCCCAAGCAGATCGACGGACAACCCAATCCATTGTACGAGCAGGCAGTGCTGGACTTCCTCATCGGCTGCGGCGCGCCGCTCTGATAGGAGAGAAGCCCGACTGCAAGATACAGGATTAAAGAAAGCGCCCTCCGGGAGCATATCGTAAGTACCGGTAGCTCACGGAGGGCGTTAATATATGGATAAGATGGCCGGCGCGATCCATAAGAACCGAACCCCTCTGAAGCTTCCATCAGGCCGATTCCTATACGCCGCACATAAGTTGGCTGTATTATATAGCCAGCGTATAGCTAGACATATGTGATATGGGGGGATCCGGCTTGTTGAAGAGGATCGTGGTACTGGCATCCATTCTGTTGCTAATGTGCACCCAGACGGCGTTTACGGCTTCCGCGGGCGTCTGGAGGAGCTGGGAGCTGACTCCCGAGCATTTCTCCGAAAGCTCCTATAACCCCGATGGCAAAGGACCGGTTAAGTTCGATGGCACGATCGGCTGGACCGAGGGCCCGTACGGCAGCTCGCTTAGCTTCGACGGGGACAGCTTCCTGGTGCTATACAGCGGCGCTTCGTCCGGGCTGGACCTACCGAAGGACGCGATAACCGTGGAGGCGTGGGCCAGGACGGATTCATGGCAGTCCTGGCAGGGCATAGCCAACTTCGTCCAGGACAACGGGACATACGAGAGGGGCTTCTTCCTCGGGTTCATGAACTACGAGATATATGCCGGCATAGCGACCAAGAGCGACACAGGGAAGGATCCCTACCTAGAGTATGTCAGGGCGCACACCGCCTACGAGCTTAGTAGGTGGTACCATATCGCCTTCAGCTACGACGGGGCCTCCATGAAGCTGTACGTGGACGGCGAGCTGGTCGATGAATCGAGCGCCGTCTCAGGTCCGATAGCGTATCCTGAGAATGCATCCCTGGTCCTCGGCTCTTATCTGGACGACGACGAGAAGCAACCGCTAAAAGGCGCCATAAGGGAAGTCAGGATATATCCCTCTGCTCTTGCGGCCGACGAGATAAAAGCATCCATACCTGGGCTGATAGAGACGGGCGAGGCCTCCTTCGAAGGCATTGTCAGGGTGATAATAGTCCTTTCTGACGGAAGGACTATGACCGGCCTCATCACCCAGGTCTTAGGAAGCGACCTCATGATCATCCTGGAAGAGGGTGCGGCCCCTAAGAGAGTGCCCTTCTCGGACATCGTGGCAATACTGCCCTTGGCCGTCAAATAGTAAATAACTGGTCGATTAGTGATGGACTTTAAGCCTTAACATCGGCTTATCCGATATTGGATAATGCCGGTAATTAAGTATACAGTTGAATAGTTAATCTATTGAAATTCTTTGCCCGCAACCAATATAATGATGATACATCCCGAATTTTGGGATGGGTTGACAACATCGAGTGACGTAAAGGAAGCGATGATGCTTTAGCTGTATCGTTGGTCACCGAGGCGAAGCGGAGCAAATGGTGAAACCGGCCTTATCAAGGCCGGTTTTTGCTTTTCAGGGCACTCTTTGCGCGATTTGGGTGATGACAGGATCGCACGGGCGATCAGCGATCGGAAATTGCGTCTTTCGAAGACTTCGGTGAAAAGGGAATAGAGTATCGCACAGAACCGGCGCGAGAACTAAGGAACGAAACTAGCGTAAGATACGACGCTTATGGCATTGCGGTGAAGCAGTTATTCCATCCGAAGGGCGGTGGTCGAAAAGAATGCGGTTGATTGAGGTCGGCAAGGTCCTAGTGATCAAGTACCGATCGATATAAGGCACATACGGACGGATTAATCACTCTAGTGAAAGGAGAGCGAGGAAGTTGAGAAGGCTTAAGCTGCTACTTGTGGTATTGACGGTCCTTTCAGTGTCCCTGTTGCTGTCCGGGATCGCAGCGGCTTCAGAGATTAGCTTGGCCAAGAACGTGGATCCACTTACGCCTAACGTATATCGCTTAGGCGATACGATCCATTACGTGCTGACGGTCGGCAACCCGGCGCACAATGCGGCGACCAACACGCTGGATACGATAATCGATATCCTGCCGGATGGATCGCCCGAGACCATAGCGACTGGTGTGGTCCAGGGACCCGGAGACAGCAATACCTATGACCTGTACTATGTCGTAGACGAGGCGGACCTCCAGTGGATATCCGGAGCGTGGAGGGTGGTCAACCGCCTTGAGGTCGACGGCACGGACAGCCTCAATGACATAATCGACGCGACTACGAGCAAATCGTCGGTAGTCATCAGGCCTTCGATAGACCTCGAGAAGAACGTGAACGCCGAGGACGCGGACGATCCTACCGGGCCATTTGTGCTGGTAGGGGATACCGTAACCTTCACGTTCATAGTCGAGAACACCGGGGACTGCACCTTGACTAACATATCGGTGGACGACGACATACTCGGACACATCGGCACCGTAGCCTCCCTGGCGGCTGGAGGGACCGCGACCTTGACTGCCACGGCGCCAGCCGAGGCAGGACAGTACGAGAACGTGGGCACGGTCACCGGCACGCCTCCAGTAGGGCCCGATGTCAATGACACCGACCCGGGCCACTATTTCGGGGCGGATCCTGATATAGACCTCGAGAAGCTCGTAGACGGCGAGGACGCGGACGTTCCTACCGGACCCATTGTGGAGGCAGGTTCGACTGTGACCTTCACGTTCATAGTCCAGAACATAGGCAACGTGCCTTTGACCAACGTATCGGTGGACGATGACATGCTCGGCCACATCGGGGATGTGTCGTTCCTTGACGTCGGTGAAACCGCGACGTTCACCGCTACCGCGACCGCGGTAGAAGGCCAGTACGAGAACATGGGCACCGCGACTGGCACGCCTCCTGTGGGACCCGATGTGACGGATGAGGATCCGGGCCACTATTTCGGAGAAGCGCCGGATATTGACCTGGAGAAGCTGGTCAACGGCGATGACGCGGACGATCCTACCGGGCCTTACGTGCTGGTAGGGGATACCGTGACCTTTACGTTCATCGTCGAGAACACGGGCAACGTGCCTCTCACCAACGTATCGGTGGACGACGACATCCTAGGCCATATCGGCACGATCTCGTTCCTGGACGTCGGTGAGATCCAGACTCTCACTGCCACGGCGCCTGCCACTGCGGGCCAGTACGAGAACATGGGCACCGCGACGGGTACGCCTCCTGCGGGCCCCCCCGTGAGCGATAACGATCCCGGCCACTACTTCGGGGCCGATCCTGACATCGACCTCGAGAAGTACGTCAACGCCGAGGACGCGGACGATCCGACAGGACCCTATGTGCTGGTAGGGGACACGGTGACGTTCACGTTTATCATCGAGAACACGGGCAACGTACCCCTGACCAACGTGTCGGTCGACGACGACATACTCGGCCACATCGGTGACGTGGCGTTCTTGGATGTCGGCGGAACCGAGACGTTCACTGCCACGGCTCCCGCCACTGCAGGCCAGTACGAGAACCTGGGTACCGTCACGGGCACGCCTCCCGTAGGACCGGATGTCACAGATGAAGATCCGGGCCACTATTTCGGGGCGGATCCTGCGATAGACCTGGAGAAGCTGGTTAACGGCGATGACGCGGACAATCCTACCGGACCTGTCGTTCTGGCAGGTTCGACTGTGACCTTCACGTTCATAGTCGAGAATACCGGCAACGTACCGCTCACCGACGTATCCGTGGATGACGATGTGCTCGGGCACATCGGCGACGTGGCGTTCTTGGATGTCGGCGAGATCGCGACACTGACCACGACGGCGACTGCCACGGCAGGCCAGTATGAGAACATGGGCACCGTCACGGGCACTCCTCCGGTCGGACCGGATGTCACGGATGAAGATCCGGGCCACTATTTCGGAGCCGATCCTTCGATCGACCTCGAGAAGCTGGTAAACGGCGATGACGCGGACGATCCTACCGGACCTATGGTTCTGGTAGGGGATACCGTAACGTTCACGTTCATAGTCGAGAACACCGGTAACGTGCCTCTATTCGATGTATCGGTGGACGACGACATACTCGGCCACATCGGCGACGTGGCGCTCTTGGATATCGGCGAGACGGCGACGCTGACTACGACGGCGCTTGCCACGGCAGGCCAGTACGAGAACATGGGCACCGCGACCGGCACGCCCCCTGTGGGACCCGACGTGACGGACGAGGATCCTGGCCACTATTTCGGAGCCGATCCTTCGATCGACCTGGAGAAGCTGGTCAACGGCGATGATGCCGATACGCCTACTGGACCTTCAGTATCGGTAGGTTCGACGGTCACGTTCACCTTCGTGGTGACGAACACGGGCAACGTAACTCTAACCAACGTATCCGTTGACGACAGCGTACTGGGCCACATCGGCGACATAGCGTCTTTGGATGCCGGGGAGAGCGCGACTCTCACAGCCACGGCAGCGGCGATAGAGGGCCAGTACGAGAACATGGGCACGGCGACAGGTACGCCTCCTGTGGGACCTGACGTGACGGATGAGGATCCGGGCTACTACATCGGCACTGCAAGGTATGAGGGCTTCACCCCCGGATTCTGGAAGAACCATCCGAGGGCATGGGTCGGCTTCGGTACGTCAAACCTTGTGGGCAACGTATTCGACATACCGAGCGAGCTCAGCGACCTTGCGGATGATACTCTGATGCAGGCGCTCAACTATGGCGGCGGCAGGGACATCATCGGCGCGGCTCGTAACCTGCTGAGAACGGCCGTCGCCGCGATACTCAATGCTGCGCATCCTAATGTCACGTACCCGATGTCGCTCGGTGACATCATAGACGACGTCAACGAAGCGCTTGCCTCCCTTAACAGGACGACCATGGGAAGGCTGCAGGCGATCCTGGATGCTTACAACAACCTCGAAGGAGACATCACTAAATAGCTAGAGGAGCAGACGAATAAGACGTCCCCTAGCTAAGGCGCTCCCCCGAAGAATGATGGCGATAAAAGAAGAGGCCATCCTGAGGGGGAGCGCACTTATTTATCAGGGTGTGTTCGACGATCGGCCGACCGGCCCGGATCATGGATCGGCGGATGGAAAGGAGCAGAAGAAAGATACTCAGTCGTCCCCGGTTTCGCGTTTCTCTTCTGTGCAGAAAGCCGGATATGGTCCGCTCCCGCGGATGCTAGAATCCAGCACTACAGTTTGACCCAGCACCGCGCCTGATGACTAACCATGTGAACGTACAGCGACGGCAGATAGCTGCATGGTAAATGGAAACAACGCAGGGAAGCGGGTACTCGGTCGTGCATGACAAAAATTTTAGAAATATTTACACCTTCGTCGCGATCCGTATCCTTTGGAAGATGAGAAAGAAACTTGAGTCGGGCTGCCGATTAGAAACCGGGAAACATGGATATATTACGCTTTTCGTATATGCGTGGAAAATAATGGCAATGATTCTTAGGAGGAAATATCATATGCCTAAAGAATATAGCCAAAGAAGAATTAATTTAGAACAGAAATATACACAACAGAATCAAAGCAAGCTGTGTAATATGCGGCACAAACTAAATAATGCTACTTGGAAACGATGATGCCTTGCCTATATTTGGTCACCTAGGCAACGCGGAGTGAATGGTGAAACCGGCCGACGTGGAAGTCTGGCCGGTTTTTGCTTTCTAGTTGTGAAATAAAGCGGGGAGAATAGATCATCTGGACACTAGTAAACTCGCTGCTAGAAAGAACTAAGTGGAAATTAGGGAGGGGAGATCGGAAGGTCCTCGATGGGGAAGTTCGAGCGTATGAGGAGAAATCGACGAAGAAGGACAGGGGAAGGGAATAGCGATTCGGATGATACAACTTTAGGAATCTGCACAAGCTAATGATGTGCATAAGGAAGGCGGGTGGTTTGGGAAAATGATCCTTATAGATACCGATATCACATTTTCGATGAGGGGGGTGTTAACGGGTATGGGTGATGATCAGCCGTGTACGTAATCATCTCTAGAAAGGAGTGTAAAAAGATTGAGAAGGCCAAGAAGTCTCATCATATTATTCATAACGATGGCCATGCTTATCTTCATGACTACATCGTCTTTGGCCTCTGAGATAAGCCTTGCGAAGAACGTTGATCCTCTTACTCCGAATACATACCGCGTGGGCGACACGATCCATTATGTGCTGACGGTCGGCAATCCGGCGGGTAATACGGAGACGAATACTCTGGATACGATAATCGACATCCTGCCGGATGGATCGGAGGAGACCATAGCAACGGATGTAGTCCAGGAACCAGGAGAAAGTAATACCTATGATCTGTATTATGTCGTAGACGAGGCCGACCTCCAGTGGATCTCCGGAGCATGGAGGGTAGTCAACCGACTTGAAGTCCATGGTACGGACAGCAGTGAAGACACAATCGACGCGACGACAAGCAAGAGCTCAGTCGTTATAAGGCCCAGCATTGAAATTGAAAAATACGTCAATGGCGAAGAAGCTGACGATGCACCAGGACCGAGCGTGTTGGTCGGTGACGATGTCGTTTTTGAGTTCTTGGTCACAAACACAGGAGACTGCACACTTACGAACGTATCAGTCGATGACGACATACTCGGACATATAGGCACAATAGCTTCGCTGGCACCAGATGCATCCCAGACATTGTCGAAGACTGTACCGGCGGCAATGGGTCCGCATGCAAACATTGCGACAGCCACTGGGACGCCTCCTGTCGGAGACGTGGTGACGGCAGATGACCCTGGACATTATTTCGGTGAGAACCCGTCGTACGAGATAGACAAGTCGGTCGTTGAGACCGAGGTCTCGGCGCCGGGGCTGTTGCACTACACGGTGGTGCTGACGAACACGGGCAACGTGGACCTGACCGGGGTGACTCTGGACGACACCCTGGTTGGCGACGTCGGCTCGGCGGTGGAGTCCGGTGGTGAGGCCGGCGTGCTGAACGTGGGTGAGCACTGGACATGGACCTACACCTACTCAGTGACGCAGGCCGACATCAACCTGGGCGATCCGATAGACAACACTGCGACCGGCGACTGCGACCAGCTGCCCGAAGTGGACGACAGCTGCAGGGTGCCGGTGATACAGAACCCGTCGTACGAGATAGACAAGTCGGTCGTTGAGACCGAGGTCTCGGCGCCGGGGCTGCTGCACTACACGGTGGTGCTGACGAACACGGGCAACGTGGACCTGACCGGGGTGACTCTGGATGACACCCTGGTGGGCGACGTCGGCTCGGCGGAGGAGTCCGGGGGAGAGGCCGGCGTGCTGAACGTGGGTGAGCACTGGACATGGACCTACACCTACTCTGTGACGCAGGCCGACATCAACCTGGGCGAGCCGATAGACAACACTGCGACCGGCGACTGCGACCAGCTGCCCGAAGTGGACGACAGCTGCAGGGTGCCGGTGATACAG
>JAKQNF010000013.1 GCA_029565935.1 Bacillota bacterium | reverse complement strand
GTTCGTCCTGAGCCAGGATCAAACTCTCCGACAAAAGTTTATACCTCGTCAGAGGTCTTACTACCTAGCTTCTTCAAGCTTTTTCCGCTGACATTACTCAAAAGATCCTCTTCGCCCGCTCGCTATTGAGTCTCTCTTCTTTATCTCTCTTCTTTTCCTTCTTGCTTTCCTTCCTTATTCCCGGTTTTCAAAGAGCCGCCTCGCCGTACGGGAGGCAATATGTATAATATCAAATAGCAAACCCCTATTGCAAGTGATATTTTACTGTTTTCCGTGCAGCTATAGGACGTCCATCTTCTCTATCGATGCTCCATGCAGGCTCCACTTTTACCTGGGCTCCTTGATAATTAGAGGCCGGCTAACTGATGTGCAGCATGCCGGCCCCTTATATGCTACTTGGCTATATCACGCTTTACCAGAGCTTCCAAGCAGTCTCATCTTATACCTGACTACGTCCTTCACCGCTGACATACATGGTTTGAAAAGATCCCTTAGATCTACGCTCTCGGGTTTCTCGCTCATTACTTGCCTTAGCGTACTTATGAAGGTCATTCTGAGGTCGGTGTCTACGTTGACCTTGTTTATTCCACCTTTAACCGCCTCCACGAGGCTGGCTTCGGGCACACCCTTCGAGCCTTCCCATCTAGCACCGTATTTTATGCCCTTCTCAAGGACTTCAGCAGGTACCGAAGATGCTCCGTGCAATACCAGGGGTATTCCCGTTCTTTTCTTGATCTCCGCGACGAGAGGTATCTCGAGTATAGGCTCGCCCTTGAACTTCTTCGGACCGTGCGCGGTACCTATTGCGATAGCTAGAGAATCGACTCCGGTTTCGGCAATGAAACGCTCGGCCTCGGCAGGATCCGTGAGTATAGATTCTCTTGACGCGACGTTGTCCTCAATCCCGGATAACTTGCCTAGCTCTCCTTCTACGCTGATACCGGCTGCATGCGCTATTTCCACGATCTTCCTAGTGATCGCGATGTTCTCTTCCAAAGGAAGATGTGACCCATCGATCATCACAGAGGTAAAACCGTTCCTGATGCACTGGATGATCACATTGAAATCCTTGCCGTGGTCAAGGTGCAGACAAAGGGGCATCCCGGATGCATCAGCCTCGGCCTTTGCCATGCAGACCAGGTTCTTTATGCCCGCATATTTTATTGCGCCTTCTGAACAAGCTATCAGCGCAGGCGATTTCTCTTCGGCTGCTGCTCCGGCTATCGCTTTGAGTACTTCCATGTTCACGAAGTTGAACGCTCCAACGGCGTAATAGCCCTGGTTGGCTTTTTCCAATACGTCAATGCCAGTAACAAGACCCATTAAAGTACACCCCCTGAGCGGCTTCGCCGCCTTATTGTCAACGCCCAAGTGATATGCGCAGGAACTTGCGCTTACCTACCTGTAGAATGGCCCCTTCCTTAAGCGCGAGCTCCTCTAGAGGCTCCTCTACCTTCTTTCCGTCATAACGGACGGCCCCTCCTTCTATCAACCTTCTCGCCTCTCCGCCCGTGGACGCCAATCCGGATCGTACAACAAGCTTAGCTGCGTTCATGATACCTTCGTTTGACTCTTCGGCCATTATGAGAAGCACGTCTATCTGATCCGGAAGCTCCCTATTCCTATGTACTTTGTCGAATTCTGCTTGCGCGGCGTCGGCAGCTTCCCTGTCATGGTATTGAAGGACTACCTGGTGAGCGAGCATCGCTTTCGCTCTCATCGGATGCAATGTGCCTTCCTTTAGGCCTTTCTCTATCTCCTGTTTCGTCCTCAGGTCGAAAGTCGTTACCGTATTCACATATAATAGTATCAGCTCGTCCGGTACGGACATCGTCTTTCCGTATATATCGTCGGGCGCCTCATTGATGCCAATGTAGTTGCCAAGCGACTTCGACATCTTTTGTACTCCGTCAGTACCGGGCAGAAGAGGCATAAGGACACAACACTGTGCCTCTTGACCATAGTCTCTTTGTATGTTCCTTGCCATGAGGATGTTGAACTTCTGGTCAGTGCCTCCTAGTTCCACATCGGCATCCAATGCGACTGAATCGAAGGATTGCATCAATGGGTAGAAGAACTCATGTACCCCGATGGACCTTCCTTCTTTGTACCTTTTCTCAAAATCATCCCTTTCGAGCATCCTTGCTACGGTTGTCTTGCTCGCCAGGTTGATGATGTCGGCGAAGTTCATGGGGGCAAGCCATTCAGAGTTGAACCTTATCACGGTCTTTTCCTTGTCAAGTATCTTAAATATCTGATCCTGGTACGTCTTTGCATTCGCCATTACTTCTTCCCTAGTAAGCTGCTTCCTCGTCTCGGATTTGCCGGTAGGGTCTCCTATCATCCCGGTATAATCGCCGATGATTATGACTACGGTATGTCCCATCTGCTGGAACTGCCTCATTTTCTGCAGTACGACGGTATGCCCGAGGTGGATATCCGGAGCTGATGGGTCAAGCCCGAGCTTTATTATCAAAGGCTTGCCGGTCTTCTCAGACCTTTCAAATTTCGCAAGTAGGTCTTCCTGTAAAATGATCTCAGCCGACCCTCTCGATATCTCGTCCAGCTGTTCCTTCGCTGTAAGCTTCATATCCAGGCCTCCTAGGAAGGTTAATTACTTAATAATAATACCATTCCAGTACACATTGGCTCAAGGAACAGAGCCATCATGGTTCGGCGGGCTCAGAAGATCGCATATTAACTGTCTTCAGAATCACCCTTAGGGCCTGCCAGGTCCAATTGGTGTATAATTCTATCATTATTACGGTTAGTTTATCGGAGGTTTCCAATGGTACGTTCTAGGAAATCCGGTTTTTCTTGGGTCAAGCTCTTAACCTGGCTTGTAGCCCTGGGTATCGCACTGCTCATAGTTATTGCGGGCGTTACCGTGGTCATACTTTCCGACTACATGAAAAACGCGCCAAGCGTGGAAGATGTCGAGGTTAAACATGCCCTGCCTACGGTAGTGTATGACAGGAACGGTGAGATAATAACCAAGTTCCTCGTCGAGAACCGTGAGGTCAGGAAGCTTTCTGATATGCCTGACAACCTTAAGGACGCCTTCATCGCGATCGAGGACCATACGTTTTACACCCACAAGGGTATCAACATAACCAGGATCCTTGGAGCTTTGGTGTATGACATAACGAACATGACGACGGCCCAAGGGGGAAGCACGATAACAGTGCAGCTGGCAAGAAATGTCTTCCTTTCGCATGAAAAAACGCTGAGCAGGAAGATTTGGGAGGTATTCTACGCATTCCAGCTTGAGAGGCGCTATACGAAGGATGAGATTCTTGAGTTCTACCTTAACGCCATCTATTTCGGCCATGGAGCATACGGCGTAGAGGCCGCCTCACAGCTGTTCTTCGGAAAACCTGTGGAGAAGCTCACTCTTGCAGAGGCGGCGCTCATCGCGGGCGTTCCAAAAGGATGGGTGGTCTACAGCCCGTATAAAAACCTGGAAAATGCCACAAGTCGTAGGAACCTCGTACTTGACCAGATGGTCAAATACGGCTACATAACCAAAGAGCAGGCCGAAGCTGCGAAGAAGGAAGAAGTAAAGCTCGTCGGCCTGTCAAAGAGCTCTCAGACGGCATCCTACGCCTCGTTCATGATAAGGGACTACCTTGTGGATAAGTACGGTTCCGATACGGTCTACAAAGGCGGACTTACAGTAAAGACCACGTTGGACATACGTTATCAGAAGATTGCCGAAGCAGAGCTTAAGTCGAAGGTCCCAAAGGGCAGAACCGAAACTAAGGGTGATGTCACCCTGACCTACCCACAATATGCCTTCGTTGCGATAGATCCCAGAACCGGCGAGATCCTGGCGTTGGTCGGCGGACGGGGGGAGGACGAGTTCAATAGGGCTACGAAAGCCACAAGGTCCCCCGGCTCCACTTTCAAACCATTCGTATACATCGGAGCGTTGCAGATGGGCTTCACGCCCGCTTCTATCATGGTGGACAAACCGCTTGAGTACGTCCAGCCGGACAAGAGCGTCTGGGCTCCTAGCAACTTCAACAACAAGTTCATAGGACCGATACGATTAAGAGAGGCACTAGCCCAGTCGACCAACATGATAGCTATACAACTTCTTGAGCAAGTAACCCCTATGAAAGCAATAGAAATAGCAAGGAAGCTTGGGATTTCGACTTTGGTGACGAGCGGGGCCAAGAACGATATCGGGCTTTCGATAACGCTAGGCGGCCTTACAAAGGGCGTCATACCTCTTGAGCTCTGCTCGGCATATGGGGCGCTTGCCACGAACGGGATTAAGGCCAAACCGTATTTCATCAAGCAGATTACCTCATCTGAAGGTAAGGTGCTGGAACAAGGTGCCGTTCAAAAAGAAGTAGTGCTGGACCAGGACATCAGCTACATGATAACGAACATGCTTACTTCAGTGATAAGCAGCCCGTCAGGGACAGGGCGCAGAGGATACATAGGAAGGCCTGCGGCCGGCAAGACCGGTACGGGGGATTCCAATACCGATGCATGGTTCGTTGGCTATACCCCAGATCTAGTAGCCACCGTATGGATAGGGGAAGATACGGCCAAGGAGATGAGATACCCTGGCGTTGGCGTCGTTGGTAGCTCCACCGCCGTGCTTGTTTGGGCAGGTTTCATGAAACAGGCGTTGGCGGACAAGCCCGTGCTGAACTTCACGATACCCTCGGGCATTTCCACAGGGGTGAAGATCTGCTCTGCTAGCGGCCTCTTGCCCTCATCTGCTTGCCCCAAAGACCAGATCATAAGCGAAGTGTTCATAAAGGGCACGGAACCCAAGACGACTTGCACGGTGCATGCCGCTGCGGAAGAAGTTGTTCTGGAGAAAGTTTGCACAGTATCAGGCATGTTGGCGAACGAGAACTGCCCTGAGGAAAGTGTCGCTGTCTATCGACTTACTAAAGTAGGGGATTCGTACTATGAGGCCAATGAGGACGGATCACCGAATTACTCAAAACCGATAAGCTCGAAAAGATGTAACATCCACTAGAGAAACTGTAAAGAACCAAAGGATCCGCCCTCTTCATCCGACGATTGAGGGCGGATCCTTTTAATTGCTGATAAACGCCCTATATTCTTCTAATCTCGTAACCCAGTTGCGCGATGTCCTTCATTATGTAAGTAGGTGCGACGCTTGAACCCTCGAGGTCGTGGAGGCTAGTTTCACCTGAAAGAAGCAGCACCGTATCCACATTCGCATTTACTCCGCAGGCGATGTCGGTATAGAGCCTGTCTCCTACCATGACCGCATACTTCGCTTCTATGCCTTCCTTCATCAACAAGCCTTCTATCATGCTTGCTTCCGGTTTACCTATGAAATGCGGTGCCTTGCCGGTTGCCGATTCTATCATTTTACAGATGGAGCCACAATCAGGTATATAGCCGTCCTCCACTGGACAGACCTTGTCGATATTGCAGGCCAAGAAGACTGCCCCATTGTCGATAAGCCTGCATGCAGCCTCTACTTTCCAGTATTCGAGCTCCGTATCGAATCCCTGCAGGACCACGCCCTCATTACCATCGGGCCGCCCCGTAGCGTCAATTCCCATTTCCAATAACTCGTTAAGCATGGCTTTTGTGCCGGCGGCATAAACTTTACCATTCATGTGGTTGGCCTTTAGGTAGATTGCTGATGCCTGGACAGACGTGAATACGTCGTCCATACCGCACTCGATGCCCATCTTCCTTAGTTTCTCTATGTATTCTTTTGTGCTTTTCGACGAGTTGTTAGTCAGGAAGACGCATCTGGCTCCGTTTTTCCTGGCAGTCTCCAAGAACTGCAGCGTCCCGTCGAACAACCTATTGCCAAGGTAGATGGTACCGTCCATGTCCAATATGAAAAGCTTCTTGTCCTTAAGGTCTACAGTATGGTTCATTACCATCCTCCTATTGCCTGAACTTGATGATGGTGACGCCGTCTCCTCCCTCACCTTCCGCCCCCAAGCGGAAGGATTCGATGTTTCCGTCACCTGTAAGCCTGTCTCTTACTGCCGCCCTTAACGCGCCCGTACCCTTGCCGTGTATCACCCTTAGCATCGGTATGCCTGCAAGCACGGCCTCGTCAAGCCTCTTGTCGAGTGCTTCTATCGCTTCGTCCGCCTTCATACCTCTTAGGTCTATCTCTACAGAGATACTCTGGGCCAGATGCATGCCAATCTCCGTCTGCCTCTCTAGGTTGACGGTCATATGCTTCTTTTCGCTCTTGACCTTGCTCTTGCGTATCATCGAAAGAGGCATCTCGGTCCTTATGGAACCGACGGCCGCCCTGACTTTGTCTCCCTTTATCTCTAGTAGCACACCCTCTATCCCTGATGGGAGGATCTCGATGGGATCGCCCGCCTTCAACCCTTCCACATCGGATTCTAGAGCCTGAGTCCTCTCGTCGTGGATATCTCCGCCGATCTCATCGATGAACTCCTTCAGGGATTCGACCGCCTTCCTGGCTGCTCTGGCGGTCTCTTGAGTGTTCTGGGCATAACCTGTCTTCAACTCTCCGATAATCTGCTCTACTTCTTGTCGGGCCAGCTTGACGAGCTCCCTCGCCTCGGAGCGGGTTTTCTGCATGATCTCAGCCTTCTCAGACCTCTGCTTGGCAAGCTCATCCGAGAGTTTCCTGCTGGCTTCTTCAGCCCTCCGTTTGAGTATATCGGCATCTTTCCTCGCTGAAGCTGCGGCCTCATATTCATGCCTTAGGCTGTTTATCATGTCCTCCACTTTTTTGTCTTCGCTTTTGATTAGGCTTTTAGCTTTGGTTATCACTCCGTCTTGCAGGCCGAGCCTCTCGGCTATGGCGAACGCGTTCGAGGATCCGGGCATCCCGATTGACAACTTATACGTGGGCTTAAGGCTTTCTATGTCGAACTCCACCGAGGCGTTCCGCATACCTGGTTTTAGATGGGCGAATACTTTAAGCTCCTTGTAATGGGTCGTCGCCACCACAGTCGCGCCCACGGAATAAAGGTCGTCTAGTATCGCCATCGCAAGAGCTGCGCCCTCTTCCGGATCTGTGCCCGCGCCCAGCTCATCGAGCAGTACGAAAGATCTGTCGTCGGCCTTCCTCAATATCTCGACTATGTTCGTCATGTGTCCGGAGAATGTGGAAAGCGACTGCTCGATGCTCTGCTCATCGCCAATATCGGCGAATATGGAAGCGAACACGGCAGCTGTGCAGCCGGGTAAAGCTGGAACGTGAAGGCCCGATTGTGCCATTACCTGTAGAAGCCCCATCGTCTTCAAAGCGACGGTCTTGCCGCCGGTGTTAGGCCCGGTAATCACGAGGATTGTGAAGCCTTCTCCCACATATGCGTCTATGGGCACGACCGTGCCCTTTAGCAGGGGATGCCTCGCTCCTTCGAAGCGGAACCTCTGATCTTCAGCCAGTAATGGTTCCGATGAATCTGATATCTGGGAATATTTCCCTTTTGCCAGCGCGAAGTCCAATCCCGACAGACAATCCAGCGTTAGGACGATATCTTCTGCGATATCCCCTACCATGGCGGAGAACTTAGAGAGTACTTTCTCCACCTCGTCCTGCTCGGCTACCTCGGCTTCCCTTAGGTCGTTGTTCGCCTCGACTATGGACAGAGGTTCTATGAAGACCGTGGCACCGGAAGCGCTCTGGTCATGCACGATCCCTTTTACCTGCCCCTTGTACTCGGCTCTCACCGGCACGACGAACCTGCCGCTCCTAAGCGAGACTATTGGCTCCTGCAGGTACTTCGCTATCTCCGGCCTTTTTATGATCTGATCTAGCTTGTCCCTCAGCCTTGAGTTCAGCATGTTTATCCTGGACCTGATCCTGCCTAGCTCCGGGCTGGCGCCGTCGAGCACCTCGCCGCTTGGCCCTATGCCCTGTTCGAGCTCTACTTCAAGGTCTTTGTGTTCCCGGATATTCCATACCAGCTCTTTAATCGGCAAGAACCTGTCCTCCAGAGAAAACAGCTGCTTGCGGATCGCCCTGGCCCTGCTTATCAGCGCATATACAGAGCTGAGCTCCGTGCCTGACAGAACAAGGCCTTTCTCGGCCTTGATTGCGATGTCCTTGATATCCTTAACGCCCCCGAAGATCACCTGGCGTCCGGAATCAAGGAAGAACCTGGCGCTCGTAGTCTCTTCCAGCGCATTTTTGATGAGCAGCCTATCATCAGACGGCCCTAGCTCTTCGACGCGCGTCCTTCCCAGCTCCGTGGAACAACAACCTGACAGCTCATCAAGCACCTTATGCCATTCAAGAACTCTTAACGTCCTTTCGTCCAATTGCCTATCCTCCGTGCCTACAAAGGGAGGGCTGACCTCCCTTGGGCATCATCTTCTTACCCATGGCTAGATCTGGAAACCCTTGAATATCGGTATGGCGTTTTCTAGCTGGGGTATCGCGAATCCCAGCTTATCGTAGATCCATGTCATACCCGTAACCAGGTAATAGGGTACGACCGATCCTTCTATCGCAGAGCTCACGACCGTTATGTTTAGGGCCAGCAGCAATGACATCGCTATCCCGTAGAAGAAGGCGCCCAACGCAAGCCCTATGACAGCACCGGCAAGCCCGTTGATCACGTTCAGACCCGGCAGCGAGAATGCTTTGGTAAGTATCAAACCGATTATCTCGATAACTAAGAACACGGCGGCGAATACCATCACGAAACCTATCACGCAGGCTACCTGCTCGTTCAGCTGCGCGAAGTAGCCGGATATCCATTGGCCCGCCTGAGCATATATCTTGGAGGCCACAATAAAGCCGACCACAAGTCCGGCTATGTCGGCTATCTGTCTGAAGAATCCCCTTCTGAGGCCGCTCAACAAGGATATCACCAAAAGAGCCGTAAGCACTATGCTCAGCCAGTCGAAGCTTTGCATCATTCCACCTCCCGATTACTTAGGTTCTTTCGATGGTCTCAAGGAGCGAGTCCGACTTCTCGCGCTCCTTCCTGATCAGGGATATAAGTTCCAATGCGACGGAGATTGCTATCCTGTGCGGGGATGCCGTCGGCATCAACTTCCTGGCCTCCATGAGTTTGCCGTCGAGTTCTTTGGCGAGTGAAATCACATGGCCTTCATCCTGTTCGCCGGTTATGAGGAAGCTCTCCCCCATTATTTTCACCGGTACAGTCACTCTTCTCTTGTCATGGGCTTTATCAGCGGTGTCCATTATTACCACCTTTTCCATCCATGGTTTTAAATTAACACAAACGGCACTGCGTTGCACCTGCACTTTTACCCGACTGTCATAGACTGCATATTTATAAAATCAATCAAGTCAAGTTCTACCAAACCCCTTCGCGGCAGCGCTTCAGAATATATTGTATACAGCCTTTCTTTTATTGACATACATTGTTTAAAGTATTAGGATTTTATCGTTTATTTATTCTTTGAATGCACTATAGGGGGGATGGGCATGCCGGCTTATGAGAGGAAGGACATCGAGAGACTATGCGCCGAAAAGGATGTGAAGTTCCTTAGGTTGCAGTTCATGGACATGATGGGCTCCTTGAAGAACGTAGAAGTCCCGCTTACACAGCTGGGTAAAGTCCTGGATGGACAGATCATGTTCGATGGCTCATCCATCGAAGGCTTCGCTAGGATAGAAGAATCTGACATGAACCTCCGACCCGACCTTAACACATTTCTGACGCTGCCCTGGAGCAACGGCGGCGTTACCGTGGCAAGGCTAATCTGCGATATCTACACTAGGTCAGGAGAGCCGTTCGACGGAGACCCCAGGCTAGCGCTGAAAAAGCAGCTTCTGAGAGCGTCCGAGCTAGGTTATTCGGTTAATATAGGCCCCGAGTGCGAATTCTACCTTTTTAAGACCGACGCCTCAGGTATGGCGACTACCCAGTTCGCCGACCAGTCTGGATATTTCGACCTGACTCCTGCCGATTACACTGATGAAGTAAGAAGGGATATCGTACTCACACTCGAAGAGATGGGTTTCAAAGTAGAGGTCGCCCACCATGAATGCGGCCCCTCTCAGCACGAGTTGGATTTCAAGTACACGAACGCGCTGACTGCCGCTGACAGGGTCGTTACGCTCAAGATGGTCACCAAGCAGATAGCCAAGAAGCACGGCATGCATGCCACCTTCATGCCTAAGCCCGTATACGGCATAGCAGGTTCAGGCATGCACTGCAATATATCCTTGTCAAAAGCTGGCGAGAATGCCTTCTACGACCCGAATGGAGAGTTCATGCTCTCCGACCTTGCAAGGAGTTTCGTGGCGGGCCTGCTAAAACATGCCAAGGCATTCACCCCAGTCACCAATCCTCTCGTAAATTCCTACAAGAGGCTTGTTTCCGGGTTCGAGGCCCCCGTATACATAGCATGGTCCACCGCGAACAGGTCGGTCCTCGTCAGGATTCCCACGGCCAGAGGAGCCAGCACTAGGGTGGAACTTAGGAATCCTGATCCTTCATGCAACCCTTACATGGCATTCGCCACGATAATCGCCTCGGGGCTTGACGGCATAGTGAATGGGCTCATCCCTCCTCAACCCTGCAACAGGAACCTTTACAGCATGAACGAGCAGGAACGCCTTGAGGAAGGCATAGACACCCTGCCGGGATCCTTGAAAGACGCACTGTTGGAGATGGACGCGGACCCAGTGGTGCGTGAGGCGCTAGGAGACGTCATCTATCCTAAATACAGGAACGGCAGGTTCCAGGAATGGAAACTTTACAAACAGATTGTCCACAAATGGGAGCTTGACAACTACCTTCAGAATTATTAGCGCGATGTAGATATTGAGGTCCGGTATCGGGGGCGAAAGCCCCCTTTTTCATCGCCTTCCTGCCGCAGCCACCTTTACTAGGTGCTTCGCATGCATTTCGTAGGCTGCGCGCACGAACCTGGCATCGTTATAGGCCCTGGCTCCTGACAGCGACATTCCGTACCTTGCGACCAACCATCTCTCCATGACGTCATGTCCGATCTTCCGATCTTTGTCGATGACATGGCATACCTCAACGCCTTTGCTTGAAAGCCCCTTCGATATCCAGACGGACCTGATGCACCCGAATGGCTCTACGTCCCCGCCGATGATCGCCAATATCGGTGCTCGATTGTGATCCTTGAGCCCCCAGACCGACTTCATCAACTCCGATACGTCATATCTGGACCTGCCGTCTACATATGACACGGACGCTCCGCTTTGCATTCGGTGCAACAGGCAGGGATCGGAGATCGAATAGGTACGTTCCATACCGACCATCTTTCTTATGCCGTTTGCCTTCATGCAGGAATTTAGGTTCTTCTCCCTTGCGGACGACGGCTTGTACTTGTTCTCGTCCCTGAGGTCGATTAGATGGCTCGCACCTTCCCTTATCAGTATCTTCATGAATTCGTGCGTGGGCCTGCTGGATCTGCCTAAAGTAAAAGCTCTCACGAACAACACCTCACCAGGAGGTTAACCTATTCATTGTCCGTATTCTTCATCATTTCTGGTGAATGGGGGCTCACTTGACTTAGTGATTATCCCCCAACAATAATGTCCTTATACGGGAGGTGTATACCATGAACTCGCGAAGGCTCCCATTACTCATTATCGCTGCTGTGCTGATATTGGCTGCGTCAGTAATTTATTATTACGCGTCAAATCGTGTTAGTACCGGAGTTTCTTCGGAAGGCCCGGCTGGTTCCTCAGCACAGGAAGGTAGCATAACCATAGCGGACATAGACACGAGGCTTCTCGTACTCGGTGGTAGCACGAAGAACATATCGGATTATGCCGAGGGGATCTTGTTCGTGAACTTCTGGGCGACGTGGTGCCGGTACTGCGAGTTGGAGATGCCCGACCTGATCAAGTTGTCAAGGCTGGTTGAAGAGGACGGATCAGGCAAGGTCATAGCGATAGACGTAAACGAAAAGGAGAGGACCGTACAGGAATTCATCGATAAGAAGGGGTTTGATGGAATCGCCGTGTTATTGGACCAGGACGGTGCCGCGGCGATGAAGTTCGGCATAGAAGCCTATCCCACGACGTTCCTTTTTAAAGAAGGGCGGTTGCTTGACTACAAGGTGGGCATGCTTTCGTGGGATGACATGCAGACGATGCTAGAAACAGCGCGCAACCGATAACGCTTTAGTAACGGCTATTTGGAGTATCTGTCCGCAAGTAGTTTCTCAAGGATGCTGACAAGCATCACCATCGTATCGAGGGTCAATTCCCCTTTATCGTGCAGAGGATTGTACTCGACAAGGTCGATCGACGTGACTTCGAACATGGAGACGGCCTTTTTTATCAGGTCGATTACCTGATTTACCTTGAAGCCCCCGGGCACAGGGGTGGAAACGCCCATGACATCGATGGGATTCATACTGTCGAGGTCCAGAGAAAGGTGTAGGTATCTGGACCTTGTCGAAAGATAGCACAGGGCTTCGTCAAGGGATTCCTTGAATCCGTCTTTGATGATCCTATCGTAAGGAAATTCCCTTACTCCGGACATCCTGATGAGCTTCCCCTCGTCCTCCTCTACGTCCCTGCTCCCGAAAAGTACTACATTCTTAGGATTTATGCGCCCCGAGTTGTGCAGGTTAACCAGCTTAGGATGCCCGTATCCCATAAGGGCCGCAAGCGGCATGCCGTGTATGTTGCCCGAATGCGTAGTTTCATGGGTGTTCATGTCGGCATGGGCGTCAACCCACAAGACCGCCAAATTCTCATAATGGTCGAGGGCACCTTTTATGCTCCCCATGGCTAGGGCGTGGTCCCCGCCTAGCAGTATGGGTATATGCCCCTCTCCTATCGAAAAGCTAATGGTTTCAGCCACAATCTCGCATGTTGACGCTATCGTGTTTACGAACTTAAGGTTCGAGGAAGAGAAGTTCTCAGGCTTCCTAGCAACACTGATGAACCTTATCCTGTTGGCCATATCCGGATAGCGCCCCATCAGCTGGGTAGGGCCGTGTTCCAATCCTGCCTTGTCCGCACCGTAGCTTAGAGGACACATTATTAGGTCAACCAAGAGAATCACCTCTTCGCTTAGTTAACAACTAAATTATACAACGCTGAATAATCGCAGGGCAATACGTATTTAAATGCGCACGGTAAAAGACGCCCCCGCCTAGTGCGCATAATTCTCTATGTTGCTTACTTGTTTATCGGAGAACGGCCCCTAATTCCCTGACGAGTCCTTCCCTTACCCTCTCGTGTATCTCATTGACTTCGTCAGAAGTAAGTGTCCTATCGTATGCCCTGTATTTGACCGTAAAGGCCAAACTCTTCGTCCCTTCTTTTATGTTTGTCCCTTCATACTGGTCGAAGACCACCACCGACTCTACCACGGATCCTCCGGTCCTCCTTATGAAACAGATGACTGAATCGGCCGTCACTTCCTTAGGAAGAAGCATCGCAATGTCCCTTTCGGTAGACGGGTGCTTGGGTATGCCGGCGAACTTCATATCCTTTCGGATGACATCCATAATAGCCTCAACTTCCATCTCGAAGACTAGCGTGTTCTCAGGCACATCGAAAGAGCCCGCTACGTCAGGATGAAGCTGGCCCAGAACGCCAACCTTCTTTCCGCAAACTACGACTTCGGCTCTTCTGCCCGGCATCAAGTATTTGGCCTCTCCTGTCCGGAAGCCATAATCCTCAATACCGAGGGAGGTGAACAGCGATTCGATGATCCCCTTAATATCGAAGAAGTCATATGGCCTTTCTGGGGCGTGCCACGTACGATCGCCGGAATTGCCGGATATGGCTGCGGCGATCATCTTCCTTTCTATGCACGGCTTTTGCCCTCTTGGCAGTTCTCCTTCGGGCAGGGATCCATCTTCCATCAGGTATATCCTTGCCAGCTCGAAGAAACCTGCGCTCCTTGCGCCCCTCCTTAGGTTAGTGCTGATGACCCTCAGCAGCGAAGGAATCAACATGGTCCTGAGGCTGGACTGGTCCTCAGAAAGAGGATTCATCACTGTGATGGGCTTCGATGCTGTTTCATCTGGTCCGATCATCATCTTCAACGTGTCGTCCTTGGGCACTAGGCTATACGTTGAGGTTTCATGCAGGCTAAGCCCTGTGAGCAGGTTCTTTATCCTCTTTTCGGCTTTTTGCTCGTACGTCCAGTCAGAAGGTTTGAGATTCACGGGGACTTCCGATTCCAAGTTGTTATACCCATGGAGCCGCGCTACTTCTTCGACAAGGTCGATCGGTTCGTTGAGGTCCCCCCTCCAGGAAGGTATCCTGACGGTGAGCCTTCCACCCTGTCCTTCGGAATCGATGTCCATACCTAGAAGAGCCAGGTACTCATCTACTTTCGTACCCAGTTCGGTCCCCAAGCTCTTCGATATCCACGAACGAGTCGTGCTTATGCTCTTGCCGGTCCATACGTTGTTGTTCACATCAACTATGCCGGGATTGATCCTCGCCGCGCCCATGTACGCAAGCAAGCTCGAACTTCTTTCGAGCGCTATCGGTACGGTCTCCGTATCAAGGCCCTTCTCGAATCTAGAGGACGACTCGGTCCTTAGTTTAAGGGCCTTTGAGGTCCTCCATACGCTCTGCCTTTGGAATGTGGCTGATTCCAACAACACCCTTCTTGTGCTCTCGCCTATCTCGCTTTCGGCCCCACCCATGACACCGGCGACAGCGACCGGCTTCACCGCGTCACAGATCAGCAGCATACCTTTCTCTACCGGCCTTTCTTGTCCGTCTAGCGTCTTTATGCTCTCTCCGTCCTTCGCGCGCCGCACGATTATCCTGCCGCCCTCCAGCCTGTCGTAGTCGAAAGCGTGCAGCGGTTGATTGACATCCAGCATGACGTAGTTCGTCACGTCGACGACATTCGAGATCGGCCTGATGCCCGCCGCCCTTAGCCTTACTTGCATCCACAACGGAGAAGGCCCTATCTTCACGTCGCTGAATACCTTAAGCGCATATCTGCTGCAAAGGTCCGGATCCATCACCTCAGCCATAGTCATGTCTGCGGCATGGTCTCCCTCCGCCGGGTAATCGTTAGACGGCCACTTTAGCGCCGTTCTAGTAATCGCCGCTACTTCCCTGGCGACTCCCAGCATCCCGAGGCAGTCGGGCCTGTTCGGCGTAATCTCGAGCTCCAAGACGTCGTCTTGCAGCTCGAGGACCGAGACCATGTCTATCCCCGAAAGGAAAGATTCGGAAAGGATCAGGATCCCATCCGCATCGTCAGAGATGCCCAGCTCCATCGACGAGCACATCATGCCCTCGGAGACGATCCCGGTGAATTCTACCGTCCCTATCTTCCTGCCGTCATGAAGAGTCGCCCCCGGCGCAGCCAGCGGCACCATATCGCCTTGCTGCACGTTGTTTGCCGCAGTTACTACCGTATATGAGTAATGAGGGGTCCACAACTTCGCGACCCTCAGCCTTGGATCCTCCGGATGAGGGTGTATCTCCTCGACTTTCGCGGAGATTATCCCCGACATTCGCTCGGCCGTCTTCGTTACGGCCTCCACCTTCGTCCCCGTCATGGTAAGCAAGTCGGCTAACTCGTTTGCCCCGAGGCCGAAATCCACGTAATCCCTCAACCATCTCAGTGGAACAAGCATCTACATTAACCTCCCCTAGAACGCCTCAAGGAAGCGGATGTCGTTTTCGAAATATAGCCTCAGGTCATCCACGCCGTACTTCAGCGATACGATCCTGTCTATTCCCATGCCGAACGCAAAACCGCTGTATAATTCCGGATCATATCCCGCAGTGCTCAATACGTTCGGATGGACCATGCCTGAGCCGAGTATCTCTATCCAGCCTTCTCCTTTGCATATCCTGCATCCTTTTCCTCCGCAGGCGAAACAAGACACATCCATCTCGGCCGAAGGCTCGGTGAACGGGAAGTAGTGGGGCCTGAACCTGACCCTCTTATCCTCTCCGTAGAAAGCCTTTATGAACATCTCCAATGCACCCTTCAGGTGAGCAAAGGTCACTCCCTTGTCCACATAAAGTCCCTCGAGCTGGTGGAATTCGGGTGAATGGGTGGCATCCACCTGGTCGCGCCTGTACACCCTGCCCGGCACCACCACCTTCACGGGCGGTTCCTGCTTCTCCATCTGCCTGGCTTGCTGCGGAGAAGTGTGTGTCCTGAGGAGTATGTTGTCGGTGATGTAGAAAGTATCCTGCACATCCCTTGCCGGATGGAACGGGGGCGTGTTTAAAGCCGTGAAGTTGTAGAAATCGGTCTCTACCTCCGGGCCTTCGACTACCGAGAAGCCCATCCTTACGAAGATGTCGCATATCTCCTCGAAGCCCTTCGTAATGGGATGGAGGTTGCCTATCTTGTGTATCCTACCTGGAAGAGTTATGTCCACGGCCTGGTCTATGAACTGCTTCTCCCTGGCCGACATCACGATGGCGTCAGACTTCACTGCCAGCCTGCCTTCGATCTCTTCCTTCGCCTCATTGACCGCCTGCCCGAACTTCGGCCTATCCTCCGGAGAAAGCCCTCCCATGCTCCTAAGGAGCGCTGTGAGCTCGCCCTTCTTGCCTATGTACTTGATCCTTATGGCTTCCAGCTGGTTTTTGTTTCCGCAGGAGGCAATCTCGTCCTTTGCCCGTTCCACAAGGCCTTTGATATCAGGTAGCATTGTTCCTCCCCCTTATGGTAAATAAAAGAAGCTGCTACTTCCTGGGACGAAAGTCGCAGCTTCCGCGGTACCACCCATCTTGGCACAAGGCCCACTCCGCATCCTTCAAAAGGATGCCCAGCCCCGTAACGGAGGACCACCGTCGTGCCCTACTGGTCTTTCAGGCAGAAGCTCCAAGGTGAATTCATCTGATCCTTGCCCGGGCGCGCTCTCAATCCGCGGCGCACCTTCCCTGTAGGCAGACGGTCCGATTACTTGTCCTTTTCACAGCCTTTCATCATAGAAATCATTTTACATCCTATGATGGACGCCTGCAAGACGAACGAGGACCGATTAGGGCTCTACCAGCTCATCGGCATACACTTTCAGCGACCTTAGGAATACGCCCTCGTCATAATCCCCCTCTGCGTGCACGCATGCCGAGAACACCCCTATCCTTATCGGCTTCTCGACGTAGAAGTTAATAAAGGGAGGGATACTATACCCTTCCAGTATATATTCGCTTTCGTACGTGCCTACTACCGTCCCATTGACGGTGATCGATATCGTCCCGCCCTTCCTCTCAAGGACTATCGTATTTGTTCCGGATACCACCCCGTCGCCGATCACAAGGCCCGGCAGGAGCTCGTCTACGAACGGGAGCACGTCCGGTGACTCTGTGTCCAATAATGATACGAGTGATGTATACGGCATGTGCGGAAGCACAGTGTATGCCGCTATGGCCTCGGGTAGTCCTGTGTGGTTACCGTAGAACTGCACGGCCTTGAATAAGTTGGGCCAAGGATAGGTTATCGTCGGTAATTCCTTGAACCCTATTCCTAGGACAAAACCCTCTGCTGCCGGCGGAGCGTACTGGATATCCACCACCAGCTCGGCTTTGAAGTCACCCATATAGGCATCCTTAGTGAAGACCCGGCCTTTCCTTAACACCAATCCATGTTCGTGCGCCCAAACGTAGTCCGCCGGTTCGGCGGAAGAAGTCCCTGCGGCAGAACCGGATGGCATCGCAGAATCATCAGCTTCAACGTCGACCTTGTCGGCATAGTCCGATTTCGTGAAATCGACGTTCGTCTTGATGCTAGGGGCGCATCCTCCCAGTGCCACGAGCATTATCAGCACTATCATGATCATTACAAGCTTGCGTTTACTCATATAGTCCCACCTCCAAAACAATGTTCTTTAGCCCATGAAACCTTCGAACAGACCCAGCAAAAGACTGTATAAGATGAACGCGGGCGCAACGCCTGCGAGTGAACACCAATACGCCTTCTTATAATCGAGCCCGAACTTCTTGTAGATGATGGCAGCGGTTATCAGAGCCCCCAGGCCGGCCGATGCTGCGACAGACATCCATGATGCTACCGCCTCTCCCAGCCATCCCGTAAAACCCCCTATTATCTGCCATACGACGAAGCTCATCACTTCCGATGCGATCATGCCTGCAAGCCCAGCCAGCACGGCAATCGTCCATTCAGGCTTCCTTTTGCTCGCAGATCTTGATGCCACGAGCGTAATGTCCCCGGCGAAGAGACCTCCTGCAGCCAATATCAGCAGAGTATATATGTTGAACATGCTACCAGGACACCGCGCTGTCCTTCGGACCTGTGATCCGGATCTTCTTGATCGTTATAGACTGCTCTGACGCCAAGGGGCCGTTTATGTTGAAATGCAAGTAGACATCGGTGTTGAACTCGGCCGGCAGGGTGAAGGGCCCCTGTTTGCTTCCATTTAGGTTCCAACCGAAGCTCGTCCCCTTCTTCCATAACGTGAACACGTTCGTGCCCTTCTGTTTGAACCCCGGCATCAGGCCCGTACCGGAGGCATAAGTGTAGTCCTTTATTACAAAGTTTGCGTTGTAGGCCTCATATCTGGCGTTGCCTCCGATGCTCTCCGTCCTTATTATCAAGTTCTTGCCAACTGGGGAGAAATAGATCTTGCCCTGGGAGAGGCACACGCCGAACTCCTCGATGTCCTTGCCCTCGAGCTGGAGATCCATCTCCATCCTCATCTCGAATTCCGATCCCAGCAGGAGCGGGACGCTGAAAGTGGCCTTCCCAAGCGCCATGCCCGAACTGGTGAATTTTACGTCGGCGAAAGGAAGCACGTGCCATCCGTCAAGATTCTGCTGCCCAGCTTTGGAGAACTGCCTCGCGGTTAGTTCTTGATAGCATCCGCCCAGCAGAACGGAGATTGCGATCAGTACGGTTATCGTCAAGGCTTTCCTTAGATTCACTAGCCCCACCTCACCTTCCTGATTATTATACGCTTTCGGACATGCCCATGTTCCAAGATGCTCGCTGTTGGCTCCGGACTTTTACTTAAGCACACCTTAAAGGCCCTTACTTACCTATGTTCTATTACTAGTAGAAGTGGTTTTTCATACAGCATTATATACCATTTTTCGGTAAACGGAATATACGCCGCAGAGGAATAATTGTGAGGTGCATTGAATAATTGAATCAATCAAGAACAGGGCGGAGGTCAGCATGTATAGGATACTTACTTTCGACGGCGGCGGTATACGTGGCATGTTCTCACTCACCCTGATTGACAGGATAGAAAGAGAACGGCCGGGCTGGATAGACAGGGCCGATCTCATCGCTGGGACATCGATCGGTGGAATAATAGCACTCGGCTTCGCATCCGGCATGGATATCCGGCTCATGCAGGAGCTTCTTGTCAACATAGGCAAGAGGATATTCACAAGGCAGAGCTATGCCAGGAGGTTGCTATCAAGCAGCCTATCTAACCCGAGGTACTCGGCCCAACCCCTTGAGGAAGAGCTGAGGAAGCACTTCGACGATAAGAAGCTGGGCGATCTAAAGAAGGGTGTCATGCTCACCTCATTCACCCTCGACAATAAAGGGGAGGGGGGAAAGAGGAGGAGCTGGGGTCCCAAGATATTCCATAACCTGGACCCGGTCACGGGGGATTTGGATGTTGAGTGCGTGGATGCAGCGCTTTACACCAGCGCAGCACCGACTTACTTCCCATCGAAGGATGGCTACGTAGACGGTGGCATCGCCGCCAACAACCCTTCGATGTGCGCGTATGCGCTCGCCAGGAACATCATGAGGAGGGAAGATAAAGATGACGGCATAGCGCTCCTTTCGGTAGGTACGGGTGAAGCTAGCAGCTTCATTGACGAGAAGACGGAGGGCTGGGGGATCCTTGAGTGGATGAAAGTCATCTTGCCCCTCATCACGGACGGACCGGCTAAGCTGGCCGACTATCAGATAAAGGCCATACTAGGACCGTCGTATATGCGGCTCAACGCACCGTTCGGCGGCGACGGCCCCATAGGGCTCGACGACATTCACAGCCTAAGGAACCTCGTAGATGCCGCCGAGGGTTATGATATATCCCCTGCGCTGGAATGGCTCGATTCGAAATGGCTGATTTAGGCATCTGTCCCCTTCCGATAGTGATAGTATTAATTAATGGCGATGGGTGAGGAGGGTTGTTATGGAGAACCTCGATGGGAAGAATAAGCGCTATTCGAAAATCACCATAACCAAGGACGGCCCTTACCACATTGACGGTCCTCTGCGCCTTAGGCGGCAGACGATAAGGAGCAATAAGGAAGGTCAGGCGTTAGTCTGGGAGGACGACGAGAACGTACCCACCGAAGGCAGTTACAACCTGTGCAGGTGCGGCAAGAGCTGTAATACGCCTTTCTGCGACGGTTCGCACCTAGCAGAAGGATTCGATGGGACCGAGACCGCTTCGCGCGAGCCGTACATCGAATCAGCGGAAGTCATCGAAGGTCCTAACCTGGTCCTTACGGATAACTACAGGCTCTGCGCAGGCGCGCGCTTCTGCGACAGCTACGGTGGTACATGGAAGCTTACCGAGCAATCCGATAATCCCAGGGCGAAGTCGATAGCTACGAGGCAGGCTGGTGATTGCCCGTCCGGCAGACTGGTGGCATATGATAAGAACACTTTCGAACCTTTGGAGCCCGACTTCGAAAAGGAGTTGGTGCTGGTTGAAGACCCCGCTACGGATAGTTCCGGTCCCATCTGGGTAAAGGCAGGCGTGCCGGTCTTCTCGTCCGACGGGCATGAATATGAAATCAGGAACAGGGTTACCTTGTGCAGGTGCGGGAAGAGCGGCAACAAGCCTTTTTGCGACGGCTCTCACATAAGGTCCGGTTTCAAGGAGAAGAACGGAAGGTATGATGAAAAGAAATAGGCTGTTCATAGTGTCCGTGGTCATCGTCGCGATATCGCTGTTTGTGGTTGTGCTGTTGGTGGACAGATCACACAAGGAACGGGACGGCAAGGTATCTGTAATAGCTACCATATTCCCCGTTTTCGACTTCGTTAGGGTGGTCGGGGGCGGGAGGGTGTCGGTAAGCATGCTGATGCCCCCCGGGACCGAGGCTCATTCATACGAACCGAAACCTAGTGACATAGGCAAGCTTAATAAGGCAGATTTATTCGTCTTCATGGACAAGGACATGGAGCCATGGGCACTGGATTTGGCTGCCGGCCTAGGTGCCGAGGGGCCGAAGGTGCTCGAAGCGGGGCTGGGGGTGCCGGTGATGCTCCTGGAAAGCGAGGAACACGTCCACGATGAGGATGACGGTGCCTATCACACAAGGAGCATCGCGTATGACCCTCATATCTGGCTTGACCTTACGAACGCCTCCTATATCGTAAAGAGGATCTCCGAAGAACTCTCTGAGATCGACCCGGAAGGCACAAATTACTATGCCACGAACGCTTCTAGCTATATCGATAAGCTGGCTGAGCTGGACGCTGAGTTCATGGAAGCGGTGAGGAACTCTTCGACCAGGACGATAGTCCATGGCGGCCATTATGCTTTCGGCTACCTGGCAAACAGATATGGGCTGGAATATGTTGCCGCCCAAGGTTTCTCCCCCGACTCAGAACCTGGACCGAAACAGATGATGCAGCTCATGGACGTGATCAAGAGAACGGGCGTAAAATATATATTCTATGAGGAACTGATAGAGCCAAAGGTTGCGAAGGCCATCTCCGAGGAGACCGGCGTAGGTATGCTCCTTTTGCATGCAGGCCACAATGTATCCAAACAGCAGCTTGAATCTGGCGTGAGTTTCCTGGATCTTATGGAGGGCAACCTTGACAATCTCAAGATAGGACTGGGTTACCATGGCATATGACAAGGCTATAGTCGAAGTAAGGGGCCTTACGGCCGGATATGGCCAGGGAGACGTCATCAGGGATGTCTCATTCGACGTATACGAAGGTGATTATGTAGGACTGGCCGGACCTAACGGAGCAGGGAAATCAACTCTCGTGAAAGTCCTGCTGGGGCTGGTCCCTCCCTATTCCGGCTCGATATCGATGTTCGGCACGGACATCTCCAGATTCAGGGATTGGGGCTTGGTAGGATATCTGCCACAAAGGGTCAATACGTACAATCCCCTATTCCCGGCTTCCGTCAGGGAGGTCATATCACTTGGTTTGCTATCTAGGAAGAGTTTCCCCAAATCGATAGGCGGCAACGACCTCAAGGACGTCGACGAGATAATCGAGAAGCTTGGCATAAGCAACCTTGCGGGCAATACTCTTGGTGAGCTTTCCGGAGGGCAGCAGCAAAAAGTATTCCTGGCAAGGGCTCTGGTATCGAAGCCGAAGCTTCTCATATTGGACGAACCAAGTACCGCCTTGGACCCTGTCAGCAGGGATTCATTCTATTCGATGGTAGAAGCCCTGAACGAGAAGGACAGGATAACGATAATCATGATTACTCATGATACGGGCAACATAGGCGAATACGCCAAGAAACTCATGTACTTGGACGGTCAGATCGTCTTCTTCGGCAGCTTCGAGGAATTCTGCGGCTCCGAGAAGATGAAGGAGTACTTCGGCGGCTTCTACCAACACATAATCTGCCATAGGCACAGGTGATCGAATGCTTGCTTTCTTAAGCCTCACTTTCGTTCAGAGGGCCTTCGTCGCAGGCTCGTTCATAGCGGCGCTGTGCGCAGTCTTGGGTCTCTTCCTCGTGCTCAAGAGGATGTCCATGATCGGCGACGGCCTCTCGCACGTATCTTTCGGTGCGATTGCCATAGGCATGCTGCTAGGCGTATACCCGTTCTATGTTGCCGTGCCATTGGTGATAGCGGCCTCCTTGGGTATCCTTGCCATAACGGAAAGGACGCGCCTTTTCGGCGATGCCGCCATAGGGATAGTTTCCGCGGTAGGGATTTCCCTGGGCGTAGTATTGGCCAGCATATCCGGCGGCTTCAACGTGGACCTCATGAGCTACCTGTTCGGCAACATACTGACGATAAGCACCTTGGAGCTGGTGGTCGCGGTGGCCTTATCGGTGATAGTGTTGCTGGTCGTCTACTTCTTCTACTACGACCTGATTTCATCGACCTTCGACGAGGAATACGCCAACACGACAGGGGTCGCTACGAGCCTCGTGAACAGGATACTCGTGATCCTGACGGCAGTCGTCGTGGTGCTTTCCGTCAAGATGGTCGGCATAATGCTCGTATCGGCATTACTAACGCTGCCCGCCGTGACTTCCCTTGTTTTCGTGAAGGGGTTCAAGTCCGCCATGCTCGTCTCTGTCATTTTAGCGGTAGCATCCGTCCTGCTCGGGATAATGTCGTCCTACTTCCTGGACCTTCCTACCGGTGCTACGATAGTGCTCATTAATGCCTTGTTCTTCGCAATTGCCCTGCTTGAAAGGAGCTTGGCCTCAAAAAGATAAAAAGGGCCCGTTCGGGCCCTTGATCAGTTCTATGGTCGGGGCGACAGGATTCGAACCTGCGACATCATGGTCCCAAACCATGCGCTCTGCCAAACTGAGCTACGCCCCGCAAGTTATTATCTTATCACATATCTAGCTGGTGTAGTTCACTCGCTTCCAAATCACTTCTGAAAGGCTGCTTCCACGAAAGGAAGCATTTCTATAAGGGCCTTCCTCCTATGGCTGATCAAGTCCTTCTCGTCATCACTAAGCTCCGCGAACGAACAGGCATATCCCTGCGGTATGAAGATCGGATCGTATCCGAACCCGTTGTCGCCTCTTGGTCCGAAGGAGATGCTTCCTTCACAAGTGCCTTCGGTCACCGCTATTAGTCCTCCGGGTCCTGCAAGCGCCGTAGCGCACACGAACCTTGCGGTCCTTTGTGGCGGATCAACTCCCGTCAACCTCTTTAGGACAAGCATATACCTCTGCTCATCGTCGAAGGCCTGGCCCTCGCCATATCTTGCGGTCCTCACCCCTGGTTCTCCTCCCAGTGCATCCACTACCAGGCCGCTGTCATCCGCCAAGGTAAGCATGCCGGAGTATTCCGCCGCGGATATGGCCTTCTTTATCGCATTCTCCGCAAAGGTCCTGCCGTCTTCATCCGGTACTGGCATATCCGGGAAGTCCGTGCTCCCGATCACTTCTATGCCCTCTTCCATCATCCTGCCATATTCTACTAGTTTTCCGAGGTTACTAGTAGCTACCAGAATCCTTCCGATCATATCGTGCCGACCCTCCCGGAGAGCTCAGCGCCGAGTACCTTCTTCTGTTCCCTTATTATCTTCTCGATGGCCTCTTCGGCAATGTCAATCATCCGGTCGTAGCCTTCCTTCGTGAACGGCTCACCCTCAGCGGTGCCTTGCAGCTCCACTATGCCGCCATTCCCAGTCATCACCATGTTCATATCCACGTCCGCAATCGAATCTTCGGCGTATGCCAAGTCCACGACGACCATGCCGGCCACTATGCCGCAACTTACTGCCGCCAGCCAATCCTTTACCGGAAGCTTCTCCCCACGCCATCTGCCGTCCGCTTCCAAGGCGTCCACCAGCGCCACGAAGGCGCCGTTGATAGATGCCGTCCTCGTGCCACCGTCGGCTTCTATGACATCGCAGTCGATGAGGACACTGACCTCCCCCAACGCCTTGAGGTCGGTGACCGCCCTCAGCGAGCGGCCTATCAGCCTTTGTATCTCATGAGTCCTTCCGCCTGTCTTGAGCGTCGACCTCTCCCTTACCACCCTCTGTGCAGAAGACCTGGGCAGCATGGCATATTCAGCCGTTACCCATCCCCTGCCTGTGCCCTTTACATGTGGCGGTACCCTGTCTTCAACTGTCGCTGTGCAAAGCACCCTCGTCTTCCCCATCTCGACTAGCACAGAGCCCGGACAGGTGCTGATGTAGTTCCTCGTGAACCGCAGTTTCCTAATCTGCTCTTGTTCTCTTCCGTCGAACCTCAAACCCTCCATAGGACACCTCCGATGATCGCTACTTACCCTCGAGGCCCTGGTCCATCGTAAGCGATGTCATATCAGGCGGCATTTCCGCCTTCCACGGCCTTTCTATATAGAGTCCGGGCCACAAGGCCGTAGGCATTTGATAAGAAGGCACCGAAGAGGCCAGGTACAGGTTCTCCCTCATCGAAGCCCACGCCTCTTGTGCCGAACCGCTGAAGTATGACACCAGCCCGTCGTAAATGCCCTCCGCTGCTTTCGCTCTGAAAGCCTGGTCAGAGAGCATCGCGGCGTCCTGCGCATTCGACAAGAAGCCCACTTCCACTAGCACCGAAGGAGAATATGTCTCCTTAACCATATAGTATTCCTTCTTGAACAACCCTCTGTTTGTAAGTCGGATCCTGTCCACTAGAGACTTGTGGACGGAATCGGCCAGTTCCTTGCTAAGGGTATCGTTGTTGAAATAATAGGTCTCGGTGCCGTTAGGAAGCTGCGATATGACTGAGTTCGCATGTATGCAGACGATGGCATCAGGCAGCAGCAAGTTGGCGATGTTCGCCCTTTCTAGCAGCTCTACCTTAGTGTCATCTGACCTTGTCATGATGACGACCGCCCCTTGTGTCTCCAAGAGGGCCCTTAATCTCAACGATATGTCGAGGTTTACGTCCTTCTCCTTGAGCGCGTTTCCTACCGCCCCTCCGTCCTTGCCTCCATGCCCGGGATCTATGAGGATAAGCCTGCCAAGCAGCCCGGACAGCTTCTCCGCCAGTTCGATATCTATGCCAAAGCCTTCAGCCGAAGGCGACCATGTGTGCCCGATGTACTTGTCCAGGTCGAATACGAGCCTTGCCACTCCTATTGTGTTCTGCCCCGACCTTACCCTCAGTATGCCTCCTTTGAGTATCTCATCGAATTTTTGCTGGCCCTCCACGAAACCGGGCAGGTCCACGACTAGCCTGTCGGGTTCTCTGAGCCTGAATACCTGGGCGTCTACGGGCCCGCTTCCCGTCAACTTTATCTTCGACGTGCCGTTCGTGCTCTCGATGGTACAGCCGGTGAGCTCATATCCTATATCGACCACGATCGAGCCTTCTGCTTGCGCGTTCCTCTGCACGGCCACCATGCCTGCGGATAGTTCCAAAATGCATTTCAAGCCTTCGGTGGTTTGTATCCAGCTCAACTTCCCGGCGTCTTCGAGGCCGGTAGCCATAGCCGCGTCATTGACAAGACCCAGTCCAGGGAACTCCAATAGGTAGCCGCCCGAATCCAGCCTATTCATGGAGCACGGCGCCGATAGCCCGCTGTATTTGAATGTAAGCCGCCTCACTCCGCTGTCCTTGAAGACATCGACCTTCTCCATGATGCCTCCGAATGATATGACAAGCCTTCTACCTTCGTCCTCGAGCTTCGCGGATGCCCTGTCGCCTTGTGCCCCCTTAATGATTATCCTCGTTTCGCCGGGCTTTATACCCTGTGCTAAGACCTCGATCCCGTTTTCGGCAAGGCCCGTTACATCCAGCGGTAGAGCAGTCCCTATGCCCTTGATCGTCAAGGATATGCCGTCGCTTGCCGTGTCGACCCTGGGCATCGCGATACTTGAGACGAAGCAGAGCTCGATTGACAACGCTGCAGTCGTATAGGCCTTCATGCTCGTCATCTTGTTTAGTAACGGTATGAAAGCATAGTTGCCTTCTTGTGATACCTGCCCGAAATAGGATTTTCCCGGTTGCAGCCTAATTTCGGTCCAGGGATGTTTCATCGCCTGTAGGGCGTATCCTTCACCTTCTGCCTTAAGTCCCTTGTCGGGGACACAATCCGGCAGAGCGAGCACGATGCCTTCTGCCACAGTCGACGTCCTTATGTCCCTGACCGGAACGGTAGTGCCGATCAAATACCCTTTGATGCCGTCCTTCTCGGTCAGTTCGACGGACTTCACAAAACCCGGGTACGACACTCTTACGAGGCTCGGATCATTCGGATCCTGGTACACTCTTGCGCCGGAGCCCGACTTAGTGAGCTCGAGCACCACCCTTGCTACGCCCGGCTTGTTCATGGAAGCTCTCATCCTGGTTACTTCGTTGGATTTCACGTCCATGTTGACCGCAGGGTCCACCGTCGTCTCATAGAGGTCGATGACCAGCCTGTCCGGTGCAGAGAGTATGAAGCTCTCGACTTTGGCCGGTGCGAAGCTCAGCCTTATGGTGAACAGGGAAGGTCCTTCGGTCGAGACCTTGTCCATCGACGCTATGACAGAGCGCGGTACGGTCACGAAGACCTTCTTCGACTTGTCGTCGACCGCTAGTTTAACTCCGAAGACCGTAAGGTCCCTTACCGGGAAACAGACCTTGCCACCCAGAAGCGACACCGGGGAAGTCAGGGCCTTTCCCATAAACGCCAGGCTTCCTTCCTGCAGCTTCACTTCCTTGCCGCCCCACTTCAACGTATATGTCCCATCATCGTATATGACGCCGATCCTCAGGGCTTCCACCAGCTCCTTGATCCCGATGTAGGTCTTCCCTGCGTGGTCCTCCAGCAGCTGCCATGCGGTCATCGTGCCGAAGCCCGATACTTCGAGCTTCCATCCTCCAGGTGCAGCTGTTGCGGAAAGGCCGATTGCTACCGATAGGAACAAAGCGACCGCCATGACCAGCAAGGTCGCCCTGGGTCTTCTATACGTCTTGATCTTCATGCTCTGCATTACCTTAATATTATAACCGCACTGGCATACATGATAAAAGCAAGGAGGCGGCGCCATTTAAGCGGCGCTGCCTCCACTGACACGACCTATGGCCGGATCCTGGTCAGATCTTCCCGCTGAGGACTTCGCCGAGCCTCTTGATGCCGCCCTCTATCTGCTCGATCGTCGCGTTCGAGAAGTTCATCCTCATCTCGTCCTTGCCGTGGGAAGGATCGATGTAGAACGGGCTTCCAGGTATGTACGCCACTTTCGCCTTCTCGATCGCGGGTTTTAGCATCTGTTCTGCGCTTATCCCGTCGGGCAGTTTCACCCATAAGAACAAGCCGCCATGGGGTTTGTACAGCTTCGAGCCCTTGGGGAACGTACGCTCAACCATCTCCACCATCTTGTCCCTCTTCGGCCTATATTCGGAGATGATGTCCTTGACGTGCTCCTTAAACCTTCCGCTGGCTATGAACTCATATACGGCCCTCTGGGCCAGATTGTTGCTGCAAACGTCCGTCGTCTGCTTCCCGACGATGAGCTTGTTCATTATGTCCTTGCTTCCGATGGCATAACCGAGCCTTATACCCGGGGATACCGTCTTCGAGAAGCTGCTGGCATAGACTGCGGTTCCCCATTTGTCAAAGGAGGCGATGGCAGGAAGCATCTCACCTTCGAACCGGATGAGAGAGTACGGATCGTCCTCTAGCATCGGGACCCCCGACCTGCCGCAGATTTCCATAATCGCCTTCCTCCTGGAAAGCGAGGTGGTTACGCCTGTCGGATTCTGGAAATTGGGTATGATGTAGACTAATTTGGGCCTATATTCCTTTATCTTCCTCTCGAGGTCCTCCGGGATTATACCGTGAGAGTCCGTGTCCACTCCTACGATTTTCGCCTCGTACATCTTGAACACATTGAGTGCCGCGAGGAAAGTCGGATTCTCCACCAAAACTACGTCGTCCTTGTCGATGAGGGCTTTCGCCATCAAGTCGATGACCTGCTGTGCTCCGGTTGTAAGCAGCACGTTATCCTTTGTCGTGCTAATGCCTATGTTCTCTGCCTGTTCTGCCAAAGCCACTCTGAGCGGGACGAATCCTTCAGTCGTACCGTATTGGAGTATCTCCTTGCCGTATTTCGCAAGCAGTTCTTCGTTGTACTTCCTCATATCTTCTACCGGGAATGATTCGGGGGATGGAAATCCTCCGCCGAAGGAGATGATGTCGCTGCCCTGTGTCAATTTCAGTATTTCGCGGATGATGCTCGCCGAGACGTTGCTGGTCCTGGTGGCAAACATTGCGGGGTCCAACAGTACCACTCCTTTCAACTGGTCGCTCCTAGATAGCTTCCGGTTCTATTATATTATGCGACGATCTGCTCCGGTGTTCTTTTGGTGAATAATATGAGGAGCCGGCAGTCGCCGGCTCCTGGCTACGATATCACTTATCCTGCATCTTCTCCCGAGTATACCTTATCCCCTCGTTAAGGGCCCTTACGTTGTCCTCTACGGAAGCTTTGGGCACCCTTTGCCTTACGGCCTCCTCGAGCCTTTCCGGGGATACGAACTTGAAAAGCTCGTTTAGGACGCCCAAAGCCACGATGTTGGCGGATAAGGGCCTGCCGGTTATCTCCTTAGAGATCTTCGTTATGGGGAACTTGTAGCAATGCTTCGAATCCGGAGCATTGGGCACCAAGTCCTCGTCCACGACGAGCTTGGCACCGGGCTTGATGTTGCAGCCGTACCTATCGCAGGCTATCGGAGTCATGGCGAGGATGTAGTCCGGAGAGGTCACCTTCGGGTAATCTACCTCGGCGTCCGAAAGGATTACCTCGGCCTTCGCCGCCCCTCCTCTCGCCTCGGGGCCGTAGCTTTGGGTCTGGACCGCCTCAAGGCCGTCTCTCATCGCCGCTTCGGCAAGTATTATACCGGCGGTGATAAGTCCCTGACCGCCGGACCCTGAGAGCCTCAGCTCTTTCCTCATGGCTTGACACCTCCAGTTATCCTGTCCACCATGGCGTCGAACCTATCTAGATAGGTCAGCTCTTCTTTCTTCACGAACTCGCCTATCTGGATCTTGCCCTCCAGTTTTTCCGGGGGGAGTTTCGCGGCGGCGGTGTTCAGTATGGTGTTCTGCTTTAGCGAGTTTATCATCTCAACGGGTCCGCCCAGCTTGTTGCGCCTACCGTAGTACGTCGGGCACTGTGTCATGACCTCTACGAACTGGAAGCCCTTGTGTGTCAGAGCGTACTCTATATACTGCGAGATGTTGCGCGGATGGGCGGCCGTCGCCCTGGCCACATAGTTGGCGCCGCACCCTTCGACCAGCTTGCACAGGTCGAAGTTTCTCTCGAGGTTGCCGTAAGGCGCTGTCGTGGCCAGCATCGACGTAGGTGTCATCGGTGAGTACTGGCCGTTCGTCATGCCGTATATGTTGTTGTTCATGCATATAAGGGTAATGTCCATATTTCGTCTTGCAGCATGGATGAGGTGGTTGCCGCCTATGGCTGTCGCATCACCGTCGCCCGAGACTACTATTACCTTCAGCCTGGGATTGGCAAGCTTAATGCCGGTCGCGAAAGCGAGGGCCCTTCCGTGGGTGGTGTGAAGGGTGTTGAAGTCGAGATAGCCGGGCAGGCGCGAAGCACATCCTATGCCGGAGACGACGCAGATGTCGTCCTTGTTGACATCTAGCTTGGCCATCGTCCTAAGCAGGGCATTCATCATCACGCCGTGGCCGCATCCAGGGCACCATATATGGGGCATCTTATCCGTTCTTAGGAAATCCCATGCTTCTGCCATTACCAAGCCACCTCCTTCGCGAGCGTTTCGAGGATCTCTTCGGGAGTGAGAGGTTCCCCATCCACCCTGTTGTAGGGCACGACCTTGCAGCGCCCCTTCGCGACCCTCTCCACTTCATGGACCATCTGTCCCATGTTCATCTCAGGGACGATGACCTTCTTCACCTTGGAGCAGACCTCCGAAACCTTCGCCTCTGGGAACGGCCATATGGTCTTGAGTTGCAAGCTTCCGACCTTTATGCCCTTTTCCCTCGCCAGTACGACGGCCCTCCTCGCGGAGCGGGCTGTGGAGCCGCAGGATACTATCGCATACTCTGCGTCGTCCATCTGGTCGTATCTCAAGAACGTGATGTCATCGACAACGTTATTTACCTTCCTGTGGATTCTCCTGATCTTGGCGTCGACCTCTGCCGGTTTAGACGTCGGGAAGCCGGTGGCGTCGTGGTAGAGGCCCGTCACGTGGAAGCGGTAGCCTTCGCCATATGCCGCAAGCGGCGGCACATCGCTCATGCTGGCATCGTACGGTAGGTACTTGTCGATCCCCTTGGCGGGTTTGGGCCTCGATACCAGCATCTTGTCCACCTCTTCCTGGGTGGGCACAAGTATCTTCTCCCTCATGTGGGCGATTATCTCGTCCATGAGCAGTATGACAGGCTGTCTTAGCATCTCCGAGATGTTTATCGCCTTTATAGTCATGTCGAATATCTCGGGGACGGTCGATGGGTACAGGGCTATCGCAGGGATGTCACCGTGCGAGCCGTATTTTGCCTGCATCATATCACCCTGCGCGGTGTTGGTCGGAAGCCCGGTCGAAGGTCCGGTCCTTTGGACGTTGACTACGACGCACGGGACTTCCGTGAAAGTTGCGAAGCCTATGTTCTCCTGCTTCAGGGAGAAGCCTGGACCAGATGTCGCGGTCATAGACTTCATGCCTGCGAGAGACGCACCCACGATAGCCGCCATGGACGCTATCTCGTCTTCCATCTGGATGAACTTGCCTCCCAGCTTCGGGAGCATCTCCGACATCTGCTCGGCGATCTCTGTCGACGGTGTGATAGGGTATCCGGCGAAGAAGCGGACTCCCGCCATGGCCGCGGCGAGCGCGCACGCTTCGTTGCCCTGCATCAGCCTCAGTCTGTCGGCCATGTCATTCGTCCTCCTTAGTTGCCTTCCTCAAGGCGACTACTTTGACTGCCAGGTCAGGGCACATGATCTCACAGGTTTGGCATTTGATGCAATCCTCAGGATGCGCTACGAAGGCCTTTCCCCATTCGTCGCCTTCGAGTACCTTCTTGGGGCACAGCGCATAACAAAGACCGCACGCCTTGCACCATTTCTGGTTGATCTCGACCGGCATCTGCCCCTTCTTCTCTGGGCTCATTTGCCTTACCTCCGTTTATTCTTTTTATATAAATATGGTTTGCTCGCGCCTTGCTCCGACCGAAACCAGCTTTATCTTCGTCCCTATGGTTTCCTCTATCTTCCTGAGGTACTCCCTTGCTTCCTTGGGAAGCTCTTCCATCTTCTTCGCGTTCGTGGTCTTGGATTGCCAACCAGGCATGGTCACGTAGACGGGATCCGCCTTCGCGAGCAGGTACGAAGCAGGTACGCTCTCGGTCCTGTATCTAGTCCCGTCAGGCCTCGTGACGTCATACGCGACGCAAAGCTTGATCTCCTTGAAGCTGTCCAGCACGTCGAGCTTGGTTATCGCGATCGAGCTGAATCCTGAAAGCTGGGCGGCGAACTTGAGCGCAACCAAGTCTATCCATCCGCAACGCCTGGCCCTGCCGGTCGTTACTCCGTATTCGCCTCCCAGATCCCTGAGGAGCTTTCCCGTCTCGTCGGTCAACTCGGTCGGCATAGGCCCTTCCCCTACTGAAGTCGAGTAGGCCTTCACCACTCCGATCACCTGGTCGATCCTCTGCGGCGGTATGCCGGCGCCTGCGCATGCCCCTCCCGCTATAGGGTTGGACGAGGTCACGAACGGATACGTGCCCCAATCCACGTCTCGCATTACTCCGAGCTGTCCTTCCAGGATTATGTCCCAGTTCTCGTCCAGAGCTTTCCTTATGAGCGGATAGCTGTCCGATATGAACGGTGCGATCTCACGGCAGGCAGGCTCGAACACCGCCATCATCTCATCGTAGTCGAGCTCTGGTTCGCCATATACGTAATTGAGTATGCGGTTGGCTCTTTCGAGGTTGATCCTCACTCTCCTGGTAAACTGATTCCAGTCGAGGATCTCACCGCACTGTATGCCCCATCTGGCTATCTTGTCTGCATAGGCCGGCCCTATGCCGCGAAGCGTCGTGCCGATTTTCTCATTGCCTGATATCGCTGCCCTGTACTTCTCCTCCGCCTTGTCCAGGGCGACATGATACGGCATGACCAGATGCGCCCTGTTGGATATCATAAGTTTGTCCATAGGAATCTTTGCCGCCCTTACTTGTTCCATCTCCTTGAGCAGCGATACCGGGTTTACAACCGTTCCAGTGCCGATGAGGCTGTAGGCCGAAGGATTGAATATTCCTGAAGGTATAAGATGCATCCCGAAGTTGCCGAACTCGTTTATTACGGTATGCCCTGCATTGTCCCCGCCCTGGTACCGTATCACGAGCTTGGCTCTTCCGGCCAGGAAGTCGACTACCTTACCTTTGCCCTCGTCGCCCCACTGGGCTCCAAGAACCGCCCATACTGACATAAGCACACCTCCGATATTTGACAGCGGCTGTTAAAACAACAACCGAATTTAATTATATCATCTTAGTGTATATACTTTCTCTTAAGTCTAAGTTGGATGTTATGCGCCCTAGGGGACCAACAGCTTCAACGCGCCTGGCAGGACCTCGTATTCCACTGGCAGCGTGCCCGGCATCTCACCGTCCATCTCCACATACAGCGGCAGCCTTGATTCCAGCCGCATGGTTTTCCCTCTGTAGGCTTTCACTTTAGGGTTCGCAAGGTGGCCTCCGCTGTAGATCTTGGGTATCTCCTTGAGCACCTCCCATATATTAAGGTCTCCTATGACCACCGCGTCAATCATGCCATCGAATGGGTTGGCGGAGGGCGTGAACATTATGCCCCCGCCGCAGTAGGTTCCGTTCCCCACGGTCACTACCGTCGCCTTGCCCCTGAAGGCCTCGCCCCCGTCCACCACCAGCCTTATCTCCCTGTTCTTGTACGCAAGAAGCGTCTTTATCCCTGCGAGAAGGTAGCCGGCTTTTCCACCTAGCACTTTGAAGGATTCCGCGCTTAGTATCGTCTCGCTGGTAAGCCCAGCGTTGGAGGCGTTGATGAACGCCCTCGTCTCCATGGCGCCGTAAGGACCTATGTAGGTGGCCTTCACGATGTCTACCTGTTTGAACTTGCCCTGCTTGATCACCTGGGCGGCAGCTTTCCAATCATTCCTCGGCATGCCTATTGACCTGGGGAAATCGCACCCGCTCCCGGTCGTGACCACTCCCATCGCCGTCGTCGGGCAAGGCAGCTTCCCGCCCTCGGTAAGCCCGTTCACGACTTCGTGGTAAGTCCCGTCGCCGCCTGCCGCTATCACCAGGTCTACGCCGTCGAGCCTGGCCTGTCTGGCCAACTCGACCGCATGCCCCTGCCTCTGCGTGACCTGTAGATCGAAGTCCATACCTAGCTCTTGCATGCGCTTCGCGAGCTCCGGGAATACCTTCCCGCTCTTGCCACGGCCGGCCTTCGTGTTCAGCACTATCCTGATTCCACCCATCACCGCACCTCCGAGGGCCTGATACCGGCAGCGCAGTCGTAGAGTGCGCCCTGTCCGCCCATATCGGCCATATAGCCCTTTACAAGCCTGTTTATCCCGCCGTTGCGGTCTTTCCACCTTCCATGGTGGGCATATATCACATCTTGCCTCATCCCGTTGTCGAATACCAGCTTTGAGCGTATGGCCCCGTGCTTGGTGTAGATTTCAACCTCTGACAGCTCCCTCAGTCCGAGCCTCTTTGCAGCTTCGGGGTGGACGTACACCGTTTGTAGCGCCCCGGGATCCGCGCCCAGGTTATCGTACTGTGAATGCAGCCTATCCCTCAGCGCACCCGTAATGAGATAGAAGGGGTACTCTTCGTCGGGCGTCTCGTAAGGAGGTATGTACTTCGGCGGCTCGGGCGAGCCTACCATGATCTTCCCGCTAGCCGTTGGGAACTTCCCGTCCCGCCATGGCACTTCAGGGGCCGGGAACCTGATCCATCCCTGCTCCATAAGCCTTTCGAGCGTGATGCCGTACTTTTGCATCGGTTCTATGGCATATCCTATCCATTCCAGGGAGCTCCTGGTTGAAAGGCAACCTATCCCCAACCGTTCGGCTATCCCCTTCATGATATCAAGGTCCGATTTTGCCTCGCCGCACGGCTCTACGGCCTTACTGCCGAGGCTGATGTAATTGTGGAAGTAGGAATAGTAGAGCTCGTCCTCCTCAAGGAAGGTTGCCGCAGGGAGCACGATGTCCGCGGCTTTTGCAGTATCGGTAAGGAAATGCTCAGAGACGACCTTGAGAGGTATCCTTCCGAAGACGCGCTCTAGCTCTTCCGTATCGGGACATTGCAGGAGCGGGTTGCTCCTGGATATCATCGCCACTTCGAGGAAGCCGTCCCCCAATGATTTGATGTCCTCGGCCAGGCGCCCCTTCCATACGCGGCGCACATCCTGCATTATGCCTTCATATCCCAACGGATTGAGTACCCTGCTGGACCTGTTCGAGTAGTTCACCCCTCCTCCGGGCTTGCCGACATTACCAGTTATCGCACCCAGGGCATTGATCGCCCGGACGGCGTTGCCTCCTCCGGCGTGTCTTTGCAGGCCGAAGCCGATCCATATCGAAGAGGGCCTCAGTGACGCGTAATCCTCTGCGAGCCTCTTTATCTCCACGATCGGAACGCCGGTTACGTCAGACGTCCTTTCGAGGGTCCATGACATGACCTCTTCGAGATACTTTACATATCCTTCCACATGGTCGTCTATGTATGCGCGGTCCTGCTTGCCGGAGAAGATTATCTCCCTTGCGAGCCCCAAAGCAAGCGCCGCGTCGGAGCCCGGCCGCGGTTTCACCGCATAGTCCGCCAGCGCAGAAGATTCCGACGGCATGGGGTTGACCAGCACTACCTTCGCCCCGTCCTGCTTCGCCTCCCTGATATAGGGGACCATGTGTATGTTGGTGACCATGGGATTCCTGCCCCATAGGACGATGAACCTGCTGTTGGGTATGTCCTCCGGGTCGTGCTGCCCTATCCGGCCGTAGTCCGCCGCCATGGCCTCTAGCCCGGCAGCGCTGCAAAGCGAGCCTGAAGCGAAGGTTGCGCCTCCGAACTCGCCCCAGAAGCGCTCCTCGAGCGATTTCAAATAACCCATGGAGCCTGCGTCCGAGTAGCTCAACACGGAGGATGGCCCTTTCGCCGCCCTCGCCCTCTCCAGGCCGCGAGCCACCTCATCCAGCGCTTCTTCCCAGCCGATCCTCCTGAAAGAGGCCCCTTCCCTTCTAAGCGGGTACAGGAGCCTGTCCTTCGAATACTGTCTTTTTAGGTAATCCTGCACCTTCCCACAAAGGAAGCCCCTGGTGACCGGATGCGCAGCCGATCCTCTAATTGACGTAACTAAGCCGTCCTTAACCTCGGCTTCGATGCCACAGCAATCGAAACAGTCGTGGGGGCATGCCGTCCTTACGATCATAAGTCCACTTCCCCCTGAACGTTCATAGGCCCTCTTTTCTGAGGTGAGCGGTCACATTGATGGCCGAGACCCTTCCAGTCAAGCCTTCGTCATCAGTTCTTTCTAGGTCGAACTTGAAGTACGCGCAGTTGTCGACGCAGAGCCCCCTAAGAGGTATTTCCGCCGGGGTGCCCATAATCAATGCGATAGTCGCCCTTATGAAACCAGCGTGAGTGACGGCGATGACAGCGCGGTCGCGATTGTCATCGAAAATCCTGTCCAACGCAGGCAATACGCAGCGTGACACGTACTCCCTGTGGGTTTCGCCGTCCGGATATCTTTCGTCAAGCCAGTTCCCTTCCAGCCTTGAGTAGAAATCCGAGAAGCGCGACTTAGCCTCCTCCAGCTTCAGACCCGATAACAGTCCACAGTCGAGCTCTCTTAGCAGCGGTTCCACGAAGACTTCGAGTCCGAGCTTCTTGGCTATCGGACCTGCTGTCTGCTTCGCCCTCATCAGCGGGCTCGAGTACACCCTGGAAAAGTCCAGTTTCTCCGAAAGCCGCAAGAACTCCTTGGATACGGCCTCCGCCTGGACATGCCCTTTATCGTTGATGGGCATATCGTCCAGGCACTGCCAGCGCCCTTCGTCGTTCCAATCCGTACTTGCATGCCTTACTAGATATAGGGTGGTGCCTGAACTCACCTTACGTCGTCCTCCTTGGAATATACGTCGATGATGTGATCGTGCTGGGCGGACAGTACGAGGTTAAGTTCCCTGAGCCTTCCTATCGGTCTTCCGTCCTTGTCGAAACCTCTTATCTCCACCGTCGTCAGGCCGCAGTTGTCCAGCCTGTGCCTCAAGAAGGGCCTGTATTCACCCATGCCGAGGAAGTTCATTATAGCTGTCATTATAAATCCTCCGTGCGTTACGGCCAGGATGCATCTTCCCGGTTCCAGGTCGTGGATCTTCCTAAGCGCCGGAAGCACGTTCTCCTTCTCGTACTGCTGATGGCTCTGTCCGCCGGGGTATCGCCCTTCCCACAAGCCCGAGCCGAACAATCCTACCATCTCAGGGAATCTCCTCATCGCCTCTGAGATCGTATACCCTGATATCATGCCGCAGTCTATCTCCATGAGTTCTGGGATGCTCTTTACTTCCTCGCCGAGCTCGCCGGCCACTATCTCCGCCGTCTTCCTGGCCCTTTTAAGGGGGCTTGAATAAATGGCGTCGAATCCCATCCCGAACTCGCCCGCCTTCAGCGCATCCGCGACGGCCATGGCCTGTTCTATGCCCTTATCGTCGAGCGGTATGTCCGACCTGCCCTGCATGCGTCCCTCGAAGTTATGGGAGGTCTGCCCGTGCCTCATCATCACAACAACCGTGTCTAAATCGTCCCGCCCCTCTCCTTATCGCCCGATGTCAAGCCCGCTTGCCTTCCTGCACAGGCTCTATCGTGAGTATGCTGACCCTGCCTTCAGAGAATACGGCCTTCGCGACATCGTTCACGTCCTCCAGCCTGATTCCTGCCAACACGGAGGGCCTTTCCATAAGATCCATGCCCCTGAAGCGATCGACGAGGAACTCGTAGGCGACGAACTCCTCTGAATCGAACGACCTGAGCAATCCTCCTGTCAGCCTCCTTAACGCAAGCTCATACGACCTCTCGTCTATCCCCTCGGAAGCTGCATCCTTCAAGGCCTTCTTCACTCTGCCGACCAGTTCGTCCTTGCGTTCCGTGGCGGCCACGAGGTTTAGGAAACCGTAATCCGGCGCATAATGCTCGTCATACGACAGGTTGTCGTCGATCACTCCGTCGGTGTAGAGCTCGTCATTCAAGACCGAGCTGGGTCCGAAGAGGGCTTCGATCAACACGGACGCGGCCATCCGCCTTTTTGCCAAAGGACCTTCGAACCTGCTTGGATCGTCCTTCATCCCTATCCACACTATGGGACGGGCCACATCCATCCGTATCGTGCGCTCCGTGACGTTTACGTTCCAAGGCTCGACGACCTCCGTTACCTCAACTTCCTCCGATTTCCTCGAGCCGTACTGGGATTCGAGCATGGAAGCCACTCCGAACACATCCTCCGTGTCAACGTCGCCCACGATCAAAAGCGTCATGTTGTCGGATCCATAGAAGGCGTCATGCGCCGCATACAAGACCTCGGAGGAAATATCTTCCACGCTCGCCACGGTCCCTGCCGGATCCAGCGCCACGGGATGTTTTTCATATAGGAGCGTAAGCAGAGTCCTGTAGCCCATCCAGTCCGGATCGTCCCTTGTCATGGCTATCTCCTGCTTTATGATCTCCTTCTCGCTCTCGACCCCTATGTCTGAGAATACCGGCTTGTACACGAGTTCGAATAGCAGCCCAAGGCACTCTATGAACTTGTCGTCGGTACAGAATAAGTAGCCGGTGATGTCTCCCGACGTGAAGGCGTTGGATGTGGCCCCGAGCTCGGAGAACTTCTCTTCCATGTTACCGTCTTCTCGTTCGAAGAGCTTGTGTTCCAGGAAATGCGCCGTCCCCTCGGGAAGGTCGTACTCTTCTCTGTCGCCCATGAAGCGCATCTTCGTTATCTGCGAACCGAACCGGGTGGCAAGCACGGCGTACTTCCGTACGAAACCGGGCTTCTTTATTACCGCCACTTCCAGGCCTGACGGGAGGATCCTCACTTCTGCCTTCTCGAACGGTCTGAAATACGTGCCCGTCATGCCTTGGCCTCCTTCTTCGCATCTTCCGGCATCAACGCGAACACGGTGTCGAGCGTCCAGCCGGACGCCGCCTTTGCCACTTCTTCGGCCGTTACGCCGGATATCCTGGCCACTGCCTCTTCGGGCGTAAGCCGCCTTTTATTGACTATGCCCGTCATCTCCCTGCCGCACAGGGCCGAAGGGCTGTCTGCGGACATCCTGATGCCAAGGGCCATGCTTTTCTTCGCTTCATCGAGCTCCTTCTCGGTTACATCGCCCGCGGCAAGCGCCTTTTGCTCGGCGAGCATCACCTCTATGGCTCTGTCCTTCTTAGCCGCGTCTATGCCGGCATGGGCGAATATGAGGCCTTTGGTGGGCTCTATCCTCGACCCGACGCTGTATGCCATGCCCTCGCGCTCCCTGACGTTCATGAAGAGCCGCGATTGGGAGTACTGCCCGAATATGTGGTTTGCCAGCGCATGGGACGGGTAGCTGTCATCAGCCCAGTTGGTGGGAGCCCTCCACCCTATGACCAGCTTTGCCTGGACGGTATCGGCCCCTTCGGATATGAAGTTGGCCGCCCTGGCCTGCTGTATCCTGCAAAAGGCGGGTCCCGGATCGGAATCGCCCCTTATGCGGCCCCTGAAGGACTTCTCGATTTCGTCTAGCGCCTCTACCACGTCAAAATCACCGACGGCAAATATGTCGGCTGGGAAACCGGGCATGACGCCCGACCACCATGAGGTGAGAGGTTCGGGTCCGATGCTTTTAAGCAGTGTGTCGTCTCCGTATGGGTGGATTCCGTAGGGCTCGTCCTTGCACATGTTGGCGCACAGCCTGAAATCAGCCCACGCGTCCTTGTCGTCCCTTAAAGCCGCCATGTCATTGGCTATTCCTGATTTCTCCTGGGATATGTAATCCTGCCTAAGCAGGCCTTCCGCGTTCTTGGCAGGGTCGAACATCACCGAGGATAGGAGCCTTGCAAGCACTTTGATTGGTGATATGCCGCCGGTTTCTATGTCTGCCATGCCGGCCCATAGGCTAAGCAAACCTCGTTCTCCCCTCCTGGAGACCGCATACGAGACGCTCGCTCCATAAAGCTCGTCCAGCCTTGTGTTGAACTGCCTTGTCTCCGGGTAATCTGCGGTACCTCTGGTGAGGACCGCAGAAAGAAGGTTATTGAATGTGACCGTCTCGTCGGAGAGCGGATTATGCAGGAATACCTGCAAGTGAACGGACCTGAACTTATCCGTAGGCCATAAGTGAACGGCCAGGCCGTCAGAAATTTTGAAATCCTCGAAAAATCGCATAAGGTTTTCCTCCAGCTAAGCGGAATGAGCTGCGCTCGATAGGATAATTCTAGCACATTAACGACCCTGGCCCATCGCATGCCGGCACCTCTATGCCGAGTAGGATCCTCTGTCGAGCGGAGTCAGCCCAAAGTCCCCTGCATCTTCTCACGGCGTCAAAGGATATTCAATCCTCGCGCCCGGACTTTGTGAGCGCGACGGCAATTTTGGCTCCCAGCTGTGCATTCGATTCGATGAGAGCCGCATTCGCCTTCAGCGAGGCGCCCTCGCTGTGCCTGTGGATATAATCCAGCAGGTAAGGCGTTATCTCGGACTTCCTTATGCCTTTCTTCTCGGCGGACTGGATGGCTTCCTTCGAGATCCTCTCGAAGGCCACCTTGTCCATTTCCGCGTCTTTAGGAACCGGGTTCGCCACAAGCATGCCCCCGTCGGACACGGCCCACCTTAGGCCGGCGAACAAGGCGACGTCTTCCGGCCTCTCCGCCGTATAGTCCACCGCGTAGTTGCTGCTCCGTGTGTAGAACAGGGGGAGTCTTTCGGTCCTGTATCCTATTATAGGTATGGACAGCGTCTCTAGGTATTCGACCGTCTTGTTGACATCGAGCACGCTCTTGGGGCCCGAGCACACGACGATTATCCTGTTATCGGCAAGGACCTTCAGATCCGCCGATATGTCGAAAGTCTCCTCCGCCCCTATGTGCACGCCGCCTATGCCGCCCGTCGCGAACGTCCTTATCCCTGCCGAGACCGCCAACGCCACAGTAGCGGCAACCGTGCATCCTGCCGTCTTGCCCCTTAGTATCGCGGAGGGTATGTCCTTCAACGAGGCCTTGATAGATCCGGTATCCAGCGATACTTCTTCTAGTTGGTCCTCGTCCATGCCAATATAGACCTTGCCGTTCAGGATGCCTATCGTAGCAGGGATCGCTCCCGATGCCCTTACAGATTGCTCTACCCTGTGGGCGACCTCTAGGTTGAACGGCCTCGGCAAACCATGGCTCAGTATTGTGGTCTCCAGGGCGCAGACAGGAAGCCCTCCCTCGAGGGCCTGCTCAACCTCGGTGGAAACGATTGCGTAATCGCCCAGCTTCTCAATCCTCATAGGATACCTCCTCAAGGTTTGACATTTTCATACTAGAACATTAATTATTAAACCATACGGGGGTGCGAATGGTTTAATACATTGCGATTTTTATGTGCGAAAGACGGATATCGCAAGCTAGGAGGCTCTTGCATGTTCTCTTTATATATAGACGTATCGCGCAAGGTGTATGGCGGCATGCCGGTATGGCCTGGGGATCCCGAAGTGAAGGTCGAACGGCACCTAACCATAGATGACGATGGCTGCTCGGTATCCGCGGTCAGCATGGGGACTCATACCGGGACCCACATGGATTTCCCTGCGCATCTGTTGAAGGGCTCCCCCACGCCGCAGATACATTCTATGGTGGGTCCGTGCACGGTGATAAGCATCGATCGCCTAAAGATGAACCTCAGGGAAGCCGGCCCATTGGCAGAAAGGGTGATCATCAAGGGGGGACGCCCTTCGTTCTCGGACGCCTATTCGCTTGTGGAACTGGGTATAAAGCTGGTCGGTGTAGAGGATTTGAGCATCGAGGAGGGAGATTCCTTGGAGGTGCATAAGCTGCTTCTCGAGGCAGGGGTCGTCATATTGGAGGGCCTCCGGCTCGATGATGCGGCCGAAGGCCCAGCTTATCTAATAGCGTTACCACTTTCGCTTGATGCCGAGGACGGAGCTCCCGCAAGGGCGGTGCTTGCGTACTAGTCACTTGCTGTCGGATGATTTCCTCGTTACCCTTGTGGCACTCCTCGCGCCCTGTCTTACAGGCTTCTTCCTGACTGAGAAGCCGAATCTTCCCAGTTTCCTACCTATGGCATAGTAGTGGCCGTGTACATATGCGAACAACCCGGCCTTCTCGAGGGCGAATCTATCCTTCTCGTTCATCAGCTCCTCGTCTACTTGTACGGACACTACCTCTGCTATGAACATTACATGGGAACCAAGCTTCTTCTTGTCCCTTACCTTGCATTCCAGGCTCACAGGGCATTCTTCTATAGTCGGGCACTGGAGCTTCGTGGCCTTACCGCGCGTTAGCCCAGTGGCCTTCCACTTGTCCTCGTTCCTGCCTGAAGTGCAGCCGCAATAATCGGCCGCCTTTGCTTGGGCGACAGAAGGTACGTTCACGACGAATTCGCCTGAAGCTTCGATCAGCTCATAGGAATGCCTTTCCGGCCTGACAGATATCGACAGCATCGGCGGATCGGAGTTGATCGTGCCGACCCATGAAAGCGTTATTATGTTGTCCTTGGCGTCAGCGCCAGATCCCTTGCAAGATACCATAACCGCAGGTAAAGGCCAGAGCATTGTCCCAGGCTTCCAATTAACTTTACTCATCGGGTCACCTCCCGGAAGTGATTATATGCTATATTCTACTCTAGCGGGCATTATTATACAAAACCTGTATTCGCAACGGAATAAGCATTGGCATATGGACTTATGGTGGTGATCAGTTGAAGGCTCGCGGTATTGTGCTCTTGGTGTTTTTGCTCATCGCGGTGCTTTCGCAGCGAATCGTTACAGAAAGCGCTGTCGCTTCGGATTCGTATCCGCTTGCGGTAGGAATCGTAGGAAAGCTTGATCCAATAACTTCCGTACGGGCTTTAAACAGCACCGAGGATATGGTATTGGCCATGTCCTGCGACGCGCTGTTTGCATATAAAGGGACTAATGGCGAAATAGAGCCTCGTCTGGCTGACGGATGGCCTTCATTCGACCCTGTTTCGAGTATTGTGACGGTGAGGCTTAAGTCGGGCACTAGTTTGAAGGAGCCGTCCCTTTTCGATGCAGTATCCATCGCCGATTGCTTGTCCAAGAGGATCCCTCAGGGGAGCGCTGTGACGATTTCTCCCGGTAATGAAGGTAATTCGCTGGTCTTCAGCCTTGGCCAGGATTTGGGCGTATTCTGGACTTTGTTTGCCTTCGCCCCCATCTATGCCTTCGATTCGGCAGGATGTCTAGTCGGCGCAGGCGACCCTCCTTATAGACTGGAAAAATGCGAGGCGGGCGCCTATTTCCTTGAACCCGTATCACAAGGCCCTGCGCCCGTTATGGTTAGAGGATATGCCGACGCGCAATCCATGCTGTCTTCGTTCACGGCTGGAGAGCTCCATTATGTTTCCACCGACCTCTCAAGGACGGCGGCTGCCGTCAAGGGCACGTATTGGTCTTCGGATACCCCGGCCGTTACGATGATCTCATACAATCCTTCGTCGAGCGTATTTGCTGATCACTCACTAAGGTCCTCTGCCTCTAGGGCCATAGAAAAGCCCTACTTGGTGCTGAGGACGATCCCAGGGAGAGCGACTGCCGCTTCCGGGCTCTATTTCCAAGGACTTCAACCTGCCGAGTCGGCAGCCTTGCTTAAAGGAGCGAAGATAAGACTCCTCGTCGCATCCGACAAGGCGTATTCGCTGGAGATGCTCTGCGCCGTGATGGTGAAGTCATGGTGGGAGAGACTAGGGGCTCAGGTCTCTATCATCGCAGCTACGGTTGAAACGGACTATCGTATCCAGATGGCTGCAGGATCTTATGACGCTTTGATCTCCACCGGATGGCTGCAGCCTGCTTTCAGGGGGCTCGCTACTTCCATAATGGAAGGGGGGTTCTTGCCTGATGCTCTGATCCAAACGAACATCGACGTAAGGTCCTTCGTTGATTCGATAAAGAATCCAATCTCGTTCGATGACATGCTGTCCTGCGCGATGAAGTTGGAGGCTTCCATATTCTCCAGCGGTTTGGTATTGCCGCTTGTTAAGCCAACTAAATCCGAGCTTTACAGACCGGACAGATTCACGGGCTGGTCCATGCAGCAAGGACAGCCTCTTATAGATTCATTCAGGGACTTTGTCGGAATATCTCCGATAATCTGAGATCAGATGTCGAAAAGGCTGGGCGGCTGAGGTTTCTTCTCGCGTTTCCTGCCCTTCTTCTCCTTTTCATCCTCGGCCTTTAATGCATGATCTGATTCTGCTTCTTTAGCCGCGATTTCCTTTGTTTCGTTGAGGAGTGCCTCCTCTTGCTGGAAGTTAATCGCGACGATATCCTCAGCAGCAGTTCCTTTGTTGCCATATGCCTGGACGGGTGTCACGGCGTTCTCAATTGACGCTAGTCCTTCACTGGCCTTAGGCGCCTCCTCGGCCGTTTTAGGTGCCGCCTTCTTCCTTGCGACCTGGCTTACCGTATGCTTCCTCACCCTTGTCGCCGGCCTTGCTTCCGCCTTGATGCTTCTGCTTGAGGTTTCAGACATCTGCTCGTCTAAAGGCGGCTGCTGCTCTATCTTGTCTAGCCTTTCCATCACCTTCCTAATGCGGGACGTCTGCCCCAGCTGCTCGGCCGATTTTCTTATTACATCAAGAGCTATCCCGTTATCTTCTTCGTTAAGCTTGTAGTAGACCCATTGACCCCTGCGCTCCGCATCGAGAAGCCCGGCGTTCCTGAGTATCGCAAGGTACCTAGATACCGTGGGTTGGGGCACTCTCATCGCCTCTTGCAGATGGCTTACGCAAACGGCACCCCTCAAAGCCAGCACTACCAATATACTCATGCGAGGTTCATCAGCCATAGCCTTCATCGTGCCTACCAGCTTCTTCATGGATGCCTCCTGTTTTATTGATATATTCATATATAATATTACATCGCCTTCGTTTTTCCTTCATAAAAATAAAAGTACCCGGTCAATGTTAACGGGCACTTTCAATATCTGCTTATCCGCATATATTGATATGTATAATCTATTCTGCGTTCCCCTAGTAGACCTGCTCGAAAACCGAGAACGGTGCATCTATCGAGGCATAACCGCCCTTCACAGTGACATGTCCTCCTAGCAACTGCTCCTTGACCCCGTCCTTTACGCCGACCGCGCTTACACAGGCCGGCATGCCTTTGGTACCCACGTTGAATATGCCGTAGAGCCTTCTACCTTCCAGTTCGTGATATGCGACGATGTTGTCGTCTTCATCCTCCGCCACTTCGAAAGCGCAAGATTCCGAGAAAAAGTTCGATATCCGCATCTTAGCTAGATCTTTAATCAGCTTCACATGACGCAAGTCGGCATTGTCGATATCGATGGCATCTTTCTCGAAAAGGTCCGGCCTGTGCTTCGTTAGCGTTTCATCCCCCATATAAACCAGTACGGTCCCCTTGTTAAAGAAGGTGAACGCCGTCCAAGCCTCAAGCTTATGCCTGTCGGCGAAGAGCGCCGCTGGCCTTTCGAAGTCATGGTTCCCTAGATACCTCAGCTTCACGTAATTCTCGGGATAGATGAACTCCTGCGACCTAAGGGACTGAAGGTATTGCCTAAGATCGGCCCTTCCGTATGCATATTCCTGGAACCTGTCATGCGTATCGTAATCGTAACAGATATCGAAGGCCTGGTAGAGTTCGTTGTCGCTGTGCGCCCTGAAGCCTAGGCGCCTTAACCGCTTTATGAACTCCCCATGAACTGATTCGGCAAGCCAAATCAACCCGGGCTTGTCTTTATCGACTTCATTGCGTGCTTTTATCCAGAAATCAAGGGGTACCAATGAAGCTACATCGCATCTAAAACCATCGAAACCTAACTTCGCCCATCTGGAAAGGTTATCGATGAGGTAACGCTCCAGTCCTTGTCCTGCTTTAGTGAAGTCAAGGTCGATGACATCCGACCAATCTCCTACTTTATTGCCAGGTTTTCCACCTTTATAGTAGAACCAGTCCGGATGCTCCAAAAAAAGCCTTGAGTCTGGTGAAGTGTGATTGTAGACAACGTCCATGAGCACTCTCATGCCGAGAGAGTGCGCTTTCCCCAGAAGTTCCGACAGGTCCTCTTCATCGCCGTAGGCAGGATCTATGCTCGTATAGTCCTTCACTGCGTACGGGGAGCCAAGGCTACCCTTCCTATTCTTAACCCCGATGGGATGTATGGGCAGCAGGTGGATGATATCGGCACCAAGGGAGCGGATTCTCTCGAGGTCCTTCGTCAGCCCCGCAAAATCCCCCGCTTCGGAGTAATTCCTCACGAACACCTGGTAGATGAAGTTTGTCCTCAAATCTTTCGAAGTAGTGTAGGCCATGTCGTCCACCATCCACTAATTATTGCCACCTACATTCTAAGTCAAAGCAGTCCATCGTAAAATGCCCTCGCATAATGGAACGGAGGCGAAAATTCCGTGCATGACGGCCTCTTCGCCTCCGTAAGAATATGTGTTTTCTACTTTGCGCCCGGTACGTAAACTACACCGGAGTACCTGTCGGCCAGGATCTTCAAGAATGCCGGATCTTCCGTAAGACCCTTTAAAGCCGCCTTCAGATCCAGTATCTTCTTCGAATACGCGTCCTGCCCCTTGAGGTCGACCTGCCTGGATACGAATACATTCACGAAACCGTCCGTTACGGAGTTGTCTTCCCTGCCGATTACCAGCCCGAACAGCGACTTCGCAGGATCCGGATCGTAAGCGACGGCGACGGAGAGCACAACTGCGCTGTACCTGGTCCTGAAGCCGGCCTTGAGCCCTGGTTGATCCAGGGCGATTATGTCGCCTGCCTTTAGCGATCTTCCCTCGATATGGCTCTTGTAGTTGTCTGCTGTTACTTCAGCATCGAATGAGGGCTTTAGCGTTATGTATCCTTCCGATGCCAGCAGCTTGAGCGCTCTTTGCAGGTTCGACTTATCGTTGGGCACGCCCACTCGGCCGCCTGATGTTACGTCCTTGACGCTGGCGCTAGCACCGTAAAGGCCCATCTTGAAAGATGCCACAGGCCATAGTACCTCTAGTTTCCCCGAGTTGACCGAATCACCCTTCAGGTAAGGTTCGTGCTGGAAAAAGTTTACATCTGTCTTTCCTTGCACCGTGTCGGTGTTTATGTTTAGTCCGAACGATGTGTACACCCTTACGCTTACGTCATAGCCCTTCTTATTAAGTGCCGGGACTATGAACTCGTTTATAAGGCTCTCCTGTATCCCTACCACGGTCCCTATGATAATAGTCTCCTTGGCGAGCGCTCCACCTGCGATCGCCAGGATCAATGCCAACAGGATGGCTATCGTAATCGATTTCTTCATATCATTACCTCCACATCTCATCTTGATTTGTCGGCATGCCTTGCAGCTTTCGTGCCGATCGTCTGAACCAGGGTGATTATCGCTGCGAGTATGGCTATACCGGAGACTATGAATTCTCCGTCGTTGTCGATGGTGGCGCGCACGACCGCTCGGGAGGCGATCGTCCTTATGGCTATCGTCTCTGACATCACGGTGGTGCCCAGTATCGTTATCGAAAGTGTCGTGATGCCGAGTATAAGGCCGGGGAGGGCCTCTTTGAGCAACACTTTCCTTACCAGCTGCCTCACGGTCGCCCCGCAGGCCAAAGCAGCCTCCAAGAGCCCTTTGTCAACTTCTTTGATCGCAGATTCCACCAGCCTTGCGCATAGAGGGATCGCGGCGATCGCCCACATCACGACCGCCTCCAAAAGGAGCGCGAAGTCGGTAGGCCTGTATACCGAGTAACGGAAGTACAGCAATGAGGATATGAGTATCACCAGGATTATTGTCGGTATCGACCTAAGTATGTTGATAACGGATGAAGCGACTCCATAGAGCCTCTCTGCGGCGAGCGGATATCCCGGCGATGTCAGGACTAGATACACCCCGAGGGGTATGCCGCCCAGGCATGCAAGTAAAGTGGAGCCGAGCATTATGGCCATCGTGTTTAGCAGCGGTTCTCCCAGAAGGATCCTGAATGAGGAGAGCAAGTCTTGCCAGGAATACACCATCATGCCTGGCCACCTCCGAATCCGTGCAGGAACGTCTTTATGAGCGACTGCGGATTCGCGAAGATGTCCGAGACGAGGCCTTGCTCTACGATCTCCCCGCCGTCCAGGACCGCTACGTCGTCGCATACATACCTGACGACGCTCATGTCGTGCGTAACGATGATCACCGTAACACCAAGGTCGTTATTGACCGACTTAAGCAGGTCCAGGATCGATTTCGCGGTCCTAGGATCGAGCGCCGAGGTAGCCTCGTCGCAAAGCAGGATGTCCGGGTGCAGCGCAAGCGCCCTTGCTATCGCTACCCTCTGTTTCTGACCTCCCGAGAGTTTTGAGGGATACGACTGCGCATACTCCTTTATCCCTACCGTCTCCAAGAGCTCGTTGACCCTGTTCTCTATGTATTCCTTCGTGTAGTTCGTTATCCTAAGAGGGAAGGCGATGTTCTCGAAGACAGTGGAGTTTCTCATCAGGTTGAAGTTCTGGAATATCATCCCAATATGCCTTCTAAGATTGATGAGGTCCCCGTCGTGCTGTTTGGTCACATCCTGCCCGTCTATCAGCAGGCTCCCCGAAGTGAGCCTCTCCAACTGGTTTATCAGCCTTATGAGCGTGGACTTGCCTGCCCCCGAAAGGCCGACGATGCCGAATATGCGGCCCCTTCCTATGGATAGGTCGAGGTCCTTCAGCACCTCGTTCTCCCCTCCTTCCGCGGTTGGGAAGACTTTGCTCGCCTTCTTGAATACGATTATCGGCTCTATGTGTTTCAAAGCGGGTCACCATCCGTATGAGTAGTGCGGGCGGCCTGAATGCGCAGAATCTGACGATCGTACGCCAAAATAGGGCGGTGTTAATCGCCAGGCTGGCCCGGAGCTTGACGCTCCGGTCTACTCTGATGCCCCCCTGCCTGCCCTGGACGTGTCAACGGACGCGTTTTTTGAAGAGGGACATCAGCCGCGCATACACATTCGGACTGGCGTGGGTCTCAAGATGGCATGAGGAACGTCCGAGAGCTTAGCTAAACCCCCGGCCGTATAGATGTGCATGATTGATTTGGTGTCTAGGTTGTATATCGTATTTTCCTCCGAACCGATTTGTTTAAGTATACATTGTGGGGGCTTCATTGTGAAGCCCCCACAGAATAAGTTGGCTATGGCTAGATTTTCTTCAAAGGAATGTATATGAAACGATCCATGTTCTCGAGCCTTTTCATCGTCCCTCTTTCTCCTTCGCCCGCATACTCCAGCGCCCTTTCGAAACGGTTCGCCCAAGCGTCGGTATTGTCGGCGAAGTGCAGCAGTTGCGCTTCCATGATAACGGGCTTTACGGGAGATCCCCATTCGAGCTCCCCGTGATGTGCCAAGATCATATGGAGCATGAGCCTTCTTTCCATCGGCTCCCACTGTCCGGTCCCGAATATGCCCTTGTCGGCCTCCAGCTCGTCGATCGCTTCTTCTATCATGGAGCATCCTAGCGCTATGTGGTCCATGAATACGCCGTCGAGCGACACCTCGGGCTTAGTTCCGTTGCCTGAGCTGTCGTATGACTTCAATTTCCCGATATCGTGAAGTAGCGCTCCGGTTATCAGCAAGTCGCGGTCTATGTGCTTGTAGTTCGAGCAAAGGAAATCGCATAGCTTGGTCACGTTTACCGTGTGCTCCAGCAATCCGCCCTTGTAGGCGTGGTGCTGCCCGACTGCGGCCGGCCATATGGCGAACTGGGCGTAAGCCGCGCTTTCCTTCTGGAAGAACCTGTCCAGCAGGGCCCTGTACCTGGCGTTCTTAACACTCGATACCAACGCCCCAAGCTCCTCCAGCAGCTCCTCGGCGTTGCGGTCCGAACTGGCCACGAAATCGTCCTCGTCGTAGGTGCCCGGCTGCGCATAAGTGATAGTCCCGTTCCTCTTGATGTCGGAAAGGCGCGCCGCCGCGAACTGCAAGACCCTGCCGTCGAAGATCTCGACCCTGATCCCGTTCAACATCGCTTTCTCGCCCTTAACCGCAAGGAAGCCCATCTCTTCATCATTGTCGCGCCAATCCCAGATCTTCATCGGGATGCTTCCGGTCTTGTCCCCCAGCCTCAAGTCGAGATAGTTCTTTATTACCCTTGCATCTATCACTTGGTAGATGCCCCTGGCTATGTCGCCTTCGCTGAGAGAGTTGACGAATTGCCTGGTCTGCTTATTGGACATTGGTACCTCCGGTCAAATCCTGCCTTGGAAACTTCTGAAGATGTTGATCACGTCTTTGAAGCCCGATCCGGCCGCGGCGACCGGTCCGCCCTCCTGGACTGTCACAACCAGCTCGCCGAACAGGTCTGTTACGAATCTCACGGCCTTTCCGCTCCCGTTCACCTTGGCGAACATGTCGTAGTAAGGCACGGCCATGGGCGACACTTCGATCTTGACGTCGTCGTCCTCCCTCCAGGCCCTGCCTATCATCTTCAGCGTCCTTTGTTCTATCGCCCAGCTCGCTACGTCCCTGGGGGTGATGTGGGTGATGCCGGTTATCTTCACGTCCGAGAGCTTCTTCCTGCAGCCCATGGCGGCATTTGCTATCAGAAGGATCTTGCATGCCGTGTCGATGCCCATGACATCCCTGGTCGGATCCGGTTCGGCATAACCATGCGCCCTGGCCATGGATAGTGCTTCTTCGTAAGAAATCCCGTCCTCGCTCATTAGGGTGAGCACGTAGTTCGTGGTCGCGTTCAAGATCCCTTCTATGGCCATTACCTTCGACCCTGCCAAGGATATCTTGGCTATGTCGATCGTCGGCAGGCCTGCTGCAGTCGCGCCAGAATATCTCAGCTCGACGCCGAATTTCCGCGCCATCTCTGTCAGCTCGTCAAATGCCGCGACCAGGGGGGATTTCTCCATGCTGGCTATGTTCCATCCTCTAGCAATCGCCGATTTCATTATCGAAAGAGTGGGCTCTCCTGTCTCGAAGTCAGAAGAAGCTGCCGCCACGAGGACCTTTATGCAGTCCTTTCCTGCCACTTCTGGCAGGACGCCGTCCATCCTGTCCTTGGTGCCATAGGGCACAAAGTCGGGATGCTCCGCAAGGTTCTGCTCCCTTATCGCCATACCCGCCAGGACATCTATGTCCAGTCCTTCCGGGTTGGCCACGTATCCTCTAGAAGACGATACGGAGGCGAACTTAGGCTCTATGCCGTGCCAGTTGAGGATATCTTGCTCTTTCGCCCTGACGAGTTTGACGAACTGCCTTCCGACCTTACCGAATCCTAGGAGGGAAACATAAAGCTTCATGAACACCACCCCATTTCAAGCTGACTTTTTTATTATACCTCATCTAGCTTCTACTTTGGAGAAGCTCCATAACGCCAGGAGGAAGAAAACTGCAGAGAACGGAAACAGCGGGACCATGCTGCCCACAATGTCCCTAACCAGCCCGAACAGCGGAGGTGCCAGGATTGCTGCAAGGGCCGAGAAGAAGTAATACAGGCCCGTGTAGGCGCCTGTCTTGGCCGACGTCGTCATGTCCACTACCATCGGGAACGAGTGTATGTTGATGAGCGCCCAGCCAATCCCGGCGGCCACGAACATCGCTATTAGCGCAGGTCCGATACCTGCCTTGCTTACTATGCCAAGGATCGTCATTATCGTCATGACACAGCTCAACCAGATGATCCCTGACGTTATGACCGCCTTCCTGCCGAACTTGCTGGCGAGCAAACCCGAGGGGATCGCGAACAAAAGGAAGGCCACCGAGCCGATGCCCAGGTAGAGCGCCGCAGTAGATTCCCTGATGCCCCAGATGCTCTTTGCATAGAGGGTGAAGAATGTCTCCACCGCATTCCAGCCCATGAACCAGAACAATATCGCCAGCAGAAGGTAGAGAAGGCTCTTCTTATCCGGGCTGAAGGCCTCCTTGAGAGCGGCGAATATGCTTACGGGCTTTTCGTCCCCCTCTACGCCTTCGACTTTCTCGGGCTCTTTGATCGCGGACTTTAGGATCAGCAACGATATGAGCATGACCACGCCGGACATGGCGAACGGTACGACCGGGTCCATGTTATAAAGTCTTGAGCCTATGAAATGGGCCGTTATGCCCCCCAGGCCGCCCATCAAGTTTATGACGCCGTTCGCCTTCGACCTCTGCTCCCTGGGTGTGATGTCGGGCATAAGCGCCACGGTAGGGGCCCTGAACACCGCCATCGATATGTTCATGATGACTATCGAGGCTATCATAAGGGCCAGGTTGTCCCTAAGCACCGGGATGAGCGTCACGCTCAGCGCGGCTACGGGTATCCCGGCCATCAAATACGGCATCCTCCTGCCATGCCTGCCCCAAGTAGAGTCGGACATGGCTGAGAAGAAAGGCTGGAGCGTGATGCTCGCTATGTTGTCTAGTGTCATTATGAATCCGATCGCGAGTCCCTTAAACGCCATAGCCGGCAGCGCAGCATCCAAGAACACAGGTACGTAGGAGTTGTAGAGCGCCCAGGTAAGCGAAATGGACATGAAACCGAGTCCCAGGACGAACAGCCTTCCGTAGTTGATCTTCATCGCTTCACCCCGCTAGCAATCATGTGTTAGCTGATTTTCCCATCCCTTACCGCCAAGGCGAGCGCGGGGTGATTCGTGATTATCCCGTCCGCTCCCATCCTCAGGGCCCTTTGCATGCTCTTCTTTGTATTCACTGTCCAAAGTTGTACGTGCATCCCTTCCGAATGCCATCTTTCCACCGCCCCTTTGGAAGCCAGCAGATGGTTCGGATGGCATCCCCAGAGGTCATCCGCCTTGCCTACGGATAGGGGAGGCGGGAAATACGAGAGCAGCGCCCGCCGTGAAGACGGCACCAGCGTCCTGACCTTGTTTATCTGAGAAGGGTCGAAGGATGAGAAGACCACCCTGTCCATCGCATCATAGCTCCTTATGATGCCCACCGCCCGCTCTGCAAGCGCCGGGCTGGCCTTCCCTCCCTTTATCTCTATGTTCATCACCAGCCCTGCCGGTATGACGCACTCTATGACCTCTTCAAGAAGAGGTATCCTCTGAGCCCCCCATTTGCTTCCCTTCCAACGGGCAGCCATGTCAAGCCTCGCCAGTTCGCCGTAGTTCCTGTATGCGACCTCGCCCTTGCCGTCAGAGGTCCTGTCCACCGTCGCATCGTGGATGACAACGACCTTTCCGTCAGCGGTGAGGTGTATGTCCAGTTCCACTCCGTCCGAGCCCTTCTCAATCGCCTGCTTGAATGCCGCCATCGTGTTCTCCGGAGCGCCTCCGCTGGCGCCCCTGTGTGCGAATACCAGCATTTTCCCGCCATCGAAAGAGCTGCTCATAGGACTTCCTCCACTTCCACGGCGTAGGTTCTACCGTCTACCTTGACCGAAAAACGTCTAGGGCCGGCATCATCGAATCGCACGCTGTCCTTGATACTCTCCTCCAGTCCGAGAAATGCGCCGTGCGCCTCTTCAAGGCCTACCATGCTGAACCTCACCTTGTCGCCGGGCCTGAGTTGACCAAGCTTCGACCTGTCGGCGCTTATGACCGAGAATGCCTTCGTATAACCTCCAGTGGTCTGTCTGTCGACCATGAGGATTATCGGATTCCCAGAACCTGGTACCTGCACGGCGCCGGGCTCTATGCCTCCGGACAGGATATCGGCGCCTTCTTTATGCAGCACCTTCTCGCCCGCAAGCCTTATGCCCATTCGGTCGCTCTCCGGCAATACTTCGTACACGGCTGAAAGCATGCGATCTATGGCATCGGATTGGAACCTTCCTGACATGGTCCCCTCCGTCACCCTTAACACCGAGATCCCCCGTGCATCTTTTTCTAGCGAAGGAAGATGGAATCCTTCCTTGAGAGAACCCAACTTGTTTTCCGGTCTGCCGGGGAAAGTCCTTAGGACGTCTCCCCTTTTGAGGGCCCTGCCCTCATATCCGCCAAGGCCCCCTTTAAGGTAGGTGGACCTCGATCCAAGGACGACAGGAACGTCAATTCCGCCGCTTAGCGCAAGATACTGCCTGGCACCCGACCTGAGCGGCCCCATCGCAAGCGCCGATCCAGCGCTGGCATACACCGCCCTAGTCGTAGCGATCGGAACCTTGTCAAGCGATGCATCCCCTGATACGCCCGATATCGCGAACAGTACGTCGTCGAGGAACTCCACCTCGAAGCCGCCCATGGTGAACTCTATGGTGGCATCTTCCTGTTCGTTCCCTACAAGGAGGTTGGCTATCCTCATCGATACCTGATCAGCCGCTCCCGAGCCGGGAACGCCCCAAGCCATCGCGCCCTTCCTTCCCAAGTCCTGCACCGTCGCTAGAAGGCCCGGCTTCAGTATCCTGACCGATCCACTCATCGCCGTTCCTCCCCGGTGAGAGATCCTAAGTTAAAAGAGCCGGACGAAACCGCCCTGCTTATCTGCTCGTACCTTTCTTTGTCTATCGGTACGAACTTGACATGGTCCCCAGCAGACAGCAAAGAAGGCGGCATCTTTCTGATGTCCACCAGCTCCACCGGGCTCCTGCCTATTATCTGCCACCCACCCGGCGTGTCCAAGGAATAGATGCCCGTCTGCTTGCCCCCTATGCCAACAGAGCCTCTGGGAACCATGCTCCTTGGTTTCTCAAGCCTTGGCGTCTCCAGCCTCGGGTCCATGCCTCCAAGGTAAGGAAAGCCGATAGTGAATCCGATCATATAGATGAGGTACTCGGGGGCCGAATGCAGCCGCACGACCTCTTCTTCCGTCAAGTTCGTAAAACTACAAACGTTGTCCATATCCGGGCCGAGTTCTCCTCCGTAGCAGACCGGTATCATCAACAAGCGCGGTTTTAGCCCTTCGCTATCTTTCCCGCCCTTTACGACCTCAGTTATGATGCCAAGCGCCTCGGTCGGTCCGATCTGGCGCGGATCCAATATGATCAGCAGCTCGTTGTACGAGGGTATAATCTCCGTCACCCACGGCAAAGCGGCCTTCCTCACGGAAAGCACTGCGCTTCTGACCTTTGAAGCGATCTTGGGGTCTATGCGCTCATCGAATCTGATGAGCACAGAATCATCCGAGGCATTAGTTATAAGATCGTAACCCATCCGGTGCCCCCTATACGCCGTATATGAACTCCTGGATCATCGAGTCCTTTATATCGCCGACGAACATGTGCCCGGGGCTGTGGGTGATCATTATATCCGGTTTGGTCGCCAAAGCTGCCGCCTGTGGTGTTACACCGCAGGCCCAGAACACCGGCACCTCACCCGGCTTTATCGTTACCGGATCTCCGAAATCGGGCTTGCCTATGTCCTTTATGCCTATGACCGAAGGGTCTCCAATATGCACAGGCGATCCGTGGACGGCTGGCAACCTGGACGTTATCTCGACAGCCTTGCTGATCAGCCTTCCGGGTATGGGTCTCATGCTAACCACCAGAGGGCCGTGGAACACACCGGCCGGACGGCACTGGATGTTAGTGACGTAAATGGGCACGTTGGTCTTCTCTTCTACGTGACGCACCGGCACTCCGGCGGCCATCAGCCTGTTCTCGAACGAGAAGCTGCACCCCAAGAGGAAGAACACGAAGTCATCCTGCCAGAGCTCCAGAAGGTCTAGCGGTTCTTCGGTCATGATGCCATCCCTGTACACCCTGTATTTGGGAATGTCGGTCCTGATGTCTGCTCCGTCCGCTATGAACCTAGTTAGGTAGTCGCCCTCGCTCCCGACTTCTATAAGGGGGCATGGTTTAGGATTTCTCGTGCAGAACAAAAGGAAGTCATAAGCCAGATTCATGGGCAGGACGGCCAAGTTCGCCTGAACGTAACCCTGGGCCATCCCTGATGTCTGTCCGACAAGGAGCCCCTTCCTGGCGGCATCTCTTACCTGCTGGGGAGTAGCCTTAGAGTAATCGGTCATGATTCAGCACCTCCGAGAACCACATGCATCGGCACAAGGCCCACACCCAGGGCCTCGATGGCTTCCTTTATCCCCTTAGCCAGCGCCGCGGCCCCTTCGGTGTCGCCGTGCAGGCATATGGTAGTGATGTCAAGCTTGATCGGGGTTCCGTCGACCCCTAGGACGACTCCTTCCGACGCCATCTTGACGGCACGCGCTACGACCTCGTCCTTGTCGTGGATCACCGAACCCTCCACGGTCCTGGGCACTAAGGTCCCGTCCGGTCTGTACGCCCTGTCAGCGAAGGCCTCGGCCGCAATCTTCAATCCCATGTCCCTGGCCACTTCAAGCATCAACGAACTGGCCAGTCCCACCATTATCAGGTCCTTGTCGTACCGGAATACGGCGCGTGAGATGGCTTCAGCCACCGTCTCGTCCTTAGCGGCCCTGTTGTAGAGCGCGCCATGAGGTTTGACGTGCCTCAGGCGCAGGCCCTCCGTCCTGGCGAAAGCATCGAGCGCCCCTATCTGGTAGAGGACGTATCCTTCTATCTCGTCGGGGGATGCCGATATCTCCCTCCTGCCGAAGCCCTGCACGTCAGGGTAACCTGGATGCGCACCCGGCGACACTCCCAGTTCCTTGCAGGCGGCCATGGTCCTTTGCATGACTCCAGGGTCCCCTGCGTGGAATCCACAAGCGATGTTGGCGCTTGTAACGGACTGCAGCACGCTCCTGTCGCAGCCTTTTACGAAAGCCCCGAAAGATTCGCCGACGTCGCAGTTTAGGTCTATCAACCTCATCTTAGGCACCTCCGATGGGGATAATCCAAAAGGCGGCAAGGGCCTTTTTTATGGTCCCGTGCCGCCTTGGATTGGTATTCTTCATCTTTGAAGCGTGAATTTACCCTGCTTATACGTCCCTATCTGGAAGCCCTTCACCGTAAACACGATGTTCACGGCGCTCGGGCTTATGTTCGGGAAGTACTTGTTGACCCAGCCCAGCACCACGTCACCCGCTTCAATATAGGCGAGCATCAGCTCAGCGTCAGAGACCGTGAACTGGGTACCAGACTTGTAGACCGGCCAACCCTCCTGCACCACCGTGTCCACGAAGACGTCTAGCGACATCGAGCCGAGCATCGCCCTCAGGCTCTGCCTTACGAGCTTGCCCGTCAAAGCCCCGGTGTTGTTGTAGTAGGCGGTGAGCTGTAGCGCTGCCAGCTCGCCTTTGGTCAGCGTGATATCGGTGTTAAGGTCCTGGCCGAGGTAGAAGTACTTCGTCGCCCCGCATGCGTTGATCGCCGCAAACAGCATGATGGACAATACGACGAGCGTAACCAGCCTCCTGCGCATAGATGCCACCTCCGCCTATTTGCGGTACCTGCCCAGGCCCAGGTATGCCGCTATGTTAGCCTTCTTGTCCAGGACCGGCCTTATCTTGCCCTCCACGTCAGTGAGAACAGTCGCCACTCCTGGTCCGTGCCCTGCGATCAGGCAGTCGCTGTGGACGACTATGCCGATGGTAACCGCTCCGGACATGTAGGATCTTCCGAATCTGTTGTCGGCGTCGGTTATCGCCACGACGTCGCCGAATCTCAGTTTGTCTATCCCAAGGTCGGCGATCAGCCTCTTATCTGTGGTGGTTATGTCATAATCCCCGCTGTAGCAGTTGCCCATGCCGAGGCCCGAACCCATGAGCTTCGCAGGCACCTCTAGCGCCACGGGAACGTCCAGCACGCTGCCTTCCTCTTTAATCCCCATCTTGTCAAGAAGGTCGGGGTCAACGTTCATGACCTTCACGCTCGGATAGTCCAACAGCTTAAGACCCTGCCCATAGCCCTTGACGAGTATCTTGTCGTCGATGAGCATCTTCTCCATGGCCTCAGGCTCGAAGTCTATCAGTACGTGCTCTATGCCGCCGTGGTGTCCTACCACGACGCCCTCGGCGCCCTTTGCGTCGCCCGTGGCCACCCTGGCCTTGTTGCCTATGCAAGCATAGGTGTTGTATCCCGCGTTCTTGCCCTCGGAGCGCCGGTCGATGTCCGAGCAGGTCGAAACGCCCGGCTCAACGTGGTCGCCTGCCCAGCCGAAACAAGGGTCGCCCACCAGGACGTTATAGGTGATCCCTCCCGTCCCCGGAAGTACGAAAGGCTCCCCATCGGCCGATACGCGGTAATCCAGTCTCCTTACCGGAGGGGCCACTGCCCCCATGACGCTTATCATGACTACCTTGTCCCTGTTCGTCCTCAACATATGACACCTCTGCATTGTACTTATTAGCACACATGGCCCGAAGCCCTGTCCTGCCTCTTATACAATATTATAAACGCTCTTCCGCTAAAAAATCAGCTTGGTATAATTAATGTGTATGCTTAATAACGATAAGGAGGCGCAGTCATGCCAGGAACGTTCGATTCCAGCATCGAGAAGATCAGATGCAAGCAGTTGTTCCATAATCTGCCTGTTGCGATGCTAGTAGAACACGCCCTCGCGAACAAGGAAGGCTATTTGGCGTCTACCGGGTCTCTAGTGGCAAGGACCGGAAAGTACACGGGAAGGTCACCTAACGACAAGTTCACCGTCGAGGAGGACCTGACGAAGAACGACATCGCCTGGGGCAAGATAAACGTACCTTTCAGCGAGGAGAAGTTCGACGCTTTGCTCAACAGGATCCTCGGCTACCTTGAGGACAAGCCCGTATACGTAACAGACAGCTTCTGCGGTGCTGATACCAAGTACACGCTTCCCATTCGTTTCATAACCCAGTTCGCATGGCACTCCCTGTTCGTGAAGCAGCTGTTCATAAGGCCAGATGCCGAGGAGATGAAGGGTTTCGCGCCCGGATTCACTGTGGTGTGCGCGCCCAACTTCCATTGCGACCCCCAGAGGGACGGCACGAACTCAGAAGCCGCCATCATACTTAACTTCAAGCGCAGGGTGGTGCTCATCGCCGGGTCACAGTACGCCGGAGAGCTGAAGAAGTCGGCGTTCACGGTCATGAACTACCTCATGCCCAAGGCAAACGTCTTTTCGATGCACTGCTCGGCCAATATGGGCAAAGCCGGCGACACGGCGCTATTCTTCGGACTGTCCGGAACGGGCAAGACCACGTTATCGGCCGACCCGCAGCGCCGTCTCATAGGCGACGACCAGCACGGATGGTCGGAGAACGGCGTGTTCAACTTCGAGGGTGGATGCTACGCGAAGATGATCAAGCTCTCGAAGGAGAAGGAGCCCCAGATCTGGGACGCCATGAGGTTCGGCTCGGTCCTGGAGAACGTGGTCATAGACGACAAAACCAGGGTACCGGACTATGATTCCGAACTGTATACGGAGAACACGAGGGGAGCCTACCCGCTGGATTACATACCCGGCGCAGTCATACCCAGCATCGGCGACCATCCCAAGGCGGTCATCTTCCTTACGGCTGACGCCTTCGGAGTGCTGCCTCCGGTGGCGAAGCTGGATCCCAACATGGCCAGCTACCATTTCATGAGCGGCTACACGTCGAAGCTGGCCGGCACCGAACGCGGCATAGTGGAACCGCAGACAACGTTCTCGAGCTGTTTCGGAGAGCCTTTCCTACCGTTCTCCCCGGTGAAATACGCCGAGATGCTCGCCGAGAAGGTTAAGCTACACGGCTCTACCGTATGGCTCGTCAACACCGGCTGGGCGGGCGGATCCTACGGGGTCGGCAAGAGGATGGACATAACGCTCACCAGGTCCATAATCACCGCCATACTCGATGGCTCTTTGAAGAAGGCGGAGTTCAAGCTCCATCCTATTTTCAACATTTGGGTGCCGACTAGCTGCAACGGAGTCGATTCGCACCTACTCGACCCGAGGAGCATGTGGGCCGACAAGGAAGCTTATGACAGGACGGCCAAGGACCTGGCATCGAGGTTCGTTAAGAACTTCGCCAAGTTCAAGGATGCCACACCCGAGATCATAGCGGCAGGACCCAAGGCTTAAGGGCCTAGTAATACCATTGCCGGTTTGGCGGTCCCTTCATAGGGGCCGCCTTCCTTCATTCAAAAGCGTATGTTATCTTTATTACATCCTGTCATAAGGAAGGATATGGTTATGAAGACCAGGACTGCTTTATGTCTAGCCATAGTACCGCTAATACTGTTGACCGCGGTATCCTCGGTCGGTGTCATCATCGAACCTGGCTATGATATTAGCTTGCTTCACGAGCATTCCCTTCTCATGAATGAGGCGCCAGGCTCACTCCCTACGGTTGGCGAGGCTATCACGGCCCTCGGGATAATAAACGCAGTACAGGCAACCGACATGAACGGCATTCCCGTCCTAGAAGCAGAACCAGAGATGAAACCGTGCTGTGTGCCGGGCGTGAACGGAGCCATAGGGCATACGGCGAGGCTTCTGGTATTGCTGGTTAAGGGCTCAGGTAAGCCACGATTTGCCGGTCTTGAATACTACGTAAGCGGCTACTGCACCTTGAAGGACCTCTCTGAAGACATAGCGTCCGTCATAGTCCGAGCCGAGAGCCTGCTCGATAGCGAGGTCGAAATCCAAGATATATCGGACGATGTACTTAAAGTGCTGGCCGTGGCCCATTATGATTGGTATTCGATGGGCAACAAGGAAGTACGGACCGTGGGGGTCAGTTATGAAGGAGGCCGCGATTTCGCGATCATCGCCGACCCAAATAACCTGACGGTACGCGTAATATGGCCCACCGTATTGCCAGAAGCGGCATATATGTCATCTACCATATCCTCGTATGCAGAAGTGATGTACAGGGATCCGCTGGGATTGGAGGCCGTCCTCAGGTCTAGCTTCAATGAAATGGCGATGGGCAGGTCCAGTGACGAAGAAGTACTAGGCCAAACAACAGAGCCCTGCGATACATGAAGTGTCCCATGACGCCGCAGGTCGCGGTAATGAGGACTATCCACGAGAAGTCAGGATCAACGCATTTTATGCCATCGCCTTTGCCCTTTTAGGGACCATCGGTTTGATGGACTGAGAATCTATGCGAGCGCCGTTAGGACCTTCGTCCAGGCGTAGCGCTCGCAATCGTCATGATAGGTGGCATCGCCCTGCAGTTATCGCCTTATCTCGGGAATGACTTAGCATGCCTCTCGATGATCATATCCGCGAACTCGTCCACCTTCTGCATGCCGTCTTCATCAGGGAGGCCCTTTAGCATCAGAGGTGGTAGCAGTTCCGCTCCGGAAAGATTGGGTACCAGCGACGCCAGCGCCTCGGGGGCCTTGCCCGCCCATCCGAATGAGCCGATTATCCCTATGAGCTTCGTTCTAGGCCTTAGCGCATTGGCAAGCACGACCGCTGAGGCTACCTTAGGATGCGGTCCGCCAAGCACGGTAGGCGTGCCAATTATTACAGTATGTGCGTCCACAAGGTTGATCGCTATCTTCCCGAGGTCCGGATCCGTCAGATCCACCCTCGCCACCGATATGCCCCCGCCGCTTATCCTGTCGGTCATCCTCTCCACCATCGCGGATACGCTTCCGTGCATCGAGATGTAGAGCAGGAGCGCTTTATTTTCGGGTTCGCCTTGTGACCATCTTCTGTATAGGTTGATCACGAAACCGGGCTCCGTCCAGCAAGGCCCATGGCTCGGACATACCGTCGAAGGGGAAAGAGACTCCACCTTTTCCAAGTTCTTCTTGATCGGCAGGGCGAACGGCATCATTATCTCGGCATAATACCTCTTGCACGATTCGACGTAATCATGAAGCGGCTTTACCGCGAACACCTCGGACGATGCCAGGTGCGAGCCGAACATGTCGCAGGTGAATAGCATGCGCTCTTCGACAAGGTAAGTCAGCATGGTCTCAGGCCAGTGGACGAACGGTGCGTACACGAACCTCAGCGTCCTGTCCCCGAGGCTGATCTCCTCCGCATCCTTTACCGTCACTATCCTCTCAGGATCGGTGTGCAGATGGGTGATTATGAGATCCTTGGCCTTCTCAGAACAGAGGGCTTTGGCCTCAGGATACCTTTCCAGCACCATGTTCAAGCATCCGCTGTGGTCCTGCTCCACATGGTTGATCACTACATAGTCGACCTTTTCGATTCCCTTGAGCTTGCCTTCCAGCTCCCGGCCGAATTTCGGGTCCACAGTATCGATGAGCGCGACTTTCTCAGAACCTTTGACGACATAGGAATTATAGCTCGTCCCGTCCGGGAGCGGGATCAAAGAGTCGAATATCTCCCTGTCCCAGTCCTGGGATCCAACGTAATCTACCCTGTCCGAAATCCTTACCCTTTTTGACATCTGATACACCTCCGAAGGTATGTTCGACTATCTTGTTGCTTCCCTCATGAAATCCATGTAGAAGGCTATCATCCTTCCGTACTCGTCCACCGGTATCCTCTCGTTGATACCATGGACCCCTTCCGCCAACTCGTGAGCAAGCTTTATGGGGATGAACCTGTAGACGGCATCGCTCAGATTCGCGTAGTGCTTCGTGTCGGTCCCTCCGGTCAGTATGCCAGGTATGACTACGGGATCTTCGAAATGCCTGGCTATCGCCTCCTGAAGAAGCCTGAACTGGTCACAGTCTACGGAAGAAGCGTTGGACGGGGTATGCTGATGCCCCGAGGCAGTTATCTTCACCCTCTTGTCACATATGGCCCTTTCCAGCTCGCACCTTACGCTCTCGGGCGTCTCACCGAAAGCGGGCCTGGTGTTCACAATCGCCTCTGCGTGCGAGGGAATCACGTTGTCCTTCATACCTGCCTTGAGTATCGTAGTAACCGCGGTCGTCCTCATCAAGCAGTCGGTAGAAGGGGAAGAGCCGAGCCAGCCCACCACGAACGGCTTCGCTATCCACATGTTCGCGATCGCAAGCCTCTTCCAGAAGCCCATCTCAGTCCCGGCAAAACCGAGCAGGTCAGCCAGAGGCCCTTTCAACCTCGGCGTGAAGACATGGTTGTTTACCCTGTCCGCAGCTTTTATCAGCACGCTGATCGCGTTTTCCTTCGGCGGCCTTGCCGAGTGCCCGCCGGGTATATCAACATCGAGCCTGAAGCTTGCGAAACCTTTCTCGACGATGCTGACCACGGCTTCAAGTGGCCTTCCTGTAATATGACCTGGACAATCCACCTTGCCGCCTTCGTCAAGCACCATCCATGCCTTCGTACCCTCTGCCTCGAGGAACGTCCCTATAGCTGCCGCCCCGTTTGCCCCTCCGGTCTCCTCGTCATGCCCGAAAGCAAGGTAGATGCCCCTGACCGGCTCATATCCGGAGACCAGGAGCGTCTCCATTGCCTCTAGCAGCCCGGAAACGACGTGCTTGCAGTCCAGCGCTCCCCTGCCCCAGATGAAGCCCTCCTCCACCGTCCCTCCGAAAGCTGGCTTCAGCCATCTGTCGGTACTACTTGCCTCCACCGGGACTACATCCATATGCCCCATGAATATGACGGGTTTTAACGTCTTGTCCTTCCCGAATAACCGCAGAAGAAGGGATCGGCCCCCGTGGACCGTCACTTCCGATTTCAAGAACACGTTCGGGTAGCTTTTCCTGAGATGTTCGTGTAGTTTCAAAAACTCGGCTTCCGCCTCTTCGTCAAAACCGGCGCCGCTCACCGTCCTGAACCTCAAGGATGCCGCCAGCTTCTCCGATGCAGCGTCCAGGTCGAATTCCATAGGTTCCGGCGCCTTCTTGGAAGCTATCTGCTTGGTCGGCATGTACGCCGCCCTAAGGAGCATGAGTATGAACACTGCAGCCAGTGCCATGAACACTATCAGCAAGACCTCGACGAACAAATCATACACCCCGCTTAACGGCCGGCAATCCTTCCGTTACCTGCCTTGTTATCTTGAAATGGACCTTGGCGTACTTCGCAAGTTCCTCGGTTCCTCCCCTTCCCAACAGCTCTTTTGCCGTCACGGCTACGTTGGGATCCGAGGCTCCCTTGGGAAGCTTCATCCCGGCTTCGCCCGAAAGGGTCTCCATTGACTTCACGAACTCGGCCCTGGCCATAATCGACGCAGCGGCCACGGCTATGTCCTGCTCTGCCTTTGGCATCTGCACCAACCTCAGCTGGCGCCCGCCCTTCATCAATGCGTTCATCAAAAACGATTCGTCTCCGAACTGGTCCGATATGGCGATTTCGCATCCTTGGGACTTCTCCAGGACGTTCTCTAGGGCCCTCGAGTGCCCCCATGCCAGTAGCCTATTGAGGTTCCTTATCTTCTCATATAGCGAGTTGTACCTTGAGGGGCCGATCCTTACGACCGAGTATCTGCATCTACCGGATATCACCGCGGCGAGCCGCTCGATGCTTCTGTCGGTCAGCCTCTTGGAATCTTTCACCCCTGCCTCTCCCAAGTAGTCCTCGTCTTCCGGCTCGACCAGGACTGCAGCTATCACCAGGGGGCCGAAATAGTCGCCTTTGCCTGATTCATCTATTCCAATTCGCCTGATGCCCTTGAACTCATCCAATCTATTTACCTCTGCTCTTCATAGGCCGCTCGTCCGATCTTCCCGTCACGGCCGGCCTTGATGATGTCTTTCCCAAGGAAGCTCACTCCCACAGCAGAGCATCCGGTACATTTCATGCACCTGATGCATACTCCTGAGTTGGGCCCTTCGTATATCGACATGTCCACCGGGCAGACTTCCCTGCAGGCATCGCACTTGACGCACTTCTCGTGCACCGTCATCCTCAGCGCGCTGATCCTGTTGAAGGGAGAGTATACGGCCCCGAGCGGACAGATGAACCTGCAGAACGGCCTTTTGATCTTAACCGATGCCCAGATCACAGCCATGAGGAGGGACACTTTCAGCCAGAACAGCGGCCCTATTATCTCCCTTATCTCCTCATCGAGCGCCGCCAGCGGGATTCCCGCCTCGAGCGTGCCTGCAGGGCACAACTTACAGAATATGGGGCTCTTCAGTACGAAAGGAAGCGCCAGGGCCGTTATGGCAAGTACTACGTATCGTAACCATCCGTATTCGTTGGAGATTCTGAGCTTCTTCTTCCCAAGCCTTCCTAAAAGCTCCTGTATGTATCCGAAAGGACACGCCCAGCCGCAAGATGCCCTTCCCACGGCAGCGCCCAGCGATACGAAGAACCCAGTCATGGCGAGCGGCAGGTAGCCCTTCAATATCAGGTTCTGCAGGCTGCCCATGGGGCAGGCGGTCACCGCTAGCGGGCACGCATAGCAGTTTAGGGACGGTGTCGGACAGAACTTGAGTCCCTTGAAGAAATATGAGTTCTGCAGGAGAGCAGCTCCGATCTGTACGTAGTTCCTCAACTTCTCGGTTCTTAACATCTACTGCACCCCTATGCACGAAAGGCATAGAATGGTGGCGTTGAGGTAGATGGCGCGGAACTCTCCGCCCAATCCTCCTGCCACGATCAGCGCCGTTCCGAGTATGAATGCCATGATGGCTACGATGATAGGGAATCTCCTCATGATGCTCCTCTCCATTCGTCAAAGGATGCCGCCACCCTGTATCCATCCGACGGCCCTCTTCCGGAGCCGCGGTCTTTGTGCTTCCCTATTCCAGGCCAGACAGCCCGCGGAACACTTTCAACAGCGCCTGGTGGCCCATATCGTCCCCGCCTTCGATGTTGCTGAGGGCATTATAGAGCGACAGCGCAAGGGCCGAGCACGGCAGGCTGCTGTTTGTCTCACGCGCTAGGGCCTGTACTATCGAAAGGTCCTTCTTGAACAGTTTCGCATAGAAACCCGCGCTCCAGTCGCAATCTATCATCTGTTTACCCTGGTTCACCAGCGTCCAGTTCGATGCCGTACCGTTTGACAGGACCGCTACGGTCTTGTCCATGTCGAGCCCGTGTTTCATGGCTATGACCAAGCCTTCGCAAAGTCCGAGCATGTTCCCAGCTAAGACCGTCTGGTTCGCCAGCTTGATCACCTGGCCAGAGCCGCTTTCGCCCATGTAGGTCACGTTCTTGCCCATCGCGTCGAGAACCGGTTGTGCCTTGAGGAAGGCGATCTCGTCGCCTCCTACCATTATCGCCAGCGTGGCTGCCTTGGCGCCTTTGACCCCGCCGGATACCGGAGCGTCAAGATGGGACACCCCGAGTTCCGCCGCCTTGTCGTATATCTTGCGTTCGACTTGAGGCAATATCGTGCTGCAGTCTACGGTTATCAGGCCCTGTACGGCCCCCTCCAGCACACCGCCCTTACCCATGTAGACCTGCTCCACGTCAGGAGAATCGCTCACGCAGGTTACTATGATGCTGCATTCGCTGGCGAGCTCGGCCGGACACGACGCTGCTTTTATACCGAGCTCAGTGAAAGGTACGAGCCTTTCCACGCTCCGGTTGTAGACCATGAGCTCAAAGCCCGCCTTGTGGATGTTCAAGGCCATGGGGCCTCCCATGAGTCCTAATCCAACAAAACCTACCTTCAATCTTCGCTCCTCCAATCTTGATCATCTTGACTGTGACGATAGTGTCATCAGCTATTATAGCAGGGACGACAAGATGGCGTCCTGAAATTGTGCCTTAGTTCGCGCACGATCTTCTTGGAAGTCGACCCATTGCATAGAAGGTATGGGTTTCGCCTGCAGTTGTGCTGCTATTTCACGAGCCCCGACCTCTTGGCTATCTCAATGGCTACTTCTTTTGCCTTCATGCACGTAGTGTCGAGGACCTCCCATCCCATGCCTTGATAGAGTGGCAGCCTGTCTATGCTTGCCTTGATGTTCTGCGCATCCCTTTCGTCCTCCTCCATCCTGGACGATAGTTCTACCGGAGAGCATACGAGAGCGAACAGGTGGAGCTCGAACTCGTGCTTCGAAATCCTCCCCAGGAGGTCGTCAATGATCTCCTTCTTGTGCATCACCCAGCTGAAAACTACATTGTCAAGGGTGGAGTTCGACAGGAACGAACCGAGAACGCCGGTAATGTTGGACATAACCATCTCCTTGTTCTCATCGCAGAAGTTCCAGGGGTTCATCAGCCAGCACCAGTCCCCGTCCAGCCATGCCGTCCTAGGGGCCATTTTGTAGAGCAGCCTGCATGTGGTGGTCTTCCCCACCCCCATCGTCCCGCTCACCAGTATCAGTTTCTTCATCTTTCCTTCCTCCGGGCTATATAGAACGTTAAAAGATCGGCGCGGGCAATCTGCTCCGCGCCGTTTGGTCTATTCCTTTATGACGTGGGCCTTGTCCGGAGGTATCGATATGTATGCGTCCCCTGTCAGCACCTCCTGGGTGTCATGCTGGTCTATTACCCAATCCATGCCGACTTGGTCCTTCACGACGTACCTTACCTTCTCTCCTATGAACATGCCCTGCAGGATCCTGACGGGAAGGCAGGCCTGAGAATCGAACGTGCATTCCGATTTTCCAAGCGTTATGGATTCCGGCCTTATCGAGAATATCGCATGGTCCCCATCCTTGAAGTCACTCGTAGTGAGCCCTGAGAAGCTGCGGCCGGCATGTTCGAGCATCACGGAGCCGTCCTTCACCCTTGCCTTGCCCTCTATGAAGTTGGATACGCCGATGAAATCCGCTACGAACTTCGTAACCGGCTTGAAGTAGACCTCCATGGGCGATCCTACCTGCTCGATCCTTCCTTTGTTGAAGACGACTATCACGTCCGACATGGCCAGCGCTTCGCTCTGGTCGTGCGTAACGTATATGAAGGTCCTGTTGAGCTGCCTTTGCAGCATCCTTAGCTCTACCCTTACGCTTTCTCGTAATTTGGCGTCCAGGTTGGACAGCGGCTCATCAAGCAGAAGTATCTTCGACTGCATCACTATAGCCCTGGCTATAGCGACCCTCTGCTGCTGGCCGCCGGACAGCTGGTTCGGGCTTCTGTCCTTGAACTGGGCCATGTTCGTGAGATCCAGCGCTTCGCGCACCCTGCTTTCAATTTCCTTGCGGGGCAGCTTCTGGAGCCTTAAGCCGTAGGCTACGTTGTCGAATACGTTAAGATGGGGGAACAAGGCGTACTCCTGGAACACCATGGGGGTGTTACGCTTATGGGCCGGAAGCATGTCCACCCTCTTCCCGTCAATCCAGACTTCTCCCCCGTCCGGCCTGTAGAATCCCGCTATTGTCCTTAAGAGCGTAGTCTTGCCACACCCCGAAGGCCCGAGGAACGTAACGAAGCACCCTTCCTCGAACCCGACGTTTATGTCGTTAAGGACCGCATTGGTGCCGAAAACCTTATGGATTCCCTTAAGCTCTATCAGATACTTATTCACATGTGCCACCCCTTGCATCAGTCAAATACCTTGATCCTTCCCCTGGACAGAAAGTTCACCAGCCATAAGGTGCCCAGGATGATTGCCATTATCGCTATCGACATGGCGCCCGCCTCGGAGTAATATCCAGAATCGGCCCTGCTGTATACAACTATGGATGCGACGTTCCATTGCGGGGTAACGACGAATATGATAACCGACACGGCTATCATCGCCGATATGAAGTTGTAAACGGCAGAGGATATGAACGCGGGCCTAAGCATCGGAAGGACTATCGAGCTGATCGTCTTGCCGACGTTCGCTCCTAGGTTGGTCGCCGCCTCTTCAATGGACTTGTCTATCTGTTTAAAGCCCGACAGGGCGTTCCTGTAGCCTATCGGCAGCTGTCTTACCGCCTGTATGATTATCATTATGAATATGGTCTTCGTGAGCTTTGGCAGTATCGGGATGGGCCCTAGAGTGAGCATCCTCTGGAACGACAGCAGGAAGGCCAGCGACAGGAACGTAGCGGGCAGCGTGTTGGGAAGTATCGCCGAGAAATCGAGGATCTTCTTGCCGGGGAAATCCTTCCTCGAATTCAAGAAAGCAAGGAGCAGCCCTACCACGGAGGCCAGGATGCCTGCCGCGGTAGCTATTATCGCCGAGTTCCTGAACGTATACGCATTGAAGGTCATGGTCTCGGTGAAGCCCTTCAGAGTAAAGACGAACTTACCTAGATAATATGCTTTAGGGTCGGCGAAGGCGAAGAAAGCCACTATGCCTATCACCATGAAGAAAAGAGCGGCTACCAGGAATACGTACACCTGGCTTACGATCTCAGCCCCCTTGCCCATCGTTATCCGCTTTAGTCCCGCTACAGGCTTGCCGGTCACAGTAACGTAGGATTTCTTCGACATTATGTATGCCTGTATCAGGAATATCGCCAATGAGGGAATCAGAAGCATCGCCGAAATGGTAGCGGCCATGCCGAAATCAGCATCGCCAGTGACAACGCCATAGGCCTGCACCGGGGACGTTACGAACAATCCTCCTAAAAGCTTCGGATTCGCGAAGTCGGACATGGCATTGATGAAGACCAGCAAGAAAGCCGACAGTACCCCGGGTGCCGCGAGCGGCAACGTGACGGTGCGGAAGAGTTCCGTCCCCTTCGCCCCGAGGTTCTGGGCCGCTATCTCGATGTTCGGCGATATCGCCCTTAAGACGGCCGATATCGCAACAAAGGCCATCGGGAAGAAGGCAATCGTCTGGGCCAGCCATATCCCCGGCAGGCCGTATATCTCGACCTCCACTCCTATGAGCTTGGTCGTGAGCAGGCCGTTCCTCCCGAAGAGCATGATAAGTGCCATGCCCGTCATCGAGGACGGGGCGAGCATCGGAAGGAATGCTATGAAACGGAAGAACTTCTTGAACTTGATCTCCGTGTATTCGATCGAATACGCATAGAGGAAAGCCAGCGCTGTCGCTGTGAAGGCGGACAGGAGCGAAGAATACACCGTGCGTGCGTAAGCCCTCCTGTATGCCATCTTGGTAAAGAAGTTCCTCCACGTCTCAAGCGTGGTGTTAGCCATCAGCTTTGCGAGAGGATAGATTATAAAAAGGCCTACGAAAGCGAATGCGATGGCCAGCATTATAAGGAGCGAAGGGTCGCTCAGCACGTTCCGTGCCTGGTTTAGGAAGCCTTTCCTTTCTTTGACCTGAGTTTGTACCATGTCAGCTCCCTTTCCTTCAATATATGCAGTGGGCGGATCAACCGCCCACTGCCTGAGCTTTGGCCCGTCTTCTTACTATAGTCCGGTTATGTCGCCGAACAGCTCCTTGATCTCGGCATCATGCACGGTGGTGAAATCATAGTTGTACTGCTTGAAGTATACGGTCTTGGAAAGGGGCTTGCCTACGGTGGGCCCGTCGGAGTTCAGGTTGCACGGTATCTTCTGCGAGTAGCTCGACAGGACATTGCCGGCTGCAGCAGAAGTCAGATAGTCCATGAACAGCTTCGCGTTCACAGAGTTCGGCGAGTTCGCGATGGCGCCGACGGCGCCGATCTCCCAACCGGCTTCTTTGAACTCGACCACGCCGATCGCAGGATTATCGAGTTTATAGAGGTATACGTCATGCATCGGAGTGATACAGAAGGTAAATTCGCCCTGGCTGACCGACTTGACGGGGCCTGTACCGGAGGTCTGGTAGTTGCCCACGTTAGGATGCAGCGCCTTGTACCATTCCTTGGTCTTGGCCTTACCGTCTTGACCCAGCGAGTTGTAGTACTGCCACAGTCCGGATATGAACATCTTGGCCGTTCCGGACGACTTCGGGTTGGCCACCGTTACGTCCTTTATCCCGCTTGCGGCGAACACTTTGGTAAGATCGTCCAGAGTTACCTGGTTCCATTCCTTGCCTAGCTTCTCCTTGTAGCCCTTCTCTGCATACCTCTTAGTATTGATGGCTATTGCTAGAGGTCCGACGTAGAGCCCATACCAGTACCCTTCGCTGTCCTGATAATCCGCCGGTATCTCCTTGGCGTTGACAGGCACGTACTTAAGCAGGGCCTTCTCCTTCTTGAGTATCTCGAAGTTGTCGGACGGACCGCCTAGTATCACGTCGAAGGTCGGGTCTATCTTCTCGGCCTTTATCCTTGCGGTGCCCTCTGATGCGGACATCCTCAGCGAATCTACGGCCACTTTCGGATAGAGCTTCTTGAAGCCCTCTATGACGGCCTTTCCTTCACCTTCCTGGATGATGATCAACACGGACAGCTTGCCGCTGGGCTCCGCCGCAGTGCCCAGCATGCTTGCTCCTACTATCATCAGCAGCGCGAGAGCTATGACGAAGAACTTTCGCATGGGTTTACCTCCTTTTAGTAGTTGGCTTTATTCGATTATGCATCATATCTTTTAATTTGAGAATTCATATAATCGGCTGCAATCCCATGAAATAGCTTACCGCTTCGGCCAGCGCCCCTTCGTCGTTGTTCTTCCTGCATACGTACTTAGCAGCCGCCTTCGCCTCAGGCATGGAATCCGCCGGCGCCGCCGACATTCCGGCCGCGATCAGCATCGATGCGTCGTTTTCCCCATTTCCTATAGCAAGGATCTCCCCCGCACCTATGCCCATCGCATCGGCCAACATAAGGACAGCGTTGCCTTTGCTGACGCCCTTCTTGTTGAACTCAGCGAACACGTCCGAGGACCTCGTTATCTCGAAGCCCTTGGAGAACCTCCTCTTTATCGAGGCGAGGTTCTCATCCAGTAAGGAGGGCTTGCCTGCGATTATGCACTTGAAGGTGGTGAAGCCCAATGACGTGTCGATCCTGTCCGTAAGCTCGAAGGACATGCCCGTGACCTTCTCGTCGAATCTCGTGTGCTCGTTGTCCGCCGTGGCTAGTATCGCTCCTCGTTCGTCGTCGTATACCATGACGTCCAGGCCCAACGGCCTTACATAATCCCAGAGCTCATTCGCGTCCGACATGCCGATGGGCATGCGGTAGAGCTCCCTCATCCCGCATGCTTCCACTATCCTGGCGCCTGTGTAGGCGACAATGAAACCATTATGCCTGTCCAGCATGAGCCTTTTAATGAACGCCCTCTGGCTGAAGGTGCCCCTGCCTGAGACGAGCGCAAGCTTGGAGCCCATTTCCTGGGCTCCAAGCAGCGCTTTTAGGTTGACTTCGGGTATGCTTTTATGGTCGTCCAGAACTAAAGTGCCGTCCACGTCGGTGCAGATGAGTTTTATGTAGCCCATGAGCCCCTCTTTCGCTGTTCATAATGGCACAATATCCACAACGGCCAGTTCTCTTTAGATGAGCTCGTTGATAGGATAGTACTTCTCCCCGTGCGCTTCGGCCACGCCCTTGCAGGTGATCTTGCCATCGAGGACATTAACGCCCTTTGCTAGGGTTACGTCCTGCTTGATGGCGTTCAGCCAGCCCTTGTCGGCGATCGCAAGCGCGTATGGTAAAGTCGCGTTCATAAGCGCTATCGTAGAGGTCCTGGGTACGGCGCCCGGGATGTTGGCGACTGAATAGTGAACGACGCCGAACTTCTCGAAGGTAGGATTCTGGTGGGTCGTCACCCTGTCGCATGTAGCTACGCAGCCTCCCTGGTCGATAGCGACGTCGACTATAACGGCGCCGGGCTTCATGGCCCTTACGTTCGCCTCGCTTACGAGCTTCGGAGCCTTGGCGCCTGGAACCAGGACGGCCCCGATTAGAAGGTCCGTGGTGGGCATGGCCTGAGCTATAGCATGCGGGGTCGAGTACTGCGTCTTCAGCCTGCCGAAGAACAAATCGTCCAGGTAACGGAGCCTTGCCAGGTTGTTGTCGAATATAGTCACGTCGGCGCCCATTCCCAAGGCGATCTTCGCAGCGTTGGTGCCGACGGTGCCGCCGCCGATTATGACCACCTTCGCAGGAGGCACGCCCGGGACTCCGCCAAGGAGCACTCCTTCTCCCCCATTCGCCTTCTGAAGGAAAGTGGCGCCGATCTGGACAGACATCCTCCCTGCCACTTCGCTCATGGGCTCGAGCAGGGGAAGCTTGTTGTCGGCCGTCTGTACTGTCTCGTAGGCTATAGAGACTACTTTCTTCTCCTTGAGTACCTTGGTCAGCTCCGGCTCCGGTGCCAGATGGAGGTAAGTGAACATTATCTGCCCCTCTTTGATGAGCTCGTACTCTGCCGCGAGAGGCTCCTTCACCTTATAGATCATGTCGGCCTTCGCATAGACTTCTTTCGCAGTTTCAACAATCTTCGATCCAACCGCTTCGTATTCAGCGTCAGCGAAACCAGATCCTAACCCTGCGCCCTTCTGGACTATTACCTGGTGACCGTGCGCAATAAGAGATGCTACGCCGGTAGGTGTGCAACCCACCCTGTTCTCAGCTGCCTTGATTTCAGTTGGAACCCCGATGATCATCATTATTACCTCCATTACTTAATGAGAATCGTGAATCCAGTATACATCAGTTTTTTACAATTAATGTACCCGGCACGGCTTACTAATAATTATGACCATTGACTGATAAATAATCCAATGGTAATATGATATAGAACATATGTTCCTTTCGATGGGAGGTGGCTGCCGTGATGCTCGTGGGCACTTCGGGTTTCAGCTACAAGGACTGGGTGGGGAGCTTCTACCCAGAGGGCACATCTGCCGCCGATATGTTCGTTTTCTACCAAGACAACTTCGACACGGTGGAGATCGATTATACGTACTATACATTCCCGAGCCTAAGGACCATGGCCTCCCTCGCCGAAAGGGCAAAGGATGGCTTCCTTTTCAGCGTAAGGACCCATAAATCCATAACCCACGACAAGTCCGCTTCATCTGAGGATGTCAGGAACGCTGCCGTCGGTTTCAAAGCCGCGCTGGCGCCGATGTACGATTCCGGCAAGCTCGCATGCGTCCTGATCCAATATCCATGGTCATTCAGGATGAGCCCCGAGAACATCGAACGCATGCTTACAGCGACCGGTAGCTTCGAGGAGCTCAAGGTGGCCGTCGAGTTCAGGAATGACTCTTGGGCCAACGAGCGCATGCTCAAGGTTCTAAGGGATAACGGCCTTGCGCTCTGCTGCGTGGACGAGCCGCGGTTACCTGGCCTTTTCCCTCCCCTTACGGCCTCCACCACTGATTTTTCCTACTTCCGCTTCCATGGGAGGAACTCCCACGATTGGTGGGGCTCGAAACCGGGCCGCGACAGGTATGACTATGAATACACCGACGACGAACTCGACGAATGGGTGCCGGGCATCAGGAAGGTAGCGGGAGAAGTAGGCGATTCTTATATCTACATGAATAACTGCCACATGGGCAAAGCCGCGCGTAATGCGAGGCAACTAAGGAGGAAGCTGATGGAGGATGCCTAAGGCCCTTATCGACTGCGACGCCTTCTTCGCCTCGTGCGAACAGGCGAAGAACCCCTCCTTAAAAGGTAAGATGGTGCTCGTGTCCGGACCTGCTGGAAGCAGGTCCGTAGTTTCCTCTGCCTCCTATGAGGCTAAGAGGCAAGGGGTGAAGGCGGGCATGTCCCCCATTGAGGCCGAACGCCTCTGCCCCGGCGCCGTCTTCCTGCCAGGGGATTTCGACTTGTACATTACTTACAACAAGATGATGGAAACCAAGCTTCGCTCTATGGGACTCGACGTCGAGGTCTCCTCCATCGATGAGTTCTATGTGGACCTGGGATGCAAATACGCGGAAGCCGAGAATCTGCTGCGAGGTTTCTCGGCATGGGTGGAATCTGAGCTGGGCATCACCGTGTCGATCGGCCTCGCCCCTACCCGGACGCTGGCTAAGCTCGCCTCTGAGATCGTCAAGCCCAGAGGGCTCACAGTGCTTACTCCAGAGACGCTTCCCGATTCGATAAGTTACCTTGGGGTAGGCAGGCTCCTCGGGATAGGCAAGGTGACCGCCGCGTATCTTCGAAGCAGGGGCATACACAGCTTGGGATCCCTTCTTGCTGCGCCCGACGAGGTGCTTTCAGAATTCGGGTATGACCACGGCACTATCCGAGGAGTCCTTTGCGGTGAGTGCGACATCGTCGACGACGGGGCCGATATGCCCCCGAAGAGCATATCTTCAAGGATGACCCTCGCCTACGACACCCTCGAGGCTGAGGATATCGCACACCACCTTCGTTTCTTATGCGACCATGTGAGCTGGCGTCTGCGCAGGGAGGGCATGTGCGCTAAGGTCTTGACCGTCACTGCTAGATATAACGACTTTTCGACCTCTACCAGGTCCAGGACGCTTCCATATTATGTAAGTTACGCCCAGCAGCTCGCCGAATTCGCTCTGCCCCTATGGGACGCACACTATAAGAAGGGCAGGAAGCTCAGACTAATCGGGCTCGGGCTGTCTGGCCTCATATCTGCCTCTGATGGTGAGTTGCAGACATCCATCCTCCCGAGCGACAGGGCATGGCAGGATATGACACGGACGGTCGATGAGATCCGGAAGAGGTACGGCTCGAGGAAACTAATCTCGGGCTCATATCTCATGATCGACTCGAAAAGGCGCACATAGCTCAAACCCGGCTTCTCTGTGCTAGAATGTTCATGCACAGATGAATTCGGGGGGTGCGTACTATTAAGCCGCTGAAGCACGCTGCCCTGTTGATTGTGGCGTCGGCGCTTGTGTTCCTTACTTCAAGCGCCACATCCGCGAAGATTCCCCTAATGGTGAATACGCTCCAAGGGCCGGTCATAGGCTCCCTCAGCTTAGGTGATGTCAGGGTCTTCAAGGGCATCCCGTATGCGGCGCCGCCTGTCGGAGAATTAAGGTGGCATGCTCCGGCGGAACCTGCCGTAAGGGAGCTGCCGTTGTTATGCGACACTTTTAAGAGCGCTTGTCCCTCATACCCCAGCGCCACGGACATCGACCTTGCGTTCGAGACCTTCAGCGAGGACTGCCTCTATCTCAATATCTGGACGAACGCAGATGATACGGCTTCCAAGCTTCCCGTGATGGTGTACATCCACGGCGGTTCCTTCCTTACCGGTTCTACTTCAAAGAGATATTACGACGGCGCTTACCTAGCCTCAAAGGGGGTAATCGTAGTTACCGTAAACTACAGGCTGGGGGTTTTCGGATTTTTCTGCCACCCGGGGCTGGCTGACCCGAAGACCCAAGGCTCTTACGGCAATTACGGCCTGCTCGACCAGCTGCAGGCCCTCAAATGGATAAAGCGCAACATCGAGGGCTTCGGTGGCGACCCTGACAATATTACGCTGTTCGGAGAATCCGCAGGGGCAGTCAGCGTATTCACACTCATGTCATCCAGGCTTTCGGAAGGCATGTTCGAAAAGGCGATAGCGCAAAGCGGGGCGATTCCTTTCAACCTGAAGCCGAAAGAAGATGCTTGCGCTTTCTGGGAGGTCATGGCGAAGAAGGTTGGCATCGAGGATTTCGACGGCTCGCTCGAAACGTTGAAGGCCATGGAATGGACCGATCTACTGAACATGAACCCTTTGAGCGAAGCAGCAAGGCCGGCCAGGAGCATCCTGGAGCTGATGTGCATAGATGGTTATCTGCTGGTCGAACAGCCCCTGGATACATTCATGGAGGGTGGCGAAGCGCGCATACCGCTGATAGTCGGGTGTAACGCCGACGAGCTGGGGATAGCTTCCCCCTATGGACCTAAGGACGAGGAACAGTACAGGTTATGGCTCTCCAGCTCGTTCCCCGGTTTCGAGGACATGATCATGGCCAAATACCCTGCAGAAGGAACATCACCGGGAAGGGCGTACATGTCAGCCATATCGGACGCCGTCTTCGTATATACGTCAAGGCTGACGGCAGACCTCCACTCTAAGGCGGGCAATCCGGTTTACCACTATATTTTCGGTTATATGACCAGACTGTTGAAATCGGCGGGATTCGGCACCTTCCATGCACTTGACATCTTCTTCGTGTTCGGTATAGTAGACACACCGGCTTTCTCGAAGGAGGACAGGGTCATGGCAAGGACGATCGTTGATTACTGGACTTCTTTCGCTATAAAAGGGCATCCCTCTTACGAAACGGGGATCGAGTGGCCATTATACGGATACGATGATCCGCAGAGCCTCTTCTTGGGAGAGGAGCTGAAAGTCGAAAGAAGGCTGAATGAGGACGTATATAACTTCTGGGGGGGTATAATGGAGAGGGCGAGGCCCCTAATAAACATCTGAATGATACGACCGTGCATATTGTTGTTTGATCTTGCATTAATACGTTTATGATAATAATAGTGATGTGGGCGGTAAAGGTGTATTATTATATAATTTGTAGCCAAAAGATTTCCTAGTATAAAACTAACCAAGGAGTTGGGCACATGTGGAAATTCACTTTTAGGCGCTTGGTCTCTGCCGTGGTGACCATTTTCCTGATCGCTTCGTTGACTTTCCTGTTGATGAACATCATACCGGGAAGCCCGTTCAACTCGGAAAAAGGTCTGCCCCCGCAGATTATCGAGGCGCTTAAGGCAAAGTACGGCTTGGACAAGCCGTTGTTCGAGCAGTACGTCACCTACATGAAAAACGTGGCTAAATTCGATTTCGGGCCTACCATCAAGTACAAGGGCAGGACGGTCAACGAGATCATAAGGGATAAGTTCCCGATCTCGGCTAAGGTAGGAGCCCTCTCACTGGGTCTGGCCCTTGCGATAGGCATACCGCTCGGAAGCCTTGCGGCGCTCAATCATGAAAAAATAGGTGACAGGCTCATAATGCTGTTCACTACCTTCGGCATCGCGGTACCCGGTTTTGTAATAGGTACCCTGCTACTAATAACGTTCGGGGTCATATTCCCCATCTTGCCGACCTTCGGCCTAGATTCTTGGAAGAACTACATCATGCCTTCAATAGCGCTTTCGCTGTATCCAACCTGTTACATAACCAGGCTGACAAGGTCTTCGATGCTTGACGTGATCAGCCAGGACTACATAAGGACCGCAAAGGCGAAGGGCCTCAACAAGTTCATCGTCATAGGAAAACACGCCCTTAAGAACTCCATTTTGCCGGTCGTGACCTATGTCGGTCCTTTGACCGCATACGTACTCACCGGAGGTTTCGTGGTCGAGAAGATATTCACGATCCCGGGCCTTGGTAAGTTCTTCATCGATTCAATCAACGCCAGGGATTATCCGATGATAATGGGAACCACCATTTTCCTGGCCTCTTTCATCATAATAATGAACTTTGTGGTCGACGTGCTGTATCCTCTGATCGACCCAAGAATTAAGATTAGGTAGGGGGGGTTGGAGGATGAACAAGAATCCGCTTAGTCTACAGTTAGATCCCGAGATGTTCAAGCCGGTTCCCAAGGAGGAGCGCGTGCAGCTAGTGACTATGCGCCCTTCGACCACCTATTGGCAGGACGCAAGCAGGCGGCTGAAGAGGAACAAGGTCGCCATGATTTCGATAGTTGTTATCCTTGCGGTCTTTGCATTCGCATTCCTCGGCCCCTATATCATGAAGGCCACGACGGGATTCACTTATGAGGAGCAGATCCGAGAGGATGTTGACCAGCCGCCCTCGTTGAGGCACTGGATGGGCACGGACGGCCTCGGACGAGACCTAATGGTGAGGGTCATGGTAGGCACCAGGATATCGTTGCTGGTAGGCCTGATCGCCACGTTCATAATCCTCATCATCGGCACGCTCTACGGAGCGATCGCAGGACTCGCCGGAGGTTGGGTGGATAATATCATGATGAGGTTCGTTGAGATCCTCTATTCGGTGCCCGACATATTGATAGTGATCCTGCTCTCGGTCACGCTTAAAGATCCTCTGACAATCATGTTCGAATCAGGCGGCTTGCTGCGCGGCCTTGCCGGAGTCGGCCCCGGCCTGATATCGATATTCATAACTTTCGCACTTCTTTATTGGGTCGGGATGGCCAGGATGGTGCGCGGCCAGGTCCTGCAGATCAAGGAGCAGGAGTTCGTGACGGCCGCCAGGGCACTCGGTGCTAGCAACAGGAGGATCATACTAAGGCATCTGATCCCTAACAGCATAGGGCCGATCATCGTAACGGCCACATTCCAGATACCTTCAGCGATTTTCGTAGAATCGTTTTTGAGCTTCATCGGGCTAGGCGTCTCTGCTCCTATGGCTTCGCTTGGCTCCCTTGCGTCCGATGCCATGAACGGCGTTTATTCCTACCCCTACAGACTTCTCTTCCCATCCCTGATCATCGCGTTGATCATCCTGGCCTTCAACCAGCTGGGTGACGGTCTGCGCGACGCTCTGGACCCGAAGATGAAGAAGTAGCCGATTGGCAGGAAGAGAGGGTGTACAATGGGTGATCTAGTAAACATCAAGGATCTGAAGGTTTCTTTCTTTACACCAGCCGGCGAAGTGCAGGCAGTAAGGGAAATCAGCTGGGAACTAGACAAGGGCGAGGTAATCGGCATCGTAGGTGAGTCAGGCTCCGGAAAATCGGTATCGGTATATGCCCTTATAGGACTCCTGACCCCTCCGGGCAGGGTAGTGAGCGGCTCGATAGAGTTCGACGGCAAGGACATGCTGTCGCTGCCAGAGAAGCAGATGCAGGCAATTAGGGGTAGCGATATCGCGATGGTATTCCAAGACCCGACTACATGCCTGAACCCTGTCTACACTATAGGAAACCAGCTCATAGAGTCGATACTCGCACACGGGAAGACATCCAAGAAGGAAGCCCATGAAAGGGCTTTACACCTTCTGGACCTCGTAGAGATACCTTTCCCTGAAAGGCGAATGAAACAGTATCCTCATGAGTTCTCAGGCGGCATGAAACAGAGAGTCATGATAGCGATGGCGCTTGCGAATAACCCTAAGCTCGTGATAGCCGACGAGCCTACCACGGCCCTAGATGTCACGATCCAGGCCCAGATACTGGACCTTCTTAAGAACCTGAGGGCAAAGATAAACATGTCGGTCATCCTGATCACGCACGACCTGGGGATCATATCGGATGTGTGCGACAGGGTGATGGTGATGTATGCCGGCAAGATCGTGGAGAAGGCGTCCATATTCGACATCTTCGAAAAGCCGGCCCACCCCTATACGAAAGGCCTACTTAGGTCCATACCCCGCCTGCACCTGGACAAGAAGGAAAGGCTGATACCGATCGAAGGCACGCCTGTCGACCTTCTGTGTCCGCCTCCGGGTTGTTCCTTTGCACCGAGGTGTGAGAGCTGCATGAAGGTATGTATTGACAACCAGCCCCCGTTCTTCGAAGTAGGAGATGAACACCAGGCAGCCTGCTGGCTCCTTCACGAGGATTTCAAGGGACTGGCTGATCAACCAGAGGGTATCCCTTCCGGAAAAGAGGTGCGGAGATGAACAAGCTCCTCGAGATCAAGAACCTAAAGAAGTACTTCCCCGTTAAGTCGAACTGGCTTGAGCCGACTCGGTTCGTCCATGCGGTCGATGACATTAGCTTCTCCATCAATAAAGGGGAGACCTTCGGGCTTGTCGGAGAATCCGGCTGTGGCAAGACCACCGTCGGAAGGACCGTACTAAGGTTGTACGAACCTACGTCCGGCAGTATAATCTATGACGGCAAAGACATCACGAAGGCGGATATGCTGCCGTATAGGCGCAAGATGCAGATAATATTCCAGGATCCCTACGCGTCCTTGGACCCAAGGACGACGGTCGGTGACATAATCGCAGAGGCAATGGATATACATAAGTTGTCCGGCACACGCTCAGAAAGGGATGCGAAGATACATGATCTGCTCACCCTTGTGGGCTTGTCACCTGAGCACGGCTGCAGGTATCCGCACGAGTTCTCCGGCGGGCAAAGGCAGCGCATAGGCATCGCCAGGGCACTTGCGGTGCGCCCCGAATTCATAGTGTGCGACGAGCCTATTTCGGCGCTGGACGTCTCCATTCAGGCGCAGGTAATGAACATGCTTGAGGACTTGCAAAGGGACTTCCAGCTGACCTACCTGTTCATAGCCCACGACCTGGCGGTGGTAAAGCACATCTCCACCAACGTAGGGGTCATGTACCTTGGAAAGATGATGGAGATTACGAATACGGAGGAGCTTTACAAGTCTCCTTTGCACCCGTATACGCAGGCCCTTCTTTCCGCCATACCGGTCCCGGACCCGAAGATAAGCCGCAGCAGGAAGAGAGTCCCCCTTGAAGGAGACGTCCCTTCACCGATAGATCCGCCGCCAGGATGCAGGTTCAGGCAGCGCTGTAAATACGCTATGCCGATCTGCGCAGAGGCCGATCCGGTCTTGAAGGAAGTAGGCCCCGGCCATTGGTGTGCATGTTACCTGTTGGACAAATAGCTAATTAGCCAATATCTTTAGATAATAGGTAGGATTTATTGTAAATTCAAAGAATAACTGAGATTGTAGGTAACGCCAGAAGGCGTTCAAATAACAGAGGAGGAGATTCAATGAAGAGGATCGCACTAATTCTATCTGTAGTCCTCGCTTTTGCGAGCCTTACTGGCATCGTAATGAGCGCGCCGCTACAAAGCCTGACAGTATGTGTCGGTTCTGAGCCCGAGACAATCGACCCGGCTTTGAACTCATCTGTCGATGGCGCTATTTACATCGGCCACCTCTTCGAGGGCATCTATACCTACGGTACCGATGCCGCCTTGAAGCTTGGTGCAGCAAAGAGCTGCGTAGAGTCGGCTGACGGAAAGACCTGGACGATCGTCCTCAAGGACAACCTATTTTGGAGCGACGGCAAGAAGCTGGTAGCAGAGGACTTCGTATATGCATGGAAGCGCGCCGCTGCCGAAGAGACTGCTTCACCATACGCATACCTCATCACTGACTACCTTGATCTAAACAAGACTGTCGCAAAGGACGAAAAGACGATCATCGTTACGGTGAAGTTCAGAGTGCCGTACATGAAGTCCCTGTTCGCATTCCCGACATACATGCCCGTACGTAAGGACATCATCGACAAGTACGGCGACAAGTGGACCCTCGACCCGAAGGCATTCGTTTCCAACGGAATGTACAAGCTTTCCAAGAGGGTACAGGACAGCACCATCGAGATGATCGCCAACGGTTACTATCATGACAAGGCCGTCGTGAAGGTGCCTAAGCTCATCTTCAAGCTGTTCTCGGACGACAACGCCGTATTCGCGGCTTTCAAGAACAACCAGCTCTCGCTAATTGATACCTACCCGATCGACGAGTACAAGAGCGTCATAAAGATGCCCGAGTATAAAGTAGCTCCACAGATCGGTACCTACTACATATCCTTCAACGTGAAGGCTGCCCCGCTTAACAACGTGTTGGTCCGCAAGGCCCTCTGGTATGCGATCGATACCAAGTACATCGCAGAGGAAGTCCGCGGTGGCGGCGCTCTCCCTGCCAATGCGATGGTAGCTTTCGGCATCACCGACTCCGACAACAAAGACTTCTCTCAGAAGCCTGAGTCGAAGTTCATCGACCCGAGCCAGTACGCAAAGAACGTAGAGATGGCCAAGAAGTTCCTGGCCGACGCCGGTTATCCGGACGGCAAGGGCTTCCCGAAGATGGAGTACGTCTACAACACCAGCTCCGGCCACAAGAAGATCGCCGAAGCTCTGCAGCAGATGTGGAAGAAGGCCCTCAACATCGACGTGACCTTAGCCAACGTAGAGTGGAACGTATTCACCGACATGCGCCGCAAGGGCAACTATCAGATCGCCCGTAACGGCTGGCTCGCCGACTACGACGATCCTACCTCTTTCCTGGATCTGTTCGTAACCGGCAACGGCAATAACGACGGTCAGTACTCCAACCCGAAGTATGACGACTTCATGGCCAAGGCGGCAGCTAACACTAACGATGCAAAAGTTCGTTATAGCTACTTGCACCAGGCTGAGAAGGTACTCATGGACGATGCAGCAGCTGCTCCGATATTCTTCTACACAGACGAGTATCTCCAGAAGACTAGCCTGCAGGGCGTCGTGATTTCGCCCTTCGGCTTCAAGTACTTCTTCAACTGCAGCACAAAGTAAGTCCGATAGCAAAAATGAAAGCCCGGGCCGTGCGCCCGGGCTTTTATATTCTAACGCTGTTCGCCCCACTCCTTTTCGAATAGCCGACTCAATCCACCTAATACGCGCCCGACATATTCGTTCATGTTGCATACTTACCATCTCTAGTTGCTCATCACAGCTATGATTATTGCATAAGTACTGTGGGTGCTGTGAAAGGCTGCGTACTTCTACCTAATATTGTCGTTTACTGGATATGAGGACTGCCTTAGAATCCATAAGAAAAGGTCCGGGCATGAAGTCCGGACCTGACATCCTCTAGCATCTATGATGTATCCTGACTAGATGTTATCCCAGCCTACTTGATATAGATCTCTGCTATCGTCTTCCTTATCACAAGAAGGCTCATCGCGGTCGCAAGCTCAGTCAATTCGGTTGCGCTCTCCTCGTTCAGTATATAACCGTTCCTGAACTCTCCGTATACTTCCCAGTACGCCTTGAAGCTATTAAGGGAAAGCCATGTCACGAGCATGTCTATATCCCAGTTCACGGCCGGTTTTCTCGACCAGTCGTTTCCCCTTAGGGTCCTGGGTGGGTCTGGATCCAGCCAGAACCAAGAATCTGCTGTGTCCTTCACTTTCTTGAGGTATCCTTCCTTCGATACCCAGTTGGATATCCTGGCTTCTATGTCCTTTTCGTACTGGTCATGCCAGTTGCCAGAATACCCTGATGAGTGATGAGGTACGCAAGCATCAGCCAAAGCATGCAGCACTGCTCCCATCGCCACGGGATCCTTCGTCTTTAGGAAGTTCTCATACCAATAGCGAGCCATGTTGTCCAACGGCATGAATACAGAATAGGGTAATCCCCTGCCCGTCTTCGCTCCATCTTCCAGCCTTGGGAACCTCGCTGTTAGTTCCGCCTCCACGCTTGCATACTTGCCCTTCTCTTCAGGGTACGAGTACCTCTGTGTCGCCGGGGAGCAGTCCCTGTACCATTCCTGGCCGAGAACGTGGACATAGCTGTCCCTGAACCACCAGTTGATGCCCTTGTCGACATCATATCCCGTCAACCCGGCGAATACTTTTTCCAGGAAGCTAGTCGCTGCATCCGATGCCTTTTGATAGCCGCCGTATTTGGCAGATCCTCTTTCGAATGAGTATCCGTCGTAATCGTCGAACTCCCCTGCGCCCTTCTTGATGTCAATAAAGTGGTTGAAGGACGTGAAGTTCGAGCTCCCATAACTGAACGACGCAGTATCGTTCACGACAAAGTCCTCTTCTATGTGCGGATTGTCCAGCCTCGATTTAACCTGGACCAGCTCAACGTCATTGTAGTTGTCGACCTCGGGCGCCTCATCCACCGTCATCTGCACATTATCCAACTGATAGAACGAAGCAGGCCTAAGCCTCAACGACCTTACTTCGGTACTATAACCTTTTAGGCTCAGGTAATCCTTGTATTCATCAGGCCAATATACGGCCAGTGCGTGGAACGCCTCTGCCGCTATAGTCCTGTGAGATTTATAGTTGTAGGCCCCAGTGCCTGCCGATATGGCCAATAATAGGAGAAATATGGTTATGATCACGTAGATAGTCCTTTTCATTACAGGCACACCCCCACAGTATAATCATACCATGACGCGCCAGAGAGCGCCCTCATTTGTGCATAATAAGCCCTGATTAATATATGCACCGCCTGTCAGATTTGGCCTCACCGCTAGGCAAATCGGATGCCTAACCGCGATATCTCTCTAGCGTGGAAACCAGCTCGTCGATCACGCTATAATCACCATCTGAAAGCCGTTCGGCTACACAGGTCCTAAGGTGCTCCTCTAGGATGATCCTACCAAGCCCTGCAAGAGACTCCTTTGCCGCTGCGATCTGCGTAAGTACGTCATCGCAGTAACGATTCTCCTTTATCATGTTGCCTATTCCCCGTACCTGACCTTCTATCCTGTTTATCCTGTTGGAAATCGCCCTTATCTCGTCAGCAGTCCTGACCTTCTTTCTCGTCACTTCGCCCTTATCGCATCCCGTGCTATCGCAAGTCCTCATCAATACCGCCTCCTGATGTCCAACTTCCTGAGCCTGAGCGCATTACTGACTACGGAAACGCTGCTGAATGCCATCGCAGCCCCCGCTATGACCGGATTTAGCAAAGGCCCACCGAATATATGCAGCACACCAGCCGCGACGGGAATCCCCAACGTATTATAAAAGAATGCCCAGAACAGGTTCTGTTTTATGTTCCTCATCGTTTGCCTGCTAAGATATACCGCCTCCGATATCCCGGACAGATCGGATCTCATAAGGACTACATCTGCCGCCTCTATCGCTATCTCCGTGCCTGTTCCTATCGCTATGCCTATGTCCGCTTTAGCAAGTGCTGGGGAATCGTTGATCCCGTCTCCGACCATAGCCACCTTGAACCCGTTCGCCTGCAATGCGGCTACATGGTCCGATTTCTGCTCCGGCAGCACCTCTGCCATCGTCTCTTCTATGCCAGCCGCTTCAGCGATCGCCGCTGCCGTCCTTTCGTTATCGCCCGTAAGCATCACAACCTTAATGCCCATGGCCTTCAGTTTCTGCACCGCATTCTTACTTTCAGGACGTAACGTATCTGCCACGGCGAACAATCCCTTTACGATCCCCTCTAGAGCGATGAGGATGACTGTACTGCCTTTTGACGATAAGGCAGCCACATCAGCGTCTACATCGGGGCCGACTCCTACTCCCCGTCCATTGAAGAACTTCGGTGAACCCATAAGAACGTCCATGCCATCTACTTCCGCCCTTATTCCGCCTCCTGGGTAGGCGCTGAACGACTTTGGATTTCGGATCTTGGTCCCCTTCGACTTGGCTTTTTCCACTATAGCCCTGGCGATGGGATGCTCAGAGCCGCTTTCGGCTGAAGCCGCCAGCATAAGGAGCTCCTCCTCGGACATGCCGTAAGATACTACCTGGATAACCTGGGGTCTTCCGGTAGTCAACGTACCCGTCTTGTCGAGAACGACATGATCCACTCTGTTGAGGATTTCGAGCGCGTCACCACCTTTTATGAGGATCCCATTCTCAGCCCCCCTACCGGTCCCCACCATGATAGCGGTGGGCGTCGCGAGCCCGAGGGCGCAAGGGCAGGCTATTACCAGGACCGATACAAAGACTTTCAGCACGAAGGAAAGCCCCTCTCCCGCTATGGCCCAGCCTAGTGCCGAGATCGTCGCTATCGACATTACGACAGGGACGAATATGCCGGAGATCTTGTCGGCGAGCCTCGCTATGGGCGCTTTCCTGCCCTGCGCGTCCTCTACCAGCCTGATTATCCTGGCTAGAGCCGTATCCTGCCCTATGCCGGTAACCGTGAACCTCATCATACCAGAAACGTTCACAGTGCCTCCTATCACCTTATCCGCCGGTCCCTTGTCAACGGGTATGCTCTCCCCCGTGATCATCGATTCATCCACGGCGCTGTTGCCTTCTATCACGACGCCGTCCGCGGGAATCCTGCTTCCGGGTTTAACAACCGCCGTGTCGCCTTTCTCTACTTCGTCAATAGGTACTTCGACCTCTTCGTCGAAACGGATCACGACGGCGGTAGGAGGAGACAGGCGCATAAGCTTCCTTATAGCGTCCGAAGTCCTCCCAATGCTGAGTGTTTCCAGATATTTCCCCAGCATCACGAGCGTAATCACAACGGCCGAAGATTCATAGTACAGGTCCTTGGCGTACTCATGGCCCGAGGTGAATACCATGATCGTGTTGTAGAGGCTGTACAAGAAGGCGCTGCCGGTGCCTATGGCGACCAGCGAGTCCATGTTCGGATTCTTTTTGATGAGGGCACGGATGCCGTGTGTAAAGAAATCGATGCCCGCTACGATTATGGGTATTGTTAACAGGAGCTGCGCTAAAGCGAACCCTCCAGGGTTTTTCATATGATCTATGGAACTCGGTACGGGGAGCTTGATTCCTGGGATCATGTGTCCCATGGATATATAAAGGAGAGGTATCGTAAACGTGATTGCGAGCGTAAGCCTCTTTTTCAGGACCTTCGCCCTATCGTCGCCCTTGGATATGCGCGCTTCGGATCCTTCCTTCTTGTCTGCATAAGAAGCGGTGTAACCGGCCTCTTTGACGGCCTTCTCCATCTGTTCAGTACTCGTGACGCTACTATCGTACTTGACGTTGGCCATACCCGTCGTTAGATTGACGCTGGCTTCAGAGACGCCCTTCAGCTTGCCCAAGGCCCTTTCAACTGCCGCAGAGCAGGCTGCGCACGTCATACCGCCTATCTCTAGCTCCGCAGTGTCCTGTTCACTAGTTTGATGTGCTGTGCTAATATCTTCAGAACCGACCGCCACTGGCGAATCCGGTCTTATGGCTCGTTTATCTTTCCCAATGTCATGTCTTTCCATGACTTTTCACCCCCACTTGGATTATATACCCTATGGGGGTATAGTCAACAGGCCTTATGCTCGGCTTCCCATGGCGTCGCTGATCAGACGAACATCATGATGGCGATGAAGTGCGAAACCGCACCCAAGTTTATAAGAAGATGCCATACCATATGGTGGTACTTAAAGCCCTTGAGCGCATAGAAGATGGCTCCGATGGAGTAGAACAAGCCCCCGGCCAGTATGGCGGCAATAAGCTCTACGCTGCCTTTCCTAAGAAGAACGGGAAGCAGGATGACCGCCGTCCAGCCCATGATCAGATAGAATGCAAGGCTTACGCCGAGGACCGACTTGACCGACAGCGACTTGTTCAGGGCTCCAAAAATGACTAGCCCCCACTGCAGGCACACGACTGCCCATCCTACGGCCCCTCCTATCGTCAGTAGCGCAATCGGGGTGTAGCTTCCCGCTATCGCGACGTAGATGCAGATGTGGTCCAGGATCCTGAATACTAGCTTGTGCTTACTGTCAAACGCCATTGCATGATAGAGGCATGAGGTAAGGAACATCAAGAACATGCTGATCATGAAGATGCTTTTAGTTACCGCCCCCATGTTCCCATTTTCAAGGTATCCTCTTATGGCAAGATAAGGAAGCGCCAACAAAGCGAGCGCTGCCATGATGCCGTGTGTTATCGAGTTGGCCACTTCCTCTTCGGTGCTCATCACCCATTGACGGGCCATTTTACACGCACCTCTCCCGTTCTCTGACCGCATCCGCCACTAAAGGGGAGCTGAATTCGCTTTCGAGTATGTCCATTATGATTTCGTCATGCCATCGTCCGCCTATCCTCTTTGCCTCCCTCAACCTTCCGACAAGCTTGAAGCCGACCTTCTCATAACACCTTATGGCAGGCTTATTGAAAGAGTATACCCTAAGGGAGACATTGTGCATGTTCAGCACGTTGAACGCAAAGTCGCAAAGCAGGGAAAGGGCTTCTGTTCCATATCCTTTTCCGCGCTTATCCGGATCGCCTATGAATATGCCCACCATGCAGCACTTGTTCCTCTCGTCGATGCCGGGAATGCCGCAAGTACCCATGGGTCTGTTCGTAGCATTGTCTACTATAGCGAAGTTCAGGCCATCCTTTAGCCTGTTCATGACCTCCGCTTCTTTCTGCTCGCCTATTACCGAACCAAGGAATATCATACCCAGGGCCGCGTCCATGTCATTAACCCATCCGGTGAACGATGCATAATCGTTAGGGTCGACCGGCGAAAGATAGCACTTCTCTCCCTGCAATTTCTTATAATACGGCATATAATCACTCCTTTACGCCCCTATTGGCTAACAAAACGCATAGGGCTGGTATAGAATATATATGGAATTGTACCACAGCAAAACACCAATCGTGCCTCGAAAGGAGTGTCGGCAATGTCCGCAAGGCTGATCCGTTTTACTCTTTCGGCCCTTATGTTGGCAGCACTTATCTCTATGCCAGCCGTAGCTGCTCCAGTAATGGTGGGAGACCTGATAAACGAATTCCCGATGATGGGCTCTTATAATCCTTCGGATAATCCCAACCCACAGTATTTCAGGTTGGTGCTCAAGGAAGATTCGTGGGTGTCGATTGAATCTTACATGGTAGATAGGCCTTATACGCTTGGTCTGAACTGGAAGCTGGCCGATAACGACGGTGTAGATACCTGGATGGCAGGGATCATGTACTGGCAGGACATGAACGGCAAGTGGTCGTACGGCAGTACGCAGGGGATCAGCGTCGATGCAAAGTCCGGCTACAAGGGAGTGTTCGTTCTTAGCAAGGGGGAGTACTTCCTAAGGGCCAATACGACGGGCATCACGAACTACATGTTCCTGGCTTCGTACGACAAGCTGTTCACCGCAGCGGACAAGGAGCCAAATGACAAGAAGGCCGATGCGATGTCCCTAGAGACGGGCACGGTCATGACCGGAAGGCTTCTTGGCGGCAACGGCGCCGAATACGAGAAGCAGGCATCATCAGGCGATTATGTGGACTTCTACCTGATTGAAGTAAAAGAAGCGGGCATATATGACTTCAAGTGCGTCTCTGACGGGTTCTTCACCGGTGATCTGTACATGACCGACCTTGACGGCTCCAACCTTTCCGTAATCAACGCGAAGGGGGCCGCGCACGAGTCCATGAAGTCCAATGCTGGTTTCGAGAAAATCTTGCTAGAGGATGCGTCCAATACGGTAAGCCAGAGGGTTGAGATAAAACAACCCGGGAAATATTACGTTGAAGTGAGGATGTCGTTTCCGGGTACCTACAAGTTCTCCCTGATGAACGAGGCACAGGCGGCAGCCGCACAGGCAGGACTAGCGCAATCCGAAGGGACCGTGGCACCGGACGGGAAGCTCATAGCGGAATCCGGCAACCTCAAGGTATATTATTCCAACGGATCGGTTACCATAACGGGCCTGGATCCCGATACGACATACATGCTGAACCTGATGCCTACTGACATCTTCAGCATGACCAAGGCAGGAAGCCTTTCATTGACCGTGGGCGGTTTTGATGACTGGGAACCTAACAATGACATCGAAAACGCCACCAAGGAGGCTTTCCCGGAAGCTTTCGGAACAGCTTACCGGGCATCGAAGACTATCAGCGGCAAGATCTCAGGGCCGGAGGACAGGGATTACTTCGCATTCTCGGTCAAAGACTTCGGCATGGTGAAGATAAACCTCACCGCTGTGGGCCTGGACGCTGAAATCGAGCTCCTTGACGAAAACGGGGATAGTATCCTCAAGGCCACCAAGAGGGTCGGCAGGGATAACGTCTCCATCAACTATGACCTGGAACCTGGAAAATACTACTTGCTAGTAGGCGTTTCAAAAGAACCTGCCTTAAAGGATTATTCGATAGACATCAAGTGGGAAGAATAAGCCACGGATAGCCTAGACAGCATAAAAGGTGGGCTGCTTTCAGGCAGTCCACCTTTCAGCCCTTTTGTTAGGCAATATCGTACGTTCCAAGCGAAGGCTATGAGTTCTTCTATTCCATCTCTTCGGCCACCGATTGCTCATCCATTTTCGCCGCACATTCATCCGACATGCAATCCAAATCCGGAAGCCCCTCAATGTCGCATATGGCTATCTCATTCACGGACGATGCGAACTTCTCGAATTCCTCCCCTACCAACGAGTAAAGAGTCCATTTGCCCTCCCGCCTGGCCCTCACTAGTCCGCTTTCGGTAAGGAGCTTCATATGGTATGACAACGTCGGTTGTGTTATGCCTATGTATTCGAGGATGTTGCAGGCGCATGTCTCCTTCTTCGCGATCATGCACATTATCTTTAACCTGTTGGCATCGGAGAACGCGCTTGCCTTGGCGGCCATTTCCTTATAATCCACACAAACCACTCCAAATCATTCTGCCGGTCTATTTCCTAGGGAGCTCAATTCCCAGTTCACGCGCAGCGCTCTCAAGCTCGTCCAGTGCTTTCTGCATCTGCCAGGGTTCGTGCTTGCTGCATAAACAGAACCGTAGCCTAGACTTTCCCTTCGGTACCGCAGGATAGACCGCCGGAGGTACGAACACCCCTTTTTCGAGCATCTTCACGCTGAGTGCGAATGACTGCTCGTCAGGACCGACCATGATGGGGATGATGGGCGTTTCGCCCGCGAGCACCGTATCCAACCTTCTTTTCCTGGCTTCTGCCATGAAGTATGCGATATTGTCATGGAGCTTCTTGACAGGCGTCTTGTCCCTTCTGAGCTTCTTGATGCCAGCGAGGCAAGCCGCGGCCAGTACAGGGCTTATGCCGACTGAGAAGACGAAACCCGGGGCATTGTACATCAGCCATTCGACCAGCTGTTTACTGCCGGCGATGTATCCTCCGCAGGTTCCCAGCCCCTTCGAAAGCGTCCCCATCTTTATGTCGATGTCGTCTGGAGCAAGGCCGAAGTAATCGTCCACGCCCCCTCCGTGCTCTCCCAGCACACAAGTCGAATGCGCTTCATCCACCATAAGAAGCAGCCCGTACTTTTTCTTCAGCCTTACGAACTCCGGTATGGGTGCTATGTCGCCGTCCATGCTATAAACGCCCTCGACGATGAGAAGCACCTTCTCATATTCGTCCCTGTGCTCCTTGAGGAGAGATTCCAACGCATCGAAGTCATTATGCGGGAATGACTTCGACGTGCTCTTCGAGAGCAAACAACCTTGGACTATCGAGTTATGGGACAGGATATCGTAAAGTATCAGGTCGTTCTCGTTACATAAGCAACCTACCGTAGTCACGTTCGTCGCGTGCCCACTGACCATGACTATGGCGTCCTCTGTGTGCTTCCAATCTGCTATCTCGGCTTCCAGCTGCCTATATAACGACTTATCCCCTGCCAGCAGCCTGCTTCCTGAAGCCGATGTCCCGTAAGTGGATGCAGCTTCTCTTGCAGCTTCTACGGTCTCCGGATCACCCGATAGGCACACATAGTTATACGATCCAAAATTAAGCGTCTTCTTCCCTGAAATGATCGAAGTATCGGCTACCTTTGAATCGTGTTTTATAAAATATGGATTCCCGAGCTCCTCGATGGATCTCTTCCTCTCTAGAAATGCTGCGTACTCCCTGGATGATGCGAAATCCGCAATCCTTTTCCTTGCTGTGGGCTTAGCCCTTTCCTTCTCGGGCTCTCCTTCCGTTTGCTCAAGGCCCAATGCCTTCATCACGAGCTTGGAGATCTGGCTTACGGACTTGCACTTGAAATATTCCTCGTCTGGAATCAGTACCGAGAACTCATCCTCTACTTTCGCGAGGATCTCCATCGCCTGTAGGCTGTCGAGCTTGAACCTCTCGGAGAGCGCATCGGCAGATCCAATGGTGCTTGAATCTATCCCAATGGCCTTTGCCGCCATTTCCCTGACTTTCTCCTCGACGTCCAATGACGTAATTCCTGCTGTATCAATCGGCTTCATCAATGCCTCCCAGGTAGTAATCAAATGCCATTCGCCTGACAATCGGGGACACGGCTGTACTTGATCGGCAACTATTACTTATCTAATAATATACCAAATCATGCAGCACGAGGAAGGTAGCCGTGTCTAGGCCTGCCTATCCGTCCGCCCCTTGATCATAATCAAGCTCCTCCTGTTAGCGACGAACTCATCAGAGGATATATGTATCGCAAGCTCCTCCAGCGACGCTATGCTTGCTACCGTGCATAGCGCTTTGAGCATCGCGTTGATCTCCACTAATTTCAGGAATATCGGAGCAAGGAAAAGAAGGAAACCAGTGATCTTGTTGCCGTAGGTGTGAAGCATGCCGAACGTCTTGTATTTGAGCTTGACCAAGGCCATAGTAATCAGTCTTGTGATAATGATTACTGCTATCCAGACGATCAGTACGGGATTTATCTTGAACGAAGGTAGGAATATCACCAGGAGCACGATTACCATGACAAGATCTGCAGCCGAGTCAAGCTTTTCGCCTAGCTTGCTCTCGGAGTTGGTCTTCCTGGCTACATAACCGTCTAGGGTATCGGTCAGGCCACTCACGATGTAGATGACGAAGAAGGGCGTGCTCAGCGGCTTTATGAGCAAAAGCGAAAGGACAAGCGCTATCCTCGTTATCGAGAGATAGTTGGCCAATGACGTCATAATGCTTCTTCCCAAGCCTGCTCTCCCTCCTATGGCTTAGTTGTCTGGCTAAGTTCTTCACACATAAGAGCAGTCTAGCGGTAGGGCCCTTCATAGAACTAATCCTGGCGTCGTACCTTGCCAATCAACCAAGTCCATAAAACCACTACGCATATTATCATGCCTCGCCGCTCGATAGTGCAATCTCCATATATCTAGGCACGATGAACGTGTCAGACGATCGTCCCCTCTGTACACAACGACCTTTTTCCGCTATATCTTCCCCGTTACCATTTTGAACACCTCAAGTAGAAAGCCCCGTGCTCAAAATCCGGTCGGTAAATATATTCTGCCTCCCCTCTTGACGATACGTAACTTGTTACGTATATTAGTAACCAGTTGCCGAATTTGTCTTTCGAAAGGAGAAGCATGGAAACACTCAAAAAGAAGGCGTACATATTCGCCTCCATCTTTGCCCTATCGAACAAGCTGCAGGTAATCGGGGATAAGTTCGACAAAGAGCTGACCGTCAAGCAGTGGCTGCTCCTGGCAGGCATATTCAACTCAGGGAAGGGGGCCCCTACCCTGACGGAGGTAGCATCGCTTATAGGCAGTTCGAGGCAGAACGTCAAGAAAATGGCCGTAGCTCTAGAAAGGGCGGGCTTCGTAAACCTTGAGAAGGACGGGAGCGACGCCAGGATCCTAAGGATAAATCCTACGGACAAGTGCAGGGAACATATCGAGAAAAGGGGAAAAAGGGAAATCGAATTCTTAGAGCGATTATTCATCGGCTTTGACATATTGGCGATCGATGGGTTCAGCAATGGGATATCGAAGCTCGAGAAGAACATCGCGGAAATGGGTGATCTGTATGACTACGAGGACAAGGATTAAACGGGCCATGGTAAACGCTGCATTTTTTATTTTAATATTGCTGGCGCTCGTAGCGGCATTCTTCTTGCTCCCTTGGTCCAAGACGAAGGCCGAATTCGAAAGGACGGTCAAGACCAGGACCGAGGCCGCTTCTACATATTTAGGTTACTTCTCTGAGGAGGATATTGAAGGCCTGCCTTCTCCGGTCGGTAGATATTTCAGGTACTGCGGTTACCTGGGTACCCTAAAGATGAAATACATGAAGGCGACCTTCAAGGACGTAGACTTTGTGCTGTCGGACGACAAGACCGTCAAGATCGACTATACGCAGTACAATTTCGTGAATGAGCCGGCTCGTATAGCATATATCTCGTCTTCGATGTATGCGGTACCTTTCGAAGGTTTCGATTCTTTCACAAGCGGCTCAGGCAGGATGAAAGGGGTCATAGCCAAGGTAGTGACGCTCTTCGACCAGGATGGTAGGAACATGGACAGGGCAAGCCTTGTAACCGTGCTGGCTGAATGCCTTCTCGTGCCCAATGTAGCTCTTCAGGACTACATCGTATGGGAGGCTATTGATGAGACCCATGTGAGGGCAAGGATAAGCCATGATGGCATCAGCGCGAGCGGGATCTTCACTTTCGATATTAGCGGTGCGCTCATCTCTTTCTCGACAGACGATAGGATAGCGACCTCCATGGACGGGAAAGAACGGGAAGCTACGTGGACTGCGTCATTTGGTGACTATCGGGAAGTGAACGGCATCAGACAGCCAAGGGTGCTTAAGTCGATTTGGCATTACCCCGAGGGCGACGTCGTGTACTTCAATGAAAATGGATCTGAAGTGGAGATTAGGTATTACTGAATGAACAGGACATAAACGTAATGATGATCGATTTGAGCGATATGACGACCGAAGGGGAATGATGCCCCTCGGATGGATACTAATTATCAAGGTTTTTCACCTCATCGCTCTGAACGGTAGGTTAGGTATAGGTATCTTTTACAGGAACCGATTATGCTATCCTGCGACGGGATGTAAAAGCCCGGCGTAAGTTCCAGGATGAAACATGGAGGAAAACCGGAATGTGAGGTTTAGAGATGTTGATGTTATATGGATACGAGTTCGCGGACAAAAGAGTCCATGATAACGTAAGGGAGTACTGCCTGAACGAGAACGTAGACGAGGATTATCTAAGAACGCTGTTACATAAGTCCTTAAGTTCCACCTGGGCTCTCCTTTCTAGGTTCTCCTTCTCACGTAACAAGAGGACACAGAAATGCATGGTTAACTACTAGTTCATAGGGTGCTTAAGCTACTTGCGCCATTGCATATTTTCCTACCGTCAGTGCCTGTACTTGGTCCGAGCTGATCGTAGGGACATAAGTGATGGCGCATTACCATCTAAGAACGACGCTGATGGATCTGAGGTCTAGAAGCAAACATGATACCATAAAATAGATCCAAGGAAGATAATCACTTCGAGGAGGCACTATGGGAACTGACAAAGTAGGGATGATATTTGATAGAATCGCCGGTCTGGAAGCCGTACATGAAGCTGTCCTTTATATCGAGGATACCTCCGGAGGCTTCCGATACAACAGAAGCTGCGGCGGCAAGGGTTTGGACACGCCGATGTTAATGGCCAGCATCACGAAGATGTTGACGGCTGCTTGCGTTCTGGCTCTTGATCAGCAGGGGAAACTCTCATTAAGGGACAGGGCAATCGAACGCTTCGATGATGCCGCACTAGAAGGTATACACGTTTTGAATGGAAGGGATTATAGTAAGGAGCTGACGATAGCCGACCTCCTGTTCCAAATCAGCGGATTACCTGACGCTTTTGAGGAGGGCGCGCTAAAGCGTAGACTGATGCGCGAGGATTTCTGCTTTTCATTTGAGGATCTGCTAGGGGAAGTAAAGAGTCTCAGGCCCCACTTCGCTCCCGGAGGTGGAGCCAAGGCGCATTATGCGGATATAAACTACGACATACTCGGCAGGATAATCGAAAATACTACGGGTCTGGGATTATCCGAAGCGTACGATCGCCATATATTCATGCCCTTGGGCTTGAAAGGTACTTACCTGCCCGAAAACGAAAACGATCCTGTCCCTGGCATCTATTGTAGGGAAAAGCTGCTGCATCGGCCAAAGTTCGTAAAGAGCAGCCGCGCTAGCGGGGGTTGTGTGTCGACGGCGAACGATCTTATGAGAATCATGAAGGCTTTCTTCGGGGGAAAGCTGTTCGATATAGACGTGCTTACAAAGATTTCCCGCTTCAAGGAACTGCAACCTTCTTTTTCCCCGATCCGCTACGGCGGAGGCCTGATGCAGATACCCCTGAGCGGCATTCATACGCTCTTCCTGGGAAAAGGCCAGCTCATAGGCCACTCCGGGTCAACGGGCTCGTTTGCCTTCTACTATCCTGTTGAGGACCTCTATTTCGTAGGCGATCTGAACCAGATGGCTGACGCTTCGCTGCCGATCAAGCTAGTGATGAGATTAGCCATGACGCTTAAATAAATATCTATGATTTCCCTGGCTGATTATCTGACGTTCTATTTATTTCTCCTATAAGGATCCAACTGCACACTCCGATTTGAAAATTATTGGGAATTGGATTCAACTTGTGCTGTCGGCAGTCGGCCTCAAGGTTATCTGTAAAAAGGCGTTGATATTCGTTATGGTCGGCATCGGACATATCATGGAAGCCCTTTCATCGGTAACGGAGAGGTGCTGCGAACGGCCGTTATCTTCTTCTGGTGAAATAACGACAATAGTTGTTGATAAGGATGAGTAATAATGGTAAAAAAAGGAATAACTAAGGATGCAATCATTGAACAAGCAGTTGAAATGATTGAAGAAAGCGGAAAGGAGGAAATTTCTATGCGAGAACTTGCGGAAAAGCTGCTAATAAAGACACCTTCACTATATAATCACATCAAGAGCCTTGATGAGTTGCTTACTGAGGTTAGCCGATATGCTGCTGAGCAACTAAGAATTGTTTAGTTTAATGCTAACGGAAAGACTGAGGATGAAGCAGTTTTGGCATTAGCATCTGTATATAGAACCTATACAAAAGAACACAGGGACTTAATAGAGTTATCATGTCTTCTCATCATCTGATGAAAAATTCTGAAATACAGTCTGCGTCTCAGAGAATTGTCCCCATATTGCAGGCTCTTTCAGGATACGGGCTGGAAGAAGAACAATTCTTTATGCTGGCAGCGAGTTTTGAGGGGATTAATCCATGGCTCTATTTCACAAGAGGATGCCGGGATTTTCCTTCGCCATACCGTAAGTGTAGACGAAAGCTACCAAATCGCCATTCGTTGCTCTATCAGCGGTCTGCATACAGAAAGAGAGAAAATGAAAAGTGCGGGATAACCAATATCTATACGAAAAAATGCCGGTCAGCAAGGCAATTGTGTCTCTAGTAATACCGACGGTCATCAGTCAACTTATCACTGTAATCTACAATATGGCAGACACTTTCTTTATAGGGCAGCTGAACGACCCTTCACAAGTAGCTGCCGCAACACTTTGCATGCCACCCTTTATTCTATTAACGGGAATTGCTAACCTCTTTGGTATTGGTGGCTCCAGCCTGATTTCTAGATGCCTTGGCAAGGGGGAAATGGATAAGGCAAAAAGAACGGCTTCTTTTTGTATATGGTCTGCCGCTGGAGTTGCACTCGTTTACGGACTATCATTCCTATTCCTTAAGCCATTTGTTCTGCCTATACTTGGGGCAAAAGCAACAACATATGACCATTGTTTCTCTTATTTATTCTGGACTGTGACCGTTGGTGCGGTTCCTACGGTTATGAATGCCTGCCTTGCCCATTTGATACGAGCAGAAGGACTGGCAAAGCAAGCAGGCTTCGGTGTTGCCCTTGGCGGAGTTTTGAATATTGTTCTCGACCCGATCTTCATATTTATTTTCAAGATGGACATTGCTGGTGCTGCTATCGCAACTGCCCTATCAAATGTAATCGCCATGCTATATTTTGCTGTCATCATCTATAGACTAAAAAACGAAACAGTCATTACCGCAAGCCCCTCCTATTTTACATGGAAGCAAGGAATTCCCAAAGAAGTTTGCGTTGTCGGACTTCCAAACCTAATCATGAATTTGATGGGCATATTATCCAATACGATACTGAACAACATGATGTCCTCTTATTCAGATGCAGCTATCGCCGGCATGGGGATCGCAAAGAAAATTGATATGCTGACCTTCGCGGTGTCCATTGGTATGACACAAGGCGTTATTTCTCTGATCGGTTATAGCTATGCCGCAAAGAATTACAAACGCATGAATCGTGTGATCAAGACAAATTCCGCTTACACCATGACATTAGCCGTAGTAACAACGCTTTTCTTATTCTTCTGTGCAGTACCGGTATCTAGGTTCTTCATTGCAGACGAAGCAACCGTTGCATATGGACAGAGGTTTTTGAAGATTCTTTGCCTCATATGCCCAATGCAAGCCGTCACCATGATGGTAATAACCATTTTTCAAGCAATCGGGAAGCAAACTCAGCCCCTTATCCTATCCTTTATAAGAAAAGGAACAGTCGATGTGCCATTTATGTTTTTGATGAATTGGTTCGTTGGCGCAGTGGGTGTCGCATGGGCAACTCCTATTGCAGAACTGTGTGCTTGCCTTGTCAGTGTCATACTGTTTATTCCTACATTCAAGAGTTTGCTGAATCTGGGTAGAATCACCGTGCAATAAAGCACAAAAAAACGAACGTAATACTGCCGTCCTTGTGATAACCGCCTTTTCGAGCATCACCGTCCAGATGGTGTCATTCCAGGCATCGAGGACTTCCGGCAATTTTTTAAGGTGCGGATGAAAAGGGACATTGCTTTGTCCTATTACAGACGAAGAATGCAAAGGTTTTGCAACCACTACAGATCTGCTGCCACCGCCTCATACCGTTTAGTAAGGGCATCGTACTTTTAAGGTATGCCTCCTGAGGTTGTTGGCGAACTGGTCCAGGATGCAGTAAGGAAAACGCATACACCGCTCAATCTCAGGAGGAATCCGCTAAGAAATATAATGGGCTGCTTGCTCGCTACGAAAAGGCCCTGGCATAGTTTACGTGGCTAACGGCAGAGAAGAGCAGAAGCATGACCAAAACCGTAAAATCCGGCTGTCAATCGAGGAGCTAAAGAAAAAGCCCCTCGTAATCGAAGAGTGGAACGAAAGGCTGTGGGTTGCGATCCTTGACCGAGCGACGGTGTTCCGCGACGGCATACTGAATACCGGTCAAATAGTGGAAGCGAAATCGAGTTGAAGCATTGAGGCTCTACTTCTTCACCCTCTACGCCGTTTATCATGATCTGGGTGGAAATGACTTCCTTTTTATAGGCTTGCCAGTTTGTCACTCATCATCGTAAGTGGGTCATTCATCATTGTTTTAATGATCATATTTTGTTTATTCAGGCGGCAGGTAATAAAAAACACCTGTGTTAGAGTATGTTGTATTTACAAAAGCCGCATTTATGAGGAATAATCATTCTTGAGCAATAACGCAAGGCGGAGGGAGGATCGGGCACTGTTTGTCCCAACTCCGGCGGAAATGTCTGGCCAAAGCAGCACTATCCCGCCTTCACCCCGCACGGAAGCGTGCCGGAACAGATCTACCGGTATGCGGTAAGCTGATTCTCATATAGAGAATCGATTGAAATGGGCGTATGTGAATGCCCAAAAGCGCAGTCAAAATATCTATGGAATAGAAGGATAATGTGAATATGAAAAAATTGATTCTGTCTTTCATGCTGATATGCAGCATAGTAGCCTCTCTCGCACTGCTCATCACCGGAAGTGCGGCGAAAACCAGCACGCTTGAGGCGGCGAAGCCCTTGTGGGAAGCGGGCGATGAAAGAAATAAGATCGTCGTCATAAGCGACCTTCACTTGGGCATAGATGATAGTTACACCGAAACCTTGGATAATCGGCCCCTTATGATTGAATTTCTGCAACGGTTGCAGCAGACGGACGATGTGCGGGAACTTGTCATTGCAGGTGATTTTCTGGATGAATGGTACCTGCCGGTTTATTACCCAAGCTATTCTGACTCAACCAAGTTTTATCAGGATTGTATCATCAATAATCAGGGCGTAATAGATGAATTGAAAAACGTCATTTCGAGCGGTATAAAGTTGGTATACGTAATAGGGAATCATGATATGCTGCTTGAATCAAACGTACTGGATGAAACAATACCCGGAATCATACAGGCAAGAGATGCTGAAGGACTGGGTGTTTATTATACCGGAGACAGGAACGAGATCGTGATTGAACATGGTCATCGATATGATGTATTCTCTGCGCCGGATACGGTAACAAATGCGGAGCTGTGCGGCAACGACGATACGATTTTGCCAGCCGGGTATCTTTATGCCCGATATGCCGCCACATGGGTGCTGGAAGGCTATCCAAAAGTAGCAAAAGCGCTGCCAGTAGTTAAGAATGTGCCGGATCAAGCCGATACGGATCAGTACGGTGCTTACATCTATTACTCGCTTCTCAAGAATATCTCAGAGCGAATTACACCCAACGAAAGTCTCGATGAGAATATTTTCGATATGCATATCGCGGGTTTTGACGGCACTTATACATATCTCGATTTCTTCCCGGCCAAGCAGGCGGACGGAACGATCTCGGCGCCCGTACTGTTCAGGAATATTCAGCGCACATGGGACGCGCGGCAGAAGCTCAATAACATCAAGGTTCAAAACACCTTTATCGAGGCGGTATCCGGTACGTTAGATTGGAATTATTTCTTTAAACAAGCCAAGACGCAGTATATTGACAATCCGAATGATACTGTGGACATCGTCGTGTTTGGTCACACCCACGTACCAGCATTATGGAACATCGGCTACGGAACCTACTACATCAACACCGGAACTTGGATAGACAATAATACTAACTATCCAGATGCCGCCCGTACTTTTACTGTCATTACTGCGGGTGAGAAGGATACGGCGAAGCTCTACAGCTTTGCAGAGGATGGTACCCTGATAGATATTGGCGAAGGCGTCAGCAAATAAACGGTGTATGCCACCAAGCATTCTATATTCGCTCCAACGAACATCAACGATTAATATGGCCCGTCAGATTTTGATGTCTGACGGGCTTTTGCGTTTGTGCGCATCTAAGGCAAATCTGAATTGGAGTGATGACGACTACGATACAGATAGATAAGGTCCGATTCTTAACAATACCCCTGTTATTTTTAGCAGGACTATTTCATTTCTCCTCATGAGGTAAATACCTTGTATTACGGGTTTTGCATATATGCAAAATTAAAGTGTTGACCGAGGTATCATATCAATGCCTCGATCAATTTATGGTGGAGGCGCCGGGAGTCGAACCCGGGTCCGAAAAGGTCACTTCAGCCCCTTCTACGAGCGTAGCCGCAGTTTCAATTTTCGCTCCTAAAGCGCCCTTCGGCCGGCTCTCCAGTCGCTATCTCGATAATCTTTTCCTCCGGCTCCGAGAATTACCGAAAGAGCATCCCCGGTTTATTTGGCGCCCTTGCAGTCCTCCGGGATGGGGCCGCTTCGGACGTCTGCTTTAATTAAGCAGCGTAAGCGTAATTATTGGCTTTTATGTGTTTTCCGCCTGTTTATCGAGTTTGCGGACAACTCGGCTCGCCTAGACTGTCGCAACTCTCCCCGTCGAAACCGTATCGCCCCCTACACCTATATTATAACGTATGTTACCAATCCGAATCACCGGCCCTACCCGATTTGCGGGCAGTGTCCAGCGACCTTTTAATATCCCTTTCCTTGATATCTTCGCGCTTATCCAGGCCGGTCTTGCCCTTCGCCAAACCTATCTCCACTTTTGCCTTTCCTTTGCTCAGATACATGCTCAGGGCGGTGATGGTGTACCCCTTCTCCTTGACCTTCTGGTCAAGCCTCCTTATCTCGGCCTTGTGAAGAAGGAGCTTCCTGTCCCTCCTAGGTTCATGGTTGAAGATATTGCCGAACTCCCATTCGGAGATATGCGAATCTATTAGAAAAGCCTCCGCATCCCTTATCTCCACCCATGCGTCGGACAGGTTGACCCTGCCCCTCCTTGCGCTTTGTATCTCGGTTCCGCTCAAGGCTATGCCGGCCTCATAGGTCTCGATAATTGAGAAGTTCCTATGTGCCTTCCTGTTCGTCGCTATAGTCTTGATCGCATCGCCTTGCGTTTGCATCTACGCTCTTCCCCTTAGCTCTATAATCCTATCTCAGCCGCTCTTATCTGCATGGCCTCAAGGCCTATGCTGACGAACTCCTCAAGGCTGATGCCCATGTCTGAACAGGTCTTTATCTGCTCCCTGTTCGCCCCCCTGGCAAAAGCCTTCTCCTTGAACCTGTTCAGCACCTTCTCGGACGTCACAGAAGCAAGCTTCTTCCCAGGCATGACGAGTGCTGCTGCCACAATTAGTCCGGTCAGTGGATCCACGGCATGCAGCGCCTTGTCCATCATGCTCTTGCGCGGTTCTCCATGAGCGTCGTTATGCACAAGGACCGCGTAGCATATGTCATCCGCCACGCCCGCTTCCTTAAGCATCTCGGCCCCGACCTTGCTGTGCCGCATCATGTCCGTGTATGTGCTGTCATAGTCGATGTCGTGCAACAGTCCTGCCAATCCCCATTTTTCAGGATCCTCGCCGAACCTTTCCGCGAGCGCTCTCATAATGAACTCCGACGCCAGCATATGGTTTATCAAGTTCTTGTTCGCTACGTTGCCCTTTACGAGCTCCATCGCCTCTTCACGTGCTATCATCGCCTTACCTCCGCATCGATAAACGAAAAGCCTCGCATATAAGCGAGGCTCGTCAAACCGCTTTACGGTCCACCTTACTTGACGAAGATGAACAGGAAAGATGTCACCATGAACGCAACGGCGACCCAAGTGGTCGCTTTCTCAAGCATTGCCTCGTAACCTTTCTTCTTGCTGAAAAAGAGCTTAGAGCCCCCTCCTATGGAGCCCAGTCCCTCACCCTTCGCAGGCTGCAATATGACTATCGCTATAAGCCCCAAGGCGAGTAAGAACTGAATGATTATTAGCACGATTCTAAGTATCTCCACTGGGAAGCCCCCTCCTAACGATTTATACAAAAGTAATTTTATCAATGGGTACTGTCTAATGCAAGTCCTATATCCCGAACGCTATGCTTATGAGCTCCGCTATCCCGCCTTGGCCTCCCGGCCCGACTATGATGTCCGCCGAGGCTTTCACTATGTCATCGGCGTTCATCACGGCCGCACCCAACCCCGCGACCTCCATCATCTCTATATCGTTGGGAGCATCCCCCACCGCCACTATCTCACCCATCTCAAGGCCGAGGTACTTGGCCAGTTTCGTAAGCGCAAACCCCTTGGATACGCCCAATGGCAGCATCTCTGAGTAACAGGGTGTCGTAGCCACAGATGTGAACTCCTGAAAATTGTCCTGCAGCTTTTCGATTATCCGGTCCCTTTCCGAAGGATCCGAGAAGAAAATCAACTTGGTCAGCTCCATCCCGGATGGAAGCGATGAGACGTATTTCACAAGGTCTCCCACCACAAGACAACTCGCAGACGTGGATCTTTCGTAGAAATCCACCCACTTGTCGTGGCTTGCTGCCATGCAGTTCTCGCCCTCGAAAGCCATAACAGTGGTGTTGAGCTCTTCGGCATACTCGAGCGCCCTTATGGCCGATCCTCTTTCCATAACCTTCGAGAATATGACCTTCCCGCCTTTTGCGAAATCCACTATACGCGCCCCGTTAAATATAATTGCCGGTGCGTTTGCACCTAGTTCCCTATACAGCCTGGCGGTGGCTCCAGGGCCCCTGCCAGTCGCGAAAGTGAAAATGAAGCCCGCTTCCACGAGCCTGTTGATGGCCTTCAAATCCGTTTCGCAGGCCTTCTTCTCCTCATCGAGAAGAGTGTTGTCCAGATCGGATATCAACAGCTTATATCTCGTCTTCACTGAGGGCATGGCGGAAAAAGGCGCTGGCAGGGTTTTCGGCCCTGCCTGCGCCGGTTCCTCATCTATCGGGATGAGCCTTTTCAGCCTGTCCATCCTGCCTCTTAGCGCCCCAGCGAATAGAAAGCCGCTCTCCCCGGGAACCTAGCGGCGTCCCCCAAGAGCTCTTCGATCCTCATCAGCTGGTTGTACTTGGCGACCCTTTCCGACCTGGAAGGAGCGCCTGTCTTTATGAAACCCGCGTTCGTAGCGACGGCGATATCGGCTATCGTAGTGTCCTCGGTCTCGCCGCTCCTGTGCGATACCACAGCGGTATAACCTGCCCTCTTTGCAGTCTCAATGGCATCCAGTGTCTCTGTAAGAGTGCCGATCTGGTTCACCTTTATGAGCACGGAGTTCGCTACTCCGAGCTTGATCCCCTTGTTTATCCTAGTTACATTGGTCACGAAAAGGTCGTCGCCTACCAGCTGGACTTTCTTGCCCAGCTTCTTGGTCGCCAGAGCCCAGCCGTCCCAATCGTCCTCTGCAAAGCCGTCCTCTATTGAGAGAATCGGGTACTTTCCGCATAGATCGGCGAAGTAGTCCACCATACCTTCGGATGTGAACTCCTTGCCCTCCCCCTTCATCTTGTAGAGCCCGTCTTCGAAGTATTCGGTGGAAGCTGGGTCGAGAGCTATGCCAATCTGTTCCCCAGGCTTGTAGCCCGCCTTCTCGATGGCGTGGATTATTAGCTTGATGGCCTCTTCGTTTGATGAAAGGTCAGGGGCGAAACCGCCCTCGTCCCCCACTCCGGTCGCCAGGCCCTTGGACCTTAGGACGGACTTCAAAGAATGGAACACCTCGGCGCCCATCCTTAGGGCGTCTGCAAAGCAGGGCGCACCTACGGGCATTATCATAAACTCCTGGATGTCTACGTTGTTGTCGGCGTGCTTGCCGCCGTTGAGTATGTTCATCATCGGCACCGGAAGCGTTTTCGCATTGGCGCCTCCTATGTATTGGAACAGAGGAAGCCCTGCCGACGTCGCCGCCACTCTTGCCACCGCCAAAGATACTCCGAGTATGGCATTGGCTCCGAGCTTCGATTTGTTCGGGGTACCGTCCAGTTCTAGCATGGTCTGGTCTATTGCCACCTGTTCGGTGGGATCCATCCCTATTATGGCATCCGCTATGATGTCGTTTACGTTCTCAACTGCCTTCAGGACGCCCTTGCCGTTGTACCTGGACTTGTCGCCGTCCCTAAGCTCTATGGCCTCATGGGCTCCGGTGGACGCGCCGGAAGGCACTCCCGCCTTCTCATATGTGCCGTCATCCAAGAGTACTTCGACCTCAACCGTAGGATTTGCCCTCGAATCTAGGATCTCCCTTGCGAATACATCAATTATTGTTGCCATTCTCTTCCAACGCCCTGCGAAGGGGCGTCCCTCCTATCGTATTGGCGCGGCGTGATCGCCGCTACTGTATCATCCCGGCGATCGCCTGGATTATCTTGCCGAACTCCGCCGCTTTCAAGCTGGCGCCCCCGACCAATGCACCGTCTATGTCTTTTTCTGACATCAGGTCCGATATGTTGTCAGCCTTGACGGAACCTCCGTACAAGATCCTTACAGAATCCGCAGTGGTATCGTCGTAGATGTAACGGACGGTGTCCCTGATGGCCCTGCATACCGCCTGTGCGTCCTGTGCGGTGGCGTTCAGGCCTGTGCCGATGGCCCATACCGGCTCATACGCGATGACGGTCCTGGCTGCGGCTTCAGGCTCTATACCTGCGTATGCGCGCATTACCTGCCCTCGTACGACGTTCATGGTATCGAGCGCCTGCCTTTCGGCCAGTGTCTCGCCTACGCATATTATCGGTACTATGCATCCACCGATCAGGGACTTAACCTTAAGGTTGACCTCTTTGTCCGTCTCATGCATGAGCGTGCGCCTTTCGGAATGGCCCACTATGCAGTACGATCCTCCTGCGTCCCTTATCAGCTCCGGGTTCACCTCCCCGGTGAACGCGCCTTGCGATTCATGATAACAATCCTGCGCGCCGACCGCTATGCCGCTTCCTTCTAGCTCCCCGGCCGTCCTGGCCAGCGAAAGGAAAGTGGGGCATACCACGATGTCGACCGAATGCGCATGAATGCCCGTAAAGTCTTTGACCTTACGGGCAAGTTCTACAGAGGCTTCGAGCCCCATATTCATCTTCCAGTTACCAGCAGCAATCCTTCTTCTCATACAACTACCTCTTATCAAAGGTCCTGTAGGGCGTCTATTCCGGGAAGGACCTTCCCCTCGAGGAATTCCAAGGATGCGCCGCCTCCGGTCGATACGTGGGTTACCTTATCGGCCAACCCCAGCTTCTCTATCGCGGCGGCGGAATCCCCGCCACCTACGATCGTCACCGCTGATGATTCAACAAGTGCGTTCGCTATGGCCAGCGTGCCCTTGCTGTATTCAGGCACCTCGAAGACGCCCATCGGGCCGTTCCATACTACCGTCTTTGCCGTCTTTATCTCTTCCGCGAAGGCCTTACCCGTCTGTGGTCCTATGTCGACACCGATCATGTCCTGTGGTATTCCTTCGCCATCTACTATTCTGGATGTTCCGTTCCCGTCCAGGCTCGTGGCCGCTACATGGTCCATGGGAAGCAACAGCTTCACTCCCTTGGCTTTCGCTGCCAAGATGATGTCCTTGCAGTAATCGAGCCTTTCAGAATCCAAGAGTGAGCCGCCTGTCGGATATCCTTCCGATCTCAGGAAAGTATACGCCATCCCCCCACCTATGATCAGGGTGTCTACCTTCCCGAGAAGGTTCTCGACCACGGCGATCTTGTCCTTGACCTTCGCTCCTCCCAGGACTGCTACGAAAGGTCTCTTGGGATTCGACAGCGCATCGCCCATTATCCTGAGCTCTTTCTCGACTAGAAGCCCTGCCACGGCGGGGATGTGCCTTGCCACGCCCTCCGTGGATGCATGGGCGCGATGAGCTGTGCCGAAAGCATCCATCACAAAGATGTCCGCCGTCGATGCCAGCTCCTTTGCAAACACGGTGTCGTTGGCCTCCTCTTCCTTGTGGAACCTTACGTTCTCCAGTAATGCCACTTCGCCGGGTTTCATAGCCCTTACGTGAGCATCAACCTCAGGCCCTACACAATCGGAAAGAAGCGGTACGTGAAACCCGAGAAGTTCGGACAGCCTTTCGGCTACCGGCATAAGGGTGAATTTCTCGTTCCTTACTCCGTTGGGCCTGCCGAGGTGCGATGCCAACACCACGCTGGCACCTTTCTCCAGCAGGTATTTTATCGTGGGGAGGGCCTCTCTTATCCTTCTGTCGTCCGTGATCTGACCGGACTTGTCCTGGGGTACGTTGAAATCGGCCCTGACGAGCACTCTCTTTCCCTTTACGTCGATATCCCTGACTGTCTTCTTGTTCATGTTCGGATCCTTGCCTTCCCTGCTTACATCTTCGAGGCTACGAATCTGGCGAGGTCGATTATCCTGTTAGAGTAACCCCATTCATTGTCGTACCATGCGAGCACTTTTACCATGTCGCCGTCGACCACCATCGTGTTCAGCGCGTCCACGATCGAAGACCTGGCGTCATGGTTGTAGTCGATGGAAACTAGGGGCAGGTCAGAATAACCGAGTATGCCCTTCATCTTGCCCTCGGATGCAGCCTTGAGAACTTCGTTTACTTCTTCCGCGGTGACTTTCCTTTCCAGGTCCGCGACCAGGTCTACGACCGATACGTTCGGTGTAGGCACTCTCATGGCGTATCCGTTCAGCTTGCCCTTAAGTTCCGGGATCACCAGGCCTATCGCCTTGGCGGCACCCGTCGTCGAGGGTATCATGGATTGTCCGGCCGCCCTTGCGCGCCTTAGGTCCTTGTGTGCTAGGTCGAGTATCCTCTGGTCGTTGGTATAGGCATGGATGGTCGTCATCAGCCCGCGCTTTATGCCGAAGCTGTCAAGGAGCACCTTCGCTACGGGTGCCAGGCAGTTCGTGGTGCAGGACGCGTTGGAGATGATGTGATGGTTCTGCGGGTCGTACTTATCGTGGTTGACGCCCATCACGATCGTTATGTCCTCATCCTTTGCGGGGGCGGATATCAGCACTTTCTTGGCACCTGCCTCGATGTGCTTGATGGCTTTGTCCTTGCTCGTGAACAAGCCGGTCGATTCAATAACGATGTCCACACCCAGGTCCTTCCAAGGAAGGGCAGCCGGGTCCTTCTCGGCAAATACCTTCACATCTTTGCCGTCAACGGTTATATAACCGTCGGTCGCCTTGACTTCCGCATCGAGGGTGCCATGGTTTGAGTCGTATTTTAGAAGATGTGCGTTGGTCTTGGAATCCATGAGGTCGTTCACCGCCACGATTTCGACGTCCTCATATCCCATCGCCGCCCTGAATGCCAGTCGTCCGATTCGGCCGAAGCCATTAATTCCCACTCTAGTTTTCTTCATCATATTAGCTCTAGAGCTGTTCACCTCCGATGTATATATGTTATTTAAGTATACTAGCATAAGAAGTACGTGTCCACTTTCACAATCAAAGTTCTCCTGCGCTGAGCCTTGAAGCCAACCTCGATAGCCTCCGCATCCGATGGTTCATCCCGCTTTTGCCTATCGGAGGATCCACCATCCTCCCTAACTCCGAAAGAGAGGCATCAGGATTGCTCAGCCTTAGCATGGCGGCCTCCGCCAGCGGAGGAGAAAGCGTAGTGAGTCCCAACCTTGCTGCTATCAGCTTAATATCCTCTATCTGGCTTACCGAGGCTTCCACTGTCTTCTCCAGGTTCGCCTGTTCTGCATTGACGATCCTGTTAACGTCGTTCCTTATCGATTTCACGACCCTTGCGTTCTCGAACTCCAGCAAGGATGCATGCGCGCCCGTCACGTTCAGGAACTGCACGATGTCGTCTCCTTCCTTAAGGTAGACGACGTAATAGGTCCTTCTTTCGATCACCTTGGGGTTCATGTCGAACTTACGCATAAGCCCTACCAGGGATTCGGCATATTGACCGTTCTCCACCGAAATCTCCAGATGATGGCCGTATGCCGGTTTTCCCAGGTAACCTGCCCCGAGGAACACGCCCCTGAGATATGCCCTGGAACAGCACTTCTTCCTTAGCACCTCCTGGGGGACTTCGTTTATGAGGTTCCCTTCGTCGTAGATGCCCAGCTTCGTCAGGAGGTCCTTTGCCTTCGCGTCGGAGTTGATCCTTATTATGTAGGAATTGCTCCTGTGAATGCGCTGGCGCATCCTTACCACGAGCTCAACTTCCCTACACCCCAGGTCTGCGAGCAGGGTCATGGTCCTCCTCGCCACGGCGGCGCTCGAATCTTTTATCATCAACCTTATCCTGTTGCCGGAAGAAAGGTATATCGTCCCGTTCACCTTCGCTATGGCCGACATCTCGGACTTCCTGCAGCATTCATCCTGGTCCGTTATCCTTACCAGTTCGTCCTTCATCCTATCGTACAGCTGCATATGAACAACCCCTGTCAGGAAATGATGCTTATAATCGCCTTTGCGAGCTTGTACGAATCATGCTTATAATGCTCGCCCACTGAAGCCACATCGCACTCCTCCACCATTAGCCCCATGCTCTTTAGTTCCTCCGCGTCGTACGACACCTGCGACGCCCCCTCCTTGCGATAGGCCCTTAGCAGCTCCTCTGGAATAACCGAGTTGTTGACGATTATCGTGTCGCATATCCCGGGGCCTGCATGCTCGAATATCGCCCTCAGATGGTCGCTTGCGCTGTATTCGTTCGTCTCCCCGGCCTCCGTCATCGTGTTGCATACATATATCTTCTTGGCTTTGCTGGCCCTGAGCGCATCTGCCACGCCGGGTATGATGAGGTTTGTGATTATCGACGTATAAAGGCTTCCGGGGCCTATGACCACAACGTCGGCACCAAGTATGGCGGATATCGCCGATGGATGCGCCTTGGCGTCTTCCGGCTCTATCGCCAGCCTTTTAATCCTCTTCCCGCTGTGGTTTATCTGAGATTCCCCGTAGAGAGTGCTCCCGTCTTCCATCTCCGCCTTGAGGACGCACATGCTCATTGTTGCCGGCAGGACTTCGCCCCTTACAGAAAGCACTGCCGAGCATTCTTTAATTGCCCTTTGGAAATCCCCCGTTATATCGGTCATCGCCACCAGGAACAGGTTGCCGAAAGGATGCCCCGCGATATCACCCCTCAAAGTGAACCTATACTGGAACAGCTTCTCCATCAGCGGTTCGGTGTTCGACATGGCCAATATGCAGTTTCTGATGTCCCCAGGAGGAGGCATCTCCATCTCCTCGATGAGCTTACCAGAACTTCCTCCATCGTCGGTCATGGTGACTATCGCCGTTATGTTCGATGTATAGTGCTTGAGCCCCCTTAGCACCGCCGGCATGCCGGTGCCGCCTCCTATGGCGGCGACTCGCAGGCCCCTGCCCCTCTCCTCGTCTGCGAGATCCCTCTCGAAGCGGGTCCACGCCGGGTCCTGCCCGAATATTGGATCCATCTCCTTGTATATGTCCCTGTGCAGCACATTCGACTTGTAGCCTTCAGTGACGAGCCTCCTTTGCAGCTCGTTAACCACCGCGACCGACCTGTGCTTGCCGCCCGTACAACCGACGCCTATCACCATCCAGCCCCTATCCTTTTCGGCATAGCGCCTTGAGGTAAGGCGGATGAACCCTAGGATCTGCTCTATCATATCGGCAGAGAGAGGGTCTTCCATGACGTATTCGCTTACGGCCCTGTAGTTGCCGTTCAGCTCCCTGAGCTCGGATTCGTAATAGGGGTTCTTCAGCGACCTTACGTCAAACAGGAACTCCGCATAGTCCGGCACCCCGTATTTGTAACCGAAGGAAAGCAGCGTTATCTCCGGTTTGAACATCTCCGCTACACTATCTGACGACAAACAAATCACACCTTCTCATCAATCCATGCACTTAGGACAGTCTCACTTTTCCGGAAGGAGCTTCCTTGACATCAGCACCCGATAGCCGGAGCCTCTCTCTACGTCTTCGCAGTTGCCGAACAATCCATCGAGGTAATCCTTCATGCTACTTGCCCCTTGCCTCGTCCTTATGACTATGTAAAGACGCCCGCCTCCTGTCAGCGCCACCTTCGCCTCTGACATCAGGCGCCTTAGCACTTCTTTGCCGGCCCTTATCGGAGGGTTCATCGCGATACAGTTGAACTTGATTCCTTCGAAGGCTTGAAAGCCGTCCGTTTGCCTTACACTTGTCGATACACCGTTCTGCGATGAGTTCTTTTCGGCCAGCTCACAGGCCCTTTCATTTATATCGCCCATAAACACAGCCGTTTCAGGGTGTGCCGCCTTGTAGCAGACCCCGACCGGGCCGTATCCGCATCCCATGTCAAGGAAGCTCTCGCAGCTGACACCCTGTAGCGCCTCCAGCAGCAGGTCCGTTCCCCTATCCACCTTGCCCTTGGAGAACACGCCCGCGTCCGTCGTGAAGGTGAACGTCCTGCCTATGTACTTGTAGCTCGTCGTTTCGGGCGACGAGGCCACCTCCGGCCTCCTGGAATAATAATGTTCCTGCATCCGGCCTCCGTCATGGGGGTACGCACTTTATAATCGACTGCATAATCCCCCTTGAAAATTATACTATATGTAGAACGTGCTTTGTGGTTTCGCGTGACCTTCAAGCGTGCCTGGTGGAACCATGAACCGTCCATGAAGGGATGCATGAGGCAGATAAGCATGGCGCAAATCGGCTAGCGACGCATCGCCTAACCGTCATCTATCTATAGTATCCAGTCCGGAAGCAAACGTATCTTTAGTGCGAGTATGCAGGTCAAGGCCGCTAGTATAGCACTTGCGGCTATATGCTGATTCTTAGCCGACGGAGCTCGTCGCCTATGCTAAATTCGGAGCCACGACCAGCATTGTAGAAACCTTTCCCTTGCCTGACTCGAACCCGGGCTCCCCATTTAGGCTTAATGCTTATGAACGCGTATTCTACTTTGCATCTCGGTCACTCATGGCAGCGCAACTAACAGCAGTTGCCCCGGATCGTCGGTTCCCGCATCCGGGCAGCTGATCTGGAAGCTATTGACGAATAGTCAATCCTAGTCCACCTGGGCCTGTTTCAGCGCATTCTCCAACGCCTTAAGATGGGTCTTGGAAGTAAGGGTAGCGCCCGTTATTACGTCAACTTGCAGGGTCTTCTTCACGGCCACCACATTGAGCAGGTCGTCAACGCCAAGGCCGCCTGTCAGTTTCCTGGGTACGCCCTCCTTGTCGATCGCACCTTTCAGCACCTTAATGCTCGAAATCTCTCCGCCTGAGACGACCACTTCGATCTTCGTATCCCTAAGGTGATCCTTAATGCCGATGTATTCCCCCACATACGTACCGTCATGCAGATTCTGGAAATCCACGTCGTTGATCACAAGGTCCTTGACTTCGCGCAGCCCCGGCCACATAAATACGAAACCTCCGACCAGGATGATGGCGACCACACCAATGACAACGATCAATACTACGGTCCACACTCCTACTTTCCCCTTTCCTACCTTATTGCCGTTCATCGATATGCTCCTTTCAAATCAGATTCGTATCGATGCCATTAAAGCCTCGGAATCGTGCTTCCAGGCCCTTCGTTATGAACACTTGCTGATTCTCATCCATTAGGACGGCTTCTGCCCCGGTGGACCTGCCCAGGTATTCCAGTCCCTCTTCTATGCCTGCGACGAATATGGCCGTGGAGAGCGCGTCCGCCGTAAGTCCGTCGCATGCGACCACGGTAACACTGATCAAGCCAGAATCTGCAGGATGGCCCGTGATCGGATTGAGGATATGGTGATATCGCCTTCCTTCTGCATCCATAAAGAACCGTTCGTAGTCTCCTGAAGTGACGATGGCCCCAACCGTCGCATCGAGCGCGCCCAGGAGGCGGCCGCACTTCCTTGGGTGGCGGATACCGACCTGCCAAGGTCTTCCGTCCGGTTTTGCGCCAAGGACTGATACGTTCCCTCCGATATTGACCGCTGCCGATGTGATCCCGATTCCTTGAAGAACTTCAATGCAGCGATCGCTAGCATAACCCTTGCCGATCCCGCCCAGGTCTATGCTTTGCCCGGGCTTTCTGAGCATTGCCGTGCGTTCCTGCCAGTTTAACGTTAAGTCGTGATATCCGACCAGGCATGATGCCTGTGATATGCCATCTCTCGAAGGCGCGTACGATGCATGGGCGATATCCCACACATCCATGAGGGGCCCTATGGATATGTCGAACAGCCCATGGGATATCTCCGAATAATGGATCGCAAGACCAAGGATCGCGAACGTTTCCGGGCTCACCTTAACAGGGGCTTTCCCCGCCGAACGGTTCAACCTGCCGATTTCGCTTGAGGGAATGAAGCGACTGAGCTTATTCTCGAGCTTTCTTATCTCCTTCACGACGCATGCTCTTGCTCTTTTAGCTTTGTCGCCATATGCCTTGCAGGTGATATCGGTGTTCATACCGTAGCTTGAGAACTCGATCTCTGACGCTCTTGGCATTGCCGACCCCTTTCCCCCTGCGCTCCAACCCGGATACTACGGAGCATCGTGCATCGGATCCAATTTCCGACTCCTTCGCTTACCATCTGCCTGCGTTGGTTCTCGCCGGTCAATCGAAAGCTATTCGACTCGTCATCAGACAGTCGGGATTATGTTTCCAGCATATGGTTCCCGATGTTAGTTCTTCGGCTGCACTGTCGTTTAATTTAACATTATCAATTCATATATATCATCTATAGGGGCATTATTCATCAGTTTTTTCTACATTCCTTTGCGAATCCAGTCAGATTCACGGCGATAACAGGGCAAGTCCTCTCTTGCTCCTTAATGCTCGATCCTTCTTTGATGGGCATACATAATTGGATACCGGGCCCATCATAGGTCGGTGTCCTCTTCGGCCGGTTCCCGAAGGGTGGAAGCCGGGGTCTGAAAGGCCTGTCGAGTAGCGGTTTTCCGTCCCTTCGCCCAATAGGTGACTAGGCATTACTGCGATATGCGCCTATGTTTCCCCATGCACTTGTTCCTTCCGGGGCGGCTATCGTTATACCCGATTGCATAATGCGAAAGGAAAACTATACTATTATCGTAAGAAGCATCACGTTGATTACATGACCCGTTGAGTATAACGTTAGTAAAAAATGCTTCCTTAGAGGAAATAGCCCGCATACGAAGAAGTAATACATTTAATAAACTATATATAATGCAACGTCTTTTACGTAGACCCATTAGACGATAGAGAAGGAGGCGTACAAAAGGATGATCAAAAGAGCCGTGTCCCTATTCCTGGCGATGATGTTCATCGGCTCCATGATGCTGCCGGTATTGGCCGCACCTACGGAGTACAAGATCAGCGAGATGCCCGTCGGCACCTTCGGCGGCCAGCTCGTGGTCTCGCAAATCACCGACCCGAAGACCTTCAACCCGGTTACAGCTGCTGAGACTTCGTCAACCGACGTTCTAACCCCGATATTCGAGGGCCTGACCGCGACGGACGGCGTTACGACCGCAGTGATCCCCTGCCTGGCCAAGAGCTGGAGCTTCAGCCCTGACGGCCTGGTATGGACTTTCAACCTCCGGCAGGGAGTCAAGTTCTCCGACGGCAAGGAGATGACGGCGGACGATGTCATCTTCTCCTTCGACGTAATCTATGACAAGAACATACAGACCTCTTCGCGCGACGTGCTGACCATCGACGGCCAGCCCCTGAAGTACAGGAAGATCGACACCTACACAGTCGAGTTCACCCTGCCTTCAGTGTTCGCGCCGCTGCTCCGCCAGATACTGATCGAGATCCTTCCCAAACATAAGCTCGAAGCCGCCTGGAAGGCGGGTAAGTTCAACGAGACTTGGGGCATCAACACCCCGGTCAAGGACATCGTCGGTACCGGCATGTACACGATAGCCCAGTACAAGCCCAACGAATATGTCGTATACCTGCGCAACGCCAACTATTGGGTGAAGAACAGCAAGAATCAGGTACTTCCCTACATCACTAGGTACATCCGTATGCTGGTTCCCAATCTCGAGACCCAGACCTTGAAGTTCCGTGCCGGTGAGACCGACATCCTCGGCATCAAGAACACCGACTACACGACCTTCAAGGACCTGCAGAAGAAGGAGAACTTCACACTCTACAACCTCGGGCCCACGTTCTCGACCGAGTTCGTGGTCTTCAACCTCAACCCCAGGAATCCCAACTTAGCGAAGGAGCCCTGGAAGCTCGAGTGGTTCAGCAACCAGTACTTCAGGAAGGGCGTTGCCCACCTTGTAGACAAGACCACGATCATCAACCAAGTCTACGCAGGTCTTGCTGAGCCACAGTGGAGCGCCGTCTCCGCGCCCAACAAGGAATTCCTGAGCACCAAGGTTACGCAGTATGCATACTCCCTCGAGAAGGCCAAGGAGATGTTCGCCAAGGCCGGGTTCAAGTATGACGGAAACAAGCTTGTGGACAAGACCGGACGCCAGATCAAGTTCGAGGTGACGACCCACAGCGAGAACAGCAACCGCATGAAGATGGCAAATATCCTGGTCGAAGACCTAAAGAAGGCCGGCATCGACGCCACCGTGACTACCTATACGTTCAACACTCTGGTTGAGAAGCTCATGGACACCTTCGACTTCGACACCATCATCATCGGCCTGACAGGCTCGGTGGAACCCAATAACGGCAAGAACGTCTGGCACAGCACCGGCAACCTGCATATGTGGAACCCGAGGCAGGATAAGCCGGCCTTAGATTGGGAAGCCGAGATAGACAAGATATTCGACGATGGCGTTAAGGTCGTAGATCCCGTGAAGCGCGCGGCAATCTACGAGAAATGGCAGCTCATCATATCCGACCAGGTACCGCTCATCTATTTCGCGGCGCCTCAGTCGATAGCGGCTATAAGGAATACGCTCGCTAACGTAAAACCTACGGCTTACGGCGGGACGATACACAACCTAGAAGAGATCTACTACATCAAGCCGTAACTTCGACAAAGCTGTCTGTAAGGCGTGACGGGGGCCGGCTTCGGCCGGTCCCCTAACCTTCAAGGCGGCATTATGGAGGTGCCCAATGGGTGCGTATATCCTTAGGAGGCTGCTTGGATTGGTTCCGATAATCCTCGGAATCAGCCTCCTGGCCTTCGCTGTGATGAACCTTGCGCCCGGGGATTTCCTCACCGTGCTGAGGATGAACCCCGAAAACTCGCCCGAGACCATCGAGCAGATGAGAGCTTCCTTCGGTCTCGACAGACCCCTATACGAGCAGTACTTCCGCTGGCTGTTCCAGCTTCTGAGGGGGAACTTCGGATATTCGTTCACATACCGTGCCCCCGTCTCTTTCCTCATAAAGACAAGGATGTTCAATACGCTCCTGCTGTCCGTCACGTCCATGATAGTCTCATGGCTGTTCGCGATACCGATCGGAGTCATATCGGCCGTCAAGAAATATACGTTCATAGACGGCCTCCTCACGGTATTCGCCTTCGTGGGCATCTCCGCCCCGGCGTTCTTCGTGGCATTGCTGCTTCTGTACTTCATTGCCACGACAAGATTCGCAAACCTCCCTATAGGGGGCATGACATCCATAGGCTTCGACTGGATGACATTCCCCGAGAAGGTGGTGGACCTTGCCAGGCATCTTGTGGTCCCCACCATAGTATTGGGCTTCGGCGGAGTGGCCGGCCTCATGAGGCAGATGAGAGGAAACCTCCTTGAGGTGCTAAGGCAGGATTACGTGACTACGGCCAGATCGAAAGGCCTTTCAGAGGGCAAGGTCATATGGAAGCACGCGGTCAGGAACGCGATCAACCCGCTGATCACGATCTTCGGCTTCCAGCTTGGAGGCCTGCTCTCTGGCGCCGCACTCACTGAGACGATCATTAGCTGGCCCGGCATGGGACAGATGATGCTCGAGGCCGTCCAAAGGAAAGACATATACCTGGCGATGGGAAACATGGTCATGGGAGCCGTACTCCTGATACTAGGCAACCTTATCGCGGATGTGCTGCTTGCGCTGTCCGATCCGCGCATAAGGTATCAGTGAGGGGGTGCGCATCATGGCCAAGACGAAGGACATTAAAGCAAACAGCGGAGAGAAGGTAAGGTCTCCATGGCGTATAGCCTGGATGAGGCTCAAACGCCACAAGCTAGCCATGGTCTCGGCATACATACTAATTGTCATGTACTTGTCGGTGATCTTCGCAGGTTTCCTATCTCCTTACCATATGCATACCACCCAGAGGAACAACTATCTGCAACCACCGAGCAAGATATATTGGAAGGACGAAAACGGCAAGCTCAGCCGCCCGTATGTGTACGCGATGAAGATGAGCGACCCGATGACGCAAGAATACCAGGAAATCAGGGATAAGAAATTCTATGTCAGGCTCTTCACCAGGAGCGACGACCCGCGCAATACCTGGGACCTTCTGGGGATCAAGTCCAATATCCACCTTTATGGAGCCCGTGCTGATGACGGAGAAGAGGGCCTGATATTCATAATGGGTTCCGACGACTACGGCAGGGACTACTTTACGAGGGTCCTATACGGAGGAAGGGCATCGCTGTTCGTAGGATGGGCGGGCATTCTGATAACTCTGACGATAGGCATGCTCTTCGGCGGCATTTCCGGCTACTACGGCGGCTGGATAGACAACATAATGATGCGTGTAGCCGAGATCATCATGTCAATCCCGAGTTTCTATCTGCTCTTGGCGCTGGCGGCCGTGCTGCCTAGGGATATAAGCTCCACGATGAGATACTTCATGATCGTCTCGATCTTGAGCTTCATCAGCTGGGCGGGTATGGCGAGGATAATCAGGGGTATGGTGCTCTCGATACGAACCAGGGAATACGTCCAGGCGGCAAGGGCCATAGGTTCGAGCGATATGAGGATAATCACGAAGCACATATTGCCTAACACCCTGTCGTTCGTAATCGTGAGCGCGACCCTTTCGATACCTGGTTACATACTGGGAGAATCCGGGCTGTCCTTCCTCGGCTTGGGCATCCAGGAACCAGATGCTTCCTGGGGGAACATGCTGTCTTCGGCAATGAACCTGCAGACGCTGGCCAAATCTCCATGGAACCTGCTGGCGGGAGTCTTCATTTTCGCTGCGGTGCTATGTTACAACCTTTTCGGCGATGGCTTGAGGGACGCCTTCGACCCGAGGTCCAAGCTTTGATAGGGTCCTAGCGTTGATGATCGGAAAGCGCCCTTCTTTACCGAAGGGCGCTTTTTACTAGGAATTGTGCAGAAATGGCTGTACATTTTTGGCAAAACCCTATGTAAGGTTGTATAATGTTGAATTGCCATTTAAAGTGATGGGGGATATCGTGAGGCATTACGCTTTCTTAAAGGGCTTTCTAAAGAAGAACCTCTGGCGCTACGCGCTTGGGGTTGTTTTCCTTATATTGGTGGACGCATGCGAGGTAATAGTACCCAGGATACTGGGCCCCATTACCGACGGGCTGGCGAACGGTACGATGGACTACAAGGGCCTCATGCGTTATGTTTGGCTCTTGACTGCAGTCGGCGCCTTCGCCATGGTCAACAGATTCCTGTGGCGCTGGTTCGTGAACAGGACGTCCAGGAAGGCCGACTACCACATGCGCAAGATGCTTTTCGACAAGTTCATGTCTCTGTCGGAAAGGTACTACACGCAGAACAAGACCGGCGATCTTATGGCGCACGCGACGAACGACATCAGGGCCGTAAGGGAGAGTCTGGGTTCAGGGACGGTGCTGACGTTCGACAGCCTGTTCCTTACCATAGCGACCACGATCATGCTCTTCATCAGCGTGCCTACGAAGCTTGCGCTGCTGGGCCTCGTGCCCTTCCCCATGATCGCCGTGGCCGTGTTCTTCTTCGGAAAGGTGATCAACAAGCGGTTCAAGGAAGTCCAGGAGTCGTTCTCCGAGCTTACTGACAGCGCCCAGGAGAGCTTCTCGGGAATCAGGGTCATAAAGGGTTTCGCACAAGAAGAGCTTGAAACGGACAATTTCATGAAGTCCGCGAAGAAGAACTTCGACAAGAACGTCGCTTTGATGAAGGTAGATGCGGTATTCGACCCTATGATAAACATGTTCGCCACGCTCGCGTTCGTGATAGCGATATGGAAGGGCGGCTCCATGGTGGCGAACGGTGAGATAACCCTCGGTTCCTTCGTAATGTTCTACAGCTACCTCGGTTCGCTCGTATGGCCGATGATCGGCATGGGCTGGGTGATCAACATCATCCAGAGGGGCATGGCCTCGGCCGCTAGGCTCAACAAGATATTCATGGAAGTGCCCGATATAAAGGATGCTCCCGATTCGGTGGGGCATTTCGAGTTCAAGGGCAGCATAAGGATAGAAGACCTTACGTTCAGCTATGAGCCAGACGGGACAAGGCCCGTGATAAAGCACCTCAGCGCAGACGTCAAAGCAGGTCAGGTGCTTGCCATAGTCGGCCGTCTGGGAAGCGGCAAGTCCAGCCTGGCATCTGTGCTTACGAGGCTGTACAATCCGCCGGAAGGCACAGTGTTCATAGACGGAGTGGACATCAACAAGATCCCTGTGTCCACGCTTAGGAAGCAGATAGGCTGCGTACCGCAGGAATCGTTCTTGTTCTCGACGACGATAAGGGACAACATAGCCTTTTCGGACCATGACCTGAGCGATGCCGAGGTCGAGAGGTATGCGAAGATAGCGCACATATACGATGACATAATCGAGTTCCCGGCGAAGTTCGGTACGATGGTGGGAGAACGCGGAGTCACGCTCTCGGGTGGGCAGAAACAGAGGGTGGCCATCGCAAGAGCCCTTATCCACAGGCCCAGGATCGTTATACTTGACGACTGCCTGTCCGCGGTAGACACGCAGACCGAGGAGAGCATCCTGACTGCACTTGGTGAAGAGCTGAAGGGCCACACGAGCATAATAATTTCCCACAGGATCTCCACGATAAAGCATGCTGATGAGATCATCGTTCTCGACGATGGCGATGTGATAGAAAGAGGGCGCCATGACGAATTGGTGGAGCTCGGAGGCACCTATGCCGACATGTATAGCAGACAACTTCTTGAAGAGGAGCTGGCCGCGCTTTAGGCGGCCTGGGATGTGCAAGTATGGCCAATTATCATGAAGAGGAAGTACTGGGGAAAGCTTATGATGCTGCGCTGATGCGCCGCCTCGTAGGTTATGCCAGGCCCTATTTCCTGTATCTTCTGCTGGGCCTTGTGATGCTTCTGGGCATCACGGGGACCAGCCTGGTTAGGCCGTACCTCCTCAAAGTAGCGATAGACGACAACATAATAGGTACCGGTTCGGCGGTATACGAGTTCCCCGATAGGCAGACAATCCCGGCTTATGTGAACGATGATTACGTCATCGAGGTCGAAGGCAAGGTCTATGTAAGGTCCGCGCTGCTTAAGAGGGCAGACAAGGGCCTGACGGAGAACCTTCCACGTGTGACGATAATGAACGTCCAGAAGACGCCCGTAGTAATCGAAGGAATCGTGCTGACCCACGACCTTACGCTCTCAACCAGCCCTTCGGGAGAGATCAGCGCAAAGGATACGAAGGGCAACGAATACGCCGCTACCGTGATGGATAAGTCTGTCATGCAGCAGTATAAGGAATACGACAGCAAGCGGATAAGGGATATCGCGATCCTCATCCTGATAACGGGCCTGGTAGGGTTCTTGCTCACTTATTACGAGATAATGCTGCTCAACTGGGTGGGCCAGAACATCGTATACAACATGAGGAGGCAGATATTCAGCCACGTCATGAACCACGACATGTCATACCTCGACAGGAACCCTGTAGGAAGATTGGTCACGAGGGTGACGAATGACACGGATACGCTTATAGAGATGTACACCAGCGTCCTTGTGAACCTGTTCAAGGACGTCTTCATGGTCGTCGGGATAATCATAGTGATGCTCAAGCTGGACTACCGCCTTGCTTTGGTGTCATATATGCTGCTGCCACTCATCTTCGTGGCCACCATGCTTTTTAGGAAATATGCGATGGACGCTTATAGGAAGATCAGGGTGGCGCTGGCAAGGATAAACGCAACGCTCGCAGAGAACATCAGCGGCATGAAGATAATACACCTGTTCAGCGTGGAAGGCCGCATGCATGACGAATTCGACAAGATCAACTCGGTCTACTACAAGTCGGGCCTGCGGGAAACGATGGTCTATGCGATTTTCAGGCCTACGATGGAGTTCATATTCTCCATGTCGCTGACGCTCATGATATGGTACGGCTCAAAGGGCGTCATGTCAGGGATCGTGCAGATAGGTGTCTTCTACGCCTTCATCAACTATGTCCGCCAGTTCTTCAATCCTATAAACGAGATGGCTGAGAAGTACAACATCCTGCAAGCAGCAATGGCCTCGTCCGAGAGGATATTCCAGTTGCTCGACAAGAAGCCGGAGATCATCAACGCCGACTCGTGCACGCACGTAGAGAAGATCATAGGCAAGATAGAGTTCAAGAACGTGTGGTTTGCGTACGTCGATGAGGAATGGGTCCTAAGGGATGTGAGCTTCACGATCGAACCGGGCCAGATGGTAGCCTTCGTAGGGGCCACAGGAGCCGGCAAGACATCAATCATCAATCTGATGAGCAGGTATTACGACATTCAGAAGGGCAGCATACTGATAGACGGGATCGACATAAGGAAGATCCCCCTGGAGGAGCTGCGCAGAAACATCTCGACCGTATTCCAGGACGTGTTCTTGTTCACCGGCGACATAAAGACTAACATCAGGCTGAACAATGACAAGATATCCGATGAGGACGTGCGCAGGGTATCGACGTATGTCAACGCTGACAACTTCATCTCCAGGCTGCCTGGCGGATACGATGCGAAAGTCACAGAGAGGGGCTCGACACTATCAGCCGGTCAGAGGCAGTTGCTGGCGTTCGCAAGGGCCCTGGCGTTCGATCCTTCGGTCCTGGTGCTCGATGAGGCTACCGCCAACATAGATACCGAGACAGAGGCCCTCATACAGGACGCGCTTCCCAAGCTGATGAAGGGCAGGACCACGATCGTGATCGCACACAGGCTCTCGACCATCCAGCATGCGGACAGGATCATAGTGCTTCACAAGGGGAAGATCCGAGAAAGCGGCACTCATCAGGAGCTGCTCGCCCAGAAAGGGATATACCACGGTCTATACCAGCTTCAGTACAAGGAGAGCTTCATCGAGGCCGAAGCAAAAAGAGAAGCCTCCCAAGAAGGAAGCTTCGCGGTACTGGATGAGAAATCCTGATGGAGCCCTCTAGGAGTAATATCTGCGGATATCCTCCATATTACTGACGATAACAATATCCTCGAACACGGACTTAGCTTTGTCCGTTTCACCTTGAAGGCGGTCGACGAAGAACTTCGTCGCCGCCTCTTCTATCATGCCATGGTCTCCCCAGTTATCGCCAACGGCAGCGATCTCAGAGCGAGATAGGCCGTTGGTCTTGGCGATTCGCGTTACGATGGCCTTCTTGGTCATGTAAGGATCGTCAATCGATACGTTTACCTTGACTCCCCCTGTCATCATCCCGTCGGCTACTTCAAGCTCGTTTGCGAATACGTAATCAAAACGGGCGATTTGCATCACTCTGTCCGCAAGTATGCTGAGCCCCGATGATATCAGGGCAAGCTTGACTCCTCTTTCACGTAAATGACTAACCAATGCCCCCACTCCGCTATCTATCTCTATGCCGGCTATGGCTTCGTAGACGGATTTGCTGGGGAGGCCCTTCAACACCATGGCATCTAGCCTGCAGAACTCCATATAATCGATCCTGCCTTCAATGAACGCTGTAAGATGGTGCTCCGCGTTATCGTCCCATATTCCTAGCTTCCTGCTCAGATATTCCCATGAACTGGCTATCCTCGTAAGAGTGCCATCCATGTCAAAACAGAACAACTTGGGCAACTCGTGCATTTGACACCTCAAATCAGTTACTTATAAGGAAGCCGAACCTCTTCGCCCTCCTTACTGAGAGATTATAAGCTAAAAGGCCAAAGGCAATCCATAGAGCAGACACCAAGGACAACGGCAGGAGCATACCAGATGGATTTCCGCCGTTTTGCATCATCACCGCCAGAAGGCCATTCGGAGTCATCCTGGCTAGTATGTTTAGGAAACCCTTGCCGATTCCGACCCCGAGCGAAGTGACGACCATTATTATGCTAGATACGTTCACAACCGTTGCTGTTCTCCTGAACAGCAAGGTAAGTGACCCTAAGATCAAGCCCATACCGAGCATCCCAATCCTCATCAGTAGGACCGGAAAGGCATATTTGGCGAATAATGCAGCATCGAAGCAATCTGATAGGCGCATCGGTATCAAAACGAACGGCATGATGAGAAGCATCGACGCGACAGAGCTTGCATCCCTTGCAAGAAGCGCATAGAGTGGGCCTTTCTCCACTTGGAACAGCGCTTCTGCTGTCCCTGATGAAAGCTCCTCCGACATCATCCTGTACAGTCCTTGTAAAGCAGGCAGCGCCAGCACGGACGATATGAGCATCACCTGCTTTACGGCGATTGCCGCATCTCCTGAATCACCGAGCACCTTCTCTATCAACAGTAAGAAACAGCCCACCGTCATTCCTTCAAATACGAGGCCCAGCGGGTTCTTTATCCTCCTCTTGAACATCGACGACAGCTCGAAACCAATCAACCTCATGGTAGTTCACCTCTCGATGAGTCTTCCGCCCTCGATGAACATCATCCTATCGGATATCCTGCGGGCCATCGGCATGTCGTTGGTGGAAAGACACACTCCCCGACCGAGACCTACTTCGCATCTTAGGATGCTTTCGAACTCCATCTGCGAAGGCCCGTCAAGGCCAAGCGTGGGCTCGTCGGCAATCAGGAAGTCGTGCGGCAGGAGCAACGCGCATATGATAGCCGCCTTCTGCCTCATGCCTCTGGACATCGCCGATACCTTCATCCCGCCATCGATCAGCCCGAAGAGCCTGGAAAGCCTCTCTAGTTCTTCGTCATGGCCGTTCCTCAGGGCGATGCCGCGTAATGCGTAAGAATACCTTACGTTCTCATCAAGGTTCATGTACGAATAGAGGCTTCGGCCTCCATCACCTATGTATGAGAACCTCATGTTCCTGGGCTTGAAGATTCTGCCATCTGTAGGGTAAGCGAATCCTAATACCAGTTTGATTATCGTCGACTTGCCGCTGCCATTCGCGCCCAGCAGGCAGGTCACCTTACCTTGCTCCAGTGACAAGTTCACGCCTACGATGCCTTCGTTCGCCCGTCTGCCGAAAGCATCACGATAGTGGAAGCTGACACCGTCAAGGACTATGGAATGCATGAGAATCGACCTCCAAGGCGATTATCCTTTCCTGGAGTACACTCAGCCATTCTCCTTTTAGTTGATGTTGCTTGCCTAAAGGATGGTTATCTGCGCAGCTGGTCAAATTCAGGAACGTAGGCCGTAGAAGATGATGATATGTCCTGCGTGAAAACATTGCATAATCCAAGGTCGACCGCCTTGTCCAATACGGCTTCGTACTCTTGGGGAGAAACCCTCCTGGCATAGGGGGATTCTTTTTCCCTGACATATTCAGGCGTATACTGGGACATTATGCTCAAGTGAGCGTACTTGCCGACATTATCCCTTATCCACTCTAATACCCGGAATGAATCCTCTGTTTCGCCCGGAATCACAAGATGCCTTATGAGCAGGCCTTTCCTCGCTATGCCCTCGCTGTCGATTGCCAAATGGCCCACCTGATCTAGCATCTCAACTACGGCCGCTGACGCCACGTCGAAATAATCCGGCGCGTTGGAGAGTACTCTCCCCAATCTAGATGAGCGGTACTTGATATCGGGCAAGTATATGTCGACCAGCCCTTTTAGGGCCTTTATGGCCGATAGTTTCTCGTATGAGCTGGTGTTGTACACTATGGGCACCGAAAGGCCTTTTTCTTTCGCCCCCAATATGGCCCTGATGACAGTAGGAAGAAAGTGCGCGGAAGTGACCAGGTTAATGTTATGGCAGTTTCTCCCTAGTTCTAGGAAAATGCTTATCAGCCTGTCTACATCTACTTGAAGTCCCGTCTCTATGCGGGATATCTCCATATTCTGGCAATAGATGCACTTGAGGTTGCACCCTGAGAAGAACACCGTCCCTGATCCTTTAGTGCCGCTGATCGGCGGTTCTTCCCATCTATGTGCGCCGTACTGCGCTATCCTCGGTAAAGCAGATGACATACAATATCCATAGGAGCCGGCATTCCTGTCGGCTCCGCATTCCCTGGGGCATATCCTGCAATCTGAGTATTCCTTTATCTCAGGCCCATAGCCCAAAATACTATCACTTCTCCTCGGCCCATAGTCCCATGAGCCTGACAAGCACGTTGCTTCCGCTCTCCATCCACTGTACGCAGGCCCATTCGTTCCTGCTATGAGAATCGCTGCCTCCTGTGAACAAGTTGGGCGTCAGTATTCCCATATAGCTCAGCCTGGAACCGTCCGTTCCCCCTCTGATCGGCCTTTCGTCCAGCTTCAGGCCCTCTTCGATTATCGCTTTCCTTGCGAGCTCGGATATGCGCGGTTCTTTGTCCAGGACTTCCTTCATGTTCTTGTAGCTGACTTCGCTATGCCATTCGAGCCTTGCGCCCTTATGCATGGAAACGACGGCCCTGGCTGCTTCGACGAAGGACTTCTCCCTTCTCAGCACCTTGTCCATCTCGAAGTCCCTGATGATGAACCGGCAGCTGGCCATCTCGACGTCCCCGGTGATGTCGGTCGGGTGTATGAAACCCTCCCTGTCCGAAGTAGTCTCAGGTCTCTCTCCCGCAGGTATGAGGGATATAATCTCGGCCATGAGGTGCACTGCATTCGTCATCCTGCCCCTTGCGGTCCCAGGGTGGTTGGATAAGCCGAATACCTTCATATGGCCGTTCACGGCGGTGAAAGTCTCATCCTGGAAGTCGCCTATTATCCCCCCGTCAATGGTATACGCCCTCTTCGCCCCAAAGATGTCTACCGGGAAATGCTCTATGCCGCCTGCGCCCTCCTCGTCAGGAGTGAACGCGATCCATACGTCACCGTGCTTCTTTCCTTTATCCTTCAGCAGCAGGCACACCGCATGCATTATCTGTGCTATGCCCGCTTTGTCGTCCGTTCCCAGCAACGTCCTGCCGTCCGAGGTCACTAGATCCATTCCTATCGCATAACGCAGCTCGGGACTCGTATGAAGCCCGAGTTCTACGCCGTCGAGCAGCTTGATGGGAGAACCGTCCCACTTCCTGTGTATTATCGGTCTGATATCGCTTCCTGGCACGCCTTCGACCGTATCCATGTGCGCCATGAAGCCGATGGCGGGCGGGCTCCCCTCAACGTTAGAAGGTATCCTGCCTATCACGAAGCATTTATCGGTCACTGCCACGCCCTCTACTCCAAGCGCATTAAGCTCATCCGCTAGAATCCCAGCCAGCTTCCACTGTCCCTCGCTGCTGGGCGTCTTTCCGGCCCCTACTACGCTGGTAGTGTCCACGAGGCAGTATCTTATGAACTTGTCCTCTATCCCCTCTTCCAGAAGCGCCTTTACGTCCATCCTTTACACTCCTTTTCGGGCCATATCGCAAGGTTAGGTCCCTATCTCAGCTGAACTCGATGATATCCCCGTCAGATACCAGGTAGTCCCTTGGCACCGATTGACCGGAATATCTGGACGAGCCCCATAACCTTGCGTTCTTGAAGCTGTGCTGCAGCTGCTTGTGAATGACTCCTGCCACGTCTTCTACCGTGGCTCCCCTCTTTACTACGAAAGGGTCCTTCCTCTCCAGCCTGCCGCCGGGCGGCTTCGCGTAAACCCTCACTATTCCTGACAGTTCGAATACCGCTGCCGGGATGTCGGGCATCCCCTCACCGCTCAAAGCCGAACATGCCAAGTACTTGTAGTCCGGAAGCAGTCCCCTCATCGTTGAAAGGTTTTCCCTGGACGGTTCGAGGTCCATCTTGTTGGCCACTACCAGGAGCCTGTCTTTCGTTATCCCCGCTCCTGATGCATCCGTCGAATCTACCAAGGTCTTCCTGGACTTGAGCAGCTCAGACAGAGCGTCCAGGACGTACACCGAGGACTGGTCCGAAGCATCCAGTACGATCATCAGGACATCGCATAACCTCGCGTTGGAGAATAATGATGAGACTGGGTCTTCCATGATTATGGGCGGGGTGTCGACCAGCTGCATCTTGATGTCCTCGTACTGCATCATCCCGGATACGGGCACTGTAGTTGAGAAGGGATAATCGGCTATTGCGACCTTCGCGTTCGTCAACCATCCGACGATCGACGATTTCCCCGAATTAACGGGTCCTATGACGAAAGCCTGCGCCGCGCCCTCCTTCTGAACCCTGTACGGATCGACCTTGCCGCCCTTACGGCCCCTCTCTTCTATTATCTCCGCCCTCAGCTTGGACAGCCTCTTCTTGATGTCCGCCTGCATCTTTTCGGTGCCTTTATGTTTCGGGATGTAGGCGAGCATGTCTTCCAAGGCGGCCAATCTCTCATCGTTGGTCAAGGCCGCCTTGTAGGCATCTTCTGCTTCCTGGTATTGCGGGGTAAGGTTCGCGGGCATCTTGGGCCACCTCGCACTTATAGTCCGCAGACTCTCCCCGTGGTGCTTTACTAGATTAATGCCTCCAGCTCGTCCAGAAGTCCCTCGAATACGTCAAGGGCGTCGGTGATGGGCTTTTCGGTGGTCATATCGACGCCCGCCTTCGCAAGCAGGTTTATCGCATAATCGGATGATCCTGACGATAGGAATTCGATATACTTCTCGCGTGCTCCTGCGGTTCCGGCAAGAACGTTCTTAGCCAACGCCACCGCCGCGCAGAAACCGGTGCTGTACTGGAATACGTAGAAGTTCATGTAAAAGTGCGGGATCCTCGCCCACTCCAGGCTGATCTTCTTGTCCACCTTTACTTCCGGCTCGAAGTACTGCCTGTTAAGCTCGAGATACATATCGGAGAGAGAGCTTGCCGTAAGGGCTCCTCCGCTTTCCACGGCCTCGTGTATCTGCCTTTCGAACTCGGAGAACATCGTCTGCCTGAACACGGTGCCCCTGAATTCCTCAAGATAGTGGTTGAGCAGGTACATCCGCTCGTCCTTTTTGGTTATCTTCTTAAGGAGGTAGTCGTTCAGAAGCGCTTCGTTGAACGTAGATGCGACCTCAGCCAGGAATATCGGATAATCCGAATACTGCACCGGTTGTGTCCTCCAAGTGTACCAGGAGTGCATCGCATGTCCCATCTCATGTGCGAGCGTGAAGACGTTGTTGATGTTGTCCTGCCAGTTCATCAGCACGTATGGGTGCGCTTTCCTGCTTCCCCAGGAGTACGCCCCCGAGCGTTTCCCCCTGCTCTCGACTACATCGACCCACCTACCGTCCAACCCCTTAGCCAATACTTCGGAGTATTCCATGCCCAAGGGCCTTACGGCTTCCTTAACGGTCGTCACCGCCTCTTCGTAAGGGACTTTCATCTCCACGCCGTCGATCATCGGGACGTAAACATCCCACATGTGCAGCTTGTCCACTCCAAGGAGCCTCTTCCTGAGCGTCATGTACCTCTTGAGGAGGCCGATCCTATTCCTTACGGCGTTTATGTTGTTCTCGTACACCTTCGTCGGGATGTTGTTCCTGTCCAGGGAGGCGACCATGGCGTTACTGTAATTCCTGACCTTAGAGTTGAAGATGTTCTTCTTCACCTCAGTGTCCAGGTTCGCCCCGATCGTGTTTATCAAAGCGCCGTATGTATCGTACATCGCTTCGAAGGCCCGCTGCCTCACGTTACGGTCCTTGCTCTCCATGAACGTCATGTAGCGGCCCTTGGTAAGCTCCACCTTGTCGCCCTTGTCGTCTTCGATCTCGGGGAATTTTATATCCGCGTTGTTGAGCATCGTATATATGTTACTGGCACCCTTGCCGACCTCGGATGCCATGGCGATTATCCTCTCCTCAGCCGAGTTGAGCGTATGCTCCTTCTTCCTCCTTACGTCCTCAATCATGTGCCTATATTCCAGAAGGGCGGGCTCTTCCTCGTAGAACCGATTGAGATGGTCTTCCGGTATCGCAATAAGCTCGGGCTCGAAGAAGGCGCTGGCGCTCCTGACCTGGACGGCGAGTGCCGAAGCCCGGCCTTGTAGGTCCTGGTACTTGGACACGGAGGTGTCCTCGTCTTGTCTCATCCTCGAGTATGTATAGCACGCCTCCACTATATCGCCCATCTCCAGGGCCACTTCGATGCATCCCTTCAAGGTGGCGGCCGATTCCCCGACTCTGTCCTTGAAACCTGACAGCTTATCGGAGAGCTCCTTGGCCTTCGCCATATCCTTCTCGCAGTCCTCATCGCTGGAGAAAAGATCCTCCAATCTCCATTTCAGCTCCTCGGGCACCTGGTCTCTGGTCGGGATAGTACTGACTTCCGTCACCATGTGCATGACCTCCTATAGATCGTCTAGGCTCGCTTGTATCGCCTCATGCCTGATAAGTCTCTTGCTGGCCCATTTACCGCGCTTGTAATATATGTAGTTCATTATCAGAGTGAACGTCCCGCTCATCGGGAATGCCAGCCATACGCCCGATATACCCATGCCAAAAGGACCTGACATGACAAGAGCGGACGGCAGTCTTATCATCCATAGCGCCCCTAGCGCTATAAGCATCGTAGGGATGGTGTCCCCGGCCCCTCTCATGACACCCTGGAGTATGAAGTGCAAGGACATCGGGATGTAGATGAACGAGACTGACCTGAGATACCTTACGCCCGAATCCAGAAGGACCGCATCCTTCGTGAACAGCGAGAATACGGTCCTGGGGAACAGCTGCATCACGGCGAAGGTACACAGCGCGATCCCCAAGGAAAGCTTGCATCCAGAGGCGACCGTCTCCTTCACCCTGTCCAGCTTGCCTGCACCCAGGTTCTGCCCCACGAGCGCGCTCACAGCTGTGCTTAGGCTCATGGCCGGCATCAGGGTGAACTGGTCGAGCCTGTTGCCCACACCTAGGGCGGCGGCTTCCACAAAGCCGTATTTATTCACTATCGATACCACTACCATGGCGCCGAAGGAGACGAGGGATTGTTGTACCGCCGAAGGAAGGCCGATCTTGAAGCTTAGTCCTGTGATCCGCTTGTCGATCCTGAGGAAGTCCCTGAATCTCCTTCTGAAGGAAACGGTCCTAAAGACGCCTACCAGGGCTACGATCGACGCTATAAGCTGTGCGAATATCGTCGCTATGGCAGCTCCTGCCACTCCCATCTTCGGGATCGGGCCAACTCCGAATATAAGGATGGGATCAAGGACGATGTTGATTAGCGTCGCCACTATGAGGGCATTCAGCGGTGTCCTGGAATCCCCCATGCCTCTTAGTATCGCGCCCGCCACGTTGTAGGCGTACACGACTGGGAAGCCGAGGCTGCATATCCCCAGATAGGATACCGCCATTTCCTTGATGTCGGCCGGAGTGCCCACAAGTTCGATCAGCTGGTTCCTGAAGAAGTAGCCTGTGAAGGCGAAGAAGATGCCCAGCATGCTAAGCAGCGTGATAGTATTGGCGGATATGTGCGCGATCTGAGGATAGTCCTTCGCACCGAAACTCTGCGACACGAGTGTGGTAGTAGCTATCGTCAGCCCTATGGCGAGCGATGTGAGGGCGAATATTATCGGGAAACCGACCGATACGGCGGCCAGCGCTTCTGCACCCAAGAACCTGCCTACCCAAAAACTGTCGACTGTGCTATAAAGTGCCTGGAATACGTTCCCAAGCAGCATCGGCGTCGCGAAAGCCACAAGATGGGAGACGATGCTGCCTTCAGTAAAGTCCCTTACGTTCCTTTTAGCCATGCAGTACACCTCAACGGACGGATAAACTATCGATATTCTACCACGGAAACAGTGTGCCCGGGCTATCCTGGGCCCAGCAAAGGCACAAGGGCCGCCCTGACGGCGGCCCTTGTGTTAAACGCCTCTATATCCTCGCTTTTACGTAATCGATGATCCTTGCGATGCCTTTCACTATGTTCTCCGTGGAAGTAGCGTACGACAGCCTGATGTACTCTTCCTTCTCGTCGGCGTTCTTGACGCCGAAGGCCGTCCTCGGCAGGACCGCCACGCCCGCTTCGTAGAGGAGCTTATCCGCCAGTTCCCTGGAGTCCTTGCATCCTAGGAGCTTGCATGCTTCGGTTACGTTGGGGAATACGTAGAACGCCCCGTCAGGGACATGGCACTTGAATCCCGGCACCTTGTTGAGCTCGGAGACTATTATCTCCCTGCGCTCTGCGAACACCTTCTTCATATGGTCGGCGCCGTCCTGGGGCCCTTCGAGCGCTTCCTTGCCTGCGAGCTGGGTGAATGTGGCGGTGCAGGACGCATCGTTGGTCACGAGCTGTGCCACGGCCTCCGCTACGCGTTTGGGCATCACTCCGTAGCCAAGCCTCCATCCGGTCATCGCGTAGGTCTTCGACATACCGTCGAGTATAATCGTCCTCTCCTTCATGCCGGGGATGGATGCTATGCTCTCATGCTTGCCGTTGAACTTCAACCTCGAGTAGATCTCATCCGAAAGGACCGTTATGTCGTGCTTTATGCACAGCTCTGCGATCTTCTCCAGGTCCTTCCTAGGGATGGAGCCGCCCGTCGGGTTGTGGGGGCTGTTTATCACCATGAAAGTGGTCTTGGGCGTGATCAGCTTCTCCAGTTTGTCCACGTCGATGGAAAAGCCCTTGCTCTCCTCGATCGGTACCGGGACGGCCTTGGCGCCTACGAAGTTTATCACCGACTCGTAGATCGGATAGCCCGGGTTGGGATAGAGCACTTCGTCTCCTTCGTCGACGCATGCCATTATCGAATAGAATATGATCGGCTTCCCTCCGGGGACTACCACGACTTCATCCGGGGAGACTTCTATTCCGCGGGTATTTGAGATGTACTTCGCTATGGACTTGCGGAAATCCAGCATTCCCGCAGAAGGTGTGTAGTGGGTCATTCCCTTGTCCAGCGCCTCATGGCACTTGTCGATTATGTTCCTGGGCGTGTCGAAATCGGGCTCGCCGATGCTAAACGCAATGATGTCCTTGCCTTCTTCTCTCAGCTTGTTTACCTTGGCAAGAGTGACGAACGCATTCTCGGTGCCAAGTCTTTCCAGCCTTTTTGCCAGTTTCAAGGTAATACCTCCATTCAAATAGGTCGAACTACCGGAAATATTTTAGCATACGGATATGGTGCGCAATATATCATCGCTTGTTCTTCTTACCGACCAAAGAGGTTATCTTGATCTCCACTATGTTGGTCCTGGCTGCGGTTTCCTCCGTGCAGCCCGCCCCTTCGGCAGCTAGCTTGCCTATCAGTAGGCAGATGATCTCCTTCTTCTTTGTCGGAGAATCCACGACGCTTGCGATTCCTTCGACCATCACGCTCGAGTAATGGGTGGTCATCGTTTCCCTGTCGATGTCTATGTCCGTAGCCACAGTAAAACCAACGTTAGGATTCGAACTTATGTTATCCAGCTTCCTTCCCTGCAAAGCGCAATGGAAGAATATGCTGCCGTTTCCATACACATAATTGACCGGCGTAGCCATAGGGCGCATGTCGGTGCCGCAGGTGGCGAGGAAGCCCGTCTCGCACCTCTCCAATATCCTGACGATCTCCGAGGCGTCCTCTATCTGTCTGTCCTTCCTTCTCACGATGGCGTGCTCCTTCCTTCCGGATAGGCAAGTTCGTGCGATGATATAATTCCATTAGTGAAGCTTGGAGGTGATCGTATGCGTAGGAGACTGACGGTGGCCGTGTTCATGATTTCCGTCCTACTTCTGATATTATCACCATTGGCGTCGGCGGTAGAGCCCATCGGGCCCACGGACCTTATCTACTTCATAATGACCGACCGCTTCAACGACGCAGCGCCCAACGAATACTACGCGAACAAGAAGGACGCGTCGGGTTATCACGGAGGCGACCTCCAGGGCATCATAGAGAAGCTCGACTACATCAATTCGCTCGGGTTCACCGCGATCTGGATAACGCCCGTGGTGGATAACCAGCCGGGAGGTTACCACGGCTACTGGGCCATAGACTTCTACAAGATGGAGGAGCACCTTGGAAACCTGGACGACCTTAAAAGGCTCGTGGAAGAGGCACACTTAAGAGACATGAAGGTGATTCTTGACGTCGTGATAAACCATACGGGCTCCCTTCATCCTTTCGTATACGACAAACCAGACTGGTTCCATGCGAAGAGGCTGATCACGGATTGGAACGACCAGCGGCAGGTGGAAGACGGCTGGCTGGCCGGGCTGCCCGACTTCGACCAGTCGAACCCGCAGGTGATGGAATATCTAATCGACATGGCCCTCTGGTGGATAGACCAGACGGGAGTGGACGGCTTCAGGTTGGATACCGTAAAGCACGTACAGAAGGAATACTTGACTAAGTTCGCATACGCGATAAAGGCAAGATATCCAGACTTCTACCTGGTCGGGGAGGTATTCGACTCGAGGGCCGGTTTCATAGAGGGCTACAGCATGACCGGCATAGATGGCTTCCTGGATTTCCCGATGTATTATGGGATATCGGACACACTAGCGAAGGACAAGGGACCGGAAGCTTTAGAAAGGGCCGTCATCTCCGGCAGCTTGTATTCGCGCCGGAACCTCATGGGCACCTTCATCGACAACCACGACGTCCCCCGCTTCGTCAACAGGCTGGACGAGCCAGTCAGAAGGCTTGAGCAGGCACTGGCCGTGGCGATGACATACACCGGCATCCCGGTCGTGTACTATGGCACCGAGATAGCACTCCCAGGCGGGAACGACCCGGACAACAGGCGGGACATGGTGTTCGAGGAGAACGATGTCACCGAAACGCTAAGGAGGCTTACCAAGATCAGGAAGCAGAACGCTGAGCTGGTCTACGGCGACATCGACCTGATCGGATTGGGCGCCTACGGTTTCGCCTACCAACGCACCTATGAAGGTTCATCGACGGTGCTCCTTCTCAACTTGGGCGATGAAACGAGAGAGTTCTCCTTCGTGCTGCCCTACGCGTCGGCCTTCTCATCCTTCGAGGACTTGTACGATCCTTCGGTAAAGGGAGTCGTGAACAACGGATCGGTTACGATCACAACAGCGCCGAAGTCGTTCTACATACTGAAGCTTCAATAAGGGGCCCCTTGAAATTTGAATGGCGACCATACGAGGCCGCCATTTACCCATGAAAATTCCGGGATCAAGTATTATCAGCCCTTCACGCTGCCGAGCGTCAACCCGCCCACCAGATATCTCGAAAGAGCTATGAAAAGCACGGTAACCGGAATCGCGGTCACCAAAGCCGCAGCCGAGTAGATCCCCCACTCCGTCGAGAACGAGCCCTGCAGCGCTATCAGTCCGACTGGAAGGGTCAGCATGCTCTTGCTCGTGATCAGTATCCTCGCTACGATGAACTCCGACCACGCGCCCATGAACGCGAAGAGCGCGCACAGCGCTATGGCGGGTTTCGCCAGCGGAAGGATAATGGACCAATATGCCCTTAATATGCTGGCACCGTCTATGAAGGCGCTCTCCTCAAGGGATCTCGGGATCGTGTCGAAATAGCCCTTCATGAGCCAGATGTTGAATGGCACGGCCGTCGAGACATACCAGAGAATGAGTCCGAGGTAGTTGTTGGTAAGCTTGAACCTCACCAACATGAGATATACGGGAAGCAGCAGCATCGGCGCCGGGAACATCTGCGTCACGAGCAGCAGCGTCATCCCGAACTTCCTGCCCCAGAACCTGTACCTCGAGAAGGCGTATCCTGCGTTGACCGATATGATCACCGCGAACACAGCCGTCAAAGAGCTTACGAACATGCTGTTCAGCATCCACTTCGCCATAGGGTACTTCGTGAAGGCGTCGGTATAGTTCTTGAAGGTCGCATTATCCGGAATCAGCTTGAGCGAAGTGGAGAACAGCTGGTTCCCGGGCCTCAGCGAAACCGTGAATATGAAGCTTATAGGATAGATCGTTATGAAGCAGCACAACAGGAGGAAAAGGTAGATCATGACGATCTTGGGCCATGAATCGTTCTTCTCGAAACGCTCCTTGAGCCTACTCTTCCAGCTTATGGCCATTTCCTTCCCTCCTTCAGTCCTCGAGCTTCTGGGCGCGGATGAACACGCTCGAGAAGCTTACGAGCAGTATGAACACCACTACGGACATCGCTGCCGCATAACCGTACCTGAAGAACTCGAACGCCCTCTTATAGATCTGGGATACGAGTATCTGAGCCGCTTCGTGGGTCGAACCGTAGGTGAGTATGTATATGACGTTCACCATATTGAAGGTCCATATCGTCCCCAGCACTATCGCGGGCGTTAGGACGGGCTTCATGAGCGGGAGTACTACGTTCCTCACCTTCTGCCACCAGTTGGCGCCGTCGATGTCCGCGGCCTCGTACAGTTCCTGAGGAATAGACTGCAAGCCTCCTAGGCAGGTCATCATCATGAACGGCACTCCCAGCCATATGTTGGTAATGATGGCTGCCTTGAACGCATTGGCGGGGTTACTGAGCCACATCACTGTGGCCCCGTCGCCGAACAGCGCCTTTAGCACCAGGTTGATGGGACCGTAAGTCTCGTTGAACAGGTTTCGCATAGCGATAGCGGCGATGTACTGCGGTACCGCCCAAGGAAGTATGAGCAGTACGCGGATTATCGCCTTCCCTGGAAGCTTGCGGTTAAGTATCAAAGCCAGCATGAATCCCAAGCTTACGTGCGAGACCACGTTCACGACGGTCCAGACTACCGTCCTTATAAGGGTGGAGAAGAACTGCGGGTCCTCGAACATCGACTTGTAGTTCTCCAACCCTATCCAGGGATAATTACCGCTTCTTAGATTGTAGAGGGTGACGCTCCTGAAAGAGATGTCCACCTCGTAGTAAAGCGGATAGGCCACCATGGCCACCATGACCAGCATGGCCGGTAGTAGGAATAAAAGGGGTACGTACCATCTGGGCCTGGCAAGCTCGTACGACTTGCCCTTGCGCCTTGCCTGCATGCTGATTACCCCCCTTGGAAACCAGAATATGGGCGGGAGAAGGGACTCCAGTCATAGTCCCCTCTCCCTGTCGCCCCCTAAGGGCATATGGTCCTGCTATTTCACCGTGATGCCCATCTGCTTGAGCGCATCTAGACAGAGCTTCTGGGCTTTCGCGGGCGCATCCTCGGGCTTGATCACGTTGGAGAACACATCGGCCTGCACCGCCTTGAGCGCATCCCAGCATGCCCTCATCTGGGGCACTATCGGCATGGCAACTCCGTACTTGACCGCTTCGGTCTGGGATGATAGAAGTACGTTCTTCGTTACGGCGTCCGAAGTCATCGCCGCAGGCACCGTGGGTATCTGGTTGTGCGCCGGTACCAGCTTGATCTGAGATTCGGCGCTGGTCATGAAGTCTACGAACTTCTTTGCCAGCTCGAGGTTCTTCGTATTGGCGGAGATACAATAGCCCTTCACAGCCGTCCACGAAGTCGGATACTTGCCCGCTACAGAGGGTATCCTGGTTATGCCTATGCTCATGCCCGCGTCAACATAACTGGTAAACGACCATGGGCCGTTGATAAGGCATGCGACCTTACCCTCCTTGAACAGGCCTTCTGCTGCGCCGTAATCGACGCCGCGAGGTGCGATCTTATCGTCCATCAGGCCCTTGAGGTACGCGAACATCTTGCCTATCCCAGGGCTGTCCAGCGTGGGCTTGGCGTTCTTCTCCGACGACGGGTTGTCCATCACGAAGGTGTCGAACGCCCCCAGGAAGGGCACCGTGAAGAAAGGCTCTACAGTATTGAAGGCGATTCCATAATCCGCCTTCTTATCGGCCTGTAGCTTCTTGGTCGTGGCGATGAGCTCCTCCATCGTCTTGGGCGCGTTGGGTATCAGCTTTTTGTTGTATATCAGGCAGAGCTCGTTGCCGTTGCGGTCGGGCAGCAGGTATATCAAGCCCTCGTACATCGACGCCTGCAGGGCGTTGGCATCGAACTTGCTGACCAGGTAGTCCTTGCCAAAAACCTTCTCCATCGAGTAGATGAAGCCGCCGGGTACGAATACGCCGAGGTTGTCGTTCGGGCCGAAGACCACGTCAGGGCCTTCGCTGCCTATGGCTGCCGCGGCGAAGTTCTTCCTAAGGTCCTCGGTCTCGAAGTGGGACCTTTCGACCTTTACATTTGGGTTGGCCTTCTCGAACTCGGCGATCAGCACATCCATCACAACCTGTGCCGAGGGGTCGTCCTGCTCCCAGAACGAAAGTATCGTAGGAGCCGCGTTCACTGTCATGGCAAACATCACGACTGCCACAACGGCCAGAGCCAGTATCCTTTTCATGACGATGCCTCCTTTAGTTATGGTTGTATATTCAACCAAGTATGTTCTCCTAACTTATTTTTACATTCTCCTATGGGCAAGTCAAGCAAAGACGGGCATATCAGTATGCGTCCTGGCCGCGATTGCGCGTTAGCCGCCATCCTTCCCTTATTGCCAATTACATGCCACAGTGTATAAAATGGTTATGTATATAAACGCTACATAACCTTCGCATATGATTGGAGGTCGTCATATGGCACACCTTTCCCTTCGCGGCCTGACTAAGGTTTACCCGGGCGGAGTGCTGGCCGTCTCGAATTTCAACCTCGACATCGATGACAAGGAGTTTATCATACTGGTCGGGCCCTCCGGATGCGGCAAATCGACCGTCTTAAGGATGATCGCGGGCCTGGAGGAGATAACCGACGGCACGCTCGAGATCGACGGCAAGCTAGTCAACGACGTGCATCCCAAGGATAGGGACATCGCCATGGTGTTCCAGAACTACGCACTTTATCCCCATATGAGCGTGTCGGAGAACATGGGCTTCTCCTTGAAACTAAGGAAGGTGCCGAACGCCGAAAGGAAACAGAAGGTCGAAGCCGCCGCAAGGATACTGGACCTTTCCCACCTGCTCGGCAGGAAGCCGAAGGAGCTGTCAGGCGGCCAGAGGCAGAGGGCGGCCGTAGGAAGGGCAATCGTCAGGAATCCGAAGGTGTTCCTGTTCGACGAACCGCTGTCCAACCTCGACGCCAAGCTCAGGACCCAGATGCGCACCGAGATCTCTAAGCTGCACCAGCAGATTGGGACCACGTTCATCTACGTCACCCACGACCAGGTGGAAGCTATGACGATGGGCACGAGGATCGTGGTCATGAAGGACGGCCTCATCCAGCAGGTAGACACCCCCAACAACCTCTACGACAAACCGACGAACCTGTTCGTGGCCGGCTTCATCGGCTCTCCGCAGATGAACTTCCTCAACGTGGGGCTGGTGGAGGAGGACGGCCGCCTTTACGCAAGGTACGGCAAGAACTCGTTGCTCCTGCCGGAGGCCAAGGCGAAGGCTGCCGCAGCATATGCTGGAAAGGAAGTAGTGCTCGGCATAAGGCCGGAGTTCGTCTTCGACGAGGACATCAGGCTTAATCAGTTCAAGGACAGCACCATAGAGGCCGACGTGGACGTCGTCGAGCCGCTGGGTTCGGATACTTACCTTTACCTGCTGTCGGACGGGCAGAAGATAACCGCACGGGTGGAGCCTAAATCGCCCGCGAAGGTCGGCGAGAGGATGAGATTCGCCGTCGATGCCTCGAGGGTCAACCTGTTCGACAAGGAGACCGAAGCTGTCATAGTCAACTGAGCAGGTAAAGGACGTTTTCTTCGGGGCAGCCCTTAAGCGGGCTGTCCCTTTTCGCCTAGATGGACGCGATGGAGGTCATCCGCTTGGAGAGCATAACAATAACCTACGACAGTAGGGACATATCCTGTAAGGATCCGTTCGGGGCTGTGGAACCCGGCACGCCGGTCAGGTTCACCATCTATGTCAAGGCAGACGGGACCGACGTCTCGGCCAGCCTGGAGCTGTCCGGCATCGATTTCAAGTCGAGCGTCAAGATGGCGGAGATTTCAAGGCAGGATTCGACGGTGAGGCTCTCGTGCGAATTTAGGCCCGAAAGGCCGGGCCTGGTCTGGTATTGGTTCTTAGTGAGGGCTAAGGATAAGGAGCTATACGCCGGCGCCTTAGAGCGAGAAGGCGGGATTTGCCGGACGGTGCTACATCATCCGCGCCCTTACCAGCTTACGGTCTACGAACGCAGCGCCCTGCCGCCTTGGGCTGGCGAAGGGGCTCTGTATCAGATATTCGTCGACAGGTTCAGGAAGTCTAAGGACGGTGTACCGAAGCTCAAGAAGGGCTCCTTGCTGCATGCCCGCTGGGACGACACTCCTGTGTACGTAAGGGCGTGCAAGGACGGGTCGGTCAAGAGGTGGACGTTCTTCGGAGGCGATATAGACGGCGTGACCGAGAAGCTCGCCTACCTATGGGAGCTGGGGGTCAACGCCATATACCTGAACCCGGTGTTCGAATCCCCTAGCAACCACAAGTACGATACGTCCGACTACAGCCGCGTCGATCCCGGATTCGGCGACGAGGCGGCCCTCATAAGGCTCTGCTCGAAGGCTGCTGAGTGGGGCATCAGGGTAATCCTGGACGGGGTGTTCAGCCATACCGGCAGCGACAGCGTCTACTTCAACAAGGAGGGCAGCTACGAAGGCGTTGGAGCGTACCAATCGAAGGATTCCCCCTATTCCGGCTGGTATCGTTTCAAGGACTTCCCCGAGGACTACGACTGCTGGTGGGGCTTCACGGGGCTACCTAACGTAAACGAGCTGGATCCTTCGTATCTCGAATTCATGGTCGAAGGAGATAACAGCATAGTCCGTAAATGGATGCGCGCCGGCATCGGAGGGTGGCGCTTGGACGTAGCCGACGAGCTGCCGGACGAGTTCATAAAGCGGCTGAGGAAAGTGGTCAAGGAGGAGGATCCTGACGCCGTCCTGATAGGCGAGGTGTGGGACGACGCATCCAACAAGGTCAGCTACTCGGTGAGGCGGGAATACCTGCTGGGTCACGAACTAGATTCAGTCACGGGATATCCCGTAAGGGACGCGATCATCCAATACGTTACAGGAAGGTGCGACGCATCAAGGTTCGTCTCCACGATCATGCAGCTCATGGAGAACTACCCTCCTGAGCAGATGCGCTTCAACCTCAGCATGCTAGGCTCGCACGACGTACTCAGGATAATCACCGCCCTTGGCGACGCCCCGGACGAATCGTCCATGTCCCAGGAGGCGAAGGAGGCCTACGCCCTTCCGGCCCATAAGCTCGAGCTTGCGCGCAAGAGGTTGATTCTGGCGAGCCTCCTTCAGTTCACTCTGCCCGGCACCCCTATGGTCTACTACGGAGACGAGGCCGGCATGCAAGGCTATTCCGATCCCTATTGCAGGGGCCCGTTCCCGTGGGGCCGCGAGGACAAGGCACTCTGGGCATGGCACAAGGCGCTCGGCGAGGCCAGGGCGGTGCACGAATCCATAAAGGAAGGAAGCTTCGAGGCCGTCGCCGTTGTGGGAATGGCTTTGTGTTTCATGAGGCGCTCGGGCCGCGACGTCGCGCTCATCGCGCTCAACCCCTCCGACGAGGAGGCCATCTTCGACGCAGACGTCAGGACGCTCGGGAGCGGTTCCATTTCCTTCCAGGACCTCTTCTTCGGAAGCGCCTACACGGTCTCCTCCGGAGGTTTCCTGAAGCTGAGGCTGGCCCCCCTGTCCTGCCAGTGCTATACGACCACCCTAGATTCGCCCCCGCTATTCGCAAAGCCCGCGATTGGAAGACGTGCGGGGATCCTGATGCACGTGACTTCCCTGCCCTCGCCCTTCGGCATAGGTGACTTAGGCCCGTCGGCGAGACGGTTCGTGGATTTCCTCTCAAGCTCAGGACAGAGCCTGTGGCAGGTGCTTCCCATGAACCCGCCTTCACTTGGCGATTCCCCTTACATGTGCTACTCCGCCATGGCCGGAAACCCGCTTATGATAAGCCCGGAGCTTCTGGTTGAGGCTGGCCTGCTAGACGCCCCTGACCTTTTGCCCTTACCTTCGTTCCCCGAGGAAGTCGTCGACTTCAAGGCCGTCTCGGCCTACAAATCACGCCTTTTCAGGATGGCTTACGCCAATTTCAAGCAGAAGGGCGATTTCGCCGGGCTTAAGGCCTATAAGGAGGCCAGCTCGCATTGGCTAAGGGACTATTCGCTCTACATGGTGCTGAAGTCGCTGCATGCCGGTTCTTCCTGGCAGGAGTGGCCCGACGGGGCGAGGTTGCGGGAAGAAGGCTTCTTAAATGAGCTTATCGGAGCTTACGGTGACGAGGCGGGCTATCACGACTTCTTGCAGTACGTTTACGACGCACAGTGGAATGCCTTGAAGGCATACGCGAACTCCAAGGGTGTACTGATGGTAGGCGACATGGCCATCTACGTATCCGGCGACAGCAGCGACGTATGGGCGAACCAGGGCATGTTCTGGCTCGACGGTGACGGGCACCCCAAGCTAGTATCGGGCGTGCCGCCGGACAGCTTCAGCGCCACCGGACAGCTCTGGGGGCATCCTGTGTACAGGTGGGAGGAGCAAGCAAAGGACGGCTACGGATGGTGGAAGCGCCGGATGGAGAAGGCCTTCGAGGACTTCGACTATACGAGGATAGACCATTTCAGGGGCTTTGCAGGATACTACGCCGTGCCCGGCGGCAGCCTCACTGCGGAGCACGGAAGATGGCTTAAGGGCCCCGGCATCGAACTGTTCAGGGCAATGGCCCAAGGGCGCGGCAGTCTTCCCATCATAGCCGAGGACCTGGGCGTGATCACGCCGGACGTCGTCGACCTAAGGCAGGCGACAGGCTTTCCCGGAATGAAGGTGCTGCAGTTCATGGGCCCGGCCCCGAAAAGGCAGGAAGGCGGAGATCCCCACTGGGTGGCCTACACCGGCACGCACGACAACGAGACGCTGGTACAGCACTACAGGAGCATCAACGGCCTTCCCCAGCACGAAAGGCCGGCTAACGATGACGAGAAGGCATACGTGGACCGGATGCTCGGCTCTCTCTACGATTCGCAGTACGGCTGGGCTATCGTGCCGCTTCAGGACCTTTTGTACCTCGGGGCCGAAGCGAGGATGAACATGCCCTCGGTCGCTGAAGGCAACTGGGCATGGCGCGCCAAGGAAGGCTCGATGGACGGCAGCCTTGCAGAAAGGCTTCTCACGCTCATAGAATCCGGAAAAAGGCGCTGATCATGTCCGACAAAGGTGGAATACGGCCTATGAGGGTACCCACGGACTACGATCTATACTTGTTCAGGGAGGGCACGCATACCAGGGCGTACGAATTCCTCGGCTCTTCCGCGATGTCAGGACCCCAGGGGCCCTCGGCAAGGTTTGCCGTCTGGGCCCCTAACACCAAGGCGGTCTATGTCGCGGGCGATTTCAACGGCTGGGATGCTAAGGTGTCGCCGCTTAATCACGTCCGCGACAAGAATGGCGGCTTCTCCGGCATATGGGCCGGCACGGTGGAGGGAGCCCGGGAGAAGGACGCCTACAAGTACTTGATAGAATGGGAAGGCGGATCCCACCTGAAATCCGACCCTTTCGCGTTCTCTTCCGAGCTTAGGCCAGCCACCGCATCGATCGTCACCGATCGTTCCAAGGTCCTCGGCCCGGCGCTTCGCCCAGGTCTGAAGAAGGCCCCCTATTTCGAGCTTCCCCTCAACGTATATGAGGCACATCTCGGCACCTGGATGAGGCACCCTGACGGTTCGTTCATGTCATACGGCGAGCTCGCCGACAGGATGGCGCCCTACCTTAAGGAGATGTCCTATACCCATGCGGAGCTGATGCCCCTTAACGAGCACCCTCTCGACCAGTCGTGGGGCTACCAGGCAACGGGGCTCTACTCGCCCACGAGCAGGCACGGCGATCCGCAGGGCCTTAAGTACTTCATCGAAACGATGCACAATAAGGGCATAGGCGTGATCCTGGACTGGGTCCCCGCCCACTTCTGCAAGGATTCGCACGGGCTCGACGATTTCGACGGCACTAAGCTGTTCGGCAGGCTGGAGCACCCCGATTGGGGGACCATGGAGTTCGACCTTTCAAGGCCCGAGGTGAGGTCCTTCCTCATCTCCAACGCCGTATACTGGCTCAGGGAGTATGGATTCGACGGCTTGAGGATAGACGCCGTTGCTAGCATGCTCTATCTAGACTACTCAAGAAAGCCCGGAGAATGGGAACCCAATATCCGCGGTGGCAGGGAGAACCTCGATGCCGTGGCCTTTCTAAGGCAGCTTAACGATTCCGTGGAAAAAGAGGCCTCCGGCAGCCTAATGATCGCGGAGGAGTCGACGGCCTGGCCGAAGGTCAGCTGGCCTACGGCCGAGGGCGGCCTTGGCTTCAAGCACAAGTGGAACATGGGATGGATGAACGATTTCCTCAGGTACATGAAAGAGGATCCCATCCACAGGCGCCACCATCACGACCTTATCACTTTCGCCATGTGGTACAACTACTCGGAAAAGTTCATACTACCTCTGTCGCACGACGAGGTCGTCCACGGCAAAGGCTCCCTAATAGGCAAGATGCCCGGGGATTACTGGCAGAAGTTCGCCAACCTTAGGCTCGCCATGGCCTTCATGATGACGCACCCCGGTAAGAAGCTTCTTTTCATGGGCGGCGAGTATGCGCAGTTCATAGAATGGAGGGACTACGAAACGCTGGACAGGTCCGTACTCGGCTTCGATTCCCACAGGATGCACCTCGAATACGTAAAGGAGCTAAACCGGCTGTACCTGGAAGAACCCGCGCTATGGGAGCTGGATTCCTATACCGAGGGTTTCAGCTGGATAGACGCGGACAACGACAAACAAAGCACGGCGAGCTTCGCAAGGAGGTCGAGGTCGGGAGACTATCTAGTATGCATGTACAACTTCACTCCCAGAGCGTATGAGGGCTACAGGCTGGGCGTGCATGAGCCGGGAGAGTACGTCGAGCTTATTTCGTCGGACGATGTGCGTTTCGGAGGCTCCGGGGTGGTCAACTTCAAGACATTTTCGGAGGACGTCAAGAGCCACGGCCTCGCCCACTCTATAGAGATCAGGGTGCCGCCTCTAGGTTCTGTCGTCCTGAAGCTCGCGCGCTCCGGCCGCTGAACCGCACTATCGGCGCGCCTTCAGAAGGAAAGGTATGCCAGTCCATAGAATTACACATCGGATTAACATTGTGAAGAGGGCATCAACATGGTCATTTCCACCGTACAGGAATTCAAGGCGGCCTTCGTAGAAAGGCTCATGTCCAGCTTCGGCAAGACGCTCGAAGCCTCGACGGATAACGATAGATACCTGGCCCTCGCCTCCCTGGTCAGAGAGGCGGCCCTCAAGAACTGGGGCGCGACCGCCCAAGACATCAAAAAGGGGCAGAAGAAGCAGGTATATTACTTCTCGATGGAGTTTCTGCCTGGGCGCTTCCTGATCTCCAACATGATCCACCTTGGCCTCATGGACATCGCCGAGGAGGCCCTAAAGGAGCTGGACATCGAGCTTTTAAGCCTCGCCGAGCAAGAACCCGAGCCCGCCATAGGGACAGGGGGCCTGGGCAGGCTGGGCGCCTGTTTCCTCGACAGCATGGCATCGCTTGGCATCGCCGGCCACGGCTGTTCCATAAGGTACAGGTACGGGCTCTTCAAGCAGAGGATAATTGACGGCTACCAAGTGGAGCTGCCTGACAACTGGCTCGCCTCCACGAACGTCTGGGAGATAAAGAAGCCCGAAAGGTCGGTATACGTGCGCCTCGGAGGAAGGGTAAGGACGGATTTCGTATATGGCCGGATGGTGTTCATACACGAGGGTTTCGACACGGTGAGGGCAGTGCCGTACGACGTGCCGATCGTAGGTTATGCGAACGGCGTTGTGAACACGCTGAGGCTCTGGGAATCCGAAGCCCCGACCAAGGATTTCGATTTCTCGCTACTTAGCAGGGGCGAATATGCGGCGGCCATGAAGAGCAAGCACGAGGCGGAGTCTATCTCCGACCTGCTCTACCCGGACGATTCCAGGCCGGAGGGAAAGAAACTTAGGCTAAAGCAGCAGTACTTCCTGGTATCAGCTGGCCTGCAGAGCATCCTAAGGCACCACAAGGAGAGGTTCGGCACGCTCCACGACCTGCCCGAAAAAGTCGCCATACAGATAAACGACACCCACCCCGCCCTTTGCATACCCGAGCTCATGAGGCTTTTGATGGACGAGGAGGCAATGAGCTGGGAGCAGGCGTGGGACATCACCACTAGGACGATTAACTACACCAACCACACCATAATGCCAGAAGCTCTGGAAAAGTGGTCGGAGCATCTTTTCAGGAGCCTTCTCCCCAGGATATACATGATCGTCGAAGAGATGCAAAAGAGGCTCAGGCACCATCTCGAGGAGGCATATCCCGGACAGCTCGAAAGGCAGTCCAGGATGTTCATAATCAAAGAAGGCCACGTCCACATGGCAAATATGGCCATCTACGGAAGCGGCAAGGTCAACGGCGTCGCGAAGATACACTCGGAGATACTGGTGAAGTACCTGTTCAAGGACTTCGCAGAGCTCTGGCCCGAGAAATTCACCAACATGACGAACGGGATAACGCAAAGACGGTTCCTGCTCAAATCCAATCCCGGGCTCGCCGGCCTTATCAGCTCGTCCATAGGCGACACTTGGATCAAGGAACCGCTTATGTTGCGCAAGTTGGAGGAATTCGCCGACGATCCCTCCTTCAAGGAGCGGCTGGCCGCCGTAAAGCGCGGCAACAAGGTCCTGCTGTCGAACCACATCCTATCGGCGACTGGAATCTCGACGGACCCCGATGGCATATTCATAGCCCACATAAAGCGAATACATGCATACAAGAGGCAGCTTATGTGCGCGCTCGGGATAATCGACTACTATGACTCGCTCCTTAAGGACGGCACCGAAGGGATAGTACCGAGGACTTACATATTTGCCGGCAAGGCTGCCCCCTCGTACAGCCTGGCCAAGGACACCATCAAGCTAATAAGCTCTATCGCGGACCGGATAAACTCGGATGCGAGAGTAAGCGACGTCCTTAAGGTCGTGTTCCTTGAGAACTACTGCGTATCGCTCGCCGAGAGGATAATCCCAGCGACGGACGTATCGGTGCAGGTCTCTACTGCCAGCAAGGAGGCGTCCGGCACCGGGAACATGAAGTTCATGATGAACGGGGCAGTCACGCTTGGGACGATGGACGGGGCCAACATCGAGATCTTCGAGGAGGTGGGCCCGGATAACATGTTCGTCTTCGGCCTGGATCCTTCCGAGGTTATAAGGCTGTACAGTTCGCACAGTTACAGGTCCTCTGACCTGTATGGTTCAGACGCGAGGATAAGGGCCGCCGTGGACCACCTGTCGGACGGCTTCTTGCCGGCGGCAAGGCACGAGTTCGACCGCATAAGGGCCCACCTGCTGGATGAGAACGATGAGTTCCTAACGCTGAAGGACCTCCCAGGCCTGTGCGCCGCGTTGGCGGACATAGGGGCCGCCTACCTTGATGAGGACCGTTGGACGAGGATGTCCCTCGTGAACATCGCACGTTCGGGAAGATTCTCCAGCGATCTTACGATCAGGAAGTACGCCGACGAGATCTGGCGCGTAAGGACTACATAGCGAAGACTGGGGTGATCGCACATGGCACGGAAAGAATGGATCGCCATGCTACTGGCAGGAGGCCAGGGCAGCAGGCTCGGGGCGCTCACCCGGGACCTGGCCAAACCCGCCGTGCCCTTCGGGGGCAAGTACAGGATAATCGACTTCAGTCTCTCCAACTGCACTGCGTCCAACATAGACACGGTAGGGGTGCTGACGCAGTACAAGCCCCTCATGCTGCATGAGCACGTCGGCATCGGCACGGCTTGGGACCTTGCCGTCGAGGGCGGCGGCGTCAGCATACTGCCCCCTTTTACCAGGGAGCACGGCGGAAGCTGGTACAAGGGCACGGCTAACGCGATATACCAGAACACCGACTTCATAGACCATTATTCGCCGGACTACGTGCTGGTGATCTCGGGCGATCATATATACGAGATGGACTACTCCCTGATGCTGGCCTTCCACAAGGAGAAATCTGCCGACGCCACGATAGCCGTCATGGAAGTGCCCTGGGAGGAAGCGTCCAGGTTCGGGATAATGAAGGCCTTAGCCGACGGAAGGATCACGGAATTCTATGAAAAGCCAAAAGAGCCGGTCAGCAACCTGGCATCGATGGGCATATACATCTTCAACTGGGGCTTCCTGAAAGAGCGCCTCGAGGCTGACGAACAAGACGAATCCTCCAGCCACGATTTCGGCAAGGACGTCATCCCGTCCATGCTTAAGGCCGGCAAGCGGCTATTCGCCTACAAGTTCGAAGGGTACTGGAAGGACGTCGGTACGATAGATTCATATTTCGCCGCCCACATGGACCTGCTGGGAGAATCGCCGGTGTTCGACATCTGCGGGCAGGAGAAGAGGCTGCTTTCAAGGTCGGCCGTCATGCCGCCCCATTACATCTCGCCCGGAGCCCTGATCAAGAACTCCCTCGTTACGGACGGCTGTGTAATCGAGGGCACCGTAGAGGACAGCGTCCTGTTCGCCGGCGTGAGGGTCTGCCGAGGGGCGGTCGTAAGGAACAGCATACTGCTGCCGAGGACCAAGGTTCTAGAGCGCGCGAGAATCGGCCGCTCGATCATTGGCGAGGGCGCAGTTATAGGTAGCGGATGCAGGATAGGAGCATGTGACGATACCGTAGGGGCGAGCGGACCCATCACGGTGGTCGCCAACAGCGAGACCCTATGCGCAGGCGCTTGCGTAGAGCCGGGCACGATCGTCAAGGCGCCCGATTTAGAAGAGGAAGGAAGGTGATCGGCTTGAACGAGATCATGGGGATGATGATGGACACGAAGCCCGACGTTTCGCTTGGCGAGCTCGCCCGAACAAGGAACCTGCCAGCCGTGCAGTTCGGCGGCAGGTACAGGCTGATCGACTTCCCCTTGTCGAACATGGTCCTCTCGGGCATAAAACACGTAGGAGTAGTGATATACAGCAAATACAGCACTCTGCTGGAGCATCTGGGAGCCGGTATGCCCTGGGGCCTGGACAGGAAGACGGACGGGCTCAAATTGCTGCCCACCGCAAGCCCTGGGCTCTACAACTCTGAGATGGGCTTCGATCTGAAGGACCTTTCGGTGAACGCCGATATGCTTAAGAAGGCGAGGCAGCAATACATACTGCTATCCGGAAGCGGGCTGCTGTACAGATTCGACTACAGGAGGATGCTAGAATCGCACCTCGGCCGCGGGGCCGATTTCACGGTCCTTTATAAACAGGAGGATTACGAGGATGAATACCTCGCCGATCCAGACAGGACCCAATACCTCAGTTACCTGAGCGTGGGTCCGGACGGAAGGATAAGCAGCGTCGTTGCGAGGCCCAGGTCGGGCAGAAACAACCTTTTCCTGGAAGCCGTGCTTGTCAGCAAGGACCTGCTGATAGAGTGCATGAACCTTGCTATGGCCTCAGGAGGAAGCAAGGACCTCATGGACATAATCGGCGACAACATCCGTTCTCTTAGAGTATTCGGCTACAAGTTCGAAGGGTATGTCGCGAAGCTGAACTCCATAGTGAACTACTTCGACTGCAATATGGACTTGAAGTCCGAATCCGTAAGGGATGCCCTTTTCTACGAAGACGGTCCCGTATTCACCAGGTCAATAGACAGGCCGCCGACGAAATACTACGCTACCGCCGAAGTTAAGGACAGCCTTGTATCCACCGGCTGCTTCATACATGGAAGGGTGGAAGGCAGCGTGCTTTCTAGGAACGTCTACGTAGGGAAGGACTCTTTCGTCAAGAACTGCATCTTGCTGCGAAGATGCAGGATAGAGGGCAACGTGCACATCGAGAACGCGATACTCGACAGCGAGGTGGTCATAAGCTCTGGAATCACCTTGAAGATAGACAGCTCCGGCGGCAGGCCCATAGTGGTGGGCAAGGAAAGCCGCCTTTGATGAAATGGGGTGATGATGTGTCTACGACGAAGAAAGCCCCACAGGGCGGCAGGAAACCTAAGGTGCTGTTCATTACGTCAGAGGCGGTGCCGTTTTGCAAGACCGGCGGTCTGGCCGACGTAGCCGGCTCACTGACACCGAAACTAGCCGAGCTAGGCGCGGAAGTCAGGGTGGTGCTGCCCCTTTACGGGAGCATAGGCCATATCTGGAGGGAGCGCATGACCGATGAGGCAGAGTTCCAGCTCAATCTCGGTTGGCGCAAACAGTACTGTGGCGTGAAGACCCTGGACCACCTTGGTATAAGATGGCATTTCGTCGACAACGAGTTCTACTACCGAAGGGAGAGCCTCTACGGATACGGAGACGACGGAGAACGTTTCTGCTTCCTGAGCAAGGCTGCTTTGGACATGCTCCCCGCAGTCGGCTTCAAGCCCGACATACTGCATTGTAATGATTGGCAGACGGCCCCCATACCTCTTCTTATGCACGCGGGCTACAAAGCAACGCCCGGCTTGAAGTCTGCCCTGAGCGTATTCACGATACACAGCATGGCCTACCAGGGAGTGATGTCGCCCCAGGTCATAGACGACGTGCTCGGGCTCTCCAAGTCGGATTATTTCAAGCCTGACAGGCTGGAGTTCAACAAGGCGGTGAACTTGATGAAAGGGGCGATAGTCTTCTCCGATGCCATAACGACCGTCAGCAGGAGCTACGCCGAGGAGATATTGACCGCCTGGTTCGGCGAAGGGCTCGACGGACTTTTAAAGGAGTATTCCTTCAAGCTGTCCGGCATAGTGAACGGGATCGATTCCAAATCGTATGACCCCTCGACGGACAAGCACATCTTCATGAACTACGATAAGGACCACATGTCAGGCAAGGCCGCCAACAAGACGGGGGTCCAGCGGATGCTGGGGTTGGGCCAGGGCGGCGACAAGGTGTTGATGTCCATCATCAGCAGGCTCATCTCCCAGAAAGGGCTGGATCTTGTGGCAAGGATCGCAGAGGAGATCTTGCAGGATCCAGAGACGCAGCTTGCAGTTCTTGGTACTGGCGATCCTAAGTACGAGGAGTTCTTCAGGGCCCTTGCGGCGAAGCATCCCGGCCGCGTGGCCGCTAAGATCTACTTCGACGAGGACCTGGCCAGGAAGCTCTATGCCGGCTCGGACATCCTGTTGATGCCCTCCGCTTTCGAACCGTGCGGATTGAGCCAGCTCATAGCCATGAGGTACGGTACTTTACCTCTCGTAAGGGAGACCGGAGGCCTAAAAGACACCGTAAGACCTTACAACAAGTTTACAGGCGAAGGCACCGGCTTCAGCTTCGTCAATTATAACGCCCACGAGCTGCTGGAGACGATATGGAGGGCCGTGGGCCTGTTCCGTTACGAGCGAGGAGTCTGGGACAGGCTCGTTCATGACGCCATGTCCGTGGACAGCAGCTGGGAGAAGGCGGCCGGGGAATACATGAAGCTATACGATTCGTTGCTCACAAAAAGCACAAAACCGGCTAAGGAGTGATTGTTTTGCCCAACCAATGGACGAGGTACTCCTCGATGAGCTACTTTGACCCCCTCGGCCATATCTCGCTGGATTACAGTGGCATGCTGCTCCAGCCGGAGGCATACGAGGGGTCTAGAGAGAAGGCTGCGTCGGCCCTCGCAGAGTTGGACGCAATCGAAAAGGGGGCCGTCGCCAACACCGACGAGGGCAGGATGGTCGGTCATTATTGGCTCAGGAACCCTGCCTTGAGCCCTGAGCCGGCAATAGCCGATGAGATAGTGGGCACTTACGAGGCCATAAAACAATTCTCATCCGATGTGCACAACGGAAAGGTGAAATCCTCTACGGGGAAGCCGTTCCAGAGCTTTGTCCTCATAGGTATAGGCGGATCGGCCCTCGGGCCCCAGCTCGTCAACGACTCACTGGGCGGACGCAGCGATAACATGATGGCGCATTTCATGGATAACACTGATCCTGACGGCTTCGACAGGACATTCGGTTCCCTTGAAGGCGCGCTAGATAGCGCCCTTTTCATAATAGTCTCCAAGAGCGGCGGCACGGCCGAGACGAAGAACGGCATGCTCGAGGCGAAAAGGCGCCTGGAGGCCGAAGGTCTGTCATTCCAGAGGCAGGCTGTAGCGATAACGCAGAAGGGCAGCTCGTTGGACAGGCTCGCAGAAACGGAAGGATGGATAAGACGCTTCCCAATGTGGGACTGGGTCGGAGGGCGCACTTCTGTGCTGTCGGCCGTTGGGTTGCTGCCCGCATCACTACAGGGAATAGACACCGATGCGTTGCTCGAAGGGGCAAGGTATTGCGACGCTTTGGGACGCACGTCCGACTGGCGCGACAATCCGTCCTTGATAATGGCCTTGTCATGGCTGCTCGCGACAAACGGCAAGACTAACAGGTCCCTCGTCGTCCTCCCCTACAAGGACAGGCTGGCGCTATTCGCTAAGTACCTGCAACAGCTGGTGATGGAATCGTTGGGGAAGGAATTGGACAGATCGGGCGCGAGAGTGAACCAGGGGCTGACCCTGTTCGGAAACAAAGGCTCTACCGATCAGCATTCCTACGTGCAGCAGCTCGTGGAAGGGCCCGATCAGTACCTAGTCACTTTCATCGAGGTGCTTAGGGACAGGATCGGCCAGTCTATGAACGTGGACGGCAAGAACACCTGTGGGGATTTCCTCGCTGCTTTCCTTGTAGGTACACGACAGGCGCTGATGCAGAAGGCCCGCCCTACGATCACGATCACAGTCCCTGAGGTTAATGCCTTCCACCTAGGACTTCTCATATCGTTATTCGAAAGGGCCGTGGGCTTCTATGCGGCCATGACCGGCATCAACGCCTACAACCAGCCAGGAGTAGAGTCGGGTAAGCTGAGCGCGGGCCAGGCCCTGCTCTGTCTGGACATGGCCATCGAGTTTTTGCAGAGCAGGAAGGCGGAGCGCTTCGGAGCCGTAGAGATCGCAGAGAGGATCGGTCGCAAGGAAGATGCTTTCACCATATTCGCGATGCTAAGGCATGCAGCTTACAACGATGACAAACCGGTCAGGATGGCAGGGACTTCGGCCAGGGAGGCAGTCTTCTGGGTCTCATGAGACCTATCGGCACGGATAAAAGGAAACCGCCCATCGACGGGCGGTTTTTTTCGTCTGCGTATCAGAATCAGCCTCTTGCCATGACCATCCGCTGGGTCTCCCGCTTCAGGTAATCGGCCTTCTCCTCGGCTGCGGTCCTGTCCTTTGCGCTGGCGCTGACGTATATCTTCAGTTTAGGCTCCGTCCCGGACGGTCTTATGCATATCCATGACCCGTCCTCCAGTACGTACTTCAGAACGTTTGACAAAGGCAGGCCAGTCCGTTCTGGGTCCCTCCCGTCCGTGAATCTTATCATGCCTTCCTGGTAATCGGCGGTGGAGATGATGCGGTTAACCCCGACCACATAGGGCGCTTCTGCCCTCAGGGAAGACATGATCTCCCTTATGCGCTTCTGCCCTTCAATGCCTTCAAGGGAGACGTTGATGATCCCATCGACGAAATAGCCGTGCTCCTCATATAGCTCATCCAGTCTAGAACCAAGCGTAAGCCCCCTGTCTGCCAGCGTAGCCGCCATTTCGGCTACCAGCAACGCTATCTGGACGGCGTCCTTGTCCCTTACGAACCCCCCTGCGAGGTAACCATAGCTTTCCTCGTAACCGAAGAAGAACTTCTTTTCCCCCGTCGCCGCGTATCTGTCTATGAGCTCGCCTATGTACTTGAACCCAGTCAGCACCTCGACCACCTCTATGCCCTTCTTCCTGGCTACGGATGCTCCGAGATCCGAGGTGACGATGGTCTTTATCAGCACGCTCCCCCTGGTCCTCGCCTCGTTCAGGCCAGGTTTCGCAAGTAGGTGGTCTATCAATAACGCTCCCATCTGGTTGCCGGTGATAAGCCTGAACGATCCGTCATTCTCCTTGCTCATGGCCCCGAGCCTGTCAGCGTCCGGATCCGTCGCCATCACCAGGTTAGCGCCGCACTTCTTCGCAAGCGCAAGCCCCTCAGTGAAAGCTTCGGGTTCCTCCGGATTGGGCCTCTTCACGTTTCCGAACTCGGTATCGGGTATCATCTGGTCCTCTACGTATCTCACCCCTTCGAATCCGGACCTGTGCAGGACTTCTGGGACCAGCCTCGCGCCGGTGCCATAAAGGGGGGTGTATACCATTGGCAGCTTGGCGTGGTTTCTTATTGCGGCCCTTTCGGTGATAAGTCCGAGCACATTCTCAAGATAGCTGTCCACCGTCTTATGCCCTATCCACTCCAAAAGGCCGGACGCCTCCGCGTCTCTGACGCTCATCCCCTCGATTCCCAGTTCGTCCTCTATGGCATCTAACTCTTTCGTGATGGCCAGCGCCAACTCGTCGACGACCTGGCCACCGTGCTTCCAATAGACCTTATAGCCGTTATATTCCTTCGGGTTATGGCTTGCGGTGATCATGACGCCTGCATCCGCCCTGTGGTGTAAGACGGAGTAGGACAGTACCGGTGTGGGTTGTATCTCATCGAAGACTAGGGCCTTTATGCCGTTCGAGGCGAAGACCCCCGCGGCAGCTTCTGCGAATATCCTTGACTTACGCCTGTTGTCGTACGCGATGGCTATCGACCACGGCCTCTTCGCGTTCTTGATGACAAAGCGCGCAAGCCCCAACGAGGCCTTGCGCACCGTGTAGATGTTCATCCTGTTCGTGCCTGCGGCGATTGTCCCCCTCAGCCCCGCCGTCCCGAACTCCAGGCTGGAGCCGAACCTTTCCTCTATCTCACCGCCATCGTTCCTTATCTTTTCTAGCTCGGACCTAAGTTCTGGATCCAATGCTTTGAACTTTCTCCAGCGTTCATAATTGGCGATGGCAGCGGACATCTTGCCGGCACCCCCGTTCTTCCTATGTCGCAGAACCGAGAATATGCTCATATGCAACTAAGGCCGCGCCAAGACCCACTATCTCAGAACCGATCATCGAGCGTTCTACCTTCCAGTTGGCCAGCGGCCAGGCGTGCTTGGACAGCGTCTCGTTAAGTGATTCCGAGAACAGGTCGTATGCGGCCGATACACCTCCGTATAGAGTTATCAGTTCGGGTTCCATCAGGTTGACTATGTAGCTCAGGCCTAGTCCCAGCCACCTACCGGTCTCCTTGAACAGCTCGATCGCGTCGATGTTCCCGTCCATCGCGGCTTCTGCTATCTCTACCACGGTAGCCTTCGTGCCGGTACGTTCCAGCCACTTGGCCTGCATGGCCGATCCGGAGGCCTCCGCTTCCAAGCATCCTACCTTCCCGCAGCCGCACTGTCTTCCGTCGAGCCCATTCACCATTATATGGCCGAATTCCCCGGCAGCGTTCGTAGCTCCTCTGATCACCGAACCGTTCACGTATGAACCTGCGCTCACCCCTGTGCCGACGGTGACCGCTACTATTGAAGATTCCTTCCTCTCGGTGTGCCCGGGCCCGCCGGCGAGCTTTTCCGCCAGAACGGCCGCTTTACAATCGTGCTCTAGCTTCATGGGCAGGTCGGCCCAAGCCGACGCGAATTTACGCGGCAGCAGTTCTATGGCCCTGAGACCCGAAAGGAACTGTACGTTGGTCGTGAACAACACCTTGCCGTGCGACGGATCCACCGTGCCAGGCAGGGCTATGCCTATGCCCAGTATCCTTCTCGGATTTGCGGATCCCATCGTCCCGTCGAGCGCCCTTTCCAGGTTATGCTTGAAAACATTGATCTCCGACCCTCTGTCCTCGCTCCTGAAGCTGCCGGCCACCGCCTTGAAGCCAAAATCGATCAGCATCGACTTGGCTGACGTACCTCCTATGTCTATCCCGAGGAAATATCCATACTCAGGGTCGATGAGAAGCTTGCCCTTTTGTTTGTATGCAAGGCCCCTCGCGACGAGCTCCTCCTTGACATCATCGGGCACGACATTGCCGTTCTCCTCTTTGAGCAAGCCTTTCCTCATTAGCTCGATGGCCCTTGCATGCTCCCTGCCGAATCCCTTGAAAAAGCTCTCGGTACGCATCCTTAAGACACCTCACTGCTTCCGTCGTGCTTCTCCTGCTCGAAAATCGCCGCATCCGCTCCTAGGTCCTCGCTCCCGCCGTGCCCTTCCGCCGGCTCGGCTTGTACATCGACTCCTGAGACGAACGGAAGTGCCCTTTTGATCATATCCTCTATCCTATCCGCAGCTTCATGGGAAGCGTAGAGCGAAATCGATGGATCCATTCCGACCACTACGTCGACATAGACGAAACCGCCATACTTCTTTGTGGTGGCTTGCTTGAGGGTGATCTTGCCGGTGCTGCCGTTGAATCCTGCCAAGACGCGCTTTATCGACCCTATGAGCTGGGGTTCCAGCTTCTCTTCCAGGAGCTCTACTATCGAATTCCACCATAACTGCAGCCCCATCCATGACAGCGCGGCCGCTATAACTACGCCGAACAGAGGATCGATGACCGGGAACAAAAGCATCCCAAGCGTCGCTCCAAGCAGAGCTATGGCGGATGCTCCCATGTCGATCCTTTGGTATATGGCCTCCGTCATCACAGCGCTGTTGTGGGTCTTTGCAGCCGAGCTCCTCGTTATGATGTATGCATACTCCTTGAGGATGACCGACAGTACGCAGACAGGTATGGCTATCCAGCTGGGCCTGCCGTAATCTCCCGTCAGAAGGTTCACGATGTTTCCACGTACGAGGACTATGCCGAAGATGACTAAGGCCGTTGCCACAAGCCTTGTGAATATCACGCCGAGCCTGCTTTGCATGAAGAACTTCCTCTTGTCGGCCGGCCTTGTTGCCAGTCTCATCTCAGTTATCGTCGACACCGTAGTAAGCGCTGTCATCGTAGTGATGATGGAGCTGGATACTAGAGCGGAGCTTCCGGACACAATCCCTGCCACGAGCTTAATGGCCGCAAGCGGGATATTGATCGCCAAGAGTATCAATAAGGTCCTGGCACCGATCGAGTATCTTTCCTCTATAGTGTTCAATTTAACCTCCACATCATCTATATGGCTTATTATGATATTACACCATCCCGGCCTTTGTTCCTCCAACCCCGGGGCATAACTTACCATTGAGTCAGGGTGAAATCTGTATCCATACCAAATAAACGTTAAGCCGATACAAAGTCATTCGCCATATGCCTTCCTTGTCGGTGTCCTGTTTTTATATGAACAGGAAGCCGACCCATCGGCGGCTTCCTGTCTACCATTCCTATAAGCCCTGTACCCATGATGACCGACTAATGTGCTCCGTTCCTTAAGGTCGGTCCTCTGGGCATCAAGTCACCTAAATGGTAATATCTCATGCATCCCTTCTGTGACCCTGATGATCACTTCCCCTGAATCAGATAGCCTCGTTATCGGGTGGGTCAGGGTGAAATTGACTTTATAATGCCTTTCAGTCGCAGTGACAGGCTTTGATGCCAGAAGATAGAGCATACCTTCCTCAACACGGTAGTCCACACCTTCCTTGCCCTCGAACATCCTCTGTGTGAACTCAATGCTAGTCCTCCTGATCATGCCATTACCGTCTTCGGCTTTGATAGCCTTCTGCTCAACCGAGCGCGAATTCACTATGGTGTCTACCACCTCGACCTTATTGATCGTTACCTCCATCTTCCGGGAAAGAGGATCCTGAAGGACAATATCGACAGGCACCATCTCGTCATTCGGCCAAATTGACGACGGTCGCGCATAAGCCAGGGCGGCTTCGGGAGCCCAGTTGACATTATGCACTGATATAAGCACATATGTCGTCTTGTCCTCACCGTTCAGCTGTCCACTGAAGACTATTACATGCGCCCCTTTCTGGTCGAAATCAGGTATCCAGGTCAAGACTTGCCTTACGTCGTCATAAACAGCGCCTTCCGGTAATGCGATGCATCTTACTTCCGGGTCGGCAAGCAGCAGTATAGTCAGTCTCTGGCCTTCGTCAAGTTCGACTAGTATCTTATCGCCTATCTTCAAGGCGTAGATCCCATCGATCGAGGCAAGAACCAGCCCGGAGGCTGCGGCAAGCATAACCAGCAGGGCGATTATCAAGAAGGCTTTCCGCATCTTTCGTCCCTCCAATCACCGTTCCTGACTATATTATATTCCAGTCTATGACTATTAGTGTGTCAAACCGATATGCGCTGAACCCCATATCACGGATCATTTCCAATCCTTCACGTTTGCATCGTTGGGATATCCTCTTTGTTCCCAGTACCCTTCATATCCTTCATCCCTGGATACCTCTATGCCTATCACCCACCTGGCCCACTTGTACCCGAGCTTATCCTGGGCGACGACTATGAATGGGTAGCCTACGTTTACGGGAAGCGTTCCCCCGTTGGCGCCATAGGCTATCAACATGTCCTTAGCCATGATCTCCTCTAATGGAATTGAGGTCGTATAACCATCCACGGAATGGAACACCACTACCTTGCTTCCCTCTTTCGGCCCCGAAGGAAGGATGATATCCATTAACCTCGTTCCCTCCCATACGACTGCAGCATCCCATCCTTCTACGCAATACAAGACGGAGTACCTGCTAATCCCTCCTTTTGACAGTATCTCCTCGTATGTATAGGCAAGCTCCTTCTGTACGTTGCCATAGACCCTCAGCCTGTATGAGGACATGTCGATTTCCTGCGGTCCTTTTATCGAATTATCGGGCAGCGTCGAAAGGTCTGTGAGGTTCCTGTTGATGTTTTCTCCTGCTTGCGGCATTTGTCCGGTTGCCTCCTCCTTCGAAGAAGGAAGACAGACAATCAGGACCGCACCCAACACAAGCATAAGTGATATCGTCATGATAGCAGCTACCTTCCTCATCTTTCTCCTCCGGGCCCTCCAACTAGTGCCTAACTCACGGGCGATACAGGCGTTTGTCCAGCTGAGCCCCACTTTACGGTGTATGAAAAAAGAAAGGCCGGTCTCCCGGCCTTTATCGCAAACCTTATTTACCCTCTATCTTTTTAAGTTCTGCTTTTGCCTCTTCCCTGTCTTTCTGGCTTCCTACAGGATCTTCCGGATCGTCTGGCATCGAGATCGCTTTCTCTAGAGCTGTCCTAGCTTCCTTGTAGTCCTTGTTGGCCGCAGCGATTTGCCCTAGAGCTACCCAGTGCGAGATTTCACCTGGATCATATTGGACAGACAGTTTGGCCTCTTCCAGGGCCTTCTTCACGTTTCCTCCGGCGATTCCCGGGACCTGCCATAGAAGCCTTGCGTAAAGATAATGGCTGTCGCCATGCTTAGGGTCGATCTTGATGCATTTTTCGAGGGCCTTTTTCATGGACGGCACCATGAAGAGGCTGGCCATGATGCCACGCTCTATCCCAACGCTGCCTATGCTGGCCGCAAGCCAATACTGCCCGTCTATGCCCTGCTCGTTGGCCTCGGTGGCTCTTTCTGCGTAATCCTTCCCCTTCTCAAAGTTAGCCAGTCTTTCTTTGCCTTCGGCTCTGTCTCCCATGAACCAGTAGAAACGAGCCTGTCTCCACAACAGCTCGTAGTCATTCGGATTCTTTACAAGCTCCTGCTCTACTAGCTCTATCCCTTTCTTTACGTTGCTCATGTCCTTGCGAAGCGAGTAATAAAGATCCGCTTGTTCTTTGGGAGTGGCTGCCAGCGCAGGCATTGCTGCTGCGACGAACAGTGCAGATAGCATGAGTGCGATGACGGTTTTCCTTATCATGCTCAATTGCGCTACCTCCTCAGTCGTTGTCTTTGCTTTGACTATCCAACTATTAATGAAGGAATTATACTACAAAGAACAACATCAAGGAAAGTCCAAACCAGCTAACATACTATGGGCACAACAATAAAAGCAGGTCCGTTAAGACCTGCTTTCGTTCTTCCTTTCTGGAAGGTCCCTTTGCTTAGCGGCCAGTGCGATGGGCCGAGAAGCAATCGCTGCAGTAGACCGGCTTGTCGCCGCTGGGCTGGAAGGGAACTTTGCACGGGGCGCCGCACGAAGTGCATACCGCATCGTACATCTGCCTGGCGCTGCCGCCATTCTGCTGCATCTTGCGGGCTTTACGGCACTCGGGGCATCTCGTCGGCTGGTTCTCAAAGCCGCGCTGCGAGAAGAACTCCTGCTCGCCTGCTGTGAAAACGAAATCCTTGCCACAGTCTCTGCAATTCAATACCTTGTCTTCGTAAACCACTAGTTTCTTACCTCGCTTAAATTTTTCTAACTGCCAGAGCTTGGAATCATGACGAACCTTACTTTAGACAGCATTTATATTTTATTCCCGATTTCTATGAATAGCAATAGGTAAATTTTCTTTTCATTAAGCTTTAGCTGTCAAATCGCTGGAATCTGACAGTCACGGCACCAAATTCCCCCACCTTTTTTTACCTTTTCGGTATGCCCGCCTGTATATACCCAGTATCGTCTATCGCCCATATAGAACGTCGTTTTGACTAGCCTGGTGCGGTTTTTGGCAAGCTGTTCTCGGTCGCTGTGGATATAGGGCGTATCACTAAAAAATATTAGTGTCTTGTATGTCTCCAAGAAAGCTGAACAATCAGATATTCAATTCACTCGTGCTCGCCTATTCTAGCATAATGTCACAGAAACACGTCATGCCCTAGCAAATTTAAAGATTGGCAACGAAACAAATGCATCAATCTAGAGGGCAAAAGGGTAATACGCTTACCATCTTCAGGACGACGCAGACCACAAGCAGTATTAGATCAGTATCCTCAGGGCATGTTGACGCCCGTTCCACACTCCTGTTAGATTGATAATCATGCAAATCGTTGGTGGAACCAGCCATAGGTCGACCTGCGGAAAAGTGCCGTGTCTGACATTTTTCGATAAGTTGATATCGTTGTCAGTGATGGGCATTTTCACGCCTGCAGTCACAACGATATGCTTCTGGTGGGGCAGCATACCCCTATTCCGTGACGATAGAGTGATAATGGTATGCATGTTAACAGGCCTTCTCATCGGTATCCTGCTAGATCTGACGCTATTGAGGAAACACCTGCTTGGATTGTTCGATCTAAGCTTCATCAAGTTGATTTTGTTATCACTGTTCTATTCTGCTATGATCTACGGCTTTTTCATGGGATTCCCTGTTTTCAACAGCCTTGTGGGCATCGTGGGCAGCTATGTCCTTGTCAAAGGGGGATCTTTACGCTACGAAGACATCAAGCTCATAAAGTCGAAGGTTAAGATATTCGTGGCTGTTTCATCACTCTCTCTACTTTTACTATGCATCGTAACCGCATGGCTAGCCCTAAAAGAGCGGACCATATGTCTCCAAGTCAAGGGGATGTTAGGGTTGCCTTTCGACGTGACGATGGGCATGATATGGGCGTTGATAATCATAGGCAGCTCCTTCCTGCTGGCATTCCAGTATCTGGGCTCAATGTACGTTATGGGGCGAATGCTGGAAAGGTACGGATCGGATGGATCCGGGGACGAAGATTGATGCATGCCTCCCACATTGTATACAGCATCAAGATCGTCCCTGTATCAGAACGACAAGGGCGATCTGTGTTATTATTATTAGTTAGGGCAACAATATGCACACAGGGCCGGCTTGATGTCAGTCCAGGGCAGATATCGGGCCTTTTAATGTAATCGGGGGTATATCGGATGAATATTTGGCACAGCATATCTCCCAAGAGGATAAAACCGGACAATTTCGTCGCGGTGATCGAGATCCCGAAAGGTTTCAAGACGAAGTACGAGCTAGACAAGGAGACAGGTCTGCTGCAGATGGATCGGGTACTCTATACGTCGACCCATTACCCGGCGAACTATGGTTTCATTCCACGCACATATGCTATGGACAACGATCCTCTGGACGTGCTCGTCTTATGTGCAGAGGAGCTTCATCCATTGTGCCTGGTCTCCTGCTATCCGATAGGCGTGATCACCATGGAAGACAACGGGCTTAAGGACGAGAAGATAATCGCGATACCATTCGGGGATCCGAACTATAACCAATACAAGAGCATAAAGGACCTTCCGGCTCATATCTTCGAGGAGATGTCCCATTTCTTCTCGGTGTACAAGACGCTCGAGGGCAAGGAGACCGCCATCGATAAGGTTAGCGACTTCGACGTCGCAAGACAGATAATCCAAGAGAGCATAGACAGGTACCTAGAAGAGTTCCAAAGGTGATGGCGCGCTACGTGCATGGAGGTTCGATCGGAATTCCGGCGGCCCGACGGGCCGCTTCTTCTCTCGCCGCACGTTAGGGCCCTCTAAGATCTTCTTAGACGTGGCTATCTAACTAGAAGAAGTACGGATTGCATATCTTATAGGATCCCCACATACGCACCGCCATCCTGTACATCGCTTTCGCATGTATCCTATCATGCCAGATGAACCTTCTCATTACTTTCCTTAAGGTCCATAGTTCGTCGAACGCTCCTATGTGCACCGTGTTCTTCAGATAGTCCGGGATTCTTTCTGCCAACCTGAAAGCCTCCGTTCGATTGTTCGAAATGCCCGACTTGAAGTCGGTGCTTGTGCCGATCTCCCCGAAATAGTAAGCGGTCACCCTGTTGGTGTGCACATACATCTCCTCTGCAGTTAAGGGCACCTGGCCGTAGAACGTCTTCCTCTCCTTCAGTGAAGTTGCTCCCTTGTCGGGTATCGATTTGTAGAGCAGCTCGAAATCTTCAGCGGATTTTAAGACCAGGGCCTTCATTGCCTCATACTCATCTGAGTTAATGGGCATCAACTCCGATTCGAAGATGATGTCAGAATCGGCGTCCGCGACATCAAGGCTGCTCTTCTTCTCCTGTATTATGTTTATTTCCATAGCGCATGAAACCGGCAGGTACTCTCCCGTAGACCACATGGCATACCTGGAAATTTCATCCTTGAATTTCCCGAGTGCTTCATCCTTGGTCCTGCCTCGAACGTAAGCACCTATGTAATTGCACGAATGTATGAGGTATCCTTCGTCGTTGTACTCTACGGCAGCATCGACCAATGTCCTCAATTCGACCACCCTTACCTTAATCCAGCATCAGTGAAATAACGTTTTGCTCGTTCTAGTATTTCTCCGTGACCCATCTTCGTCCTCTAGCGGTCCTTTTGGATTATTACAGATATTGTTGGATTTCTGTTTCGATTTGTTACTATATTCATATAGTCTTATTGTTCTTATGTGATTTATTCATAAGCCAAATATTTTAGAGGAAGTGATGAATGATGCCTCCTCATTGCGACACGATGGACGGTCCGGTAGTAAAAGCCGCGCAGCGTGCACTAGAAAAGAAGGATGTTCGAATAATCCTACCATATGTTAAGAAAGATGCAGAACAAGAAATCGAGAGGCTTTTCCAAAGGACATTGTCCGTGATGAAAACTGCCGCAAGCAATAATGAGATCGTCGAACTTGCCCAAGAGTGGTTCTTCGAAAACGTCGTGCGCCTTCACAGGTCAGGTGAGGGCGAACCTTACACCGGTCTTAAACCGGCCGGTCTTAGCGAAGGGCCGATCATCCCTATCGCGGAAAAGTCCATCAGAGAAGAATCTCCGCAGAAATTGATCGACGCCCTTACAGTAATGGTCTCGGATGAAGTTAATGAGAGGTTCAACCACATGCTGTACCTAAAAAAAGACGCAGATAAGGGTGTGGATGCGACAAGAGAGTACGTAGAAGCGATGCTGGCTTTAGAAATATGGTCTCACAAGCTTTATCTTGCGCTGCGTTCTTCTCCTCATGAGAAGGGCGGGAACCATGGGCGCTAAGCTGCGTTGATTGAGTCTATTAATTACATGATCGACGGTCGAACGGCCGTCGATTATGTAATATTGAGTATTCGCATTGACTAACGCCAGGCAATCGGATAATAAATCGCTAGTGATCTTGGATACCATCAAGGCGAGTATACCCACTATGATAGATACCTCCCAATATTTATCATCGTTTACCCGTCAAGTTTTTATACTTCTCTGAAGCGCCATTCTTCCATTTGTTAAATATTCAACTATTGAAGGAAGTAGTTATGTGCCATAGAAATGTAACGGCGAAGGGGGGCACCTTAACTAGAAGCCGTTACTCTGTCATGCCTTAATAATTGTTGCGAAGCAGCGCGTGTTCGGACAAATTGCGTAATTTATTATTCTAGACGTCCTCTAACATGCATGTCAGCACGATACTTGACTTGATATGCAGTAAATAGAAGGAAGGCGATCATCTTGAGGTCATTCCGTTGCATTGCATTAATCTTGATTGCCAGTGCGATACTGATACTCGGAGGTTGTGAGCCAAAGGTCTGGTCAGTGGATTTCACTACTGTCGCTGACCTTAGTGACTGGCAGGGCGAAGGGGCTTACCTGCTTAATGAGGGTGGCGTGGAAGGTCTGCGGCTCGATCCGGATTCATGGGTACTCGCTCCTGTTGTGTTCAAGGGAAACTTCGATCTGACATTGGTGTTCACCCTTCTTGGCAAATCGGGCGGTGACGGTGAAATTGAAGTGGGCTTCTCTGGTGAGGAGGCCGATATTCACGAAACTGCGGTATATTTCGAGAGCATTCAATCCGCTAGCGAGGACCTGGGTTATGGTGCTTATGAAGTCGACTGGGATGATGACGCGCTATACCATGACTTGTTCTACGACAGCGGTCCGATGTCGAGCATGCACTTTGACGGTGAAACGGAAAACACGCTGCTGATCAACAAGGTCGGTGATCATTTTAAAGTCTACATGAACGATACACTAATATTCGAGTACAATCAGGGATCTCATTATGACAGTGCATTCTACAGCACATGGCTGTGGAGCGATAATTTTACGAACGTAGATGACTGGATCATCTTCAAGTCGATTAAAATCGAGTACTGGGGCACTAAGATAGACATCTAGTCATTGTTGCTTTCTTGCTTCAGGGGCGGTTCTTTCATAGAACTGTCCCTGAAAGTCTCTGGTATGTGATTCAGATTATGCCGATAAAGACAAATACTATTAAAACCAGCAGTGGGCTTCCAATCACGAGTTGCTTAATACGTCGGGTTTCGGAAAAAGAAAATCGCCAGTAACCTTACGGTTTGTAGTCCTGTTGTCATTTTGGCAAAGGCTGATAATCTTGATACAGTGTTCATTTGCCAGATAAATCTTTCGCTAAAAGTGCTTACTGATACGTTTCTCCTAACCATTTGGCACCGTTGATAGAACGAATGTCTTTCGAATTATTGTTTTCGTAAACATATCCCTAGTTTTTTGCACTATCGCAACTAGCTTTTGGAAAGCGCTTCACGGAATATTGGTCCTTTTGAACTACTTATCGACGAGTTGATAATAAATTACTATATAACCTGCTATTAAAGAACAATGCAAATCCACCTAGTAACAGAAATGAACCTGATTTAGTAATAAGCACAGGTAAAGTCAATTCAAATCCGGATAGTATTTGACAGATTGTTTGTGTAATCATCATGATTCCAACGATGATACAAGCTTTTAGTATTGAAGCTAATATGATGATTCCTAGCTTGTCTCTTCTATTCAATAAATGTAAACATACAAAACATAGGGGTCCAATAATACCCATATCCAAAACATTAGTTATTGATGTTGTATATACTTCAATTAGTGGAGGTGCTGTGTTTGAAATGACTGTTTGAATAATACCTGGCATCCAAGCAACGATCAAAGCAACACCTGACAAGATAAGAAATATCTTAATGCCATTTGTAGAATCATAATTCAATTCCTCGATTTCAATTTTACGCATAATTGAAAAGAGTCCGAAAAGAGTGCATGTGAAGAGTCCAATATATAATAAATGATATCGATTGTAAGTAACGCCAAATGAAAGACTTGCTGCATAATAAAAGGCTACGGAATATACTGACATAAGCTTAAGCTTTGTACTGTTGCTAGATCTTTTTGCATTCTGGAAATATGTATATATAAATAAGGGTACAAAGATAAAAAGAATCATAAAATCAGTTCCTATAAAAATTGGAGCTGCAAAGTATGAGTCGTGCGCGTAGATGCCATTACCATACATTTTTACCATATCGCCAAATTGATTTGTTACTTCATAACTTCTCGAGAAATCCAATGATAGTACTCCTGTTGCCGATATAACAATCAAAAGAACAATTATTACTATTGATAGAATATCTTTTTTCTTTTCCAATCTTGTTCTATCCTTTCCAACATAACCTTAAAGTCTGTCTCTCAATAGACAAATAACTATCCTGTCTTTGCCCGTTCGTGGAAATGGGTCAAAATCTGATTGTGTTAAACTCCCATCATCTCTATGCGTAATGGCATAGAAAAGGATATCAGTAAACGTTGATTAAACATCCGCTAACCAAACATGACAACAGATGTACCGCAGATAGCTATACAGAAGCTGTACGACCGACGATTTCGCTTTTGACTTAAATGCCTACGTACTTTTACCAATATCTTAGCGCCATCCCTTTAAGCTATTAAGGTCATTTGTAGTTGCGGCGTGCCTTCTTATTAATTCATGAATTGTTATGTTCTATATCGCTAGCGTGAGAGGATCGAGAATAATGCATCATTGATATTAAAGCGACAACAAGATACAGCACGGTATACAACATAAAGAAATACACATCGTCTGGGCAGAATACCATCGATAAATTAAAACAAAAGTGAACCCAAAATGCGATGAAGAGGTTATCACACTTTTTCATCAAAACTGCCATGACAAAGGTCAATGCTGTTAGAAGCACTAAGTTTTCAATGATATAAAGAATCAGCGACCATCCGCTGTAATCGGTTGAGACAAACCAAAGCGGTGCATGCCAGAGTGTCCAGATAACACCCAAGGTAACGTTCCCTCTTATAAAGCCAAATCGCCTCTCTAATTCCGGGCGTAAATATCCACGCCAACCTGATTCTTCACCCGAAGCTCCCTGTAAAAGCGTAAACAAGAGCGCACTGGGCAGCATAGACGGAATAAATGTGAACAGCTCGGCAAAGGGCGTTTTCTGAGTTATAGACATTATCAGCGCCGATAATACAGGAACACCAGCTGCAATAACAAATACTAAAAATATATCACTGATGTGTAATCTATCTTTAAAAGCGTTTTGATAAAACTCCTTTACCTTCATACCAGGTTTGAGCTTTTTCAACATAACAAGGAGTACAATCGTCGGAGACCAGCTGCATATTACGACAACCCATTGCATCGCCACAGGCGTACCATTCAGTACCTGTGATACCAGCCCGCCAAGCCCCAAAATCATTATCCAAAATAGTAAGTATGCATTGATCACATACTTCCACATTATATCCAACCTTTTCTTTTTCATAAGTAATTCCACCTTTATCTTTACGGTTTAGAATTATCGTCAAAGCAGACATCTAATCTGACCAATTTAAAATCCCCATTTGCGAATTTCTGAATTCAAATACTATGTTCAGCTTTTAGGAAAACAATACAGTAAACACATATCCTCCGCCGACCATCAAGACATTGCTGAAACTATGCATAAGAACCGGGTACAGTATACTTTTGCTTCTTTGGTAAACTATCCCCTGGATTGTTCCAAGGACAAACGCATAAATGATCTGAAAATAATTAGCTTCGAAGGTTAATGGTATCAACGACCAACTGACATGCGCAAATGCAAATAATAGAGATGCAAGTATAACTTCTAAGGTAACACTGCCTTTGATTTCAATACTTTTACCAAATGAGTATGTAAGGAGAGTAATTGGCAGTGCCCGGAAGATAACCTCTTCTGCCGGTCCGCTTAAAAGTAACTGGAATCCCAGAGTTCCGATAATGTTCCTTCCATCCAGCGGAAACATATAAATAGGAAGCTGATTGTTCAAAGCCATAAAAGCATGCTGTGCTATTGTAATCACAGAAAAAACTGCCGTGAACACGGTTAAGTATTTTATCCCTTTTTTCATATCTCCAAGTTGAAAATTGAAGTCAAGGTTAAGAAGTTTGCTTAAAATCAGAATAATTGCCAGTGCAATTAATAATTCGACCGCATGATGTATCGAAATTTCAACAAAGCAATCGAATGGGTCTATTGACTGATAAGGGATCCGCTTGGCAATCAAGTGACCCGTTTTCCCCAAGAATATCTGCGTGATGAGTAACAATATAGAAACAATTATTCCTAAAAATGTTCTTCTACATGCCGTCTTTTCCATTGTTTACGCGCACCTTTCGCATATAGACTATGATTTAATAAAGTAAACGCTTCCCTTAGCCTTATAGCCTGTAACATAGAAGGTATAAGTACCTTTTTCTTCAATTTCAATAATGAATTTACAGCTTTCTACATCATTGCCCTGATATGCGATTGTATCATTTTCACTCTTTACAATAATATCCAAAACGCCTTTTAGAAGTACTATAGTAGTTTCGATTTTCTCACCCTTCGACAAGGGCATTTTGCTGTTTACTGTGGAATTCAAAACATCGAAATCCACCAGAAATTGATTATCATTGCTAGTTCTACTTCCGGAAAAAGTCTGGTTATTATCGCAACCGGGTATGCAGATAATCAAAGCGCTCGATATTATGATTAATGAGATTAATCTGAATTTGATCTTTACCACTTAAAAACCCCATCTTCTTTAGCTTTTATCTACCGCTTTAACGCTTTATTTTCGCAAGATTCCTCTCGATGAACCGCAGCGGTTCATGCTGAGAAGTAGTCTGTATAATGATTCCAATCAAAACAAATAAAATGGTCGTTCCGATCCAAATTTCATATCCAGGGTGAAGTGAAGTCGATAAATATCCTCTGCATTCATATCTTCAACGATTTTCCTTGGTTAAAAGCCACGATCATATTCCCGATATAATTACCGATAAAAACACCGATTACAATTCTTGCTACATGAATACTGATATAACTTGCTTATTGAGAATAAGTAGTAAGAACGCAACAATTATCGAACTAAATAGAAACTCAAGTTATGCTCTACCCGTCCAACAGATACTCTGAATTTAGAATCGTGCAAGCAAGCCAAGCTTTAACTATAAAAATGGGAATATCAATAATTGCATATATGCATTTGTCTTTACTCATCCAGCACTTTTTAAGCTAAATTTGACTCTCTTGATGATTTAATAAATTTCAACTCCTTTTATCATTGCGAAATCCCCTTTTCAGTTTCGCTGACATAATCACATCATCAGTTGCACTTGACAAGATATCCATCATATCTTGTTTGCTTAATTCTTCGGGCAGTAAACTGTTAGCTGCCATTATCGAAAGTCCTAGTTGAAATATGATAATCTTTAACAAGATTTTCTTTAACTCATCAACAGGTAATCCCCTCAGCTCAGCGTCTTTCTGTATCTCTTCCATTAGAGCCGGCATCATTTTAATATCATAACCTTGCATATATTTACCATTTTTTGCAACTAGATCTCTGAAAATGACGCTATACTCCATGGCAAATCTAAGACATGCTTTTCCCATCCTAATCAATGGATTAACTGAATCTTCTTCCTTTATAAGTTGTAGACTAATACTAATAATTCTTTCCATTACAGCTTCATTCAGTTCATTTACGTCTTTAAAATTTACGTAGATAGGAGCTACGGAGCTATTTATCTTCTTTGCGATTTTCCTCATAGTGATAGCATCGATTCCTTCTGTTTGAGCTATTTCGAAGGCCGCATCGATTATTTGTTCCCTAGAAAATTTAACCTTAGGTGCCATACATTATCCTCCATGATATTACATCAGTTATATAAAGCACGTTATATAACTCTTGTAATATAACGTGTTGAATTTGGCCTGTCAATAGTGTTTATAAAATTCTGAGTAATAAAGACTTCAACTATGAATGAGCAGAAAGCAGATTTCTTATACAGGCAGTCGTCATACATTTTAGCCCTGTATCATGTGATGGATCTATGTTATTACTGATTTTGAAACAATAAGAAAAAGCCCTCTCCGGCACAAACGCACCGAAAAAGGCTTGAAATAAAGAACTTTCGAAGATTTTATCAACCTTCAGAGGCTATTTTACACTTATTCAAATATTACTTGCCAGGCAGTTAGCGCATGGGTTCACTTGCCAACTTACCCTGCATGACTATGGATACGATGGTGCCGAAGGCGGGATTCCAAAACGCTAGTCCATAGAGTCCATCACTTAATATATATCTATATAAAGTCCTGATATAATCCACCATGCAAATACGGTGGGTGTTTCTACATCCATGGAATTCCATATAATACCACCACAGCTGTTGGACCAATTGTTAGACCACCTCAATTGTGCTGGACACTATGGAAATGCCAGTACAATATGGACATAGTAGATCATATTCCCAATACCCGTATTTTTTTCGAAATCTGTGGTCGGAGGGGGAAGATGAATGGCATGTTTCGGAAGTAGGTTGAAGGAATTAAGGATTACCCGGGGGCTTACGTTAGACAATGTGGCGAAAAGCACCGGTACATCTAAACAGGCCCTGTTCCAGATTGAAAGGGGGATATATATCCCAAATCCGCAGTTGATGGTAGCCCTGGCAGATTTCTTTGACGTATCCTTGGATTATCTATTTGGACGCAAGCCATTGCTCTAATATGTAGCGAACATCATTCTGCCCAAGATGTGTATTTAGTACTGTGCAGGCAATATCGATCCCTTTCTTCAACCCCTCATGATATCCAAACCTGCAATATGA
>JAKQNF010000008.1 GCA_029565935.1 Bacillota bacterium | reverse complement strand
ATGAGCCGGGTATGGCCCTTTCGAGCGCGGTCCGGGTGAAATGGATGTAATCCGACGAGTACTTCGTGTTCTGCGGTCCGAGGGCGACGCCGTGGCATGCGTAGTTGAGCACCACGGGGAAGTCCCCTCTGTCCCCGATGCAGGCTTCGGCCCGCTTAGGCAGGGCCGTGAGCGTGTACAGCCTCCTGTCGACGGGCCCATCAGGCGTCCTCCTGTTGGCTCCGACGCTTTTGGAGACGGACATGCCGACGTCAATCCTTCCCGTGGGGACCTCAGCCCCGGCCGCCATGGCGCACGCGTCGGAGGCCTTCTTCACCAGGAGGGTGACGTATGATTTATCGACTGCGCCGAGCATGGACTGCGGAAGCACCGCAGGGCCGGCGTGGGTATGGGTGGCCGAGACGATTACGTGGGTTTTAAGCCCGCCCCCGATCTTTATGGCAGCCTCGTCCTTTATCCTCCTTGTCAGCCTGTCGTCGACTCCTATGATATCTAGCGCCACGATTACCACGCGCTTCCTACCGTCGGAGAAGGAGGCCGCCCTCGCCCAGAGCTCGTCGAGCTTCCCCGTGGAAGGCTCCGTCCTGGCCGCGAAGCCCGACATCGCAAGGCCCACGGGCGGGGTAATGGCGATCTTCGCCGTAGCTGATCTCATGTTCTATATCTCCTATGAAGTATATGATTTGGGTGCAGTTGCCTTCAGACCGCCCATGCCTGTCGTTTCGGATCGCCGGAGCGCCGTACCACCGGACCTTTGTCCTTGGCTATTTCTCCAGGGGCAAGCCGAGCTCGGCACAGAGCTTCTCCAGCTTGTCCACCGATTCGAGGACCTGGGCCTCGATGTCCGGCACCCTGCCGACGTCGATTGCGACCGCTCCGTCGAAGCCGTGCTTGCCAAGCGCCGTGAAGACGCCCTTCCAGTCCACAGTGCCGCGTCCTACCGCCCAGTGGTCGTTCTTCATGCCGTCGTTGTCGGCGACGTGCAGGTAGAATATCCTCTTGCCGAGCTTCTCGACGGACAGGGGCAGGATCTCCTTCTGGGCGTTCAGGTGGGCCGTGTCGAGCACCGCGCCGAAGTTCGGCCTGCCGCAGGCGTCCATCAGCCTTAATAGAGCGTCGGTGTTGGCTATCTGCTCGCCGACCCTGGGTTCCAGGCAGAACTTCAAGTCAGCCTCGGCCGCGATGTCCGAGCAGCGGCCGAAGGCGTCGACCAGCGCGTCCCACTGGCGCTGCCAGGAGAAATCCGGGTCTACTTCCACGGAGAACTGTATGCCGTAGTTGACCATATCCTTATAGGGCGCGTCGCCCTTGAACTTGAGCGGCGGCACGAAGCTGTCGGTCTGCACGGTCATGGCGCCGAAATCATGCGCGACTTCCACCCCCAGCTTGAACAGGTCCATAGCGGAATCCCTTACGGCCTTGTCGGGATGTACTATGTCGGGGAGTATCGGGCAGAAGTTGACGACCTTAAGGCCCAGGTCGTCGCAGACGGCCTTGAGCTCCTTGCGTCTTCTGTGCATCTCGGTCATGTTCTCCCTGCCGACGCCCTCGAGCTCCACGTACTTGAAGCCGAGCTTCTTCATGTCCTTCAGGGCGAGTACCGTGTCATTGAAAGTGGGGGGATAACCGTACTTGCTAATCGCGTAGATCCAGCAGCATGACAGCTTCATCAAGACATCCTCCTAATCTTTCTTCCATTCTTGCGTGTTGAGCAGACTTCTGAGCGCGATGAGCCGCGCTCCTACAATGGGTGTGTCCTTAAGGATCCCTGAGCCTCTTACCTCCAGCTTGTCGGCTATCTCGCCCAGGCAGTGCGACCTGGCGGACCGCGAGACGTCTTCGAGGAAGGTACCTCCCACAGAGGCGAGCTCGCCGCCAAGTATTACCACTTCGGGGTCGTACAGGCTCATAAGCACGGCGACGGTCCTTCCGATGGCCTCCGAGGCCTCATCCATGACCTTGCGCACGGTAGGATCGTTAGAGAGGGGCCCGTCCATGAGCCCTTCCAGGTCCTTATGGCCGAGCTTTACCGATATGGC
>JAKQNF010000035.1 GCA_029565935.1 Bacillota bacterium | reverse complement strand
ACCCATCGTGTACAACGCGTTCTCCCTGCTGTATCCTTTCTGCATCATCATCGCCAGCAGTGCCGATACGTGCGGGGTCGCCTGGGATGTGCCCGCCATCGCGCCTACACCTCCACGGGTCATCGGATACAGGCTGTATACTAGGAGGCCCGGGCTCCTCCTGCCGCCCGGCGCCGCGAAATCGACCTCCGGCCCATAGTTCGAGAAGTCCGAGAGTGTAGAGGCGTCGTCGACAGAAGATACGGCTATTACGTTGGGCTGGTTGGCCGGGAAATCCACTACGAAAGGAGCGTCGTTGCCCGCCGCTGCGACTATGGCGACGCCCTTGTTGTAGGCATAGTTAATCGCATTGGCGACCGTATTACTATATGCGCCGTCGCTCCAGCCCAGGCTCATGCTGATCACCTTGGCGCCGGCGTCAGCCGCCGCGTAGATGCCCTCAGCGACGTCCGTCGCAAGGCCGGAACCTGAATCGTTGAGCACTTTCACCGGCAGTATCAGCGCGCTCCTGTTGTTCATGCCCGCCATGTAGGCCCCGTTGTTCACGGCAGCTCCGATTATCCCAGCCACATGCGTGCCGTGGCCGTCCACGTCTATCGTGTAGGACGGGCTGTCCGGCGGATATGCGAAGTCCATCGGAGGCAGGGTCCTCCCTGCGAGGTCCGGATGGGTCACGTCCACCCCGGTATCCAGCACGGCTATCGTCACCGCAGAACCGAACTGCGTCATGCTCCAGACATAAGGCATGCTTGTCGCGTACATGTTCCACTGGTAGCCGGTAAAGTACGCGTCGTTGGGGTAGACGGCCCCGGTGGCGACCGCGTAGCTATTGGGCTCGACGTACTTTGCCCATCCTTCTGCTTGTATCGATCCTATGAACTCTTCCAGGTCCATGCCCTTAGGGACATCGGCTAACATGAAGCCTCTTTCGAAGTTGGCCGTCTTTATCCTTGTGCCTTTCGAAGCGAGGGAGCGCTCCATTCCCTCAGGTTTTATCCCCAGCCTAGGCGCTATTATCACCTCGGTCGGCTCAGGCGGTACGATGTGTTTGACCGTCGCGGTCCTCAGTATGCTGCCCGTGGAAGCCGAAGGCGGTATGACGTTCATCAGCGAGGCATAGCCGTTTACCGTATCCACGGATGAAGAAGGTTCGAGGGCCACGTTCACCGTGATGCTCGTCCCGCCGGTATAGGTGAATTCGTAACCGTAGGTGAAGTAGCCTGACTTGTATACCAGCATCTGTACTATATTGCCCGTTTTTATCCCATCTAGGTCGATCGAATATGCGCCGCTAGTGTTAGTGAGCTTCTCCTGAGATATAGCCCTCGCTTTGATTTCCGCCCTTACCGAGGCCCCTGCTATCGGAAGCGTCGTCACCGAATCGGTGACGATGCCGGAAATCCTTAGTGTTTTGGTAGTCCCGCCGTCGCAACCGGCAAGGAAAATCAACATAAGCACCATCAAGGCGCCGACGACTGGCTTCTTCATCTAATAAAGACCTCCATTTAAGACTCATTGATGTTTCTGACGGAAGACGGCGCCTTATTGTTCAGGACGGGCCCTATTTCGATTCCCTGACCTTAGGGACCGAACTTATCCTTAAAGCACCGGCTTCGTCGCCTTCCACGAAGTTGAGCTTGAGCATCGATGGAGGTTCCATAGGACCTGTAGGTTCGATGAAAACCTCTGCCATGCCGAAGTAATCTCCGTGCGCCGGTAATTCGGAACCTGACAGATTTATCCAACCGCAAAGCCATGCGTGTCCTTGAATATCGCCGAACACCGTCACATCCCTCGAACCATCGGACCCTCTGAAAGCATACGTTATAGGATTCCCCGCATCGTCGCAGAGCCAGAATATCGCCCTGCCGCCTCTCGCTCCTGCCAACGCCGCGTAGGCGTTCGCCAGGCCCGCATCCTGGCCCTCTATGTACTGGGCTGATGCGAGCAGGGCAGATTCTGCCTCGCAGGCGGTAAGTCCGTATGACATGAGCGCCCCGATTATCGCGGATATGTGAGGAGTTGCCATCGATGTGCCTGACATCCTCGCATAGCCCTTTTCGCTCTTGCTGTACGGCACGGTGCTTACTATGGATTGTACCCCACTTCCCCCTCCGGGACCGAATATATCCGTACCTAGACCCGTGTTCGCATAGGAAGGCGGGAAATAGAACGGTCCGACGGAGGACACCGCGAAACACTTCCCGTATTTCGCCGGCATCGTAAGGTCGGTGCTGGAGCTGTCGTTGCCGGAAGCCGCCACGAGGGCCACGCCCTTGGAATCCGCATAATCCAGGGCTTCCTTAAGCAGCCTGAAAGTGAAGTCCGCGAATATCAACGGCCAGCCTATGCTCATGTTTATCACGTCGGCGCCGTTGTCCGCGGCTAACCTTATCCCCCTGGAGATGCTCGTCATGGTCCCGGACGTTATGAAGCCTTTCTTCTCTAGCGCTTTCACCGGCAGTATGAGAGCACCCCTGTTCATCCCCGCTATGCCCACAGAGTTGTCCAGCGTTGCCCCTATGGTGCCGGCGACGTGCGTGCCGTGCCCGTCATTGTCGTTACCATCCGTATTGATTGAGTTGAGCAGTGGCAGGCACCTTCCTGAAAGGTCGGGGTGGTCAGAATAGACTCCGGTATCCACCACGGCTATGATCAGCGGGTCCCCGAAGAAGCCCTCCTGCCAGGCCCTGTGCATGCTTACGATCCTGGGGCCCCATTGCATCGGCCAAAGGAAGTCGTCAGGATCGTATCCGCCCAGCGGGAAACATACATAATCGGGCTCTGCATAGTCGACCCACGACTCGCCCAGAAGCTCAGACGAGAACGTCTCCGCGTCCTTCCCGGCGGGCAGGCTCACCAGCATGTAGCCCATCCTGGGATCCGATTCTCTTATCTCGACCTTCATCGATGAAAGCGCGTTCGCAGACGCCACGAAGGAAGTCCCCCTGCCAGGGTATACTACGACGCCTTCGGCCTCGGCCACCCCCTTCGCGACCGAGAGCGGGTAGGATGGTACTTCATAATCACCCAGGAAAGTCCCGGGGGTATAGTCGTTGGTGATGGTGAACTCGAAATCCACGAGGGCTCTTCCCTCTAATCCCGGGAACATGCTCGCGTCCATCCTTATGCTGCCGCTCTGGCTTACGCTGGCGACCTTCGTGATGCTTTCGTACCCTTCCTTCTCGAAGGTCAGCGTAACCTTCCCCGGCTTCGCCGATATCAGCGGCATCTCAAAGTCGCCTGACGCATCGCTCACGCAATAGGCCGATTTCTCCAGCGCGCTGATGCGCACTCCTTCGATTCCGGCCTCTTTGCTCGCATCGGTCACGTTCCCGAAGAATACTACCCGGCATGTCTCCATCGGGACACAGCCAGTAGCGAGCATCGCCAGGGCCAGCAGTGCCATGATGGCGTACGATCTCATCTTGCCTAGCATCGAATCTGCCTCCAGTAAAATTTGCACCCACTTGGGAGGGTTTTACCTTAAATGACGTAATATATTATAAGAGGTATCTGTAAGTGCGATCCTTATTAATATTCTTTGCTACGGGTGCTAATCCTGCACCTGTGCAACAGGAGGAATGTTCAATGCGGGCCCCGGCAAAGAACCGGATTTTTACAATCATGTTCATCATCACCCTGCTCATGACGGCTGCCATGGGGGTCTTGGCTGAAGTGCCCGACGAGGCGGGCAAAGAAGGTCAGACGATAAGCAGCGAGCTTCTCGGCAGGATTTTCCCCGAAGTCAACGATGTGTCGTATCCCGGTTGGCTCAAAGAGGGGCTGAGGGTCTATTACAGGACTTCGACCGGGAAACTGTCCAAATCGGTGTCCCAGGAAGTGGGTGAGCTCTCCGCTGCGCCCTTGCTGAAACCGGAAGACCTGTCCGTAACGCCTTTCCTGCTAAGGACGGACGTTACTTCGGTATATGCCAAGCGGGTGATCAGCAACACCACCGTCTTCGTCGACCAGGTCTACCTACCATGGGACGAGACAAGCGAGACATGGCCCTATGGCATGGGTTCCTTCTGGATAAACACCAACCTGCTGAAGACCTCCGGCACAAGGCAGGGGATCAAGATGACTAACATCAGCTGGAAGATCCTGAACGAGGAATACCAGGCAGTGAGGATAGACTACGACAACACTGCGCAGACAGGATCGCTCTACGTATGGATCATAGAGAAGTCGACGGGGCTCCTGCTCTACAATGCGAGGATATACAGGCCCAAACCAGGCGCGGAGATCGAGATTACGTCCGTAGAGTTCTACTCGATGCGCTACCTGCCCGTTACCTGGTCCTCACAGGCGGTGCCTCCCTTCGTCAAGCAGGGCCTTACCCTTTCCTACGAGGGCAACATACAATCCTGGAACCCCAAGACGGGACCGGGCCTGTCAGTGCCTGCTATGATGCAAGTCAAGCTCGAGTCGGTAGAGCCAAGATGGATACAGGCCAGCTTCAGCAGGGTATACTCGGAGAAGGAAACATACGAGAGCCAGGCCTACATCGGCCCCGCCCAATTGGGAGGCGCGTTCTGGCTGCCCGTCGGCTACCTCGCCGGCCTCAAGGAAGGCCAGGTTATAGACAAGGACTCGATCACGAGCAGCGTGACCGAAGTCAGCTACATAGGCAAGGCCAAGGACGGTACCAACAGGATAGCGATATTCGAGTTCGGCAAGAACTACAAGAGGGCATGGATCTACAGGTCCAGCGACGGGGTCCTGATCTACTGGATGGAGGACAAGCTCGTCGACCCGATCATGCAGACTTCCCAGAAGTCCGAGTGGAACCTGAAGTAGACCGGACTGAACAGAGTGGCAATTAATAATGGAAGGCCGCATATCACATCGATACGCGGCCTTCTATTTCCGTTAGGCCCCACCTCAGCCTTTCAGCAGACCGGTTATCACCGCCTGGGCTATAAGAAGGCCGGCGGTCGGGGGGACGTACGAGATGCTCCCGGGCGGGCCCTGCGTCCGGGCCATCGGCTCCGACGCAGAGAACACCACCTCAAGTCCTTTATGTATCCCATGCTTCCTAAGGCCCACCCTGATCGCCTTGGCCAAGGGGCACGTGTGGGTCTTCGATATGTCCACAATCTTGAATCCAGAGGCGTCCAGCTTGTTCCCGGCGCCCATGGAGGATACCATGGGTATGCCGTTCTTAAGGCACGTGCTTATCAGCAACAGCTTCGATCCTACGCTGTCTATGGCGTCGGCCACGTAGTCATATTTCACGCTGAATATCCCGTCAGCGGTATTTTCATCGAACCAGACCTTCTTCGGGTGCACCTTTATCGCGGGGTTGATGTCGAGCGCCCTTTCCGCCATCACCTCGGCCTTGGGCCTGCCCACCGTGCTCGAAAGCGCTATCAGCTGCCTGTTCGTGTTGCTCGGCCGGACTTCGTCGGAGTCCACCAGCGTGATCTCACCGATGCCCGCCCTTACTAGCGCCTCCGCGCAGAACGAGCCCACCCCCCCTATTCCGAACACGGCCACATGGGATCCTGCGAGCCTGGCCAGGCCATCTTCGCCTATCAGGAGGACCTCCCGGGAGAACGGTCCTTCGTTAGCGTCCATCCGGACCTTGCCCTCCCTTCCCGAGCGATGCCATCAGCTTCATGAGCTTGTGCACTTCCCGTCCCAGGCCGTCGTCGTCGAGCCTGCGCCCGCCCTTTTCGATCTCAAGCTCGAAGGGCCCGTCGGCTCCCCTGCCGTCGTCGCTCATAAGGTAGAACCTATCGGCCATGAGCGCAACGTCCACCGGGCTGTGGGTCACGAGCACCACCGTCTTCCCCTCGGATGCGGTACTTTCCCTTAGGAACGGAAGAAGCTCGGCCTTCATCCCGAGGCCGATCGAACTGAACGGCTCGTCCATCAGCAGCACCTTCTCGCGCGAAGCAAGCGCCCTGACCAAGTTGACCCGCTGCTGCTCGCCGCCTGAAAGCCCGGCCGGATACCTGCTTTCGAAACCTTCGAGCCCGAGTCCAGCCAGCATCTTAAGCGCCCTGCCCACTCCTTCTCCGTCCATGCAGTACCTCAGGTTGCCCTCCACGGTCAGCCACGGGAGCAGCCTGGGTTCCTGGAAGACAACCGAGCAGCCGATGCCCTTGGGCATACGGACCTCTCCCTCGTCCTGTCTCTCTAGCCCGCACAGCACCCTTATGAGAGTAGTCTTCCCCCGCCCGGAAGGGCCCAGCACCGCTGTCACTTCACCGTTCAAGAACGCCATGTCGATGCCGGAGAAGACTGGCTTGCCGTCGAAGGATTTGCCAAGGCCCTTTACTATCACATCCTCCACAGCCTGCCCTCCCTCCATCTGAACGCCCTGGCCCTGATGGCCCCGAGCGCAGCGTCCGCAGCAAATCCTAGGGCAACCAGCAGCAAGGTCCATGCGAACAGCTCGGGTGTTTCGAGGAAGGACCTCGCCGAATCCATCCTTCCACCAATTCCCCTGGAGGGCATCGACAGGACTTCCGCCGACACCACGATCTTCCACGACATCCCCAGGGCCTGCGAGAACGCCGAGACCAGATGGGGCGCCAAGGAGGGGAGGTACAGCCCGGTGACCGCCTTGTGCCAAGGTACCTTGTAGACTTTCGTGAGTTCGATCAAAAGAGGGTCCACCGACACCATCCCCTCGGATACGTCCGACGCCACTATGGGGAACGCCATCAGGAAGGCCACGAAGACGGGGACCGTCCCAGACGGGAACCAGATTATGGCAAGCACCGAAAGCGATATGAAAGGTATCGTCCTGAGTGCGGCGAAAAGCGGCGAGAGCATGTACCTTACCGGCCTCATCATCCCGGAGGCGGCCCCGAAGGCAAGGCCCAGCGCGTATGACAGGGCGAAGCCCTTCAGCACCCGTGCGGTGCTCGCCCAGAGGTCAGAGAAAAAGCCCCGGGAGCGTACTAGCGTCCCCAGGGCCCTTAATGCTTCCGCCGGTGAAGGCAGAAGCAGGCTGTTGCCGATCAGCATCGAGCCTGCCTGCCATACGGCGATCAGTGCGGCCACCCCTATGGCCGCATACAAGCTAGAAGTTAAGGTAGAACGCCTCATCCGGGAGCTTTCCTCCGATCATGGCCGGTACGGACTGCAGCACCTTGCCGTAGAACTGCGCCGTTGCGAATTTAGCCTTCGAGCCGTCCAGGTATTCGAAGTTGCATCTCGGCACGGCGGCGACGGTGGCGGCCGATCCCATGGAAAGGTTCGCCTCCGCGATCGCCGAAGCCTTCTCGGGATTCGCCTTTACCCAGGCTACGCTCGCCTTGATGTCCGCCAGCATCTTCTTTGCGTCCTCGGGTCTTTCCTTTACGAAGCTCTCGCTCATCACCACGCAGCTGAGAGGGTAATCGAAGCCGAAAAGCGCCTTCCATTCGGCCTGTATATCGGATGTTATCTTCAATGCCGCGTCCGATGCGAGCACCTGGCTCACCCAGGGTTCGGGCAGGATGGCGGCTTCGACCTTGCCTGCCGCCAGAAGGTTGGCCAGCTCCACGGGGGAGGCGTAGTACTGGACGCCTGCCGAAGAGGCCTTCTTGTCTGCGAGAAGCATCGCCAGAACCACGTCGGGCATGGTCCCCTTGCCGGGCACGCCGATGGATGACGCGGCCTGATCGTAGAGGCCCTTGTTCCCTTTGGACACGACGTACAATGAGCCGTAGTTCGTGATGGCGGCCATCACGACGGGCACGCCCTTGTTCCTGATCAGCGCCGCCGTAGAGACGGGCAGCGCGGCGGCCTCGGCGGCTCCGGTCGTAAGCCTCGCTATGGCGACATCGGCCGCCTTGCCGACTTCCATCTCATAGGCACCCGATCCGAACAGTTGCGCAAGGCCCAGGCCGGTCACGCCGTTGAGCGCCACTATGCGAGGCTTAGAAGCGGCCAGTCCAGCCGCACCGGATAGTTGCGATAGTAGAATTACGGACGCCAGGATCGCGATTGTTAGTCTTCTCATTTTCATCCTCCAATTTGCTTCCTACCCCAAGGCCAAGGTGCCCGGCACTACGTTCCTTCTCTCTGCGAGGCATAGGTCGCAATAGGCCGATATTATCTGCTCTTCATCAGAGAAGGCAGAAGCGGCGACGTTCCCGTCGGGGTCGGCGATCAGGCTGAGTCCCGAACGGGGCCCTTGTTCCGATGCCTTGCCCACCATCCTCGCCGGATTGGCCGTCATTATCCATGCCCTGCATTCCATGGCCCTGGCCCTGGATATCATGTCGTGTTCATAGACAAGCCCGGACGTTATCCAGGCGAACATCCTCACCCCCATGCCGACGAGGCCCGCGACCATCCTGTGTTCATGGCCTTCCCTGCCCAGCATAATGCCCAAAGGCCCGAAAGGCGTCTGAACGACCGGGGCGATGGCCACGGAATCTCCGTGACCACAGTTGGGGCACCCTCTCGTCGCGTCCCGTTCGGTCAGCGCCCCGTACTGCTGGAGCGACCTGCCGCCGAAGACGACGTCGGCGCCCCCTATCGGATTCCCGCACTTCTCGCACCTGCCGCGCGGGATCACAAGTATCCTCTTGCTTATCTCCGGCTCCTCCAGGAGCGTGCCCGCCTGTGGGTCGAGCCCTTCCATGGCGTCGAACGTCCCCGAGAAGACCACTATGTCGGCGCCTATGGCGTCGATCTTGGCGGCTAGCCTCTTGACCGCCGCTTTTGCCACCAGGCCCGTGCCGGGCTGTCCTGCCGATTCGGGAGACTGCTGCACTACGGCCACGTAAGGATGCGAAGCACCGTCCGGATAGCCCTGTATCCTGGGCCTTGCGCCTTCGGCAGGCTCCCCGGCGACTTCCTGGCCCCCCCTCGGGATGCTCACGGAAACGGTCTCGTAGTAGGCGGGGTTCTTCAGCTTCTCGACCCTTGGTTCAGGGAGCTCTATCCTTCCCTGGCCGTCCAGAGGGATCTCCACCCTCATCGTCTCCACCTTGTCGGAAGATGCCCTCTTCACCACCCTGCCTTCGGGGCTCACCAGCTGGGAGCCGCCGCAGAAGGCTATCAGGCCGTCTTCCAGTCCTACCTTATTCGACGATGCGATCCAGACATTGTTCTCTATCGCCCGCACCCTGATGAGGAAATCGGCCTGCGGATTCGTCAGCTTCGACCTATCAGGTCCTGAGGTGACCCAATTCGTGCAGTTGAGTATCAGCCTCGAGCCTTCGTCCACGAGCTTCTCCACAAGGCCGGGCATCCTGGCGTCGGCGCATACCATGAGCCCGACCCTTCCCCACTTGGTCCTGAAGGAGGCGGCCCCTTCGCCCTTCCCGAACCATCTGGAGTCGAAGTGCCAGAGATTCGTCTTCCTCCCTGTTGCCACCAGCTTGCCGTACTTGTTCCAGGCGAAAGCCGAGTTGAACAGGGAGCTGGCGACCGGCTGCATCCAGCCTTCGCTGAAAGGCAGCGCCTGTGCCGTAGGTCCGCTCTTGTCCGGTTCGGGCAGCCCGGCGACGATGAAGCAGCCCAACCTCCTGGCCGCCTGGGCGAGCCTTGCCCTTACGTCGTCGGACTTCTCCTGCATGGAGTAGTCCCAGCCATAGAGGAAATACCCAGGCCATACGCATTCGGGCAGCAGGATGATGTCTGGCTTGTAGTCCTTCTCCATCTCCAGCATGTAGAACATCTCGTTGTCCGCATGGTGCGGGCTGAGCATGTCGTAAGCCGCAGTCTGTATTATCGAGATGCGGAGGGCGTCCGCCATGTGGGTACCTCCGTTGCCTCCGCCGGCGCGAATCGGCGAAACCGGTGGGGCGTATTCGGTGTGCTTACTATGATTATATCCTTTATAGGCCCGGTATGTAACGGAAGGGACGCACGGTGCGCCCCTTCAGCTCCCATTATTCGTTTTTTTCCGCTTATTCGCCTGCGGGCACAATCTTTATCTCGACGACGTTCCTCGCCCAGTACTTGCTCTCCGTGATCAGCCCGCCCTCCACAAAGGACAGGAAGCCCAGCCTCGGCAGGTCCTTCTCCATCCCGGGATCCGACCAGGTGATGAGGACCGGGACCATGACGGGCTTGCCCTCTACGGGAGAACCGTCCGGCCTGGTCGCCGCCATCTCGCCGTTGAGCTTGCCGTAGTCGAGCTCCGTCACGTAGCCGTCCGACGATACCATTACGAGCTTTTCCGAGGCGCTCATGCCCCCCGCCAAGTTTATCAGGTCGGCCAGCTTCACGCCCTTGATCTTGAAAGGACCGGAGACCACTCCCTTGGAGTTCTTGTAATAGGCCACGCCTTCAGTCTGAGCCTGCTTGTCCAGCTCCACGACCACGGCAGCGTCGCTTTTTATGAGCTTCAAGGACGGACCCGCCGCCATCGCGGCCGTGACCGACAAGATAAGGGCCAGTATAACCAAGGACGCTGCGATTATTCTCCGTGCCATCTTACGAACCTCCCATTGAACTTAATATGCGCTCTATGGCCGCCATATGCCTGATTATCACCGAGAAGCATCCTACAAACGCCTTGGATGCCGTGACCATGAGAGCCAGGATCGCAGCGAAAGCTGCAGCTTTGAATGCTGTCATTAACATGGACCTCCTAAATCATTAAAGACCTATCAGCTCTATCGCGACTATGTGCTTCAATACCTTCGGGGACTTCGCTCCTGCCAGCATGAGCGGTCCGTCAGCGTCTCCCAGCAGCACCTTGTCCTTGGTAAAGGCTATGAATATGTCCGATTCGTAGATCAGGTCCTTGGAGTCGAAATCGACGAACGTGCCGTCAGCCGATATGACCCTTACGGTATAGCCCGCCCTGGCGAGCTGCTTGTCGAACGTGTAATGGGAATCGGCGGGTTCTATGTTGTCCACTACGGAGACCAGCGCCCATAACGGCACTCCGGCATAGATCGCATCCTCCGTCTTCCATTCGGACCCAGGATGCGGAGACAGGGGGCACGTAGCCAAGCTTTCGAACGTTGACCTGTCCATCCTGGCCTCTACGGCGCCGGTCAGCTTCAGCGCCCATTCTTTGACCATGGGAACGACCTTTATCTCTATTACGCCCTTGACCCAGGTATGACCGTCGGTAAGCGGTACTTTCGGTCCCGCGTAGATCGCCCTTATGTTGCCTTGCGCGAAAGCCGGGTTGTCTGACGATACTGCGAGCATCATGACAGGCCTTTCGTACTCTTCGAGCGCCTGGCCCGCTTCGTCATAGACGGCGACCTCCCCGTTTATCTGCTCGTAGGTCAGGCTCATACGATAGCCGTCGTCCGAGATCAGCTGCACCGCATCGCCATCGTTCATCCCGCCCATCAGTGCCAGCACGGAAAGGAGCGAGGGGCCTTCGTAGGTGAACGGTCCGACTATGGTCCCCGATGAGCGCTTGTAGGAAGCCTCGTACCTGAGTTGAGGCAGCGACAGCACATCGACCGTCTGTGACGTTCCCATCCTGTCGGTCAGCCTTATCGTCAGCTTGTCGGCCGATGCTTCTGTGGCGAACGCTGCCATCGACACCGACACTAAGATGAACAGTGCGGCAAGCAACTTAATTCTGTTCGCGATGCGCATCTGGAAACCTCCCGATAAAAAAGTGCCGTGCCCCGAAGGAAGGCACGGCATACAAAGCGAAGCCAGCCGCATCCTTTCCAAAAGGGAGGTCGGAGCGTTTCCGCCCCGGCCCTGACGGCCGGGAATCCATGGCCAAGCGTTAGGTCTCCCGGCTCGGAGCGCGGTCATATAATTAGATGATACCTTCGGGCCGGCCTTTATACAACCTACGCGCATACGGCCCCCGTTTTTCGCCTTCTTATCCCTTTGCGCCGTCTCCTCTCCTAAAGGACTAGGACGCGCTGAACCTCTTGGACATTCCGTCGCCGGACTGTATACGCTAGACTGGTAGTGTGAAGTATCGCATGTACGCCGCTTGGAGGATGGGACGGGAAGTTTACGGAATCCTTCGACTTGCGAACATGCTCCCATAAGAACGCATATATCATATGAGCGGAGGTCGGGTACATGAAGATAATAGTGATAGATGGACAGGGCGGCAAGATAGGGAAGCTCATCATCGAGCAGGTCAAGAAGGACCTTCCCGATCAGAGGATAATAGCCATAGGCACTAACAGCATCGCTACCTCGGCGATGCTGAAAGCCGGGGCCGACGCTGGGGCGACAGGGGAGAATCCGATCATAGTAAACAGCAGCGACGCGGACGTGATAATCGGGCCCATAGGGATAATGATAGCGAACTCCCTGCTAGGGGAGATCACCCCTCGCATGGCGGACGCAGTATCCCAGAGCAAGGGCCTGAAGCTGCTGCTGCCCCTCAACAAATGCTCGACGATAGTGGTCGGCTCCAGGGACTGCTCTCTCGCGGATGCTGTGAAGCTGGTCGTAGCAGAGCTTCAGAGGGTCTGCAAATAGCCGGGAAATAGGCGCCGGTGCGCGGCCTATGGCTCGGCACCGGGCCCATGATATGCCATCGAGCGTTCCGGGGAGGAATTTAATATGCTTCGCTCAAGTCATCCTCTATGAAGGCTTCTGAGCCGATCTTAGATCATCTACGTTCTTCTGCAGCGAACCTGGCCTTCTGAAGGGCGATTACGACCAGCGGCACGAGGATTACCTGGAGGATCATGCCCGGGACTGCATTGATGAACGCCCCGGAGATGAACAGCGCCCACGAGAACTTCGTGCCGGCAAGTAGCATAATGAACCTTACCGCGCCCCATACCGCCCTTCCTGCCAACATCGAAGACAGCAGCGCGATGTATATGGAACCGGTCTTCTTCGGAAGCAGAGAATAGAGCAAGCCCGTCATCATCCCGTACGCGGCAAGCTCGAATGCCATCGGTACCGCAGTCGTAGGGAACGGCGGCATGCCGAACGTGAAGCTCCTGAATATGGGAAGGATGAAACCTACCGCCAGCCCGTACTTCCAGCCGCAGACGAAACCGCAGATGAGCACGGGCAGGTGCATCGGCAGCAACCTGCTCCCGATGCCTGGTATCTGACCTGTAAGGAAGGGCAGCAGCATCCCTAGCGCGATGAACATGGCTGCCAGGACGATTCTTCTGGTCCGCATTCTGTCTCCTCCATAAAAAAACCATGAGGGCGCCCTCGTTCGAGAGGCTATACCTTCATGGTATGATTCACGATCATCTGATGTACGTCCCGATATGCCGGCTACAGCTCGGCGATTGTGTACACTATAACACATCATCCCCCAACTGGAATAGATGCCCAGCATATAGGCCGATTGAAAACGCGCGGAGCGAACGATTTACGGTTCATCTGTCGGTCAATGCCAAGACCTAGAGGATAAGCCGGCCTTTTCGAGCTCTTTTAGTAGCTTGAAGGCGATGCTTCTATCAGAACTGGACGGTCAAAAATATCACATGCTTTAACAGTCATTCTTCGGAGGAATCCCTTTATATTCACCGAATTACTTTTTATCCCATACGAAAGGACGGAGATCATATGGTCAAAAGGCTGTTCATCGGTATAGCCCTTATCACGCTCATGCTTTCAAGCTGCGTCGTGGCAGCAGATCCCGTACAGGATGTAGTAGCGCCCCATGCAATGGTCGCCTCCTCTGTCGACCTTGCTACCAACGCAGGGGTCGAGATCCTAAAAGCCGGCGGTAACGCGATAGATGCCGCCGTAGCGACTGGCCTTGCCCTTTGCGTAGCCGAACCGACCTCGACGGGCCTTGGCGGAGGCGGCTTCATGGTCATCTACTTCGCGAAGACGAAGGAAGTGAAGATCGTCGACTACCGCGAGATGGCGGCAGGTTATGCTACGAAGGACATGTACGTCGACAAGGCCGTGCGTGTGGGCCCGAATATATCAGGCATCCCCGGCGTTCCGATGGGTTACGATACCGCGCTCAAAGCTTATGGATCGATGTCGTGGGCACAGGTCGCAGCCCCTGCGATCAGGCTAGCCGAGAAAGGTTTCACGGTCTATGAGAGACTCGCCCAGGGCATCAACTCAGCATATACCAAGATCGCCAAATACAACGAGAACAACCTGGACAAAGTAAGGTATCTGAACTCCACGACAAACATGCCTCTCGTCACGGGCGATTTCATCGTACTTCCCGAGCTGGCGAAGACGTTGAAGGACATCGTAGCCCTGGGACCGGACGTGTTCTACAAGGGATACATCGGCCAGAGCATGGTGAACGCCATCAACGCAGCTGGTGGCAAATGGACGATGGACGACCTGGCAAAGTACAAGGTCCTGACGCCAGAAGCAGTAAGGGGCACTTATCGTGGCAGGTATGAGATCATCTCTATGCCCCCGCCCAGCTCCGGCGGCGCCCATTTGGTACAGATCCTTAACATGCTCGAGAACTTCGATGTTAAGTCCATGGGTCATAACAGCGTGAAGTACATCAGCGTACTGGCAGATATCCTCAAGCTGGTATTCGCTGACAGGGCGTCTTATCTGGGAGGCGACCCGACCTTCGTCAAGAGCCCGATCATGGGGCTCACGTCGAAGGAATACGCAAATACCCTAGTAAAGCTCATAGATCCCTCCAAGGCCCTTACCGCGGTCACACCCGGCAACCCCATGCCATACGAATCTAATGAGACGACACATTTCTCGGTCATCGATTCCGAAGGCAACATAGTATCGGTGACCCAGACAGTAAACGGCGGTTTCGGCTGCGGCGTGATAGCTACCGATACTGGCATCGTGATGAATGACGAGCTTACTGACTTCAACTTCGATCCGCTTCACATAGCCGCACCCGAGCCTTACAAAAGGCCATTGTCGTCGATGAGCCCCACCATAGTCCTTAGGGACGGTAAGGCTTTCATGTCTCTGGGATCACCCGGAGCTACCCAGATATTCCCCACCGTCGCACAGGTCATCGTCAATGTCATCGACTTCGGAATGCCGATATCCGAGGCGATAGAATCAGCAAGGATAATGTGCAACTCGAGTGCGGGCAATCAGGGCACGCTGTCGATGGAGATGGACCGCGGAATATCGCAGGAGACTGCCGATGCCCTAGCGGCGATGGGACACAAGGTCGGAAAGACATCCGCTATAGGCAACTGCCAGGCTGTGCTCGTGGGAGACGATGGTTTCATCCATGGCTGGGCTGACAGCAGGAGAAAAGGGAACGCAGCAGGTTACTAGCATCTGATTGCCGGCGCTGCGCGCCGGCGGTTGATTCGGGCTGACGTCAAGGATGCCAGCCCGTTTTTTAGTCCAGTCGGATGAAGCGGATTCCCCTTTCGAGTATGAATGACTTGGCGATGCCAGCGGATATTTTGTACATGCTCGATTATTCAATCCATGGGCAGGCTTTTATAAGTCCTATGAAGAAACATATATTATCGTTGAGAGCCTAGGGCTCGATCGCTTCTACGGTCTCAATGGAAGCCTCTTTCCGCTTAGGTTGTCTAGTTGACTAGAGCAAGCAGAGCAGGGCGCAGCGGGGGCGGTAAACCAGGTATGAGCGTGGACTGAAGGCAGGGCTTTAGTTAAGGTAACGCGCCGAGAAGCCCGATGCACCGGACCAGAGTTTGCGGATCTGCGTAGAGGATTTTTGGAAAAGTGCGCGCTTCACCGGTAATGTGCCCATCCAGCAGCGCCGGGTACGATACATCCGTAAAGGAGGATCCGACATGGACCCAAAGGTGAAGGCATGGCTGGCTCACGTCGAGCAGTTGTCTGTGGTCATCGGGCCAAGGGGCAGCGGCACAGCCGACGAGCAGAAGGCGGCGGAATACTGCGAGGCCCAGTTCAGGAGGATGGGTTACGAGCCTGAAGTGGACAGGTTTACGAGCAGGTCCTCCGTATTCCGCCCGCACCTGGTCGCGGCTGCCACATTCGCGATCGCCTACGCCATCTTCCCTAAGTTGCCATGGGCTGCGTTCATCCTTTCCCTGGTAGCCTTGGTGTCTGAATTCCAAGAGCTGCTCCTTAGGCCAAACCTCCTGAGGTTGGTCGGGCCGAAGAACCCAAGCCGCAACGTGTTCGCGAAGGCGAAACCGACGGGCGATCATAAGAGGGACATCATCTTGATGGGCCACATGGACACCCAGAGGACGCCGATAATCTTCTCTTCCAAGAAATGGAGAAAGATCTACGCAATCTGGTCGAATGTCGCCATGGGGCTCCTCATACTCCAGACACTCCTTTTCGGGGCCTCTCTTATCTGGCCGCATATCCACGAGACTGTCTGGGACATATCCTTCATCAGCCTGATCGGCGCCTTCTCTCTCATCGCCATAACGGTCGAAGCTGACACTACGCCGTATACTGCCGGCGCGAACGACAACGCCACCGGCTCCGGCCTCGTGCTGACATTCGCCGAGGATCTCATCTCCAACCCTTTGGCGAACACCAGGGTCTGGCTGGTCTGCACAGGCAGCGAAGAATCCCTCCACGAAGGGGCCGCGAGTTTCTTCAGGGCGCACAAGCATGAATTCGTGAACCCAGTGACAGTGAACTTCGAGATGCTAGGCTGCGCCGGCCCGTCCTACATCGTCCGTGAGGGGCTTCTGCTGCCGCTGAAACCGGACGGCAGGCTGCTCGAGCAGGTGGAGCACGTAGCCGGCGCATCCGATATAGGTGCATACCCTGTGGTGCTGACGGGCGGATGTACCGAGGCGAGCGATTCTATGATAGCCAAAGTACCAGCCATAACCCTCATAGGCCTTGAAAGGGATGGCTTCGCGCCTCACTGGCACATGCCCTCGGATACTTTCGACAAGATGGACGAGGCGATAATGGAGAGGGCCTTCAATTTCGTCGACCGGATCATCCGTAGGATAGACAAGGTCTACTAATAAGAACTACGGAAGTAGACGAAGCCGCGGGACCCGTGAAAGGTGCCGCGGCTTCATTCCATCCTAAGGTCCTTTATCTTAAGAATCCGGAGATCCCTTTTTCCATCAGCTGCTCGTAACCCGGGACGCCCTCGATCTCGAACTCGCCGCCATAGAGCTCTGTCTTGTATTTCATCAGGGTGAGTATCGTCTCAAGGTGTATTCCCACCCTTCTTTCTATAGGGAACTTGTCGCTCACTATAGGATCGGCCTTAAGGCCCGTCTCCATGGCGGGGTTCACCGTCTCGATGAGGAACGACGTGGCGCCCTTCCTGCTCCATTCCCAATGGCTGTAGCCCGCGAAACCCGGACCGCTCCTGTCGGGTATCATCCTTATGCCTCTTTCCTCCAGCTCGAAAGCCGTCAGAACAGCGATGTCCAAGGTTTCGTTAGGCGATATGATGTTCCAGCCCAATGCGCTGTTAGGATTCGCCTCATGGAGGTCGAACGCGACATCTATTCCCTCCTTCACGATCAAGGACATGATCCCGAAGGCTATCTTCTGGGTGAGGGTCCCGTCCGGTTTGCCGGGATACACCCGATTAAGGTTCCTTGATTCAGCCCCCAGCGGATCGGCCGCGAATTCCGGCTGATCTGCCTCTAGCGTGTACCTATCGCCGTATTTGAATATCCTGTCGGAGGAAGTGGCCGCTATCTTCACCTGCTCCAAGAACAACCCGCCCCTTGAATCCGGCGCCATCGCGGCGCTGTTGTTGGCATGCGGTATGACTATGAGCCTTCCGGCCTTCACCTCCGCCAGCTCGACCAGCAGAGTCGATGCGAGTATGCCCGATATCTCGTTTGCATGGGTGCCGCCCAGGACCATCACGTCCATGCCGGACTTGCCGCTTTCGAGGTAATAAACCATGGTGTCGCCGTTGGTTCCCTTGAGCTCAGGGCAGTAGTCCGACAGCCACCCTATCCGGGTGACGCCGTATCCCGGTCTTACGTCATGGTAGGAAGGAGCCTGCGCTGCGGCCGCCGAAAACGATATCGCGATGACAAGCAGCAATGACAGGGCCTTCAGAAAACGGAGTGCCTTATTAGCCATGATTATCCTCCCTTCCCTTCACGAGTGGATTATAGCACGCCTGTTCCTGGTGTAGAATTGAAGTGTCAGCAAAAGGAGGCATTCGATGCGTAAGTGGGCTTTAAGGTCATCCTTGGCCATATTGCTAGTAGCGGTGATGGGCTTCTGGGCCCTTGGCGGGGCCGAGACAGCGCGGAATCTGGTCGTAGTCCTGGTGGATGGCATGGGGCCCGCGCACAGGCAGCTCGGCGAGCTGGCACAGAAGGGCGGGCTAGCCATGAACCACATGCCCTACCTGGGATGCATGAGCACTTCCAGCTACGGGCTCGACATCACGGATTCCGCCGCGGCGGCTACGGCCATGTTCACTGGCCGCAAGACTTATAACATGGTGATCGGATACGACTACGAGCTGGACAGGACGGAGAGCATCATGTCCCTGGCCGTAAAAAGCGGTATGTCCGCCGGAATCGTTACGACATCCGCCCTGTATGACGCCACGTCGGCCGCTATGTACGCTAACGTGCTTATGCGATCCGAAAATAAGAACATATCGAAGCAGCTGCTGGCATCGCCGCTCGCGCTGGCGGTTGGCGGCGGCGGAGCATACATCGGCCCCCTGATCAAGGAATCGGCGGCTTCATCTAAGGCAAAGCCGGCCTTCAACTCATATTCCGACATCAAGGCGCTCTCGGAGGGGACCCTGCCCGCCGTCTGCCTGCTTGCCGAAGGCGACATGCCCCAGGAGATCGATTCTGATGCGAAGGCAGTGAAGCTGAAGGACATGGTCGAGACGGCGCTTGCCATGCTCTCAAAGGACGGGAGGCCCTTCTTGCTGTTGGTGGAGACGGGTTCGGTGGACGACTCATCGCACGATAATGACGCCGCCAGCGTCATCAAGGGCCTGCTTGCCGCCGATGATGCGGTAAAGGCCTGCCTATCGTTCGCCCAAGCGGACGGGAATACGTTGGTGGTCGTAGCGGCGGACCACGAGACGGGCGGCCTTTCCCTCGGGGCTGGCAACGGCCTTAACGTGGATGTTTCGAAATTGCTAAAAGTGCGCGCCAGCGCCGGGAGGATGGCAGCTGAGGCGGCTTCCGACTGGAAAAGGCTCAAGGAGATACTCAAGACGTATGCGAATTACGAGCTCGACGACGAGGACGCGGCCAGAGTGCGCGTCTCGGCCGACCCTGCAAAGGAGATAGGCAGGCTCATATCATATGCTTCCAACGTCTCGTGGGGCAGCGGCTCCCACACCGCATCTATGGTGATCATAACAGCCGAGGGCCCGGCAGGGGCCTGCTTTTCCGGATGGTACGACAATACGGAGTTCTTCCTCAGGATGATACAGGCGCTGGGATTCTAAGATAGTGCGAGCGCGATACAAGGGGGGCTCTCACGAGGAGCCCTCCTTCATTGCATCCTGGTAGCCTTCCTGGCCACAGGTATCAGCCTCACCGCTATCGTAGAGGCGATGGCCGCAAGGGCCAAATCCTTCACCAGGAACGGGACCATGCCGATGGTTGTGGCCCAAAACGTCCAGTCCTTGCCCGATACCGCCCTCAGGATGAAATGCATGTAGGGGACCCCGATTAGATATATCGCGAATATGCCTGCCATGTCGGCCGCCAACACCCTTGCGAAGGTTGGCCTGTCCTTCCCGGTGACCATGCCCGTCACGAGGGCCGCCGCCAGGAAACCCAGGATGAAGCCGAAAGAGGGGGAGAGCACCTTTGCGAAGCCTCCGGTGAACCCCGAGAACACGGGGACTCCGGCGAGTCCTATCACGACATACGAGAAGACCGCCAGGAAGCCCAGCCTCGGGCCTATAATCGACCCTGCGAGTATGCTCACGAATGGCTGGAAGGTCAACGGCACCAGGTCGGCGATCGGTATCGATATGTAGGCTCCAGCTATCATAAGCGCCGTGAAGAGCGCCACTATCGTCAGCGTCCTAGTCTTCAGCTCCATGATGTGACCTCCTCGTAGTTGCTTCCGCCCGCTCTTTCAGATGTGACACGTACCATGACGCGAGCCCGGGAAGTTCCGGCCTAGCCCTCCTGATGGACGCATCAGCGAGCGCCTCTTCAAGGCCCGCCGACGCTTCCGTGACGTCCCACAGCTTTCCTGCCTTGGTGAAATACGAATCCAGGGCAGAGTCCGCCATCGCTGCCGAGATGTCGGTGAACTCCGGCCTGTGCGTGAGGATGTGGACCATCAGCGCCCCGAGGTCCTTGGGCTGGTCGCCGTATCCTGCTTCCGCAAGGTCGATGATGGACAGGCTGCAGTTAGAAGATACAAGGAAGTTTTTGAGGTTCAGGTCGTTCACGACCATCCCGTGCCCGCAACTTGAATCCACCATATGGATATCTGCCAGCAGCTCCGCCACTCTCTTGCACAATCTCGAGGCCGAGGCCACATCGCCCCACTTCAAAGCCAGATCAAGCTCTTCGGCGGCGGTGGCGGCCCCCAGGTAATCCCTTACGAGCACCCGGCCTTCCACGGCCAACGGCACCGGACAGCCTATGCCCAATCCTGCAAGCCTTGACGATAACGACGCTTCGTTCTCCGCCTTGCCCTCATCCTCCAGGACCTTAACGAAAAGAGGACCTACGCCGGAAAGATCGAGCTTGTAGCAGAGTCCCTTGCTCGATTCCAGCTGGATGAGGCCAACGAAGCCGGGCAGGGAACCCATCGCCACTTCCATCTCGATGCCTTCGCGTATGGCGAGAGCACACTGTCTGGCGGCCTGGCCTGCGAGCCCTTGCTTCTTCTCGCTTGTCTTGTTCCGGTCCGTCATCTTCTGCTCGCTCCGGGTCCGACCTCCAGCGCCTTCTCAAGGGCCAGGTCCGCCAGTTCCGTTGCCTCTTTGGCGCAGTCGTACACCCTGAGTCCGTCATGCTCGGAGGTTGTGTCGGATATCCTTCCTGATATCGCGAATGTGAAGGAATCCCTCCTCATGTCCGCCTCCTCGGGCGATGTTGCGCAGGTGATCCTCGGATAGGGCTCGTCGTGCGCACCTTCGATCACGACGACGTCAGCCTCGAGCCGAGAAACCACCTCTTCCATCGTCATCCTGACGCCGTAGACGAAATCCGTCTCGGCAAGGCCGCGCGCCGCTACGGCACATGCTCCCGCCGCCCTGTGCCTCCATGTGTTCGTGCCTTGCTTGTCCATGGTGAACCCTTCGTAGTGTATGTCCTTCACTGTAGCCACATTCAGGCCCCTTCGGACCAGTTCACCCACCAGCTGCTCCACTACCGTGGTCTTTCCGGTGCCGTGGAGGCCGGAAACGGCAAAGACTTTCATCGTTCCTCCAAGATCAGTAATTGGCTAGCAAGAACGCCGCGAACGCGATGATGCCCAGCGGGAATGCCATCCAGTCGGACATCCTCATTTCCAGTTTCCTCCAGTATGTCCTGCCGGCGCCCGGGTTGAAACCTCTGAGCTCGAGCGCCCACGAAATGCCCTCCGCCCTAGACAGCGCGGTGAACGTCGCCGGCATCAGAACCTCTGAGTAGAGCCTAAGCCTTCTGATTATCCCCATCCGTTTTATGTCGGCGCCCCTGAGCTCAGCCGAAGTAAGACTGTCCGTCATCTCCTCCGCCAGAAGAGGGAGGAATTTCGCTCCCATGGCCGCCATGAACGCTATCTCATAGGGCACCTTCATCGACTTCATAGCAAGGAGGAAGTCGGCGAAACCTATGCCGGACAAGATATAGCCGCACGCGGCTATGATCCCGACCCTCACCACCATGAAGGCTGCAGCGCCTAGGCCCCCCGTCGTGACGATCCCGATCCCGAAGGCAGAAAGGACCGTACGTCCGCTCCTTACGAGCAGTACCTGCAGCACGGCCACCACGAGCATCGCAGGAGCGAGCCTTATAAGGGTCTTGAGAGGACCTTTCGGATCAATGCCGAAGGCTATGAGCGCCGCTGCCGTAAGCGCTGCCAGAAGCAGCGCGGCCAAGGGCATCCTCACGAGAAGGGCCATGGACGTAAGGCATAGCGTCGCGAATATCTTGGACCTCGGGTCCATGTCAGACCACAACGCTGACCCCTCCCCTCTCGATCAGGATCCTTATAGCGCCAAGCTCGTATGCCAAATCCTTAGAATGCGAGATTATCAAGGCGCCGCCCCCGTGCCTTACCAGCCTGGCCACCTTGTCCAGAACCTTGCTCCTCGATGCGCCGTCCAGGCAGGACAGCGACTCATCTAGCAGGAGCCAGTCCGGTTCCAGCACAGCCACCGAAGCCATCGCCAGCCTTACCTGCTCTCCTTTCGACAGCTTCTGCGTCGGGGTGTCAGCGATTTCCGTAAGCTTGTAGTCCCTCAGGGCGGCCTTGGCCACATTCGCCGCCTCATCCTTTTGCATCCCCCTGTGGATTAGGCCAAAGGCGATCTCGTCGACGGGCTTTTGCATGATGAGCTGTCTGGAGGGATTCTGCATCACCAGTCCGACGTGCTTCCCTATGTCCGAAAGCCCCATCCATACCATATCGTTCTCCCCGATCAGGATCCTGCCCGAATCCGGCTTCAGCATGCCCGTCATGAGCTTGGCGAAAGTGCTCTTGCCACATCCGTTCGGCCCCGACATGACGTAGACCTTCCCGGGCACAAGGGTGAGAGTAAGTCCTTCGAAGACCTGCTTTGACGACTTGTCCTGGCGACTGCCTGGATAAGAGAAGCCGACGGACTCGAACGATACCGCCCTCATCCGGACACCTCCTCCGCGAGCCTTCCGTCCTGCAGGACATATCTTCTTGCCGACAGGAAGGGGGCCTGCCTTCCGGTTCCCGCATGCTCGGCTATCAGGAGCGCAGCGCCGCCTTGTCTCATCGCGTCCAGCTCTGCCAGGGCGAGTGCCCTCTTGTCGTCGTCCAGCCCCGAAAGTGCCTCGTCAAGGATAACCAGCTGTGGTTTGTGCACTACGGCCGAAGCCATCGCGACGAGCTGCTTCTCGCCGGAGGAAAGCCTCCTTGGGTCCCTGCCAGCGAGTCCTTCCATGCCCAAGCGCGTCATTACGCCCTCTACGGCAACGGCGACCTCGGCCGGCTCCCGGCCCCTGTTCTCAAGGCCGAACGCTATCTCGTCCTCCACCGTAGGCATGATCATCGAGAACTCGGGTTCCTGCATGACGTATCCTACGTACTCTGAGGCCCCCGAAGGGCCCAGCTTCCTCGTGCCCTGCCCCATGAGCTCGGCCATCCCGGAGAAGTCGCCTTGTACCCTCGTGGGTATGATCGTAGCCGCCACGAGGCAAAGGGTCGTCTTCCCTCCTCCGGAGGGGCCAGATATCAAGACGGCCTCGCCCTTCTCGATCGAAAGGTCCACGCCGTCAAGTACTTTTCTATTCGATCCCGAGTAGGCGAACTTGATGCCGGATAGGACCAGCACGCTCATTTCTTTACCTCTATCCTATCAACGTACTTCACCCAGCGCTGTCCGAACTCGTCTTTCCTTATGATGAGCCTAAGAGGGCCCTGCCCCTTCTTCACCTTCGGTTTGATGGGAGCCCCGTCCATGAGGAAGCAGATGTAAGCATTGTCCTTCTGTTCGACTTCTTCCTTGCTCAGTACCGTCTGGTAGCCGTCCTCCGCCTTTACGATCATTGCCTTGTAGCCGTCCTTGATCGCAGGATACACCCTGGCCACTATCTCCAGGACTAAAACGCCCGTGAACTCCGCCTCGCTCTTGCCCTCGCTGGAACTTCTTATGATTGCCTTGAACGTCGACGCTTTCATCGCGGAGAGCTCCTCTGCGGTCAGGATGCCTTTACTCTCGCCGTTTACAATCACTTCCAGCGAACCTTCCATCTTCTGCTCCACAGCACACGAGTTAACGGCGCCGAGCGCGACCATCGCGAGCCCAAGAAACACGATGGTCACAAGGGCGATCTTGTCCTTGGCCTTCATTGGGCACCTCCTGTCATCTTCCTGTCAGCTTGCCTAACTTATCCGCCACACCACTCGCAAAGGCACCTCCCGCCGCCCCGGAAAAGGCGGCCGTCGTAGCCATAAGGGCCAGTGCCAGCGCCGGCAGCCTGAAGAACGCTACGTTCGACGCCACGGAGCCGGTCATGTTCGCCGCCATTCCACCGAGCGTACACCAGAGCAGCTTGCCTTCCCGGTCCTTCCTGTAGAAGAGCATCGCAACGTCGCATGCCAGGCCGGGCAGCGTGTATGTGGCCAATGTTAACGCTCCGTGGGATCCGAAAGACCCCGTGGCCAGCACTATGACTGCCTGGATCAGCGCCGCGAGCGACGATGATCCGATCTTCCCCGTATAGGCCCTGGCAAGGACCAGCCACAGCATGTAGAAGCCGCCTGCCAGTGCGCCTCCTGGTATTCCAAGAGGCACCGTCACGAGGTGCGCCAGCGGGCCCACGACGTTCTTCGCCGCGATGCCAAGTGCCGCTATGAGCCCTATGACCACGAGATCGTAGACGCCAAAACGCGATATGAACCTTCCCCATGCACTGCCAGGCACCTATTCTGCCTCCGGGATCATCGCAGGTATTCCGTCCTCGGGCGAAAACGGCGTGGGGGGCGGCATGTACTTGTGCCTGGAAGCCATGTTCATCCTGTCGATGCGTTCCTTAACGGCAGGTTCGGCCTCTCCCGTAGATATGTATCTATCGAGCTGGTCGTAAGTGAAGCCCATCTCACTTTCGTCCGTCTGGCCCTGCCACAAGCCTGCCGTCGGGGGCTTCTCGATTATCTCCTTCGGCACGCCAAGATGGCCCGCAAGTTCCACGACCTCAGATTTGAGAAGGCCCAATATCGGCTGAATGTCCACTCCGCCGTCGCCGAACTTGGTGCTGTAGCCCACGTACCATTCGCTCCTGTTGCCGGTGCCGGCCACCATATAATTAAGGCCGTTGGCGAAATAATACAAAGTCGCCATCCTGAGCCTCGGCTTGAGGTTCGCCGAAGCCATCCTGGGCGGGTCTTTCATGCCCGCCCTGTTCATCTCGGCCACCATCGACCTGTATGTTCCGGTGAGCTCCACGAAATGCCTCTTTATGTCGAACGCCTCGGCCGTAAGTACGGCGTGCTCGAAATCGATGGGATGGGATTCGCAAGGCATGATAAGGGCGAGTGTGGAATCTCCCATGGCTTTCTTGCACAATGCCGCTACCACCGCCGAGTCGATGCCTCCAGAGAGGCCGAACACGAGGCCGCTCGAATGCGCCGAGGCCACCATACGCCTCAGCCATCCGACGATGAACGACTCTACCTTAGCGCAATCCATAAGACCACTCCTTACCAGATTATTCTATCATGCATCGCCTTGGCTATGAAAAAAGCCGGCCCGTTTTGCCGCGGGCCGGCTGAAGTGCCGTTTAGGGCCCTACATAGACTTGAATATATCAGGCTGCGTGAAGATGCTTAGCTTATTCAGAGGCCAGAACCTGGCCACGGCCTTACCCAATATCCTGTCTATCTTAAGGAAGCCCACCGAGCTTCTGCTGTCATCGCTGTGGTTGCGGTTGTCTCCCATCACGAACACGTATCCTTCGGGGACGTAGTACGGGCCGTAGTCCCACCATATCTCCTCGCTGACGTAAGGCTCTTCGAGCAGCTCGTCGTTGAGGTAGGTCCTGCCGCCCTTGATCTCGACCTTGTCCCCGGCCTTGCCGATCACGCGCTTTATGTATGGCCTGGTGGACATATCGGACACGAATATGTCCTTCACGAAACCGAACGTATCCAAGAACCAGTTGCCGTACTTCTCCTGCCTGGGATTCATCAGCACCACTATGTCCCCGCGCTCCGGCTTGGCGAAATAGTAGCTCAGCTTCTCCACGAGGACCCTTTCGCTGTTGAACAGGGTGTTCTCCATGGATGCCCCCTCCACCATGTAGGAACGGCCGATGAACGCCATTATGACTATGGCGATGAGGAACGCCATCACTATCGCCTGAAGGTATTCAAACAACACGCTGAAAAAGGCCTTCCCCTTCTTCTGTCCGGCTGTGCCGGCATCAACCGTCGGGGCCTCGCCCTCGGTACCGATCCCTTCTACAGGGACCTCAGCCGCTTCTACCCCCGGTTCGGCGGGGGTCTCTTCCTGGGGCTCCTCTTCTCTTAGAAGGGCTCCTTCAGTAGCTACCGTCGGTTCTTTTCCACCTTCGCCCTCGCCGTCCTTAAGGACATCGGGCTTGTTCTCCTTGTCCTCGTAATCCACGCTAGCACCTCCACCTTAGATACCAAATAATTATACCATCAATCCAGGGCATTTCAGCATTACTTATCTGAACGTGGAATGCCCCGTGGCAGTCACGGCGGGGTGCGTTTGGCCTCCTCAGCGAATGAAGCACCTTGCTCTCTCGAAGAGCGCAAATCGTCCCTTGTCATGTCGGCCCTTACCTGCGGCAATGTCCCGGATTACCTCTTGGCCGGCACTATCTCGAGCCAGTAGCCGTCCGGATCCTCTATGAAGTAGAGCCCCATGGCCTTGTTCTCATAGCAGATGCAGCCCATGTCCGAATGCAGCCTGTGCGCCGCGTCGTAATCATCGGTGACGAAGGCTATGTGGCCTTCGTTGTCGCCAAGGTCATAACGCCCCTCTTTATCTCTAAGCCATGTCAGCTCCAGCATGTACTCGCCCTTCTCGTCGCTGAGGAAGGCCAGCTTGTAGGATCCGTCCGCAGCCTGCTTGCTCCTTGGCTCCACGAGCCCTAGGGCCTTGCCGTAGAACTCGACCGACTTTTCCAGGTCCGTTACGTTGATGTTCGTGTGGGCGATCCTGAATTTCATGTTATACCTCCTAGAATAGTGATTGGGTCCCATCGACGGTGATGACTAAGGTTTTATCAAGTCAGCCTTGTCGCCTTCTGCCATCATGAGAGGGTGAGTGCCGGAGCTTGTAGGATTCAATGCCTTTTCGAATAGGTCCGGGTCCGGCCGCCCGTTCATGTGCATCGGGATTATGTATCCTGGACGTAACATCCTTGCGAAATGCTGCGCCCCTCTTGCGGCGTGCCTGCCGAGCCTCAGGTCCACCGGGACGAAGGCGACGTCCATCCCCCCTGGGATCCGCCCCAGCTCCTGCAGGTAGAGATCCTCATCGCGCTTCAGCTCATCAGGGGTGGACTCTTCCTCCCAGTACCAATCGTTAAGGTCTCCCGCATGGAACACGGACCATCCATCGGACTCGACAAGGAAGGACGAGCCCTCATCGGTGGAACCGAAGACCTTCACGCTAATCCGGCCGATGTCCAGCACATCTCCGGGAGATACGGACTTCACCTCGCAAGCAGATTCGGGTGCGACAATCCCAGAATCCATCACATAGACGGTCCTTCCGGGGACGCCCAGCTCGAAAGCCCTTGGGTTGAAATGGTCACTGTGGGCATGGGAGATCAACACCATGCCGTACCCATCATGAGGAAGACCCCCGTCAAGGATGTTATGCTGGTCCCTGAACAGGTCGAAAAGCAAGAAGCGCTCCCCCGTGTCGCAGAGGAACCCGCTATGTCCGATATACTTGATCTCTAGATGGTTCATTATCTGCCGACCTCCGATATACTTAATTTTACAGGATTACTACCATCACCTGCCTGATTTCGGGCGGCGACTGGAGGAAAGAATGGATAAGACGGCATGGCAGCGCTTTTTCGACCAGCACTCGAAAGTATATGACAAAAACGCGTTCACCAAGAATACACGTGAAGAGTGCGCCTTCCTGTCCGAGATAATTCCCCTGGATTCTCATCCTCATGTGTTGGATGTAGGTTGTGGTACCGGAAGGCACAGCCTGGCGCTGTCCTCGATGGGTTATCAAACGACGGGGATCGACCTTTCGGAAGGAATGCTCGGCATAGCCAGGATAAAGGCCTCGGAACTTGGGCTCGGAGCGAGGTTCATGCAAGCGGACGCTACAGGGACTTATCCTGTCGACCTTGCATTGGCAGGCAGCTTCGATGCAGCGCTGTGCCTTTGCGAAGGCTCGATGGGGCTTATCGGCACAGGGGATGACCCGGTGGGCCAGCCCTTGGCCGTCATAAGGAACATCGGCGCATGCTTGAAACAGGGCGGTATATTCGTGACCACGGTCCTTAACGCAGCGAGGTTCATCCGGCGCTTCGGAGCCGAGGAAATCCTATCCGGCAGATTCGACCCGATAGACACGGTAGAATGGCATCCATTGTCGGAGCTTTATGAGGACATCGACCAAGAGCTCGGTTCCACCCTTGTGGGCGAGAAGGCTTTCACGGGCTCTGAGCTGAGACTAATGCTGAAGATGTGCGGTTTTACCGTATCCGCCATATGGGGAGGCACGGCCGGCATGTGGGGCAGGAGAAAACCGGACTTGGATGAGTATGAGATAATGGTGGTATCGGTTAAGGATTGACTAAAGCCCGGCCTCTAAGCCGGGCTTATGGATTCATGAGGGACCCGGGTGTTATCAAGCCTTTTTCTGTGGTCGGAATAGGAATGAAACCACAACGACCGCCGCCATGGCGATCGCGGTGTAGGCTATACCCGTATATTGTGGTTCCGTGCCAAGCCTCTTTATCGCTATGCCGGCAAGGGCCCAGACGATTACCAGGCAATACGGGATGTCGTCTTTGAGAAACCTCATCAGCAGAGCCAACAACATGGCTGCGCCCATCATAACGTAAGTCCATGTTTCGGGTGAAATACCGAAACCTTCCCATCCGATGTTGATGAGATATGCCGTTATGTTCGCTATCGTGGCTACCGATATCCAACCCAGGTACACGCTTATCGGATAACTTGAGAAGAGTTTCTCAAAGAAGCTCGCGGAAGAGCTTCCGATCCGCAGATAAAGTACTATCAGCGAGGCCAAAAGCCCGAGCATTATCAGGACCGAGAGGAGCACCATCTCATAATGCCATGCCAATATCCAACCAATGTTCAAAATGCTCGTAAGAAGGTATGCAAGCCCCGCCTTGTCGACGAATCCGGTCCTGTCGGCCTTGCCCCCTAGAAGGTCCGATGATTGGTAAAGTGTAAAGAGCAAGAGAAGGATATAGATTGCACCCCAAATCGAAAACGTGATTCCAGCTGGCACGAAGAGGTTCGGATACATGTCCGATAGCTGCTCTGTGGTCCTGTTGTTGATCGGAAGCAGCACCGCCAGCGCATTGACTGCCACAACCGCCAGGAAGCCCAGAATGTTGAGGATCTGGAGAACCTTCTTCATGGTTTTCGCCTTCGGGCCCTATTCCCTACTTGGCTTTCACTTCCTTTTCTTTAGTTTTCTGTAATCGAGTCCCTTAAAGAAATCCCTGAGGTTCTTAACCGCAGTGACAAGGGTATCCTCCTCCAAGGGAGACAGGCCTTGAACCACCATCTCTACCATCTTCATGTGGAACTGAGAATGGGCTTCGTAGGCTTCTTTGCCCTTATCCGTGAGCTTCAGCCTAACCACCCTGCGATCGTCATCCAACCTCTGCCTTACGACATAGCCCTTCTTGTCCAGCCTATCTGCAGCCACGGTCATCGTCCCGAGGGTGACGCCGAGGGCGTTCGCTATCTGGCTCATCCTTAGTTCCTTGTCAGGGCCCAGCTTCTCTATCAGGTGCATCTCCTGTATAGAAAGGTCGTTTTCTCCTCTTAGGGTATATTCCTCGAATTTTAAAATGTAGTGGAAGACATCGGTCAGAAACTCGTTCAGCAGCACTCTTCCACTGTTGGTGCCAGCCGTTTTGGCCTTCTCGTTTTCCAATCGAATCAACACTCCCCATCCTCAGGTTAATCCATAATTATTGATTTCTAGGTTCATACCCCCTTATCCTGCATCTGAATAGTTAATAATGCCATTTGCTGTGGTTTCGTATAACAGCTCATCTAGCTGGCATATTCGTGTGAGTGCCGCTTTATGTGCGCGTTTTTTCAGGGAATTATGGATTTGAATCCTTTGTATATGTATGAGCCTTTTTCTTTAACGATGCGTATCATGTCGCAGTTCGAGATAAAACCCCTGCGGGATATGAAATCCGGGACGTCATAGACCGCGCCTTGAAGCAGCCCGAGCATAACCCCTCCGTGGCTTACGATGACGAGCTTAGACCCTGCCTCCTCCTCCTCGAGACGTGACAATGCGCATACGAACCTTTCCACAGCCTGCTTCAGGCTTTCTCCCTCAGGAAGCCTCGCTTCGGTGTCGCCCAGCCTGAACCATCTGTTCCAGACTGCATTGTGGATGAGCCAGCTGTCAGGGTCGGACCTGCCTTCAAGCTGGCCGACCGATATCTCTGCGAGTTCCGCCAGGACCCTGTGCTCTACGCCGTTATCCGATGCCATGACCTCGGCTGTCTCGTATGCCCTTCTCAACGGGCTGCTGTAGATCCTCGTAAATTGGCCGAAGAAGCCGGGCAGTGCCTTCGACGCCTCTTCCGCCTGCTGTAATCCCCTGGCCGTCAGCCCGTGCTTCCAGCCGGTGTTCGAAAAGACCCTGTCCGTATTCGAATAGCTTTCCCCATGCCTTACGAGAAGGAATTCCAATTGTATACCTCCAGATGGTTCTCATCTGATTTTACCACTCCGATAGGCGTCCATTTATTGGTATCTATGGCAGCACATCTTCATTTAGACAGCGGTGCTATATGCATACCGAACATCCATTACATGAGGTATCATCATCATTTTCCCAGTCAAACAAGAGTTCTTCGCGCCAATGCCACTTTATGTGCCATATTGATCGGCAGGAGTTCTTTATACCGAGTAGAATAAATAATCCAGTTCGGTCATTCATATGTATAGGAGGTGTTCTTTGCGTGTTGAGCGGAGCTTGGCTTATCCTTCTGCTGGCCCTCGCGATCGTGTTCATCGTACTTATGACAGGTAAAGTAAGGATGAACGCCTTCCTCGTCCTGCTGCTGGCAGCCCTTTTCGTAGGATTGCTTGCGGTTGATCCCCCTCTTGTCCCGAAGACCGTAGATGGCAAGACCATGCCGGGTATAATCGAATGCATCGCCAACGGCTTCGGAAGCACCCTGACTAACATAGGGATAGTGATCGTGGCAGGAACGATAATCGGCGCGATATTGGAAAAGACCGGCGCTGCGGTAGTGATGGCGCGCACCATGCTAAAGCTGGTGGGAAAGAAGAACTCACCGTTGGCCATGGCATTTTCCGGCTATGTCGTATCGATACCCGTTTTCTGTGACAGCGGCTTTGTAATCCTCTCGTCCCTCAACAGGGCCCTAGCCGAATCGGGCGGAATTTCGTTAGCCGTAATGGGCACGGCGCTTTCCATGGGCCTGTATTCTACCCATACCATGGTGCCTCCGACTCCAGGGCCGATCGCCGCGGCGGGAAACCTTGGGGCAGACCTCGGATTAGTAATATTGATGGGCTTGATAGCTTCGATTCCCGCTACTCTGGCCGGCTGGCTATATGCGATAAAGGTCGGCTCGAAGATAGACATCAAGCCCAAAGCCAGCATGTCATACGAGGAGATGCTTAAAAAGTTCGGAAAACTGCCAGGTACTCTGCAGTCGTTCATGCCGATACTCATACCGATCATCCTGATCGCGTTGAGATCCGTGGCGAACTTCAACACGAACCCGTTCGGAACGGGCACTTTCAAGACCATCATGGTCTTTTTGGGCAATCCCAACCTGGCGCTTCTATTCGGTGTCTTCATGGCGATGACTCTTGCGCCAAAAATAAACAAGCAGGTGTATGGCGACTGGGTCGACGATGCGATCAGGGATTCAGCCGTGATACTGGTTATAACCGCAGCTGGCGGCTCTTTCGGTGCCGTGCTGCAGGCTACTGGTATCGGCGGCGTGCTCGGGGACATACTATCGAAGTACAACCTCGGCATATTCCTGCCCTTCATCATCGCGGCTGCGATAAAGACGGCGCAGGGCTCGTCCACTGTCTCCTTGATCACGACATCGGCCATACTTGCTCCTCTGCTGCCTTCCCTCGGTTTTGACAGCGCCATGGCAAGGGCCCTTGTGACTATAGCGATCGGGGCGGGCTCTATGGTCGTATCCCATGCGAACGACTCGTACTTCTGGGTGGTGTCCCAGTTCTCCGACATGGACATCAACCAAGCCTATAAGCTGCAGACGGGCGGTACGTTGTTCGTGGGCATAGTATCCATACTCACTATCGCTTTGATGTCAGTCATACTGCTCTAGACATCAGCGGATGTTAAAGGCGCGGAGGATTGAGACCCCCGCGCCTTACTTTCCTTAACCCGCCAAGAACGTCAATCGAAGGGTGAAAAGCCCATCTTGGACCAGAAACCTTCGCGCATCTCCTCATACTGGGATTCAAGCATCTCCCTGTGCTCCTTCTCCCATTCCGAGAGTTTCTTGAATACAGCCTTCGCGTCCTGACCCCGTGCATGCGAGGATGCCCTGCTATAAAACTCATAAAGGTCGTTCTCTATGGCGAGGGCTATCCTTATCGCAGAAAGGTCGGACGTCAGCTCCCCTATTTCGAATTCCGTCTCGCCCGCCTTACCTTCCTCCCGAGCTTTGAAGACGGATTCGGCAACCTTGCTCCCATCGTATCCTTCAATGGGCTTAAGCTGCCATCTTCCCTTTTCCTTGATGCTTTCGATGTTAGCCTTGATGAAGGCTATATGACCTTCTTCCATCTTCATGAGGTCCAGGAATATCATCTTGGCATTAGTGTCTTTGACCGTCTTGGCCGCCCTTTTGAAGAACTCAAGGCCGTTGTTCTCCATCCCGAGAGCAAAACCCAATACCGTAAGCGGCTTTTCCATGGGACACCCTCCTTTCGCATACGGATGAGGTTCTGATTCTATAAGAGTCCCTCTTTCACCTTTTATGGTAATACCCCTGAAGAATCTATCGATCGCTCATAACAACCGTAACGGCGGATCCTATCGTACTATATGTGCAGTTTAAGAGTTCGATTGATTAATGCCAAGATGATTTTACCCTTGGCCTATCAGAATTTCATCAGTGCCTTCAAGTAGAAGCCTTCCTGCCACGGCTTGGCATCCTTAATATCTGTGTCTGAAAGGTCCTTGGAGTTGTATCCAAGAACAAAGCTCAATGGATTAAAGACCTTCTGTACCAACTGTACGCAATATCCGGTTTTCCAGCTCTCACTCCAACCGATGCTCCTGAGGAATACCTCCCCATTAGTTGTCCTCGTTATATGAAATGATACACCGGCTTGCATAAGCAATAGCTGGCTAGTCCCCATGACCTCACCCAAGGTCGCTTCCGCTGACAGCTTGTAGCCCGCCTTTGCCGTTATTGACATGTACTTACCTGGATCAAACGTCCAATCGGTAGAAGCCGTAGCTATCACCGCATCTTCCCTATGGCCGAACCGCTCTCCGGTGAAGTATCTACCTTCCATCTTAAGCAGGCCTGTTAACACTGTATTATCCGGCCTTACCGCCAAGGCTAACGAGGCTTCTGCCCTTAACGGGAGTCCATCCCTATTAGGGGTGCTGCCGTAGTAGCATGCCGCATCTGCCTGCATGCTGAGCCATTCGGTTGCCTTTCCACTGATATCTACCAATGTTAGGGATGTCAGACCGGCGGCGGCACAGGAGAACTCCTGCTTCATATTGTCCCTGAAGCCGTTTGTCGCAGCATATTCCAACGATGCCGATGCCGCGGCTTTGGATGTTTCAAATGACAGAGCGCCGTTTGGTTCGAAACCGATGACGCCTTCGACAGCGATGTTGGCCTTAAGGCCCTTTGACAACTGAAGTGCATCCTTATATCCCAGGCCGAGCGTCCTAGACGCTTTCGATCCGAATGGCAAGCTCAACGTTCCGTATAGCTTGCCATTTGACGTAACAGAAAGGTCTGCCGTCAGGGATAATGTATGATATCTTCCAGCTAATTCGGTTCCTGTGATATATGCCATGGTAAGCGCAAGCTTCGAACCGGGCTTGTATGATATCGAAAGGCTGTAGTCACCGTCGTCATCAAGTGGCGATCCTATCTTAGCCAGTTGAGCGTTTGCTTTTATTGAGAACTGCGGTATGGGTTTCGCCATTGCGAATATGTCGAATGTAGCGCCATTCGCGCTAGTAACTCCTTCGTAAGTAAATGTTGTCGTCATCCCGATAGAAAGGCCGATAGGAAGAGGTAGTTGATAGCCCACCGTAAGCTTGTTATCGCAGCTGTAACCGAAAGATGCGCCTTTCCATGTGTTACTTGTCATAAGTGTAAGAATCAAGTCTGAGCTCTCTTCGATACCTGCTTTAGCGTACAGAGTTATCTGTCCAGGTAGTGGCGTGGTCTCGCCCGGCATAACAAACCCTCCATCGCTTGCCATGGTTTCAAGTTTGGCCATGATACTTCCCAGCTTGACTTCCGCGCCTGCTTTGATTGCATATCCTCTGAAAATCGTTGAGTCGAACGAGCTGGCGGCTTCAGCAAATAACCTTAGGATGGATCCTAAGCTTAAATCTGCATCAGCACCAACAACTACATCCGTATCTCCTTCTTTGGCTTTTATTGCAGTCGTGATTCCTAGAGCCAGCGGGCCTAAGTGCACTTTGACTCTTGCTCCTGCTGCTATCTCTTCAATGGACCCGCCGGTAGTAGCGTATGATACCTCCAGATGATAACTGTTGCCTTCCTCGTCGTAGGACGGAAGAGGCCGTGCAAGGAGTATGGCCCCTGTCTGGTACTCGATCCTGTAATCAAGGTTCCTTGTGAGCAATACCCTTTCTAGGATATTCCGATTGTTATAGCTGCTTGTTCGAATCACGTATATAGTTTCGCTT